>NZ_CP095490.1 GCF_023028345.1 Halorientalis marina | reverse complement strand
GTCGAGCGGCCGACGGCCGCGGGCGGTCGTCCCCGCCGGATCGGGCGTGCCGGGTCACGCCGGGACGGTCGCCCCGGCGCGCTCCGCGGCCCGTGCCAGCGCCCGCTCGGTGTAGACTTCGAGCAGGTGGGCGCGGTACTCCGCCGACGCCTGGATGTCGTCCATCATCATCGACTCGTCGAGGTCCGCCGTCGCGTGTTCGGCCGCCGCCGCGATGGCGTCCTCGTCCAGCGTCTCGCCTTCGAGGGCATCTTCGACTGGGTCGAGGCGGACGCCGTGGTCCATCGCGCCGTTGGCGCCGACGCGGGCGTCCGCGACCGTGCCGCCGTCGAGCTGGAGGCGAGCCGCGACGCCCACCAGTGCGTAGCCCGAGGACGGGCTCGGCTTCTTGACGTAGGCGCCGCCGGCGTCGCCGTCGACGCGTGGCACCTCGACCCGCGTGAGGAGTTCGTCCTCCGCGAGGTCAGTCATGTACATCGCGACGAAGAAGTCGTCGGCGTCGATGCGACGCTCCCCGTCGCGACCCTCGGCGACGAGCGTCAGGTCGCTCGCGATGGCCGCGCCCGGCAGGTCCGAGGCCGGGTCGGAGTGAGCGAGGTTCCCGCCGATGGTCCCGCGGTTGCGGACCTGCGTGTCGCCGATCTCGCTCGCGGCTTCGGCCAGTGCCGTCGCGCCGTCCCACAGCTCATCGGTGTCGTCGATCTCGGCGTAGGTCGTCAGCGCGCCGATGCTGGTCGTGTCGCCGTCGTGTTCGATGCCCTGCATCGACTCGATGTGGCCGATGTCGACCACGGTGTCCGGGTCCGCCAGCCCGCTTTTCATCGTCGGGAGCAGGCTGTGTCCGCCCGCCAGCAGTTCGGCGTCGGGGTGTTCGTCGAGCAGGTCGAGCGCGTGCTCGACGCTCTCGGCACGCAGGTAGTCGAACTCGCCGGGGTACATCAGTCACCACCCCCGTTCTCGTGGATGGCCCGCCAGACTTTCTCGTCTTTCAGCGGCATGTCGATGTGGTCCACGTCGAACGGCTCCAGGGCGTCACAGACCGCGTTGACCACGGCCTGTGGCGCGGCGATGGTCCCGGCCTCGCCGACGCCCTTGACCCCGAGTGGGTTGTGCGGCGACGGCGTCACCGTCGAGTCGGTGTCCATCTCCGGGATGTGTTCGGCTTTCGGCACCGCGTAGTCCTGCATCGACCCCGTGAGTAGCTGGCCGTTGTCGTCGAACTCGGCGGCCTCGTAGAGGGCCTGGCCGATCCCCTGGGCGACGCCGCCGTGAATCTGGCCCTCGACGATCTTCGGGTTGATCTGGTTGCCCACGTCGTCGACCGCGACGTACTGCTCGAACTCGATCTCGCCGGTGTCGGGGTCGACCTCGACGACGGCCGCGTGCATCCCGAACGGGAACACGAAGTTGTCGGGGTCGTAGAAGCTCGTGGCTTCCAGTCCCGGCTCCACCTCGTCGGGCATGTCGTGGGCGAGGTAGGCCGCCTCCGCGACCTCCTTGATGTGCATCGAGCGGTCGGGCGCGCCGGCCACCCGGAACTCGCCGTTCTCGAACTCGATGTCGTCCTCGCTCGCTTCGAGCTGGTGGGCCGCGATGGATTTCGCCTTCTCGACGACCTTCTGGGAGCTCTTGACGAGCGAACTCCCGCCGACCGCCGCCGACCGGGAGCCGTAGGTGCCCATCCCCTGTGGAATCTCGTCGGTGTCGCCCTCGACCACGTCCACGTCCTCGTAGTCGATGCCGAGTTCGTTGGCGACGATCTGGGCGTAGGTGGTGTCGTGTCCCTGCCCGTGGCCCGACGTGCCACAGTAGGCCGTGACGGTCCCCGAGGGCTGGAAGCGAACCAGCGAGGACTCCCACAGCCCGGCTTGGGCGCCGAGTTGTCCCGCCAACTCGGAGGGCGCGAGGCCACAGGCCTCGATGTACGCCGAGAAGCCGACGCCGAGGTACTTGCCCTCCTCGCGGGCCTGCTCCTGGCGCGCGCGGAAGTCCTCGTAGTCGAGCATCTCAAGGGCGCGGTCCAGCGTCTTCTCGTACTCGCCGGAGTCGTAGACGACCGCGACCTGCGTCTCGTAGGGGAAGGCGTCGTCGGGGACGAAGTTCTGCCGCCGGAACTCGGCGGGGTCCATGTCCATCTCCTTCGCGCCGAGGTGGATCAGCCGCTCGACGAGGTAGGAGGCCTCGGGGCGGCCGGCGCCGCGGTAGGCGTCCACGGGCGGGACGTTCGTGAACGCCCCCGTCACTTCCGCGTGGATGGCCGGGATGTCGTACTGGCCCGACAGGAGCGTCCCGTAGAGGTAGGTCGGGACCGACGGCGCGAACGTCGAGAGGTACGCCCCGAGGTTGGCCTCGGTGTCGACCCGCAGGCCGACGATGTTGCCGTCGTCGTCCATGGCGATCTCGCCGTGGGTCTCGTGGCCGCGGCCGGGCGCGTCCGTGAGGTAGGTCTCGGTACGGGTGGCCACCCATTTGACCGGGCGTTCGACCTGTTTGGCGGCCCAGGCGGCCAGCGCCTCGTCGGCGTAGTGGTGGATCTTGCTCCCGAAGCCGCCGCCCACGTCGGGCGCGCGGACGCTGAGTTTGTGTTCGGGGTGGTCGATGACGCCCGACATGAGCAGGCGGTGGAGGTGGGGGTTCTGGGAGGTCATTGCCACCTCCAGTTCCTCCGTGGAGGGGTTGTAGTCCGCGACCGCGCCGCGGGGCTCCATCGCGTTGGGGATCAGTAACTGGTTCTCCAGGTCGACGCTCGCCGTGTGGTCGGCGTCCGCGAAGGCCGCCTCGGTCTTCTCCTCGTCGCCGATCTCCCACTCGAAGGCGGTGTTGTCCGGCGCGTCCTCGTGGAGGTCGGGCGCGCCGTTCAGCGCCTCACTCGGACTGGTCACGGCTTCGAGACGCTCGTAGTCCACGTCGATCGCGTCGACGGCGTCGTGGGCGGCGTACCGCTCCTCGGCGAGGACGACCGCGATGGCGTCGCCCTGGTACCGGACCCGGTCCTCGGCGAGGATCGGGTGTGGGGGTTGCTTGAGCGACTCCAGCAGCCAACCCGTCGGGAGGCTGCCGGGCACGTCGATGTCCTCGGCGGTGAAGACCGCGACCACGTCGTCCATCTCCTCGACGGCGCTCGTGTCGACGCCCTCGATCTTCGCGTGGGCGTGCTGGCTCCGCTTGACCGCCATGTGGGTCATCTGCGGGAGCTGGATGTCGTCGGTGTACTCGGCGTCGCCGGTCAGCAACGCGGGGTCCTCGCGGCGTTCGATGGCCGAGCCGAGGATGTCCGCCGCGTCCACGTCGTCGGGGTCGACGGATTCGATGCTCATGTCAGTCGTCCCCCCGTGCGGCGGTCCCGCCCATCTTCTCGGCGGCGTTCTCGACCGCCTTGACGATGTTCTGGTAGCCGGTACAGCGACAGAGGTTCCCCTCCAGGGCCTCGCGTATCTCCTCGTCGTCGGGGTCGGGGTTCTCTTCGAGCAGTTGCGTGGCGGTCATCATCATGCCCGGCGTGCAGTAGCCACACTGCAGGCCGTGTTCCTCCTGGAACCCCTCCTGGATGGGGTGGAACTCGCCGTCGTCGGAGAGTCCCTCGACCGTCGTGACCTCGGCGCCGTCGGCCTGTGCCGCCAGGACCGTGCAGGACTTGACGGCGTCCCCGTCGAGGTGGACCGTGCAGGCCCCGCACATGGTGCTTTCACAGCCGACGTTGAGGCCCGTATAGCCGAGCTGGTCCCGCAACGCGTGGACCAGCAGGGCCCGTGATTCGACCGTCAGTTCGTGTTCCGTCCCGTTTACCGTGAGTGTGATGTCGTGTTCTGCCATATTCATTCGGTGTTTGTCATTATCTTGTACAGTTCGTGACTGCAGCTGGTGTGTTACAGCAGGTTTCGAACGCGGTCTCGCAATCCGCTGGATTCTTCGTCTGCGACGTCGGTCAGCCGGTCCTCGACGCTGCCGAAGAACCGGCTGACGACGCGGTTGGCGACCGGACTGATGACGCGCTGTCCCATCTGCGCGACCTTGCCGAACACGTCGGCCTCGGCCTGCCACTCGATATCGACGCCCTCGTCGGTCTCGACGAGGGTCATCCCCGAGGACATCTCGAACGAGGAGTCGCTCGCGCTCCCCTCGCCCGCGGCGTTCATCTCCGGGAACTCCCGCTCATCGATGGTGACGACCGTCCGGAAACTCGGCTTCACGCTCCCGACGCTGATCTGCATCAGCGCCGCGTAGTGGCCGCCCTCGACGAACGCTCGCTCCGAGATGTCCTCCGGTTCGGCCTCCGGCAGGGTCACCGGGTCCTCCTCCGGTTCGGCTTCCTGGAGCGCGTCGAAGTCTACGTCGTCGGGGTCGTCGATCCGGGTCAGGAACTGACAACCCGGCAACGACTGCTTGATGAGGATCGGGTCCGACAGCGCAAGCCAGACCTCCTCTGACGATACGTCCTCGATTGTGAATGTGTCCTCAAATTCCATCGGTTGTTCTGATAGATTTACCGTTCTGCAGCCTTGTTTGATAATTGTTATCTTGCTGCGCCATCTGACATAGTCGGACTCAAGATATAAAAATTCCCATGAACCATACGTTCTCTTACTCTACCAGAAACACACAGAAAGTTTTGTACCATCCGTCGAGGGTGTCATAGAAGAGTTCTCACACCGCGATCACGGTACTTCCCGGATTGTCTCCACGTTCGTAGTTGGTGATTGCGACGACGAGCCGACGGCACAGCGCAAGGAACACTTGTGCTCGTGCGTGGATGCGGCCTCGGGCGAACGCACGCCCGAGGCCGCAGTCTTTCACTGATTCATTGGTTCGTTCGACGCCAGTACGGCGGTTGTACGTCTCATCCAACGTGGATTGCTTCAGCTGAACGTCCTCGCTGTGTTTCTCGATGCGATCTTCGATCCTGTACTCGATATCCAGCGGATCGTCGGTGTTTCGCGCGTTGTAGGGAGCGACTGGCACGACCCCTGCGGCCAACAGGTGGTCGTGCCAGTCGAGCGTGTCGTAGGCGCTGTCACCGACCATCCAGATCGGCTGGGCGACGGCGAGCGCGTCACGCGTGACGCGCATCGCCGTCTCCTCTGGCGCTTGCTAACTCTCTGTGAACTCTGCTGCTATCGGGATCTTTGATCCGGTCGAGACGATCGTACAGCCGTATTCGTGGTAGTACTCGTCGGCGGTTGGATCGTAGCACTTCGAGGCGTCTTGGTCGGCGGGCATCGCTCTCACGTCGGTTGAATCGATGCAGTAGGTCAAGTCGAGCAGGCCGCAGCGGGCGGCCTGCTCGACGAGCCGGGTGAAAACATCGTCAACGACGTGTTCGAGGTCGGTGAGAAAGCGATCGACCGCGTCTCTGGACGGCGGTGAATCAAAGCCAGAGCCCAGCCAGACGACCGTGTTCCGGAGCTCTCGTTCAACGGGACGGATGCCGTAGATGTCGTGGCAGTAGCAGTGGAGGAACCTACGCATCAGCTCTGGTGGTTCATGCTCTCGTGTTCGCCCCGTCTCCGCCGGGGCGGACACGTCGAACTCTCCGAGAAACTCGAGGGAGAGATGTTCAAACAACGCTAGCATCTCGGTCTCCGCGACATTGAACAACGTCTCTACCGAAGGATCATCTTACAGGGTCGCTGAACTCATACCACCTCAGCGTTCACCCTGCTTCTTGGTGTGGTAACCGTTCTATGACACCCTCTGCCATCCGTTACCAAATGAATCTACACTGAATAGCGTATAGTAAAGTAGCACCAAAGCGATCAGAATGATACTGTGCGCCTATTGAATCCATGGAGGGCGTAGCAATCACTTCTTCATAAGTTATTAGAGATCGCCACATCATCGCGATATATTTCAACCCTAGGTTTGCAACCTAAAATAATACTCTGAGGATCAACAGTAAGACTACACTCGTAGATATTAGAGTGGTAAGAACAACAAAGATTGGTTTTAAACCTGTAGAACGAATCTCGCTGAACTGAATCTCAAAGCCTAGTCCAGCAAACGCAAATAAGAATAGCCAATTAGAAGCATTTTCGAGGGTAGTGACCTGTTGTTGATTCAGAATTCCGATATTGGCTACAAACATTACAAATAAAAATCCCAATACAAACTTTGGGAAAGATTGCCAGAGATATTGCCACTGGTTCGTTGAGGATTCCATCGCGTTTTCGCCCCGACGTGTGTAGAAAAGGGAGTAGGCAATGGCAACAACACCGATTAAGGCGTTCCGGGTGAGCTTTACAATTACAGCCCATTCGCCAGCACGTTCAGAAAATGTAAAACCAGCCGCGGTCACTGGACCAGTGCTGAACATCGTGAGACCAGCCCATACCCCGAACACGGTATCAGATAGTCCCATTACTTGGCCGAGAATTGGATATGAAATTATAGTTATAGTATCGAATAACAAAATGGTTGCTGCCGCGTAGGCAATCTCGCGCTCGTTGGCTTTAATTCCACCAGCTACTGCTACAATTGCAGACACGCCACAGATACTCGATCCAGCAGCGAGTAGTGAGGGGACTTTCGTCTGAATATCGAATAGACCAATGGAGAGCGTTTCAACGAGGAGGATTATTACAATAACCGTAGTGACTACAAGGGCCAGTATCGTCGGTCCGGCAGCTATTACTTGGTCAAGTGCAACACTTGCTCCCATTACTACGATTCCTGCCTCAAGCCATAATTTATGTGTTGCAATACCAGACTCAGCCCATTCAGGAATCTCATACAAGTTACCAATAAAAAGCCCAATTAAAATAGCTAGTATAAGATGGTTCATCAGAGGGACAGTTACGGAGATTAACCGGGCGAATATCCCGATCAGGATAAGAATTGTTAGACCAGGAAGAATCAATCTAAGTCGCCTCATAGATAACTCACCACGGTATGGAAACGCCAATTATTACGAGTAGGAGTAGTGAGATTCCAAAGAGAACAGCTTTCCAGTCCCGACTAATGTTCTCCCAAGCTTGTAGCAATCTATATCGCGAAATCCATGGCCCATATTGTGTATCACCTTGATCGTCATTGACCTCCTGAGTCTTACAGTCCCGACTGTCCATTGTACTGCTAACTTGTGCGATATCGGTTATATGATTTTGGTTATCTCCCCCAAAATTGACGGGTTCTTCGATGGAGAGACGCCACCGCGGGGCCGATTCCGTGGCGACTGACCACAGTAACCTCCAACAGCAGTTTTTACCCCGTACTGATCACCGTATACACCCACCTTTCTTGCAATCAATTTCGATCTGGCTTTCGTCATTCGAAATCCGCGACAGCGGCGCTGTCGACAAGTTGCCCTGTGTGTCTCAGCAAGCGTTTCTTTCCATTTTCAGACCACCTAATCGCAGTAATTGACACTCGGCCAGCTCAGGACGGATTTGACTTCTTGTAATGACAACCTCTCGGATGGATCTAGAGCGGCAAAGGTTTGTAGCTATGATCCGGTGAGTCGACGGTATTCCGTCTAGAAGTTGAGCCAGAACGGCCGTTCGGTATTTGAACAGGCTAAAACCAGGCTTCGATGAAGAAGCGACTTCCGGAGAGTTCACGCTCACTGTTGTAGGGTACCACCTCTATGACCAGTTGTGCCAGTGGGCCGCAGTCGCCCGCTGGTGCAGGCCGATTGCGGCGACATTGAGTTCTTCTTTGTGAGAAGAACTGCGTCAGCTGGATCAGCCGGCAAAACATCGACGTAAAGCATCTTGAGTGTAGTACAATCGATTGCCACCCAGATGTACAGCATCTAACCGTCATCGTCGTTTTCGTCTCGTCGGTGGCCATTCCTGACGATACTATCCTGGTGGCCAGAAGTAACGGATATTCACTCAGAGAAGCCGCGTTTAGAAGAGTTGAGGCGGTATTCTACCAAGACGCTGTGTGGAGACTTCTGGCTGTTAGTATAGCAGTCGGACTCGAACAGGTTCTTACACCGATGGAACCACTGGCAAATCCCTCAGATAATAGTCCACGAATGACTCGTTTTCCAGAACCAAAAGCTGGCATAGTATGGAAACGACACCAACCCACTGTTTGACAGTGTCTGCATACAAAAATTTGCTGCTGGCGGGTTTCCTCCTCTATACAGCTGAGCATTGTTAAGTGACTAACGTACCTTTGGTCGACCGCCACCTTTAGCCTAAAGTTGACACTCACCATTCTCTAATGGTGAACATTTATGACCCACGAAAACAGTGATACATCTAAGCATGATAGAAGATAACACAAAAACAGGCGTCGGTTCAGATAGAACACTGTTTTCTATTATCGAATATCTCCAAAATGAAGGAGAAGCTGGTGTTACCGAGATCGCGAACGGGTTAGAACTGTCAAAAGGTGCGGTTCACAAGCATTTATCCACGATGGAGGATTATGGTTATGTGAACAATAATTCCGGAAAATACCGGTTAGACTTTGGCCTTCTTACGCACGGTGGATATGTTCGGGATAATTGTACACTTTGCCGACTTGCCCAACCGGAATTAGGAGATCTCGTCGAAGAAGTGGACGAGCTTGTGTCATTCGCAATAAAGCACCGGAAAGATGGAATCTATACCCATATTAGGAATGATAATTATGAAATGAGGAATTTCGTTCCTCTCGGGAGTCGTGTTCCCCTTCATCAAACTGCAGCTGGAAAGGCAATACTTGCAATGCTTCCAACAGGAGAGGTGCAAACACTCTTCGAATCCGAGTTACCTACAAAAACAGAAAAGACGATCGGGAGCATCGACGTATTACAGGAGGAACTAGAACAAGTGCGAAATCAAGGATTCGCTATCAGCAATGAGGAGTCTCTCCGAGGAGTAATGTCTATCGCATCAGGCGTCGAGGGAAAATCAACACTTGGCGCAATCAGCGTCTCTGTACCAGCAAAAGGGCGGAAGCCAGAATACTTACAGAAGAGGTTTGGAGAGAAGATAATTGATGCATCTACCAGTATAGAACTAAACATAAAGTATCGAGATTAATTCTACGAGAAATGGATTCAACATTCACTAACAGAAAACACCAGCTCCTATTTTAGTAGGGGATAGCAAGTAATCAGGTGTACAAGATGGAGCCTTTCTTATCAGGTTCAATCACATGCAGAATCTCGGTGTCATGGCGTTCGCTTGGGACAGCAACCGATCTGGTGAGAGTGGGAGTAGCTACATCAGTCGCTATGACAGCGCGACCGAACCATTCTAGGTGCTTGCGTCGGAACCCATGTTGGTGGTAGAACTGGGTGAATGAAGCAACTCAAAGAAGAGATGAACAACCGCGCGATAGACGCGGTCGTTCGTCAACCTAGAGAAGGTCGAGCCAGCCAGATATGCTAACTTGTCGTTGATAATGGTTTTCTCAGCGAGTTCGGCAAGCGAATCGGATGGGATGACTGCTTCAAAATGGCGACTTTGAGGTCATTCTCAAAATCATGTTTCGTGGAGTATGTCTCGATTTCGAAGTCGTCAGCAATGGACTTGCTGTTAACTGCGTCGAACAGCGAGTGAAACTCAATCCAAACGGTTGATGGGCAAACTCTATTCATCTGTATTCCCATCACTCAGATCTGAGGAACTCACGCCGAATTTAAATACTTAAAACAGGACAAACCGAACAGTGGTTTCAGCCACTCAAAGTGCGGACCGACCGCTTTCATACGAGTAGGGTGGACAATCGTCAGGCCAATAGAAATGGTGCAGGCATTCCGTTGATATTACAACCGTCAGCGGCCCCATCAGGCGCTATATAGTCAAATTTCTGCGGAGGTTATCTAGACGGTGCCAACGAACCGGATTGGTAACCACCAGATCAAGATAATGGGCATAGTTATGTTATTCTACTCGATGTGAGACTGGGATAGAACAACCCCCTACTTAATACGTCTCTAGATTCAAGTATTTGGCAACGATGTCTTCGGATACTGACGATGAGAGCGCGGACGAGAGGATCGATAGCAAAGTCGCACGATTGATCGAAGTGTATGGACTCGGAGACCAGTTCGGTGAGCGGCTCGAGGAACGTTGGACAGCAGACGGGGACCAGCGCGAAAGTCTGCGCGCACTCGCCGATCGGTTCAACGAACGATTGCTCGAGTCAGCGATGGCCGATGCGGGAATGTCGACGGTTGAGGGAGAAGTGAGCAACCTATATCGATTGCTGACCGGTGACGAAGTCAGCAGTGGGAATCGGACGGAAGCCCGCCGCCGTCTCGAGCAGGACGGTGTCGACATCAAGCGACTGGAGCGGGATTTCGTCACGTATCAGGCGATTCGTACCTATCTCAAGGAATATCGAGGTGCGGAATACGAACGCGAGAGTAGCGCGAAACGCGTCGGAAACGTGATCGAGACGCTGCAGCGACTCCAGTCGCGGACACGATCAGTCGCCGAGAAAAGTCTCGAACAACTCACGAACACGGATCAGCTCGCACTCGGCGAGTTCCGCATCTTCGTTGACGTTACTGTCCTCTGTGAAGACTGTAACACACAGTACGATATCGTCGAGTTGCTCCGAGAGGGGCGCTGCGAATGTCAGTCAAGCGAGCCCCAGTAGAAGAGGCAACTGCTGAGTGATCGGTAGTCAGATGTCGGTAACGCGTGTGTATTCCTCGGAGAGAGCCTGTGCGTCCTCAGGGAGGAGGGCAACGACGAGATACGACGCATACTCCGAAAAGTACGAGACGAGATCCGCGATCCGTTCGGAGTCGATCGCTTCGAGCGAGTCAAGCATCATGAAGGGAACGGTTTCGTGGATGTCGTGGACGAGATACCCGGCCAGCGCGAACGTCAGTCCCGTCACCTCGCGCTCGCTCTCGGAGAGGTGATCGATCGTGTCCTCGTAGGTCGCCCCCGAGTCAGTCGTTCGAACGACGTGCAATTCGAAGACCGTCTTCTCCACGTTACGGCGCCCTTCGCGGACGGTTTTCTGCACTCGCTCAATCCAGATACGCGCGAGGTTCTCGTAGTTTAGCATGTCGAGGATGTCGTCCATACGGTCGTTGAACTCCTCGACAGCCTGACGCTCGATCTGGTCGATACGCGTTCGCTGTTCCTCCAGCTCCGACTTGAGGGCCTCTCGACGGTCACGTAGCTCGGACTCGTCAGTCAGTTCGTCTTCGATCTCGGCGATCCGGTCGGTTACGTCGTCGAGGTCCGACTCGAGCTGGCCGAGTTCGAACTCCACCTGATTCGCCTCCTTGTGGAGTTCGAGAATGTCGGCGAAGTTCTCGGATTCGAGCTCCTCGACTTCCGCCTCGACCGTCTCGATCTCGTCGCTGAGTTCGTTACGCCGATCTCGGAGGTCCGTCAGTCGGGATTCTCGCTCCTCGATTTCGGACTCGATGTCGTCTAATTTACGCTGCACTTCGTCGGCGCGCCGCTGCTGTTTCTCGCGTTCGCGTTTGTCCGACCGCAGTTCGTCGAGATCGTCTTCGATCTCCCGGATGTCAGCCATGTACCCCTGTCGAACGTCACGGAGTTCGTCGAGTGTCGTCTGAATCCGGTCCTCGGGAACCTCGCTGCCACAGGTCCAGCAGACGATTTCCTCTTCCTCGAGTAACTGATCGGTGACAGCGCCGTCCGACTCGTCCGACTTCAGGGTCTCCCCAACCGCAGACTGCTCGCCGTCGAGCATCTCTTCGTTGAACTGAATGACGTCCTGAAGGTTTCGAACAGTGCCCTCCAACTGCTGTTTCTCCTCGCGGAGTCGGGAGATCTCGTCTTCGATATGCCCGGCGTCGCCCATCGGGGTGTCGGGCAGTTCCTCCTTTTGCTCCTGTAATTCCGCTCGTTCGCTCCGGAGGGATGCGATGCTTTCTTCTTCGAGATCGATGTCCGAGCGGACGCTCTCGAGATCTGCTCGCAGGTCGCGGAGGTCCTCGAGACGGGAGTCAAGTTCCCGCTTCTCTTCTCTGGTCTCGTCCACGTCCGCGTCCATGGAGTCGATTTCGGATTCGATCTCCTCGAGGTCCTCGCGCTTGGCCTCAATATCCGACTGTAGCTGCTGTTTCTGTTCTTCGAGGCCCGGGAGTTCTCCCTTCAGTGAATCCAGCTCGTTCAATTTCGTTTCGACTTCGTCGCGTTCGCGTTCGAGACGGTCGATTTCGGCCTGTATCTCGTCGGTATCGACCGGCCGCATAAGGAGTTCACGGAGGTCGTCGCCACGGATCACGGCCCGGCGAGCTTCGTTCGATTCGAGTAGGAAGGCGAAGAGATCAGCGACGGTCGAGTCGTCGAGAAATGGATTGCCGTCGAGCTGAAGGGCATCGTTCCCCCGCTGTAGCGTCCGATTATACGTTTCCCCGTCGAGTGTGAGTTCGACCTCGCCCTCGTCCGCGTCCCCTTTGAGTGACACGTCGTTGCTTCCGACGGCAGTCATGATGGCCCGGAGAAACGACGTTCTATTCGTTGCGTTTCGGCCAGTTAGGACCGTTACACCGGGCGGTATCTCGACTTCCGTTTCTGAGATTCCCCCGATGTTTTCAACCATTACTGTTGCCGCTAGTTTCGTCGCATCGGCCTGTGACATTATACAACTAAAATCGGTCGATACATAAATAAGTAATCGTCGTTCGCCACAGATAACAGGCTCGTACCGTCGCTCTGGAGGGCAATAGACCCCCGTCCGTCGTCGAAAAAAGTCGTCGGCGGAGGGTGATTTCAGTGAAAGTTAGAATAAATAACTCATTTCGAGGCACTGTCTATAGTAGTGATTAGAAATAGTTGCTCACCTCTGGAAGAGAAAGTTGGTCAAGAGCTGTATCGATCGCTGTCGTTAGTTCGTCGAGTGAATCGAAAAACCGGTTGCTGAGAGCGTTCTGGAGTTGTCGCCAGCACTCTTCGACCGGATTAAGTTCCGTCGAATACGAGGGTAGCGTCACGAAGGCGAGGTCGTCACGGGCCGCCAGGTCCGTGACGGCCGACGCCTGGAAATACGGTGCGCCATCCAGAACGACGAGTAAGTCATCTTCGAACTCTTCACATAACGCTAAAATGAAATGCTTTGCGTGCTCGGCGGTAACATACTCCCTGAACCGGGAGAAAAAGCGATCACCGCTCTCGGTGATCGCACCCAGTAGACACGCCCAATCGCGTTGTCCTGACAGCTCAACGGCCGGCCGCGTGCCGCGCGGAAACCACGCGGCACGCGGCTCGACCTGGACGGATTTCGTGGTTTGATCGATACAGACTACGGTGACGTCCATCTCCCGCCGCTTTTTTTGAACTCGTCGCGGAACTCTTCCTGCTCGGTTTCGTCAGCCTCGGCGGCTGTTCGGCGGGGTTTTTGATAGCTCAATCCCGCTTCTTTCAGCAACCGCCGGCAACTCGGGATTGAATATTCGACATCGTACGCGTCCTCGAGATACTGCTGGACCAGCGCCGGCGTCCACGCCGGCGCGTCGATCCCGACTTTTTCAGGTGGTTCGTGGACAGTCTCTTCGAACTCTTCTTGCTCTGTTTCTGAAAGCTTTCGCTTCCTTCCGGTTCGCTTATCATCAGAAACGGCCTGCTCAAGCGACTCGTCGGTGTCGAGTCGCTTGAGCCAACTGTAGATGGTTCGCCGCTGGACGTCGTACCACTGAGCTAACTCGGTTTGCGTGACACCGTTCTTGTACGCTATCGCTGCCAGAAGCCGTTGTGTCGGCTTGTTTCCGTCCACGCTGTCGAGAGCATCTTGCAGCTCTTCGACAGAGATAGCGTCGAGGTGCTCCACTAATAGCTGTAACAGTTTCCGGGCAAAAAGTTCTAACGATTACTATTGAAATCGTCGTTTTCTAGATGGGCAACGACGATGCCGGTCCCGGCACCCTCGATGAACAGAGCTTGTTGCCCCCGAAAGTGGATCGTGTACCGCGCTGGCTCGTAGTCTCCCGCCGGAGTTATCGCTCCGAGGGCTCGTCGGAGGCGTCGATAACTAAAGAGTGGACTCCCGTCGCCCCAGGTGAGAGGGCCGTCGACGAGTGGGCACCAGTCTTTGAACTGGAACCGTTCGGGTGGGTGGAACCTTTCCCGGGCTGTGGCGACGAGATAGCTGGATCCGTCAACGACTTTCCCGAGGGCTTTGGGGCGGTTCGGGATGACTTCCACGTACCCGTCGTGTATTTTTGTTCGCTCGTCTCTCCACGTGACTGCTCGTGGAACATCAAGCGGTGGTGCATTGGGTGCTTCGACCCGTTTGAGGTGAGTGCGCCCTTCTTCGACCGAATCGAACTCTTTGCCACAGGAGCACCGAACGTCGTCATTGCCGTCCTCTGCAGGATATCTGTCTGAATCGTGACTCCGCGTGAACTACCCTACCCTACTCGTTCACGGCTGACGCCGTTCGCTCGTTGAGGGTAGGGCTTCCTGCTTCCACGACGCGCTTTGCAGCTACGAGTGTATCTACAGGGAGCGCAGTCTCCACAGGCGTTGATTCGGAGTGTCCCACTCCTATGTCTTCGAGGCCGCGAGAAAGAATGTTCCATGCCGCGTTCGCGTCCCTGTCCGCCTCAAACCCGCAGGCTGGACAGGAGTGTTCGCGCACCCACAGCGGCTTCTCCGTTGAGACACTACAGGACGCGCACTCCTTGGTCGTCCCTCTTGGATTCACCGAGACAAAGTGCGTTCCCTCCCGGTCACACTTGTATTCGAGCATCCGCAAGAACGTCCCCCACGCCGCCCCCGCTCGGTTCCGCGAGTTTCCCGGCAGTTCGACCAAGCCCTTTGCGTCCAAGTCCTCGACCGCTACGAGGTCGTACTCGCGGGCGTAGTGGTTCGACAACTTGTGGAGGAAATCGCGGCGCTTGTGCTTCAGGTCGGCGTGTCGTTCGGCCACAACTCGGCGCTGTTTCTCCCAATTCGCAGAGCCGTGTTCCTTCCGTGAAAGGTCGCGCTGTGCGCGTTCGAGTCGTTCGCGTTCCTCGGAGAAGTCGGGACTCTCGATGGCGTACCCATCGGTGTCGTGGGCGTACGTGAGAATCCCCATGTCGATACCAACGACATTCTCGGGGTTCTCAGGTTTCTCGGGCGTGGCTTCGTCCACGTCGATGCCGAACGTGGCATACCACTCGCCCGTGGGTTCTCGTTTGACCGTGACCTGTTTGATGGTCGCGTTCTCCGGGATGTCTCGGTGAAGGTGAATCGGAATTTCACCGATTTTGCTCAACCACAAGACAGGCCGACCACTCGTATTCTTGAGTTTGAAGCCGGACTGATTGTAGGTGAGCGACCGATACTCCCGAGGTGGTTTCCACTTGAGCATCCCAACGTCGCGTCCGTTCTCCTTCTGTGCTTTGAGCGTGGAGAGGTTGTCGTAGACGCGCTTAACGACCATCTGGAGGACTTTCGAGTGAACGTCTCCGAGGTCGTCCCACCACGTTTTGAGGTCGGGAAGCAGCCCCTGCACCTCGTAGCGGGCGGGAATGTCGTCTGCCTCGTTCAGCAGGTAGAGAACGTGGTTGTACAGTTGTCTACAAGTATCGACATGGTGCAGAAGCGTCTCGGTGAGGGCTTCTGGCGGATTGAGTCGATAATTGTAGTTGTACTGCATATCTTATTCGTCTGAGTTGGGTTCGGAGACGCGGACGACTTTCACGTCGGCTCCGCGCCAGCGTTTGGGAACGATGACGTGGGCGCTGTTCCCTGACGGTTTTGCCGTCCCGCCGAGGACTTCCTCACCTTCGATTTCAAACCTATCCATCAACGGTGTATAGACCATGGATAGACATAACGGTAGCGGTGGGGCCTGTGAACCGAGCGGTAAACATGTTTGAGAACGGTGTGGCGCTGTATCCCCTCCATACTGCGCTACTCGGTCGCTTCACTCCCTGCGTTGCTCCTTGAGGAAGGGGATTTAGCGCCTCAATTCAGCTAATTCCGTCTTCGGTGACGTAGAGCGAGTCGACGTATCGCCAATTGTAGGCAATCGTAACGTCGTGGTCGGATTCGGGATTCCCGAAATCAAAGCCACGGTTCTGTTCGCTGTCAGTGGTTGGCTCTGTTGTTTCCATCCTTCCAGCCAATACGGGGTAGACAAACTCGTTATCGACACGCAACAATACCTGTTCTGGGTCTGCTATTCGGGCTTTTCGACTGTTTCAGCGTCTCCGATTTTCAACTGCTGTTGCTCGGTCGCGATGTATCGATCGGGAACATCCTCGAAGGCGTCGAGGCCGGCCTGCTCGGTCGCTTCGATGTCGACGCTGGTTCGATCAAGTTGCCAGCGGGGTTGCTCACGCTCGTAGCCGGCGTCGAACGTGGAGAGTTCGCGGGTCTGGGCTGGTGCGGCGGCGGCTTCCAGTTCTTCGGCACGATTGCTCAACCACTCCATCTGCTCGAACATCCCGTCGAAATCCTGCTCCTGGAAGGGGAAGCGAATCGTCGCCTTCGGCGGGAGTGCAGTGTGTGTCTTCCGTCCGGTTTCCAACGCTGTTGGTCGCCCCTCGAAGATTCCGCGTTCGCGAAGCGCGTCGACGTAGTCACTCCCAGCCAGGACAATCAACTCCCGACAGGGCGACGCCTCCTGATCAGCGCGGAACGGCCGGCGAAGCCAGTCGGCTATCGCCGAATGAACACGGCGGGCCCACCGATCCAGTTCCGTCGTGACGGGATCGCCAGATGGCAGCTCGAATTGCGGCTCACCGTCGACGGAAACGTCGCGGAGGTCGTCGATGGTGGTGTCGTACGGTGCCGTCTCCATCCGGGCAGGCAAAATCTCGTGTTCCGCGGAGAGGACGGCCCAGGCGTTCGCCCGCCTGTCTGCTGTTCTGGCCCACTGGACGGCTGCTTCGGCGTAGCGGCGCTTGACTGCAAAGTATGACGATGTATACAGCTCTCGCGCCTCGACGGGCTCATCGGCTTTCGCTTCGCCACAGCCGATCAGGACGAACCGGCCGCGTGTCCGCTCAGGCTTCATCGGTGGCTTCCCACCGTTCGGCGGGATCGAGCTTCCGAACCTCGGCAACACGACGGTTCCGCTCAGGCGCGAGGAACTCTGCGGTACAGCCGAGACAAGCCCGGACCTGCTGGACGCCGGCGTTGAAGACGAGTGCCTCGAACTCGTACTGGGCCGGTTTCGTACAGTCTCGATAGAACTCACACTCGACCGGATTGATCTCGATCTGTTCGTTGGTTACCTCTCCAGAGTCGTGGGTGGCCATGGAAGATTTCCTCCACCCATCCCTGGGAGAACAAACAGGCGGCGGGAGAATCGTCAGACCCAATCGAGTGTGATGGTGAACGGTCCGTCCCACTCTCTGGCCTGCTCGGGTGCGTTGTCGTGTGCCCAGAGCTGTTTGGCTTTGCACGAGCCGTCGTCGTACAGATCCCCGTTATTGTCGGTCGCATCCGCTGCCGGGACGACGAAATGCTCGCGCTTCTGTGTTCGGACAAGACGACCGTCGTGCCACCGTTGCGGGACGAAGGTCACGCGAACCTGGGCAGAACGGTCGCCGCTTGGGAGATCTGGACCCAGATGCAGGAGGTCCAACCGCCCTGCGATGTCGGTATGCTGGCCGAGCCACTGGCGGGCCTCGGCGACGGCCTCGTCGATGTGTTCCTGATCGAGCGAGTCGCTGCGGGCCCACTGATCACCTTCCTCGATCACGGTCGCACACGACCGCGCGATGACCTCGCCGACCCGGGAGTCCTTAGCGTAGGCGGCCACGCCTTGCTCGGCGGTTTCCAGCTCGCGATACAGCATTGACTCCGTGCCCGTCTCCTGTTCGCGCTCGTGAACGGCACACCGCAGGTGTGCGGCAGCGTCGAGCAGGTGACCCAACTGGGGGTCGTCCCGCACGTCGCTGCGAATCTGTTTGCGGAGGGGGGTCGAATCGAACGCACGGGCAGCGCGGCGGGCGAGATCTGCCTGTTTCTCCTCCCCAAAGGTCGTCTCGGCGCCGGTCATCGCCGGCCCCCTTCCTCCTTTCGTCGGCTCTCGGGCCACTGCTGTCCGGCGAATATCGTTCCGGACTGTTGGGCGTTGCGATGTTCTTCCTCGATGTCACGATCTGTTTGGTCCGCCGGTTCTGCCGGTGCGTCGCCGCGTCGCTCGCCGGTACTCATGATGAAAAGCCTCCACCCGGCAGGGGGAGACAAACCTACTCTGCGGGCGTTAGCCCCTCACAGTACTCGATTCGGGCCCGCTCGTGATCGTCGCGATAGGCCAGCGTCGGGCCGTCCTCGTACTCGACGACGATCGCGTCCTCGAGGGCACGCCCGTCGGCGTGGGAGCCGTCGACGGCCCAGACCGGGTCCATCGGCTCAGTCTTCAACGGACTAATTCCGGTAGTCTGGTCTGGCCACACGCCCGCCGAGCGCCAGTAGCGGCGGATCTGTTCGAGACTCCGCTTAACCGTCTCGCGGATGGAGAGGTGGTCTGCCGTCCGGTAGCCGTCAGGGTGGAAGAACTCACCTTTTTGCGCTGCGAGGTGAATCCCGTTCCAGTCGACGCCGACGATATCCGCCGGTTCCTCGCCGGTCACTCGCGGTTGTGTGAGTTCCTGAATCGTCTGGTACTGTTTCGGGGGGCTTGCACCCAGTAGGTGGACACGCCGACCGCGCCAGTCGACGATATTCGTGTACTCGTCAGCAGTCTTGTCAGAGTAGCCCATTGGGTAGCCGAGGATGAGGTCCTCGTCGATCGCATCGATTGCCTCGCGGCACTTCGGGACAATGATGATCTCGACATCGGGAAAGGAGGCTTTCAGCTCTCGGGCTGTCCGGCTGTATTCGCGCCCCTCGTCACGACTGTATGCGTCCCCGAGCATCGCGACGTTAGGCTCTAGCTGCTGGAACCGCTGCAAGTACCGGTTAATGTCGGGGTCCCGGAAGTCGTTGTCGAGGATCTGAACTGGGACGTCGACGTTCCGGGGCGTTTGCTGGTACGTATAATCCTCGCGGATTCCGACTGAGAAACCGAGGGCGAAAGCATCGATGACGAAGGGGCTCCGGTGGAGGAATCCAATCCAGTCGGCGCGCTGTGCGCTGTCGATGGTCGATGCTGACCAGGAGGCTCGTGCTTCGGAGGACATCTGGATCACGGCCGCACGGAGTGTGCGCCCAGCTGGCCAGGGGCAGAACAAACGGCGGGCAGGCGACGAGAACTGTCGCACCTGAAGCTTAACCAACACTCTAGAGTAATACACCGATTGATGGGCCTTCTACCATCTGAGTGTTGGTTAATGAAGCCCAGTCTGGTGGTCCAGCGGCGCCGTCGACGAGATGTAATCGTCAAGCAGAGCGATCGCCGTCGGGTCGAAGAGGTCTGAGACGTGCCGGACGTTCCACAGGCCCGACTGGAACACTTCGGACTTCGCTGAATGGTACCCGAGCCAGTCAAGGTCTGAGGGGCCGGCACTCCGCCGGTAGTGGCTGACGAGCGCGATCAAGTTCTGCTCGATCACCGCTCGGTCTGCATCGGGACCCGGTTCGCCGGGCACGTCAACCCACAGAAAGGGAAGGTCGCGGATATACTCCGACACCTGCTGCTCGAGGTCGTGTTCCTGTTCGCGAACGGCGGTCGTCTCGGCATCGGGATTTTGATCGCCCCAGTGGGGATACTGGTCGTGCCAGTCGTGCTTCTCAATCAGCGCACGACCGACGTGGAGTCGGAAGATCGAGCCACGGTGGTTGCCGCCGCCGGCGTACTTGCCCCGGACGTTGCCTCGGTGCTGGCGCAGGCGGTTCCAGAGGGTGTTGCTGGACCCCTCGCTGACGCCGACGGTGCCGATCCGGGAGAGTCGCCACTCTGTGATAGGCATCGATCTGAGGTCGCTGCTGGGCGAGAAAAAGAAATACACACCGCGGTCGGGCCACGCCAGCGATCCGTCGACGTCGTCGAGGTAGTACGGCCCGTGGATCTGCTCGCGAAGGTCGGCGAGTGTTTGGTACAGTTGTTCCAGCGGGTCGGACGGGACAGTGGTCGCGGACGAGAGCATTCCTTCACCGAGCGAGGGAGGAAAAACTTGAAATGTGATTGGGGGACCACCGGGCTGTATGGCGACTTGCCCGGTGTGCGAGCACGCTCACGAAAATCGAGAACCGACGATGAACGGCGACCTGTATCGGTGCCCTGGGGGCCACAGATGGGTCGTCCAAGACCTGCCTCCCGACGAACTCGAAACGAACTCTGAACTTCGGGAACGCGTTTCTGAACTCCTCGACGGATTTTAATCCGCCGTCTCGACTGTATCGATGACTTCTTCCGCCGTTCGTGAGATACGGCTCAACCGATCGTGGACTGTCTCCGGTGCGTCCCCATCCCACGCGGCGAGGTAGAATCGGGAGTTTGCTGCATCGAGGCCGAAGTGCCGAGAGACAACGTAGGCGACGGCCTCGGCTTCGACTTCAATCTTGGCTTCTTCCTCGTCCTCATCCGGCTCGAAATGGAGGATCGCGTGGGCAATCTCGTGTATCAGCGTCCTCGCGAGGTCGGCGCTGTTGTCCCGGTCCCGAACTTCGATGATCGGATGCATTGTCACAGGACTGCGGCGCTTGCAGATCCCGTTTGCCGACGCATGCTCCCACTGCTCGGGGGCGACGACGTCGACTTCGTAGCCGAGGGCCTCGCCAGCGTTGAGCAGCGCGTCGACGAGGCCGTCGGGGTCACCGTGAGCCTCGGCATCGAGTTCGGGGAGCGGTTCGCCCTCGGTCTGGCTCACGTCGAAAACGGAGGTCGGTTTGAACCCGACCAGGCCCTCTGGCCAGTTTTCTGGATCTGTTTCGTCGTAGTCACAGTCGATCTTGTCGTGGTACGACGGCGCGTTCTCACACTTCGGACACCGATTGGTGATGATCGGGGCCCAGATCCAGATCGCGCTCTCGCCTTCCTGGACGTGACGGTCGAACTCGTTTTGCCAGGTCCAGTAGCCGGCGACCTTCGTCGCCTCGGGGCACTGCAACTTGATGAGCAGCGTATTCCGGTGGGAGTAGTCGTGGAACTTGCTCTGGACGTCCAGCCACTCCTGGAACTGCTCGCTGGCGAGGGCCTCGTCGGTCAACTCGGCGAGGTCCTCAACCCAGTTGTCCAGGCGCTCGCGCATGTCGTCGGCACGAGAGTCGGACTCGTCGAACGCGACGGTCGGTTCCTGCTGGTTCGTGTCGTCGGTCGGCTCGGAGTGTGTCGTCGACATTGTTCTGATTCGGAAAGCGTTCTCGATGGAACGCTCCCTCACCATATTCCGGGGAAAACAAATACGCCGAGGGCGCTGTAGGGTGATTTGGATTACTCGGCCTTGTTGAACCCCTCAGTCAGTGATAGGTTTTAGCGACCATGCTGCATACAACGCGCATATTTCGCATGTTGCGTCGGTTAGAGCAGGTCGGTGGAATCGATCAGTACAGACTAATCACGAATCGTCGACCGTCTCGAGGACTCGTTTAACGGGTGTTTCACACAACGAACAGGTCTCTTTTCTTGACTGCGATATACACCGAACGCTCTTGCGTAGCACATTGTTGATTTCAGAGTGTCGCTCGGACGGCGTGTTTGAGTGCGTCTCGCCCCGGTTCTCGAAATAACTCTCTACGGAGTTGGAACGCTCTGAGATACTGCGTTAACTTGTCTTTCGAGACGCCTCGATGGGGCGAGAGCCACCGTCGCGTCAGCGACGCGTGGCTCTCGCAGGTGTTGACGTGTACTTCGTCGTCGGCGTATTCGCCGTCGCCGTGGACGACGTATTCGCGGTCGAATGCGTCGTCCGCGTCGAGCGGTTCGTACGCTCGAAAGCCGTCGGTATAGACTGTGAGCGACTCCTCGTTGCGGTCAGCAAGCAGGAGTCGAATCGTCGATTCGTCGGCGGCTTTCGCTGGGATCACGTACCGCTGTCCGGTCCCGCGATCGGCGATAATGAACACAGGTGGCTTGTCGCCATCGTACGAACCTCGCCCGCGCGTGGACAGGCCACGCGGGCGCGACGGTTGGTCGCGCTCGCGGCCTTTCTTCCCGGCAGAGACGTACACTTCGTCAATTTCTACCGGACCAACCAGATCGAGAGAAGGCGCATCGAGCGCTCTGGCGAAGCGCTCGATGCGTCGGTGAATCGTCTTGTGTGTCACCTCGATTTCGCACTGGAGTTGCCGGAGACTCGTGTTAAACCGAAGAAACGCGTAGATCGAGAACAACCACCGGCGGAGTGCAACCTTCGAGTGAGCGAAAATCGTGCCCGTCTTGTCGTTGAACGTACGGTCGCAATTCTTACAGAGATACCGTTGAAACTCTCTGTAGCTGCCGTTTCTGACCGTGCGGTCAGAACGGCAGCGAGGACAGGTAACACCGTCACGCCAGCGAACCTGTTGGAGCAGGTCTGCTGCGATCGATTCCGAGCTAAACACATCGAGCGGAATCATTCGTGTCGGGCACCGCTGACGCGGTGCCCTTGTCCTCTTTGACTCTACAGTGACCGCTCAGCAGTATCAACAATCTCCTACGGATGAGCGTACACCGAAACACAACTCTGATACTGGTATACAGATGGCGTTAATCCACATTGGAGAGGAGCTGGACAGAACCACGTAATGATACGACAATTCGGCGACGACACCTTCGCACCCCGGACAGTCGGTCATCGGGGACCTTTTAATATACCCAGTAGGTAGACACACACAATTCAGTATGGGATTTCTCTCAGGGCGGCTCCCGGAGGTCGAGTTCTCCCGGCGGAATCGCCTCATTATCTACTATGTCGTCGGCCTCGTACTGCTCGTCTTCCTGTATGCTGTGATCTACAATATTGCGCTGGCACGCCTGGAAGGCGTCAATCAGTCTATCTTTGCCTCGTTCGAATTCGTCGTCCAGACGATGACGACGACCGGGTACGGGCAGGACGCTGATCTCTGGAGCCACCCATTGATGTATCTGTTCGTGTCACTAACGCAGATCTCCGGTATCGGCATCGGATTTTTTACCCTTCGCCTAATTATCATCCCGCTCTTCACCGGTGCCGAGGTTAACTTAGATGATCGACTGACGCCTAAGCAGGACCATGTCGTCATCTGTGAATACCGACGGGATTCCGCCGTCCTCCTTGACGAGCTCGAAGAGCTCGAGATCGAATATGTCCTGATTGCATCCGATGAAGAAAACGCCAAGGATCTCTCCGACGCGGGATACTCGGCCATTCACGGCTCACCGCAGGATAGGGGCGCATTCGAGCGGGCCAGTATCGACGCCGCACGAGCGGTCATAACGGATGCTGGAGATGGGAACGTCAACACCATCCTGACGGTCCGGTCGATCGATCCGGATATTGAGATCATCACTCTCACCGACGATAGTGACATGCGGAGCGTTCTGCTTGATGCAGGCGCAGATACTGTGTTGTCCCCACACGGAGTGCTCGGACGCCGGCTCGCCGAGAAGGCAGTCTCCTCTTTCAGTTCGGAGCTGACAGATACGATCGAACTGGGGGGCGAAATAGAGATTACAGAGATCCCGATTCAGCCGGGGAACCGGTTAGTTGGGACGCGGATCCGCAACTCACAGATCAGAGAGGAAACGGGCGCAAACATCATCGGCGCGTGGATCGACGGGGAGTTGCAACTCCCGCCCGATCCGAATGCGGTTATCCGGTCGAACACGGTGTTACTCCTCTCAGGCGCCCACGATGAACTGGAGGCGTTCGGTGAGTTCACGAAGCCATACCGAACATTTCGGCGACACGACCGTATCATCATCGCCGGCCAGGGAGAGGTCGGACAAGCCGCACGAGAGGTAATTGCCGAGGAGAGACTCGATATCACGACGATCGACATCGAAGATCGCGACGGTGTCGATATCGTCGGTGACGCGGGCTCTGACGACATCCTGCAGACCGCTGAAATCGAGACTGCGGGTGCGATTATCGTCGGCCTTCCGGACGACTCCGCCTCGCTCCTGACAACGGTGTTAGCACGCTCGCTGAACTCAAATATAGAAATCCTCACCCGCGTGAGTGATACTGATGCGACACGAAAAGCACTGAGCGCCGGCGCGGATTACGTCCTCTCGGTCCCACGAGTGAGTGCTCGGATGGTGGCCAGAGAGCTCCGTGGTGAAGATATCCTCGCCCCTGCGAGCCAGATTCGGCTGCTCCGCGTGCCGGCTGACCCGCTGGCCGGGTCGACACTCGTGGAGTCGGGCATCTATCAAAAGACCGGCTGTCGCGTCATCGCCGTCGAAGACGAGTCCGGATTCACCAGCACAGTTGACCCCCAGCGGCGGTTCACTGGGGACGAGCGAGTCGTGCTTGTGGGCTCAGACGAGGCGGTCCAGCAGTTCAGAAAGCAGTTCGGTGTTTCACCCGTCAATCCTGATCAATGACTCCATACTGAGACCATGCTCATCGGTTCGCCACTAGAAATTTTTCAATATTGGGAGTGCAGCTGAGAGCTGTATATCAGACTCGCGAACCTTGACGAGCGGTTGGACGTCAACGAGACTGAGTTGCTCGCAGATTCCCTTCGCCTCCCTGTGCGTCCACTCAGCTGCCGGCACGATTCGCACCGTGATGCCGAGTTCATCAGCAGCGGTAGTCAGCTGTTCGACTCATTGACGGAAAAATCGATAGCGGATGTCTGTTCGTAACGTTTCGAATGAGCCACTACTGAGTAATGCCGCCTCGATAGTAATAGATCCACGTAGTGATGACATCCAAAAATTTATTTTTTGATACTTAAAACCAATTATGTGCCCGGTTTACTCTCCGGGATGGCTCCACAGTATATTTATGTCGCAACTGCACGACCGACCCGTCTTTGCGGATAGCGGGTGACCACAAATATAACCGTGTGGACAGCAGTGACACTATATGCCTCTGACCGGTGGTTCGACGATTCTCGTGCCGGTCGATGTTTCAAACGACGACCGTCCCGAGAAAGATCTCCTCACCATCTCCGATACGGTAGACCTCGTCCTGCTCGGCTACTATCCAGTCCCTGACCAGGCGCCGCCGGCGCAACTCAAAGCGGACCACGAGGACGATGCGCAACAACGATTGGGCGAACTCGCCGCTGCGATCGACCGTGACGTGACCCAGCGCGTCGTGTTCACACACGACCGAGACGAGACGGTCGATCGCGCCGCCGAGGAGTACAACTGTGATGCGATTCTACTGCCTGGGAGCCATACCGCCACCGAACGAGTGTTCGTCCCGCTTCGAGGCGACGACAACCTCGACCGCATCCTCTCGCTCGTGGCGGATCTCCTCCGGCGCGAAGAGGCGACCGCGACGCTGTTTCACGCCACAACCGCGGACGAGCAAGCGTACGGTCAGTCGCTGTTGGACGATGCGGCCGGTCGGCTTGTCGAGGCCGGTATCGACCGTGCCCGGATCAACACGCGACTCACGACGACCAACGACCCAGGAACTGCGATCGTCGAGATGGCCCACGAGTTCGATCTCCTCGTTGTCGGGGAAACAGAGCCGTCGCTGACCGACCGCATCCTCGGTCGGGTTTCGACCCGCATCGCTGACGAGGTCGACCGCCCGGCGTTCGTCGTCCGCAAGGCGTAGCCCCACGCGACTTATATGCTTTCCACCCAGTGATTGAACTACTAACTGTGGCCAAAGCTTCCCTCCCAGGTGAGCACCCCGTGAACCGACGCGTCCCGCCGTCCGCGAAGGGGATGAACCTGTGACTGACGGGAGTTCGCTCGAGCGAAATCTCGGGTTCATCGAAGCGATGACGCTCGGCGGCGGGACGATGATCGGGGCCGGCATCTTTATTCTCCCTGGGTTGGCCGCCGAGGGGGCCGGCCCGGCCAGTTCGATTTCATTCGGGATCGCCGGTTTTGTCGCCCTGTTGGCGGCGCTGTCGCTGGCGGAACTGGCGACGGGGATGCCGATCGCCGGCGGCAGCTACCACTACGTCAATCGCGCGCTTGGCGGCCTGTTCGGCAGCATCGTCGGCTGGGGGATGTGGACCGGGCTGATGTTCGCCAGCGCGTTCTACATGATCGGCTTCGGCCAGTACATCGTCGTCCCGCTGCCGTTTCTGGACGGGCGCGCACTCATCGTCCTGATCGGGCTGGTCGGGCTCGCGGCGATTACGGGGCTCAACTACTACGGGACCGACGAATCCAGCGGCGCGCAGAACCTGATGATCGGAGCCGAACTCGTCGTCGTGTTAGCGTACGTCGCGGTCGGTGTGTTCTTCATCGAGCCGGGGAACCTCGCGGAGTTCGCCCCGACGGGTCCGGTCGGAATCGTCGCCACGACCGGGACGGTGTTCGTCACGTACCTCGGGTTCGAGATCATCGCCACGGTGGCTGGCGAAATCGAGGATCCAGGGCGGCTGATTCCGCTGACAATGGTGTTGTCGGTGGTGTCGGTCACGATTCTGTACGTCGTGATCATGCTCGTCTCGACGGGCGTGGTCCCCTACCAGCAGCTTGGGAGCTCGTTCGTTCCGGTGTCGGACGTCGCTGCAATCACGATGGGGGGTGCGATCGGCGTTGCCGCGGTCACCGTCGCGGCCGCGGTCGCCGCCATCTCCAGTTCGAACTCCTCGATCCTCGCGGCGTCGCGGGTGATCTACGCGATGGGCCGGGACGGCTTGATGAGCGACCGATTGAACGTCACCCACGACCGGTTCGCGACGCCCCACCGCGCGATCATCGCGACCGGTGGTGTGACCGGGCTCCTCGTACTCGCTGGATTGCAGGTCGCCGAGATCGTCGCGCTGTTAGCGCAGGTGGCGAGCTTCAGCTTCCTCGTCACGTACGCGCTCGTTCACGTCGCACTCGTCGTGTTCCGGCGCGTCGATCCGGAACCGTACGACCCGGAGTTCGAGATGCCAGGGGTACTGTATCCGGCAGTCCCCGTCCTGGGTGTCCTGATGGCTGGCGTGGTCATCTCCCAGATGCAGCCCGAGGTGATCGTGGTCGGGATCGGTATTGTCGCGCTGGGCGTCGTCTGGTACGGCGGGTACGCTCGCAGTCGGACCGTCGAAGACGGACTGCTGGGTGAGGCAGTGCGGATCGCGTTCGAACCAGGGGGGATCGCGTTCGAAGCGATAGGTGGGCTATTCGGTCGGGCGGAGCCGTCCGACGCGACGGCCGACGCACAGCCATATCGCGTGGTCGTCCCGGTCGCAAACCCGACGACGCAGCGGCGATTACTCCGCCTGGCCGCGGCGACAGCCCGGGCCCACGCCGACGATGGCGAGCCGGAGCTGGTGGCGGTCCACGTCACCGAAGCGCGTCCCTCGCCTGACCGGAACGTCGAGTCGGATCGACTGAACGAACAGCGGGATCTCCTGACGGTCGCCCGTGGCGTCGCGGCCGATATCGGGATCGACCTCGATACCCGTTCTGCCATCGCCGACGACCCCGGCGAGGTAATCCTCGAGGTGATTCGGGAGACTGACGCCGAACAGGTAGTTCTCGGGTGGCAGGGCGTTGCGGACGGCGACGACGGCGAGGTGTTCGGGTCGACGCTCGATCCCGTGATCGAGCGCGCCCCGTGTGACGTGGCACTCGTCGAGTTCGAGCAGGAGACGATCGGGGAGTCGGTCGCACTGGTCGACGCCGGGCCGCATGCGGCGACGGTCGCTCAGCGGGCGGTCGACTTCGCCACGGTCGACCGTAAGACTGCGACCTTACTCACCGTCCAGCGCTCGACTGATGATGCCGACCCGGTCAAGGAAGGGCGACGGATGATCGAGTGGGTCGCGAATCGGGCGAATCTCGATCCTGACGAGTACGAGACCGAGGTTGTCGTCAGCGAGGACCTCTCGTCGGCGGTCATTGATGCCGTCACGGGGTACGACACGGTGTGTGTCGGACTCTCCGAACGGAGCGACGCAGAACGGCTTGAGTTCGGCTCGACCGCCCGGCGGGTCAGCCGGGACGCCCCCGGCAACGTCGCGGTCGTTCGCGGGCGAGAACTGCTCGATCCGGATAGCCATGACCGGGCACTCGCCGACATAACAGCGGCCGAAGACGTCACTTAATCTTATCTGCCCACTCGTCGTCGAGTTTGGCTCTGATCCTCGGGGCAACACCAACCCGTCCTGTACGCCACCAGAGGTATCCCAGTATCCCGAGCGCGGCTGGAATCTGGAGGCCCGTCTGGATGAGCCCAGTTTGACCAGTAAGCCACGCGGGGCCACTCACAGAGAGGGGGACGATAACTAGTGATGGGTCGGAGGTCATCGGAACGACATAGCCGGAAACGAAATTGAATCCAGCATGGATGCCGATAGGCAACCCAAGCTGGCCCGACAGGAGATACGCAAGGCCGAGCAGAAATCCAGCACTCAAGAAATGGATGCCAGCAACGAGCGTCGGTGCTTGATGGACAAGCCCAAATAGCAGTGTAGACACGCTCCACGCAGCAACGAGCGTCGTTGTCTCAGACAACCATCGCAGATCTAACCCCTCGATAGCGTTCGTAAGCACGTATCCACGAAAGACGAGTTCCTCGGCGATCGCGATACTCACGGTGATGACGATTACCAGTCCAATGTTCTGGAGGTATGTACTGGTGGGAGTGTATCTTGGGTTGCAGACGGTGATCCATCCGCCAATGACCCCCAGTCCCACCGCCGCTACTGGAATCGTCCCGCCGATAACTGCGCCTGCGAGCGCGTCACTCGCCCAACGATGGGTGATCCGTAGCCCAAACGAACGAACGGATCGTTTGTCCAGATATTTCGCTGCCCCGAGCAGCAGTCCAAGCGTACAACAGACGAGAAGCACACGAAGCGTGGCTGAGCGGAGCACGCTGTCGCCCGACGGCCAGACGAGATTCGGCAAAGCCAAGAAAATACCCATGTAGAGTATCAAAAACAGTTCCACGCGGACCAACGAGCGCGGCCGCTGTTCTCGCTTATTCCACGCGAGCAGACGAAGCCGTCGGAAGTACTCGTGGATATACGGATGCATTGCAGTTTGTGGTCAAGCGATGGAGATGTGCAGATATACGTCCCCGGTGCCGATGACCTTTCGGTTCGTATTTTTACCGCGTGTCAGGATCGTAGTACCACACACCCAACAACATCAATCCCGCCGGGACCAACGAGACGAGGCTACTTCCGATGATGCCTCGGTTCAGTGTCGCGACCCCAAGGAAGACCGTTGCCCACCCAACCATTCCGGCTACGAATCCCAGGGCTGCCCGTCGGTTCCGATGTCGATATATAATCCCGCCAGCCGCATATCCGAGGCTACACACTCCGCTGAGAATGAGCCACGGTTCGGAGTAATTCTGCTCGACTGAGCTAAAGAACAGGACCGAGGTAGCGACACCGACTATGAGTGTGCCCCCTCCGATTATTCCGAGTACCGCTCTCGGAATATGTTTTTGAACGCTCATTTCCACGTAATAACGGGCGTATCCAGGTTTTTCCCTCACGTGTACAGCTCGGTGAATCGTTGGACCCCATCGTCGGTCCCGGCAATGATGAGCTCGTCCCCGTCTTCGATGCGGACCTCCGGACCGATGTCGGAGACTACCGTTCCGTCACGCTCTATCCCGACGACAGTACAGCCTGACTCCGACCGGACGCGTGTCTCTCCGAGCGTCTTTCCGACAAGCTGGGGTGCGTTTGTCCGGACGACCTCCACGTTCTGGTCCATCGAGAGAACGTCCTCCTCTTCTAGTATCTGCGAGGCCAGCATTCGACCGGTGATGTTCGCGAGTGCCAGTACGTAGTCCGCACCAGCCTGGTACATCTTCGGGATGCTCTGTGACTCCTCGACCCGAGCGATGATCTCCACGTCGGCACTCGAGTCCCGCGCCACGAGGGCGGTAAACTCCGCTGTCGTGTCGTCGGGGAGTGCCAGAATAACTACACTGGCGTCATCGATACCCGCCTCTCGAAGCGTCTCGGGATCGCTTGCGTCCCCTACCACGTCGACACCCTCCAAATCAGTCTGGTCGACGACGGTGTACCGCACTCCGGCATCGGTGAGCGCGTCAGTGACGGTTCGACCGACCTCTCCGTGTCCGACGACGATCGTGTCACCCCGATCCAGCCGTCGCATCCCCGACCGTGTGAGGTCCTTGAGTTGTTCGAGCTGGGCTTCGCGACCGGTGGCCAGCAACACCGTGCCGTTGGCCAGCGTCGCGTCGGGGTCCGGTGGCGTCTCGAACTCGCCGCGGAACCAGGCCCCGATAACGTTGACACCGGCCTGTTCACGGATACCGCTCTCCGCGAGTGTCTTCCCGACGAGCTGACTCCCGCGGTGGATCGGAAACTCGGCGATCTCGAAGTCGTCGTCGATCTCCACTACCTCTTCCAGTTCGCTCGTGACCGACGTTGTCACCTTCGAGGCGAGACTCTGGCCGAGCAGCGGGCGCGGGGAGAGCACCTCGTCGGCGCCGGCGAGACGGTGGTAGGCTGCCCGGTCAGGCTCTTCGACGACGCTGAGTGTCAGGACATCTTCGGCAACCTCCTGGGCGGTGAGCACGATGCTCGCGTCGACCTGATCCGACACGTCGGCGACGAGCGCCCTCGCGGCAGCGAGATTCGCCCCTTCGAGCCCTGACGCCGACTCCGGGTCCGCTCGGATGACACGGTAGTCGTCCTCGTACAGTTCAGTCGCCTGTTCACGGTCCGGTTCCACGATGACGTAGTCGACATCCCAGGACTCCAGTTCGTCGATGAGCACGTCGGCACGGGGCGTGTACGTGCAGATCACCACGTGATCGTCGAGGTCGCCGTCGACAGTTTTGGGAACAGTTGTCGAGAGAATCTCCTCGAGTAGCGGAAACGCGAGGACAGGAAAGGCCATGAAGATGAGCAGCGTCCCGAAGAGGTCCATGACGATCACGAGCACGTTCATCTCCGGGCTGATCCAGGGGGAATCCGAGCCGAACCCCGTCGTCGTGAACGTCTCGACGACGACTTGCAGGGAGTGGAGGAACGTCCTAGGTTCTCCCTCGTAGATCCGCATCCCGTTCTGATAAAGCACCGCAAACACGAGCATCGAGCCAATCAAGAAGACCGAATAGTAGACGGTGCGGCGCTGCCACTTGTCCATACGTACGGAAATTACCCTCGGATTGTTAAACCATCCCGATACAGTCGTCGCCGCACGCCGTCAGTGCTGGGCCGTGTTCAAGTTTTAATTGATCTTGTCAGGGAGATTGTACAGCCATCGACTCAATCGGATGTCACCGATTCCTCATCGCGTCGTCGGGCGAGGATGACGCCCAGCACACCCTCGCGGTCCGTCCGGTTCCGACCGTAGACGAGGTACCACGCAACCCCGCCGACGATGATGCCAGCCGCTCCGAGGATTGGAAGCGTCCCCATCTGGGTGAGTAGCGCGAAACCGCCGACCACGCCGAGGAGCTGGACGAACGGGTAGCCTGGCGACCGAAACGACGGCTGATAGGATTCGACGCCGCTGGTCCGGAACACGATTAGGGCGACGTTGACGATCGAGAACACGAGAATCTGGAATGCGCTGGCCAACTTCGCCAGCTCAACCACCGGGACGAACGCAATCAGCGCGAGCAGCAGAACGCCGGTCACCACGATCGCGTTCCGGGGGGTCTGGAATCGCTCGCTGACCCGGGCGAGTCCCTTGGGTGCCAGCGAGTCCCGGCTCATCGCCAGCGGGAACCGCGAAGACGCCAGCACGCCGGCGTTGGCCATACTGGTCAGCGCCAGGATCGCGACCACCGCGATGACAACGATGCCGACCCCCCCGAGGAGTTGGCTGGCGCCGTCGGCCATCGGCGTCAACGACGGACCGTCGCCTGGCCCGCTCGTGGATAACACGTTCGGATCATTCAGCCCGACGACGGCCGCGACCACGAGTGTGTACAGGACCATCATCACGCCCATCGAGATGAGGATCCCTAGCGGCAGATTTCGGTCGGGATTTTCGATTTCCTCGGCGACACTGGCAATTTTGGTCACGCCCGCGTAGGAGACGAACACGAACGCCGCCGCGGTGACGATGCCACCAGCACCTTTCGCCGCGAATCCGTCGAATCGGGTGGTGTCGACTGCAACGCCGGCGTTGAGCACGTACGCCGCCAGCGCAACCACGACGGCGGTAACGATGATCGACTGGGCCTTGCCGCTCTGTTCGGTGCCGACGATGTTGAGCCCAATGATCAGCGTAGCCAGCCCCAGCGCGACGGCCTTCACTAACCTGCCCGACACCGGGACCAGAAGGAGCAAGTACGCTCCCAGCCCGACCAGCGCGAACGAGCTTTTGAATACCAGTGAGAACCACGCGCCGATTCCCGCGACCGTGCCGGCCAGTGGGCCCATCGCCCGGTCAATGTAGAGGTACGTGCCGCCGGACTCGGGCATTGCCGTCGCCATCTCGGCTTTCGACAGTGCCGCCGGCAGCACAACCAGTCCGGCGAGGATGTACGCGAGGATCACTGCTGGTCCAGCCTTCTTCAAACCAAGCGCCGGCAGTACGAAGATGCCGCTGCCGATCATCGCGCCCATGCTAATCGTAACCGTCGCGTACAGGCCGAGGTCGCGTTCGAGATCGTCCTTCATCCGCTGACCACCTCTGCATCACCCGAGTGGGTTGGCCGTTTCCGAATCTCGGAGTGGGATTGGTTCCACGACATCGATTGATGAATTACGGTTGTTCGACGTTTCGAACGACGAAGGCCGGATCGTCCGTGCCGGCGGTCACTTGTGCCGGGCGATTCCCAAAGATTCGGTCGCGGAGCGAAGGCTCCGTTTCGCCCAGTACGAGTAGGTCGAACGTGTCCCCGAGGTCGACAATACTCCGTTCGACGTCGTCTTCTACCGACAGTTGCTGGCTGATGCGGTCGGGTTCGACACCAGCCTCGATGAGACGGTCTGTCGCGTCCGCGAGGATCTTCTCGCCTGGGAGCCGGTCGGACTCTTCACCCGTATGAAACAGCGTGACGGATGCCCCAGTCGCGGTCAGTAACTCCCCGACGAACGAGAGGATGCGGTCGAAGTTCGCCTCACCACGGAGGGGCACGAGCACCTCTGCGATTGCGTCAGCGTCGCCAGGCGTGAGAATCACGTCGCAGTTCTCCTCCAGTGCGACGCGATTAATCGTCTTCTCACGAGCTTTCCCAAACACGAGCCGAGTGGCCACCGAGACTCCTGTCTCCTCGAATCGTCGGGCGATACCGTCGAGTTCTGTTCGAGCATCGTCCTCGAACTGGTCGCGGGCGACGGAGGGCGGCGTCTGCTCCGGCAGTCCGTAGTGGCCAAGCAAGACCACCTCCATCGTCACGAGCGTGTCGACCAACACCGGTGGTACCTCGTCGGCATCCGGTAGTTCGAACGGGATGAGGATTCGGTGTGTTACGCTCATACATACTAATCGGTTAGGGAATACTAAAACCGGAGGGGCGCCGCAATACGCTGTACTTGCTGTTCAAACGGGCCCTCAATGTCCGAGTTCGGAATATACACCCAGCTACTGATGTCTTCATTCTCTTACCACGACTGGGGGTTGGGACACCCGTGTTGATTGTAGGCCGATTGGACGGCGAACTCTCGGAGAGTAGTTTGCTGAATCCACTCTCTGTACCGGTCACGCCGTTACTGACAGAAATCAAGTAGTTAGCGAAGGCGCTGCTGAATAGAGTGCGCGTCTGTGGCATTAAAAAAGCGGTTCAATACGGCAGAAATCAGTTCGACTGTAGCGAGTCATCGGTATAGAACTGCCACAGCCACCACCTCACGCCGAGACAGTACTTAACCACGTACAAACCATATCAGGTCACGGGCCAGCATGGAAGAACTCGACCGTGTTTTGAGCAGGTATGCGACCAGTCAGGAGCTGATGGATCAGATCAGGTACACTGCTGAGTCGTTGAGCTTGGGATTCGACCAGTGGGGCGAACAGTACGTGAGTGGCCCGAGTCTGTACTTGATGATCGTTTCCGAAACCAATTTCGATACGTACACCGATCCGATGGGAGCCAACAGGTGGCCAATCGAGTGGTGTCAGCTCGTCACCTAGTCGCCCGACACGTTCACCGAGGTCGCCCGAGACGTGGCGTTCAGCCAAGATGGCGCTATCGTCGTGACCGGGGACGGAACGATTCAAGAGCAGATGGTTCGGGTTCGCAGCCCCACCCGCGAATACATCGAGACGTTCGATAAACTCGAATACGCTGATTGGATGGGGGCGAAACACATGAGCGCACTCGAAACGTCGATTCGTGAAGAAGTCCTGTGGGTCATCACGCTCAGCGAAGAAGACGGGCGCGTCACCACGTTTCTCGACGGTACGTATCAAGACTATCCCCGCGAGGAGATCGGCGGTCGATGGCGGTCCGTGGAGTAATACAGTTCATCTCGTTGCGTACCGACTGACAGGGCAGTGGGACTGTCTACGAGGTGGACGAACGCCGGACACACAACCACATCTTGGAACACCCAGCATCCGTCAGACAGTGCGCTACTGCTGTGTATAGCCTCTCTTTTCAGCAGCGCTCTGAGAACAGTAACGTAATCTGGCAAATCTACAGCGGTAGACTCGCATACGCAGTGAGCAGGTGGTTCCTTCCCGATAGTCTGAAATCAGACTCCCTGAAAAATGTTCTATGACACCCTGATAGAGAGCTAATCGTCAGTCCGCGGGGCCAGAAGGTACTGGACAGTCCCGTCGGCGTCGGGGAACGGCGAACGAACGACGAACGGAATCGTGTTGCCGATCTGAAGGCGTCGCGTCGGTCCGGTCGGCAGCGCGCGGTTGACCCTGCTCAGGTGATCGAGATCGAATTTCGAGGTGGCGTCCCCCGGTTCAAACGCGACCAGATCAGCAGGTTCCCGTCGGTAAGTCACGCTGTCGGTGTCGCCGCGCGCTTCGAACCGGAGTTCTGGTTGGTCCTCGTCGACGACGACGTAGAGGTGGTCGCTGACTTTCTTGCCGGCCGTGACTGCTAGATCGAGGTCGTCTGCATCGAGTCGGCAGATCGCCTGGTAGTCCAAATCTGGGAGGTTCGGAGCCTGACGAATCGACTTCGGGTTGATCAACGCAAGCGTACAGGTCATCTCGCTCGAACTGACCTGGAGCGTGTTCGTCTGAGGGTCCAGCACGAACTGAACAACATCCTCGTCGACGACCGACAACACTTCGTCCAACCGGCCGACCTTGACACCGAGGGAGCCACTCGCGCTCTCGAACTGCTTGAACGACTGGGCATCGACCTGCAGATCCACCATTTTCACCTGTGCAGGGTCGGACGCCCGAATCCGAATCCTGCTGTCGTCGACGGCTATCCGACACTCGTCGACGATCGGATCGACAGCGTTCACGATGGATTGGAGCGTGCTGACCGACGACGTGAGCTTAAATACGGCAGGGGTAGAGTCGCGGGCAGGAGAGTTGTCGCCCTGCTCGGATTCGTCGGTGGACTGAGCCTGCGTGTCCTGTTCGGGTGTCGGTTCGACTTCGTCTGCGGAATCCGCTTCTGTCGACATCGATGGCCTCCGTCCGACAGGGACGAATAAACTGTCCGCCGCGCTCTGCTTAGGGAAGAACGGTCACGAGCCGTTCGGACCAGAAGTCGAGTCGGTAGCTGGAGAATCCTTCTGACAGCCAGTACGTTCGCACGGTCGCGATTTGTTCGAGGGCGTCGTCGGGATCCTCCCATGCGAACTTGTAGCCGGCGATGAATCGGTCGTCGACGACCTCGCCCACCTCATGTTCGGGCCCGTCCCAGTTGATCGAGACAGTTTGGTCACCGCTCGGTGGTTTGACCCGACCTCGATCCGCAATTTCCACGCTGGAGGCCGTCTTTGCGAGCGTACCTAGCGTCGCGAGGTCCGACGCTTCCATGCTGAACGATTCGTCGTCAGCCGAGTGGACAGTGTGTTTCACATCGCCGCGGACAGTCTGGTACTCGGCTCGTTCGATCTCGACATCCTTCGCCTCCTCGAGGAGACGCACGAAGTGCGCGAGGCCGTGGAGAATCTGGTCGTTTTTCTCTTCGACAGTGAGTCGCGTGTCCCCGGCTTGTATCTCGCTACTGCGTCGGCCCTCGCCTCCTTCCGGACGGTCGACGGGCATACAACTGCACAGTAGCGAGCCTTCTGGCCCGGTGAGAATCCACGGATGGGGGCCACAGGGGAGAACAGTGTAGTCTGTAGCACTGTACCGACCGCCACCGGTGAGTACCCGCAGGGCTTTCTCTAAGGCGGTCCCGTCAATCCCGTAGCCGTATGTCTCGCAACAGCCGTCGACGTGAGTCACGAGCGGATCGATTTCGTCGAAGCCGGCGTAAGTGCCTGGTATGGTCCAGATCTCGCCACTGCCGTATTCTTCGACGTAGGCGGCGACATCGCCGTCAACGATCCAACGGGCTTGCTGGGGACGGACGTGGCCGGCACCGGTCTGAATAGACGACGCAGGCCGGCGGGTCCGGAGGCCCCACTCGGTGTCGGGCGACTCCCACTCGGGGTCGTCGGTCCGATTGGGAGCGTCGGTCAGCTGGGCACATCGGCCGACGCTTTTCGGCGCTGGATCGAGGTCATCTTCTGTACTTCCGAACGTACTGAGAGACGTGTGCGAATCGGTCATGAGTTGATTGGGAGAACTGCTCTCCCGCCCTTCGGGGAGACAAAAAACAAGCTGCGGTCCGGTCAGGATTTTACCCGACCGATGAACCTGTCAGTGGCCGCTGTCGCCAAGTGCTCGAATTCGCCGGCGACAGCGTCGTGGCCGTCGCGGCGCAACTGCTGTGCGGTGGCATGGTGGGCGAAGGCTAGCAACACGAGTTCGTCGTCGTCGAGGCGGATCTCGGGGTTGACATCGTCGTCAAGCTTAGCGAGGGAGACTGCGGCGTCGAACGCACGGGCGAGTTTCAAGTAGTCGTCCGCGAGTTCCGACTGGGAGAATTCGGCAGCCGTCCGGAGTGCTTCTCGATGATCGAGTGCATCGACTACCGTCGGCTCGATCGGTGCGTTGGTATCTGTCGGGTTCTGCTGCTCTGTGTCGGGGCGTTTCGTGGACATTGTCGAAGGTGGAACGAACGAGACTGCTATCAGTACGCGTGCAATACAACTGCCGGTCTGCACGGAGGAGAAAAACGAGTGAAAGCGCTAGGACAAGTCCCCGGGATCGATCTCCTCGTCGTGATACTTCTGCCCGGCCCAGAAGAAGAACGGCAGTGCCGAGACCGCATAGACGACTGCGACCCCGACCATCAGCCAGTAGTCATCAGTATAGGCGCCGAGGCCGGCGAGCAGCATCGAGACAGCGGCAGAGTAGATGATGAAGTAGGCGATGAGCCGTTGATTTTCCCAGTAGTCGACAAAGTTTCGGGCCATCTCCGGAAGCGCGTCGACGAACTCTTGGCCGAACGCTTTCACGGGAACTGTTGACTGGCTAACCCGGGCGAGTACACGGCGGAGCATTACCAGTCGGGGACGGACTCGTGGTCTTCGCCGTGGCGGCCAATCGCGAGCAGTTCCGTGCCGATTTTCTCGGCTTCGGAGGCTTGCATCTGGTACTCCTCACCCTGCAGAACGATGCTGACGATATCACCGCGTCGGGTGATGTCCACAGTTGCCTCTCGGACGAGCAGGTTGTCACCGTCGGTCATCACGGTCGTCTTCCGTTCCATTCGCCAAAATAATTGTGGAATAAAAGGCCGGTATGAACAGTATTGTGCTACTGAACGAAGGCTCGAATCACAATCCGGAATCTAGAAATTACGATTTCAGAAATCGCGATTTCTGAAATCAGAAGTTCCATTAGTTCGGACGTGGTACTGACAGTATGGAGGAATTCGTTGATCGGGATGTCGAACTCGATCAACTCACGAACTGCTACGAGTCAGAGACAGCCGATTTCGTTGTGCTCTACGGACGCCGTCGACTCGGCAAGAGCGAGCTGGTCCGTCAGTCTATCGCTGATCGGAACGATGCCGTCTACTACCAGGCGGTTGAGTCAACGGCACAGAACCAACTCGAACAGTTCGTCGACACAGCCACGGGTCAGTTTCCCTCATTGCGAAACGTCCGGCGCGACTGGGAGGCACTCCTTGAAGCTCTTGGAGAGGACGATGCGGTCGTCGTTATCGACGAGTTCCCGTTTCTTATCGAGGAAGATGAGTCACTGCCATCCCGGATTCAACGTGTCTGGGACATGGCGTTACAGGAGACGGAGATGACGCTCGTGCTCGTCGGCTCGTCGATTAGCGTCATGGAAGACAAGGTACTCTCCGGGAGCGCACCGCTGTACGGTCGGCGAACGGCGACGATCGACCTCAAACCGCTCTCCGTAGTGGATGCCCGCGAGTTTTTCCCAGAGTATGATCCGGAGACCGCTATCACTTCATGGTCGATCTACGGTGGGACACCGTACTATCTCCAGACCATCGAGCCTGACCAGCACTTAGGAACGAACGTTCAACAGACGATCCTCTCCGAACGCGGGCTCCTGTATTCGGAGCCTGAGTTTCTGCTCCGGACCGAACTCCGGCAGCCGAATACGTACTTTAGCATTCTCCGTGCGCTGGCACACGGGCGACGAACCCCAAACGAAATAGCAGGGATGGCCGGCGTAGAGTCCGGATCACTGAGCACATACCTCCAGAAGCTTCGCCGGCTTCGGCTGGTTGAGCGTCATATTCCTGTGACGGAATCACCAACCGCATCGAAACGCGGTCGGTATCGCATCGCTGCGCCGTTATTCCGGTTCTGGTTCCGGTTCGTGTACGGCAACCAGGATCAACTCCGGATGCTCGGTGAGGACGCGTATGACGAACTCGTCGCACCCGAACTGGCGGATTACGTGAGTCCGTTATTCGAACGCCTCTGCCAGCGCGCGCTCCCGAACCTTCTCGACCAACAATTTCGTGATGTCGGACAGTGGTGGTTCAAGGAACACGAATTGGATGTTCTGGGACTCGCCGACGAGGGTCTTGTCGCTGGAGAATGTAAGTTCACCTCTCGTCCTGTGGATGAGGGCGTCCTCGCCAATCTCGAACGCACAGTATCGGAAGTCCGGTGGTCTGAGGAGCCAGCAGACGGGGAGACCTCGTACGTCCTGTTCAGCCGTTCTGGATATACTGCTGATCTCGAACAGACTGCTGAGACACGCAATGATGTATTTCTCTTCGACCTGTCCGATCTGATTACGCCGGGGGAGTCAGCTACCAACGGCTGAAGCCGTTGGCTTGCCGGTGGACTCCCGTTCTGCCGACACAGGGGTGTCGGACGACACGTCAGTCGCGTTCACGGTCATAATCCCCGACTTCAGGGCGTACTGACAGAACGCCCCTCCAGCGGGGGACTTCTGCCCCCGCTGGAGTTTGAGTGTAAGTTTCCGCGCCACGTTTTTCGCCGCGTTGTAGTCGGCGTGCACCGAGTACGAACAGTCCAAGCAGGCGAAGTGTTGCCCGTCCCGGTTTTCTTCGAGTGTACACCCACACTTCGAGCACTGCTGGCTGGTGTAGGATGGGTCGACTTTCTCGACTACGATGCCCTGTTCCTCGGCCTTGTACGCGACTTGTTCCTGCAACGCACGGAACGCCCACTGTTGGAATTTCTTGCCGTCGCTGATGCGCTCTCGAATCTGCTCCAAGTCCTCGAACGCGATGTGCGTACAGCCGTGGCGTTCGGCCTCTGAAACGATTTCTTTGGAGCACCGATGCAGGTAGTCCGCGCTCCAGCGTCCGAACCTGTCACCGACGCGGTGGTAGGTCAGGTGGGCGCTTCGCGTCCCCGTCTGTTGCAGGCTGGCACGCCGCTTCTCGAACTCGCGGCGCTGGTGGTTGAGATAGTCGGCGTTGCCGACGAACCTACCTGTTGAACTCACGGCGATATGGTCGTCAACGTTGCAGTCCACGCCGAGGACTCTCGAATCCTCGGCTTTCTCAGGACTGCTTGCGTCGAGTTCCCGCTCCATCGCGGCGTGCAGGTAGAACTCGTCGGCGTCGCTGTCGTAGTGGACAGTGCTAGTGGCAAAGTCGTAGTCCTCGTTAAGTAGGTACTTGCCGTGAGGTGTCCCCGCGGGATCGTTGGGCAGGTCGTACTCGCACTCTACTCTCCTGTTGACGGTGGCGAGACTCACTTTGTCGCGGTAGTAGGTGGCGGCTCGCTTGTCGTAGACAATGCTGAACGTATCGTATTCGGGCTTGCTGGTGGTCTCGCCGTCGGCCAGCCTGTCTACGCAGTTGTCGATGTCGTCGGTGGCGCGTTTGATCGCCTTCTGAACGAGGTTCGCATGTAGGTCGTCGGTTTCTTCCCGAAGGTCGTCGTAGATGGCGGCCTCGGCTTCGCTTTTGCTGGTCACGCAGTCCTCATCAGGATAGCGCCACGCCCAGTCTGCGGTGCGGTTCGCGCAGTACTGGAATTTGGAATTGGTGGCGTGGAGGTCACTCCGGCGGTCGGCAGGCACGTCGAGACGGACGCGAACCGTTCGAGTAACCTCCCACGCCATGTATCTCACAGTAGTCGCTACTCTTTATTAACATTTTTCAAGTCTTTTGGGAGTCAGCAATGCCGTTACTGGTGGATCGTTGCACGGAGTTTACGCGCTTCCTCCCACGGCTAAAGCCGATGGGCTTCCGCGCTGTTACCGCTGTGAGTTGGTTTGGAACGGCACTACAGCCCTCGGGGTCCAACTCAACTGTGTAGACACGTTCTCTTTCTTCTGGATCGAAGCCGGCCCGATCTAACCGTTCTGTAAATGCGAGATCTGGATCGGGCGTACCGACGAATGCAGTCCGTTCAAACGCCGGATCTCCGAGAAATTGAGCGCTCATATGGGTAAAGCCGGCGGGTAGGACCTGTCCGGTGAGCAGCGCGACATTCCCCTCTTCTTCCAGCGCGAATAGAGCCTCCTGAAATTCGTCTCCCGAACAAGAGTCGAATTCAGTTAGAAACATGGGAGGTACAAGATCGGTAATTGTGGCCGCGAAATGGGGTATGTCAGCGATCTATCCGGGATTGCGGGTTCGACGACTTACAATTTTTTCACGAATTCTAACTGTTTTAGGACTCAATGCCGGTATTTGGGACCGCGCGCAGCGAAGCGAGCACGGTGGACCGCCGCGAGGCGCGCGTCGCGCCGATCGCAGCGCTCCGTCGTCCCCGCGAGCGACCGAGGGGAGCGAGCGGGGACTCGACAGACCACGTCTGTCGGTGGCGCCGCGCGCGGTGCGGGTCTCCCCTTGAGAATGTCTCGCTTCGCCCCCGCTGCCAGCCCCAGGGCCCACGACCACCGGAAGTCGGTGCCGACTTCGCGTGACGGTAAAAAAGAGGCGGAGGATCATCAGCCGTCGAACTGCTGAAGCGCTCGTGTAAGGTCAATGCCTTCGACCCACGCGTGGGAGTCTGCGTCGACATCCCAGGGAGCCACCGACGGCGCCTCGCCTGCCGTTCCGGTCCGATGCATGGGGCCATCACCACGTTCGTCGATGATGATCTCCGTGTCGCCGGTGATTGCGAGACAGGCCTTCCCGTGCCATTCGTTGATCTTCACGTCTTCGAGCCGAACCTGGTCACCCTCCCGGAACGTCGCCATGCCAGTTGCCTTGTGGGACTTCGACCAGTAGACGAACTTCCGTCGATCGCCGTTCTTGTCTTCCAGGTATCCAGCCTGATATTGGCTGGCGGCCGGCGTCTCGAAGAGGTGATCAACCTCGGCTTCGACCGTGGTCGTCCACGTGGTGAAGACATCGATGTCCATGAACGTCTCTGCCACGTCGGGCAACCGCTGGAGCGAGCGCTTGACTTCGAGTGCCGCATCGAGGGCGTCAGCCCCATCGAGGACGTGTTTTGCCACCAACTTCGCGAGGCCGGCCCGCCCCAGCTGGATGTCGCGTTCCATCTCCTTAACGAGTGATGCGGCCACCTGGTTGACCGCAGCGAGTTCGTCTTGCTGGAGCCACCCGCGAGGATCGGCCTTGTCCGAGGGATCCACGTCAGGACGTACGTCGGCCGTCGTCTGCGTGTAGGGCGTGTCAACTCCACACTGGGCGCGGGACGCTGCCGCGCGCTTGCGGCCAGCGTCGTGGGCGCCACGAGCGACCTCGCGATGGCGCTCCATTTCGGCCTCCCGGCCGGCCCGCCGCTCCTGCTGGGCGAGCGTGTCACCGTGTCGACGACCGGGGCTGACCGCCGGATCACGCGTCCAGTCGTAATCGTGCTGACGCTCGTAGTAGTTGCCACGCGAGTCGATACCCTTGTTCGGCCGGAAATCGAGTTCGTCATCCGACTGCGTTTCGGCGACATCTTCCAGGATGTGTTCCGGCCCACTGACCTTCTCGGCCAGCGGGACGCTCATCTGCTCTTCGCGCGGATCGCGCTCCTTCTCTGCCAGTGCGCCTTTTTCAGTCGTCGATACCTTTTTCTGCGAAGGATTACTATCAGACATTGTTGACACCTTTCGGGGCGCTCACCACGCCTCACCTTTCGACGCCTGTGAGCCGCGGCTGTCGCCCCACGCCCCGCCGGGCGGCCGACTGGACGGAACCACCGCCCAGCCGCCGGGTTTCCGCCTGTCCCCGGACGGGCCACCTGCCCCTATGACCGGGTCCGCAGGACCAAGGAGAAGCAGCGTCGCGCCGCGTCGGCGCTGCGGCGGTCGATTTCCGACGCGAACGCAACGACGTCCGTGAGCGATGGAAATCGTGACCCGCCGGCAGTGCCGTAAGCAACGCGAGGCAGGTTCTCCGCAGTTAGCACTTAATTCATCCGTTCGGGAGGGACCCGCGCGGAGCGCGGGAGGGGCCCGAATCGCCCGGCACGACGAACTCCCGTGGGATGGAATCCACGCACCGGGAGGAGCTCGCAGGCGGTCGATTGCCGACGCGAGTCCTGCGAGCGACGGCAATCGTGACAGCCGGCTGCGAGCCCGCAGCAACGCCGTTGGATGGAATCCCATGGGAGGCAGTCGCGCCCGGCAGCCCGGGTCGAGCGCGGACTGGCAGGAAACGCCCTCGCGTCAGCGAGGAGCGTCCCTCGCCGAGCGCGCAGAACCCCCGGCAGTGTCGCCGACGGCGACACGACTATCCGAGCACGATGGAAGCGCGGAGCGCAGTCTCGCGCGCAGTGGAGCGTCTGAATTAAGTGCTAACCGGTTACTCATTACTGAGCACGTCGCGCGGGCGGCCCGTACCGCGCGACCAAGAGGTGGGTGGGACCCGCGCCGAGGTCAGACGAGGCGCGGGCGGGACCCGCCTCGCAGCGCGCGCGCCTGAGTGCGGTGCGGTGTTGACCGAAGGCGCGCGGGACGCGCAACGGATGTGGAACCCCCACGCCATCGCACAGCGGGTTCCGAGCCGTCCGCCCGCGACGAGCGCAGTTTCGGCGCTGAGGCGGTCGATTGCCGACGCGAGCCCTGCGAGCGATGGCAATCGTGAGCCGCGTCAGTGCCGAAGGCAACGCGGTCGCGGAGCGTCGCGGGTGGACCTTGCGGAAAGAACACGAGTACGAGTCCTGGCGGACTGTGAGGGCGAGTCCGGGTCGCGCATGCGTGGTCGTCTGTGCGGCCACTCTTCGCAATCGCGGCGAATCCGCGCGCGCGGCTGCCGTGCGTGCGGAAGGTTAAGCGGAGATGTCGCGCAGCGACCGCGACCCGGGCGAGGGCTCAGATCTGTTATTCAACGACATCTCAACTATAGAACCGAGGAGGAGACAGCAGCTCAGGAGACCTCTGTCCGTAGCAAACCCTTATGGTTTCTAGTTTCGTTACTCTATACAGGATGAGCTACGATACGGAACACGTCCGAAATGCAGAGGACGCTCCGGGGCCGATCACCGGGATCCCGACGTTCGCAGAATTACTCGATAATACTGCCCTTGCTGCCCTCTATACGTCGATCAGACGCTCGGAAACGGCAACCGGTCCAACTCTCGTTAAAACGCTGTCGGTCTCGAAGAAGACAGTATATGACTATCTCCACAAGTTAGAGCAGGCTGGCCTGATTAGCAAAGTTGGGGACGACGCAGGCACAGCGGTATACACCGCTGAGGAATTCGAGATGACGCTGACAGTTCGTGAGACAGAGGTCTCGATCACGCCAGAACTTGTCGAGATCGTCGCACACGAGGACGAGTACCCAGCGATCGAGCGTGTTCTCGAGGACCACGGACTTGTGACGTTCGCACTCACTCATGATCTCGTGACAGCACACAGTAAGGGCGAGGTCACAATCCGACAGATCGCTGAACTTACGGATCTCTCTCCTGGGACCACGTACGACCTCGTCGAGGCCCTCTATGCAATTTTAAGGCTTGGTGACGATGACTCTGCCCCGAAAACGTACACCCCCGACGATTTCGAGGACGAAGAACGCAATCTGCGTGAGGAACTCGTTGACGAGTAGCCCGTATCTCGGAAATGTATACTGCAAACATCGCGGACACGGTGATGTTTCGGAATATGGGGAAGTTCCCCAGTCCACACTTAGAGTCGCTCAAGCGCGCCGTGGCAGAGGCTGAGACAGAGATCTGGGTGCCGGCGGCAGTGTACCATGAACTGGCAGATACTGGAAAAACTGATTCACCGGTGAACCCGTATCTCGATACAGCTATCGAAGAGGGGTGGCTTCGGGTAGCGACACCGCTTCCCGGGAGGCGAACTGACGGGTACGATCCCAGTGCGGGATCGGTCGAGAAAGCCCGGTTCATCGCGGACGAATTTCTCAATCGCCAGAGTAAGTATCCGGAAACGAATAACTGGCGGGACGCGGCACTGGTTGCGTTAGCAGTTCGATTATTTGACGAAAACACTCGAATCCGTGTCATCACACATACGGCAGACGAAAATCTGGCAGCAGCGTGCGCTCGAATCCCTCCTGAGTTCGGGTACTACGATATCCTGTCCCGGTATTACAATCCGCCGCAAACTGCGAAATCAGAATTTCCGACTGTTGAACGCCTTACGTGGGACGAGCCGTAGCGGGGCCACCGAAAGACTCGCTTAATGATATTTGTCGCGACGTTGGCGGGCCTGTTCGAGTTCCTGGATACGCCGCTGAATAGTACGCCACTCTTGGATATCCCGCCAGACATCTTCGAGCTCGTCGTAATCAGCGTGGGAGAGGGCATCGACACTGGAGGGATCGTCAGCATCGTATCGATCTCGATACCCCCGCTCCTGCTGTGTGAGTTCCTCGAGTCGGGCAATAAGTTCCTCTTCGGACTGTTGCTGAAGCCGCTCGATCCGGCGCCACTCGAAGTATTGTTCGTTCCGCTTGAACATATCCGGCGATTCTGCCGTCTGTTCGAGGACGCCCAAATCGCAGAACCACTTCAGGTAGTCGCGTGCTGTCTCTTTCGAGACGTCCGCTTGCTCGGCAACTTCCTTGACACGAGTGGCGTCGTACAACTGAAGAGCGGCTGTGTAAACTCGGTCCTTCGTGGACTGGTTCTGTCGCTGTTCACGCCACTCTGCTTCAAGACTCGGCAGATCGTCTGGTGGCACGTCAGCGGTCATGCTCGTATTGTTACTCCCGCGTTAGCAAATAATTTGCGGTCGCTAAAATTATTTATCGAAATTCACGCTACGTGCATCAGAAGGTGCCGCGGAAGCGGGCGTTAGTCTCGTCGGAGAGATCGAAGATCTGGACGTCGCCCAGAGATCGCACCCGAGCAGGGACACCAGACCGAGCCTGGATGAGCGAGGCACCGTAGGTCTCACAGCGGGTGCAAACGTGGCGTTTGACTGTCGTATCGTACTTACGGCGGCAGTTCGAGATGACGGCGTCACCGCGCCCACAGGCGCGACAGGCGGCCGCGTCGTGTCGGGAGCTGTCCCTGGGTTCAGCGTACTGTTCGAGCAGCGTGAGGACGAGCTGGAACTCCAGATCCGACTCGAGGCTAGCGGGCAGTACATCCGTCTGCTGGCTGTCGGTGGACATGGTAGAACCCTTCCAGTTCCTCTGGGGAGGACAAACGAACGGCCGCGAGCAGCGGGTCCAGAACTACAGTTAGGGCGACATGGGACGGTTGAGGCACTGGTCTTCTGAGGTCCCGGATCGTTCAATACAGAGCGCTCAGATACCGATGCGAATTCTAATTTACTAGAGGATTGTCAGAATCAACGTGCAAGACTTAGAGGATGTAGTCAGCAGCCGATTATTGGATCACCAGGGTGGCTCTACGATTTCACAAGATTTTCACGTCCGTTGTGACCAACAGGAGTGTATGTCTTTTCGACGGTCAGTAGCCCTCGAGGAGATGGTATGGCCAGCAGTCGAATCCGCTCTCGAAAACGGCAATCGAACGGCGATCGTGGCCGTCGGCTCGATCGAACAACATGGCCCGCACCTGCCGTTGAACATGGATACGCTGGACGGTAACGAGCTCGCACGCCGCATCGCGTCGGAACTGGGCGATGCCCTCGCTGCCCCGACGATCCGACCCGGGTGTTCAGGCCATCACATGGAGTTTCCCGGGACGATTACGGTCCCCCCGGAGACACTCATGGACGTTATCCGGTCGTACTGTCGGTCTCTCGACGAGCACGGATTCGAGTACATCGTCCTCGTCCCGACACACGGGGGGAACTTCGGCCCGGTCAAGACCGTCGCCCCAGAGATTGCCCGTGAGATCGATGCCGCGGTGATTCCACTCGCCGACCTGGACGAGCACATGCAGTTGCTGAACGAAGGACTCAGTGCGGCCGGCATCGAGTACGACCTGGACGTGATCCACGCCGGGGCTGCCGAGACGGCAATAGTGCTCGCAATCGATGAAGGACTCGTTCGCATGGATGCCCTCGAAACTGGGCCAGAGGGAGAAATCTCTCCTGCGCGCCTGCTCAGCGAGGGTTTCAAATCGATTACCGAAAACGGCGTGCTCGGCGATCCGACTGAGGCGACCGCCGAGGCAGGAGAAACGATCATCGAGACGGTCGTGGAGACCTACGTCGAGCAGATCGAAACCGAGCGTAGGGCAATCTAATCCGAAGCTTCTGTCTAAGAGATATGTGCGCTCTATTCAGCAACTCTCTCACCAACTACCCAAACTCTGTCAGTAACTACGTGACCGATAAAGAGGTTCCATACAGTACGGCGGTTTTTTGCCGGAGACATTGGACCAGCTGTTCACTGAGCCTGTATTTTAACAATATAATTTGCCCAAATTGGATATTTTTATATCATTATTTACAGATTGATATTCAGTATATACCCGATACTACTGTTGAGGCGTTCAATTTCGAGCATAGATACTCAGAGCTCGAACGCCTTCTTTACTAACTTAACTCGAACGACTACCCATCCCAAATTATTATTAGTTGTTCCAGCCAGATGTACTCTATCTCAGCATGAGGAGAGACGGCGGATGCAAGCGCGCCCGTAGGACTGGGATACAGGAGGACCACGAGGCGTGTCACCCGCAAACGGCCCAGCGGCGAGACAGACAGAGAGAACGGCGGCACCCGTGGTGTGTGGGACAGTTGTGAGCGGAACGCATCGAGGACGGCCGCCGGGGCGACAGCGTCGCGTGATCCGTCAGTGAGGCACGCTCATGACATCAGACACAGACAATGCGACGGGCGTACAGGAGTTTACGATCCACGCGGTTGAGGCCGACATCGTCCTGAACCGGTTCGGCCTCCACGTCCCCGACGGCGCGATGTACGTGCTGGAGGAGAACCTCGACACGGTCAAGCAACTCCGTGCGGAAACGCAGGCGTACTTCGACGGCATCGAGCCAGTGTGTGCGGCAACCGAGGGAGTGTTCGACTGGTACAAGAAGGCCGTCGACGAGGTCATCCAGGCCATCCGGAGCGCAGGTGACCACCCTGACACCGCCGAGGCCGACCTCGGGGACGCCCTCGAAGACGCTCTCGAGACCGACGGATCGCGGGAGTTACAGCGGCGGATTCGAGCGAAACTCGACGGGGAGTACGACATCGAGAGCGACCGGCGGCTCGCGGTGCGAGAGACGATCGACGAATACGGGCCGCTGGTCGAGGAAATTCGTACACGCCTCGAAACGGCGGTGGTAGACAATCACGACGCCGTCGTCGACGAATATCGGGACCGGATCGGCCGACTCGCGGACGCCCTCGGGACGGAACACGAGAGCGTCGAGGCGTTGCGCGAACTCGTTGCGGGCTACTGTGAGGCAGTGCCGGAACAGGAGTACGCTGGCGTCGAGTCGGCCGAGGACGCGGCCGAACTCAATCCACTCGACGACGCGTACGCGCTGCTGGAAGCAGACAACCCGAAGGACCCGTCGGTGATCCAGCCGCTCGTGATCCGTGCGAACGAGGGTGACCGGATCGAGATCGAGTTCGTCAACCACCTGGACCGCCCGGCGTCGATCCACCAGACTGCGCTGCCCTACGACGTCGAGATCTCCGATGGGATGGCCGTCGGGACCAACCCGGACACGACCGCGGCACCCGAATCCGCCGCCCCCGACAACCGCGTCGAGTACACCTGGCAGGCGACCCATCAGGGGACGCATTTCTTCTACGACGGCGCGAACCAGGCCATCGATAGCGCGACTGAGCGGCCCGAGCGGGCGAATCTCCTCGCCAGAGGACTCTTCGGCGCGGTCGTCGTCGAGCCCCCAGAGGCGACGTGGACCGACCCCCAGACCGGTGGCGAACTCCGGAGCGGGCTCCGTGCCGACATCCACGACCCGAGCCGGTTCGAGACGAGTTACCGCGAGTTCGTCGTCCTCTATCACTCACCGGTCGGGACGGACCCGGATATCACGTGGCCGACCGAGTTGACCGAGCAGTCGATCCACGCGATCAACTACCGATGTGACCCGACCGGGCAGCGCGTCAACGACGAGTTCCCGGAGAGCGACAAGGAGGAACTGTTCTACCACTCGTGGACGAACGGCGACCCCGGCGGCGGCGACAACGTGTACACGGCCTACAAGGGCGACCCCATCAAGTTCTGTTTCGTCGGGGCCTCTCACGAGGAGAACCACGTCCACCACCTCCATCAACACCGCTACAACGAGGTGCCACAGACCGAGGCACCGACCATCGACGCACAGACGATCGGTCTCGGCGACACCTACGAGTCGTACCTCGTCGCGGGGCACGGCCCTGGGACGGTCCGCCCCGACATGGAGTTCACGGATGCGTTCACCGAGTCGGGGGCCGGCTACACGCACGGCACGGCTGGCGACATCCTCTTTCACTGCCACCTGTTCCCGCACTACGCCGAGGGGATGTGGGGATTCATGCGGGTGCTCGACAAGGAACACGACTTCCTCGAACCACTCCCGCAAACGGAAATCGTCACCGACCCGGACACGCTGCCGACGTCCCGGGGGACGATCCTCGACGCCGAGTCCGACACGCCGGGGTTCCCGTCGTTCGTCGGCGACGCGATCGAGACCGTCGAGAACGTCGACGACCCGGTCGGCTACGGGGCACCCGAGCCTCCGGAGCTGTCCCAGCCGGACTCGCGTGAGCCGACCGAGATGGAGCGTGCCGCCTTCGGGGACGAGATACTCCCGGGCGCTCCGTACGCCGATCCAGTCGAGGACGCGAACCGGCTCGTCGAGTACACGATCGCGGTGATGCGGGCCGAGATCGCCTACAACGACGCCGGGGAACACGACCCGGACGGCATCGTCTACGTCGCCCAGGAGGTGAACGTCTCTCCGGGGCCGGGCAAGACCGAGGAGGACGTCGTCGGCGTGACGGACGGGCCGGTGACGATCGACGACGCCGAGCGGGTCCGGTCCGGGGAACTGAACCCGGAGCCACTGTTCATCCGGGCCAACGTCGGCGACTGTGTCACGGTGAAGTTACGGAACGAACTGGACACTGTCGACCTGGTGGAAGCGCGGCCGTTCGACGCGTCGATCCATCCACACTACGTGGGCTACGACGTGTTGGCGTCCGACTCGCTGCCGAACGGGTTCAATTACTACCAGGGCACCGAGCCGACGAAGTTCACCGATCCCGAGCAGGGTAACGTCTCACGCTGGTACGCCGACGAGGAGGGGACGATCTACTTCCACGACCACATTTTCGCGATCAAACAGGGCATCCACGGGATGTTCTGTGGGTTGCTCGTGGAACCGCAGGGGTCACAGTGGCGTGACCCCTACTCCGGCGAGCGCGTGTTCAGTGGTGCGAAGGCCGACATCGTCCCGCCCGAGTCGGCCGAGACGGCCCCGTTCCGCGAACAGGCACTCCACTACCACGACTTCGCGCCACTCCGGAAACCAAACGGCGAGTACGTCAATCCGGAGAAAGAGCACACGGTGAACAAGGGGACGATGGCCATCAACTACCGGAACGCTCCCTACTACAACCGTGATCGAGCAGACCCGGCGTACGTCCACAGTTCGGCAGTCCACGGCGACCCACCCACACCAGTCATCGAGGCCTACGACGGCGACCCGATCCGGGTCCGGGTGTTCCAGGGCTGTTACGAGGAGCAACACACGTTCAGCGTCCACGGCCTCCGCACGGACCGTGAGGGACTCCCGCCGGAAGCGTCGGTCTGTAAGTACCTCGGGACCTCCGAGGCGTTTACCTTCGAGATTCCCGGGACCGAGACGGCACGGGAGGGCGACGAACGGTCGAACCCGGACGGCCTGCCCGTCCGCGATTACCTGTACGGATCGACCGTCGTCGACGACCTCTGGACGGGAATGTGGGGACTCGTGCGGCTGTGGGGCGGCGGCGTCGACCACCTCCGGCCCCTGGGCGTTTCCGAACCGCCGGGCGAGCAGATTCCAACGGACGCACTCGCGGAGATGGGGCACCCGGCACCCCACTCCGATGTCGCCTGGACCGAGGAGGGGCAACGCGCACCTGACCTGTACGCGGTCGACGACGCGACGTCCCTGCTCGATGCTACCGTCGACGTCCTCGACGACCTCGGGGACGCCGTACTCGGCGACGTCGACGTCGGAAAGGATGTGGGGCGGCGGATCCAACAGCACCTCCGCGACCTCGGGGTCTACGACACCCCGCTGGTTCCTGCCGACGCCGACGCGCGGCGGTGCTCTGCGGTCGGTGAGCCGCCGGGAACCCCCACCGACACAGCCGGGGCGGAGTCGGCCGAAGACGCCGACGTCCGCGAGTACGACGTGACGGCGTTCCTGACCGAGATTCCCTACAACGACTACGGGGACCACGACCCGTACGGCGTGGTGTTCGCACTCGACCGGTACGTCGACGAGGTCAAGGCCGGTGACCGCGCACCCGAGCCACTGTTCCTCCGCGTGAACGAGGGGGAGCGACTGCGGGTCAATCTCACCAACGACCTGCCGCCGTTTCTCACCAACGACCACCCGGACCCGGAGATGCTCGTCCCACAGCCGTGGCCACGGTCGGATCGGGTGTCGCTCCACCCGCTCGCGCTCCAGTACGACGTGAACGACGCCGCCGGAGTGACGGCCGGGTTCAATCACGATACGACTGTCGGGAGCGGCGAGACGTTCACCTACGAGTGGACCGCGAGCGGTGATATCGGGGCGGTGTGTCTCTGGGATATGGCCGACCTGCGGAGCACCCGCCATCACGGTGCCTTCGGGCAAGTTCTCGTCGAGCCGCCGAACGCAATCCCGCTCGACCCCGACACGGCCGAGCCGGCGATCGACGGCGCGTCCGCGCTCGTCCGGACCGCCGACGGGACGGCGGATGTTCGCGAGCACGGCCTGCTGTTCGCCGACGCCCAGTACGTCGTCAACCGGTTCGACCCGACGAACTGCGTCGTGCCACGCTCGGCGGAAGCCGAACACGGGACCGCTGGCGACCCCGCTCCCTGCACGCAGGTTCCGGAAGACACGGAGGATCAGGGCTACGGGAGCGTCAACTATCGCTCGGAGCCGTTCGCGCGTCGGTTCGCGACGAACCCCGCCCAGCATCTCGTGTACAGTTCGACAGTACACGGTGACCCGAACACGCCTGTCGTGGAGGCCCGGGTCGACGACCCCGTCCGGTTCCGTGTCGCCTGTGCAGCTGACAAGGCCCGGGCGATCACGTTCCACCTCGCCGGCCACCAGTGGGAACGCTTCCCCGGCGTGGAGGCGAGCCCCGCGATCGGAGTCGACGGCCAGTTCGCGCCCGGCACCGCCCGGACGCTCGACCTGCTCGGTGGTGCCGGCGGGGTACACGGGAATCCCGGCGATTATCTCTACCAGGAAACCAAGCAACGTCGACGCCTCGAATCCGGCCTCTGGGGACTGTTCAGGGTCCACGACGACGACCAGGCTCTGGGCGCTGTGCAGCCGCTCCCGGACCGGGCGGACGACGTGCCACTCGCGGCACGCCCCGGCTACACGGTCGAAGCCGAGACCGACCTCACCGGAAGCGGCGAGACCGACGTCGTCATCGGCGTGCCGGACAGCGATCTCGGAGCCCTGAACGCCGGGAGCGTGTACGTGTTCGTGGATACCGACCCGACGGCGATCACACACCTCGCCGACGCTGCCCTCCAGCTCATCGGCGAGACGCCGGGCGAACGAGCCGGCCAGACGATCGCAACTGCCGACCGGACGGATGATACGGGAGCCGATCTCCGGATCGGCACGGCGACGGACGAAATCGTCGTTCGCGGTGGTGACTCGCTCCAAGCACGGATCGACGACGCGGACTCGGACGGCTCGCCCGAGACAGCGGTCGCCCGGTTTGTTCGGCAGGCGATGCCCGCCGGCGAGTGGCCGGTCGTGTCCCTCGATTCGGTCGCCGAATCCGGCTGATCGCCTGCATCAATCCGGCTCGCGTGTGTTCGGCTCGTCCTGCTCGCGCTTTCCAAAGCGCTGGCGAGGACACACGCAGGGTGCCCGCACCCGTCGCGACTCACGTCCGTTCCGGGTGAGTCTCTACGACGGATCGTGACTGTGTATATCACATCTTGACCAGAGTTGATAACTTTGCCTCGCTGACTTACAACCACGTCTTCACTGACACACCAACCAGGAGATTAGGATGACGCACGCTCGCCACACCCTGCGGTTCGCTCGTTGTTCGTTAGCCGCAGGCCGCGTCGGTGGGGAACCCCTACGCGAACAGCGTGGGACGAAACTGTATCCCAATCGCCGGGGTCAGGGCTCGGTCAGAAGCCAAGACGTGCTCCCTTCCGGCGTCGGCCGGCCCTCATCGCCCGCATAATTCGGCCCAGCATGCCGATTTCAGATCATAGACTCATGCTTGAAGTCGCTGGTGCCGTTCCAGAGTCCGCTGGGCGTTCTCCTCCCGATTCTTGTGCATAATGCAGGTTCTGCAGGCTTTCCGGTCATTCATATGTGACAAGTGCGCGATATCCCAGCGAAACTCGTGGGACGTGGTTCGCCCCCACTCCTTCGGGGGCTATAGAACAACGGGCGGCACGCAGGTATCTTACTCTACCTTAGCGTTCAGAACGGAAAATCCACAGTGCAGGATGACAGCAGTTTGTTAGAACGGGGTTGATGAATACTGTGGGTGAGTCAAGCAACGGTCAGAGGTTGGATTCACCCCGTATCTTCCGACCGTTTCGTTGGGACCAAGTAGGAAGCTTGATCGGGGCAAGAGAGTGGACACCGATGAATCAGACGTCCACGAGATTCGAAATGTGACTTGAGTGGCGACAGGTCGCTTCGAACGGGAGGTCGATGCGTCGTTCACGAAGGAGGAGATTCAGGCAATTTGGGAGGCGCTCGGGGTGGATGTCGACGATGCGGAGCGGTCGTCGACACCGCGGATGCGTCGACGCATCCGAGCACAGGTCGGGATCGCAGAGTCGCTGAAGACGGCGGACGACTCCACATTTCGGAAGGCTGACCTCCAAGCGATTGCGGACAGGGTCGGGGCGTCGATCGAGCCGTAGTCACCATCCGCCTGATCAGTTTGCCTGTTGTAATTGCCGATTCGACGACCTGGATTGAACGGACCGTTTCTTGACCGATTCGCGCCCTACATCTTGCACGGCTTTCAGAAAACATACGAAGGTTGTTAGGATTCTCAGCGGTCAGTAGGCAGGTTTAGTGAGCGGTCGATACAGAGTATGGAATTGGCACGATGGCGTCATGTATTTTTTCTCCTTCAGTCTGAATCGATGAGTTGCTACGCGTACTTGCGGTGTATCGGCTCAGTCGATCACGACTGGGAGCGAATCCCGTGTTACCTCTCCGTTTGCTCGTCCGGTAGCGTCTTCGGGGGGAGATAGAAGTAGACATCGTTTCCGTGAGCATCCCCGGTTTCGAACTTAATTTCGCCGTTCAGGGATTCGATGCACCACTTCATCACAAACAAACCGGTTCCAGATCCGTGAGATGTGTTCGTGGTTTCTGTTGGGGTAAAGAGTGCGTCAAATTCCTCATCCGGGATCGGTGGATTCGTGTCTGCGATACAGATTTCGACGCGGCCAGTATTCGGTGACGGCCCGAGACTCACATCAACAACCGGTTCCGTCTCGTCGCTGTGAACAATAGCGTTTTCCAACGCGTGTCTGAGCGCATATGCGAACGCATCATCAACGTGGATTCCCATCTCCGCACGTTCCTCAAGCGTGATCTTCGCGGCGGGATAATCCATCTGAACATCGGTGACGACATCTCCCACCGCAGCCGTTGCGTGACGCCGCACGCGCTGTGTTTCAGTGCCTGCCACAGCTTGTTCGATCTCTTTGACAGAGCTTGCCATATCGCCGAGATTCTCGCCCCGAGCCTGGATCGTCGCGGCAGCGTCCTGGACAGACTCAGATTCGGTATGCGCTGTGAGTTGACTGGCGTTCCCGACGATAATACTCGCCTCGTTTCGCAGATTGTGGCGAAGCAACCGCCAGAAGAGTTCCACCCGGTGGTGTGTTTCGTAATAGTCAGTGATGTTTCGTATCTCCGCATAGACGCAGGTCTGCCCTGAGAGTCGCTTTCGTGAGAGATCTATCTGTACCCAGATGAGTTCTCCATCCGCTCGTTTGACGCGCCATATGAACTGCTGGGGGTTTCCCGAAGCACTCGCCTGGAGCCGGGCACGAAAATCGGATTCAGAGTGAGGATACGTATTCGCAGTATATGTCTCGATAGCGAGATTACACAACCGTTCAGTTGGGTACCCTAGGATTGTTTCAAGCCGGTCGTTCGCATCCAAAATGGCTCCCTCAGATGGATCATACAGTGCGATGCCGATATTGAGAGTGTTGTACTCTGATGGTAATTCGCTCCCTTGCTGGGATAACATGTCGCCATCTGGGCTCTTGGGGTGAGTCTTTCTTTTCGTTACTATGATTCATATATACCCCAATAGTCGTCTATTAGGCCCCCACTCAGAAACGGGCTGTATCGACCAGCCTTATCGCCGCTTTTCGCTGAAGGAACAGTGATAAATGAGCACATACACTGAGCAGGTGATTCATATCCAACAGTCCTAAAATCGACCGTCTTGTGAAATGTTCTATAATACCCCGCTGGAACGGCAAAACACTGACAATCCAGTAGCGTCTTGAAGCAACTGCAACGGTTTCTCCCATGTCACGGGTATCTTCAGCGCACGAGCAGCAGCACCAGCAGTCAGAGACAGACCCGATCCCAGCACTGAGTACGATCGAACCGGCGGTCGATCGGGTAATCGAAATCGCCCGGGACCAGTTGGCCGAACCGATTACGGTCAAACTCTGGACCTGGGAAGACGGCGAGTTCAAAGTCCGTGTCGAGCACGGGTACCCCATCGGGCGAACTGACCGTCTGAGTCACGATACGGTCATCCAGTATCACAGTCGGCACGAAACGGTGACGGGGTACCTGCGTGAGACGGATACTGAAACCGGCGAGGAACGACTCCTCCTCGAAGAGGACTTCGAAACGATCCCAAATCCGACGAAAAAAGAAGGGTAAACCGCTCCGACGACTGCCTTACTCGCGGACGACTTCTCGATGGCAGTCGTCGCAAAGCTGTTCGAACGACTCCCCTCGATCTGTGTCGTGGAAGTGCCCACTATGGAAGCGAGTCTCGTCGAACATCATCTCGAACTCGCGCTTGCACCGGGGACACTGCACTGTTCCCAACGTTAACACCTCCTGGGACGCCTGCGATTCATAGTCGCGCGCCCCACCACGACAGGGCAGAACAAACTATCGCGAGAGAGCGGCCAGCAATCCTCGTCGATTAACCAACGGTCTCGATTGAAACCGGTAGAATAGTCGGAGAAACTGGTTTTGTTGGTTAACATTGGGCAGAACAACGCCGGCGAGTATGGTCACGAATCGAGGGAGGCGACGTCGACGAGGGGCTGCATCGACAACGAGAGTGTTTTGACCACAGCGGCCTGGATTTCGTCGGTGAAACACTTCAGTGGGGGCTCTGTCCGGACGGTCTGTGTCGGCGTCTGGTACTCGACGGGGTCGACCTGCAAGGAGACGAGGAGCGTCGATCCCTCGGAGACTTCGATGGTCACGGACTGATCGTCGTGGAAGAGTTGGCCGAGTGGGCGAGATGCACGGAGACTGGCTCGAATCGGCGGTGTTGCCTCCGGGCCCGAACCGGAGTCCTCGGTACCGCCTTCCTTCCCGATTTCGCGAACGGCGACATCGTCGAGGTCGTCGATGTCGGTCGGCCAATTGGGATCGAATTGGTTGGCTGGCGATTCTTCACGGTCGGCGCTCGGCTCAGTCATCGAGATACTCCTCCACCCTTCCCGGGAGGAACAAACCGACGCGACGGCATGCTTGGGAGACAACTGCTTCAAGGCTTCCCGTCGACCCTCGTATGCGGTCGCGGATCGCGCGCAGCGTAAGCGAGCACGATGGACCGCTGTCGCAACCAGCGCAGGCGCCCCTCCTGACGTTCAACGAATGGGAGAATCCGAAGGGGCGCGGCGCTGGCGCACCGCGTGGTCGTCTCAGCGGATTCTATCGCGAGGGCACGCAGCGATATCCCGCTGAACGACCGCCAGCGTCGCGGGGCTTCTGAAGAACTGCTCCGACTCGTAGTTAGACTTCATCTGGATCGGGGAGGTCGATGTCGATGTCTTCTGGGTTTGCCACATCGTCGTAGATGGAGTTCTCGTCGTCATCATCGTCATCACCATCAGTATCCCCTTGCTCCCAGGATGACGATGGGCGCTCAGTATCTTCGCGTTGCTCGAGTCGTTCTTCGATCCGGTCCAACTGGGTACTAATGTCGTCGACAGGAGGTAGCTGTGCGTCAATCTCCCGGAGCATCTCCCGGACCGCAGTCAGTTCTGCATCGAGAGCTTCCACCTTCTCTGTTGAGACATGTGCTTTCTTGAGGTGAGCTGCTGCCAGGTTGATAATCAGTCTAAGAGTTTCTGCTCTGTTCGTCGTAAGGGCCTCACTCAAGTCGTCGACGAACTCTTTTTCAGGCCCTCCCACTCGGACTGTATAGACCTCGTCGCTCGCGTCGCTGGAGTAGCCATCTGAAGACATTGAGTCGTACTGCTCCAATACGTCGTCAACTGCGTCTATCAGATCTTCGAGAGTTATGTCGCTTTCGTCGCTGGTGTCGATATCGAAATCTCTCTGATCCATCGACATTCTTACCACCCAACCTATCTTCAAATAAATTCCGCTCCGACCACTCGCCGTTCGACAGCTGTTGCCCCTCCGGCCCCATCAGCTCTCGCTCTTTGCCTGCCTTCCAGCCCTTTCACCTGGCTGATATACCCGATCGCTGGCTGGTCTCTGAACCCCGTCTCTCGTCTGGTTTTCCCCTCTTTCTACCGCCTATATCACTCTATTCCTTCGCACGAACAACCCGATGCAGGACCTTAGTAGAATATTCGAGAGATTCTTTAGCGCATTCTTGTGCTGTTATCGGGGATGCAGGCGCATATATACAAAATCGAGGTCTGGAGGGGGGAGCCCTATCTCCTTCCTGCGGTTTTGTTTGTATTCATGGTTTTGGAGATCGTTTGAGTCTGTATTCACTATCTTCTATTAAGGAGAGTAAACCGCAGGACGTAGCGGGTTTAATCTCTGTATTCGCTTCTGTATTCACCTTCGGATATATTTGGTTAATATTGGGGTGCAGTCTTGCGGTTATCTCTGTATTCAGGGGATGTTTCCATTTAGATTATGAACAGAACCGGGGTTAGGACTGAATCACAGGAGGGGAAGAATTTGAGCAAAGGGAAAAAAGAGGGCAGTTAGGAATATCTCAATGCAAACTGTCGTATCTACCATCCCCGATTGTTTTGTCTAAAACGATACCAAAGCCAGTTACCTGATCGAGTCCGTGCCCAGCATCAGTCTGTTCTGTGATTTGTTTATATCCCTTTACGTCACGCGAGGGATGGTCCTCGACATGGCCTTTTTCGTCGAGGATATCCAGGAGATGGTGGGCCGCTTTTTGACCTTCAAGGACCCACAAAGCTGTTGCGTCGTTCGCCTTACAGAACTCAGCGAGTTTCGTGTAGTCTTCGAGGACATCATTTCTCCGGAGTGGGGATTCTGGTCTGGCAGGCCGTGACGTCTCGACCTCTATGACCCGGTTGTCTTCTTGGGGATGGGTGGCAACCAAGTCGAACGTCCCAGATGTCTCCTCACCCCCGATGTAGGTTTTCACAGAGAACCCACGGTTCGAGTAGATCCGCTCAAGGAGTGACACGATCACCTTGTGTCGGGGACTCTCTCGGGGATCACCCTGTCCAGTTCCCCACACGATTTCGAGGTCATCGAATGCGGCGAGTGCTTTGTTCGTCGGCCAATAGTAGGTATACCGGTTGCCAAGCGTTACCTCACGAAGGTAGTCGTCGTCGACGAGATCATCACCGATCTGCCGGCGGTCGAACTCGCGGGTTGCCATCGGCTCCCCCCGCTGGTAGAACGAGAGATCGTCGTTCCAGTAATCGGTGATGTCCTGCAGGAACGTCCGCTCTTGATTTGAGAGGTCATCTGGTGACCGCTCGGACTCCTCGTCTGCAGACTCGAGAAGACCGTCACTACCTGCTCCACCAGTATCGTCTGCCCCCCGAGACGAATCATCGTCAAGATTCAACTGCGTGAGCCGGTTCGCTGTCTCCTCGGGCGAGATACAGTATTTCTGCTTGGTATGAGCACGCGTCGCGTCGGCCATCGGACGGATCGCCGATTCAGTCTCGGCGTGTCCCGGCGACAGCGGCAACGGTTCCAGCGTCATGATCTCGGGCTGTTGCTCCTGGAAGCCCGTCGACGGAAGCTGGGCGATAAACTGCCCCTCGGGAAGTCCCTGGATGTAGTCACGAATTTCATCAGTATCCAGCCCCCCGTGGAACAGACTGTCCGGGAGGTCATCGTCGGTCGAAACGTTGCCGATGATCTTCGTGTTGATGTTGTTCAGCACCTCAGTATACACCGTCTTGTTCTTCTGAGGGTTATCCCCGAGGACCTGCGCGGGGTACTGCATCACCAGCCCCATGCTCAGATCGAACTCACGGCCTTCCGGGAGCAACTTGTTGTGGACGATGTTACTTCGAGCCAACGGCGCGCTCTCTTCGATCAGACAGTTGACGACGTAGTCGTCGTTGTTCGGCGTGTGGAGACTCTTGATCGCGGTCCAGAGGTGGCTCAGGAACAGCACGTTGAACATCTGGGACGCGTCGTCTCGGAGTTCGCCCGTATCGATGAGCACGACCTTGTTGCTGTGGAGGAGTTCCCGCAGATCCAGCACATTCTCGTCTTCGGCATACCAGCCTCGCTCGTGATCCCACTCGGGTTTGAAGTCGAGCATCCGCCAGATGAAGTCACGATCGTTCAACTTCGAAATCCGGTTGGTCACAGCGCCGGCGGTTTTCTTGAACTGCCGGTCGTGTTTCTCCGTGTGCCGTCGGAGGGATGCAGCGACCGTCGACGACGGCGTCTTCGGAATCTCCTGATACATCTCGTATTCCAGCGCCATATCGTACAGATCCGACACGGGGAACGCGTCACCGCCGACGCGAGTTTCCTCGAGGCGGGCCTGATCAGGATCAGGATACTCTGCTCGTTCCTCGTCGAACAGCGTCCGGATGAACGCTTTCAGAACGTCGTTCCCGACCCAGGCACTCTCGACTTTCTCTTCGCCGACCGCAAACCGCAACACCTCGTAGAAGTGGTCGATGGTGTCCTGGATTGCGGACTCTCGCGACCGGCCCGCCTGATAGATCAGCGGGCGGATGTCGAAGAACGGTAGCCCAGGGATCTGCTGGTCGTCTTCGGGGATCTTGATATACGCGACGTCGTCGAGATCGTCAAAGATGTAGCGATGCGAACGCAGGTAGTTGTCGCACATGTCCCCGCCCTTGGAATCCAGCAGGAACGTGGGACCGTCAAGTTCGTCGTAGGCGGTCAGAATATCATTGATCCCGGCGACGGTCTTTCCACTACCCGTACTGCCAGCACGGAGGTAGTGCTGTGTGAGCGTGTTCGCATCGAGATGGATTGCCTCCCGCTGGTCGATCTCGCTGCGCCACTCGCCAACGGATTCTAGTGCCTCTTGCCCGGTGGGTTCGGATTCACTGCCGACGACCGTCGCGGCCTTCCCGATGCACATCCCGCCGTTGAACGCCTGGAAGACCTCTTCATCCGGCGTCGTCAACGGCGAATGGGCGGCCGGCCCACCGCCGGAGGCCCCACGCGAGGCTTTGGGTAGCGAGTCAATATCCGGCACCGTCACGAAATTCGCGAGTTCGTTCGCGTTCGCGACGAGCATGGGCTTGCTCTTCCAGGCCGATTCCAGTGGGGTCGGCCGAGTCAGATCGTGGTCCAGCAGTCGCTGGTACTCCTTACCATCCCGGCCGAGGTACTCGCCTTCGATCTCGTAGAACGATCCCGACAGCTGACCGAACGCTGTGGTCGCATCCCGGATCGCTTTCTCATCAGAAGAGGCACACCGGAGGGTGAGGTTGAAACTCGACTGTGGCTCCTTATTGTTGAGTTGCGCCATCCGGGTGGCCTTGTGTCGGGACTGGTCGTCAGGACCCTGCTCGGAGGAGCCGACTTCTTCGGCTGGCGCGTCGTTCCGGTGGCGGCTCCGTTGTTCGTGATCGGAGACGCCAACCAACCGATCAAGGATCGTCTGTAGCATAAAGCCGAAATTCGAGGTTACGCCCATCTTGAGATTCCGCTTCTGCTTTTCGGCCTGACCGGTCCAGTCAGGGCGTGGCTCGAAAACAGCCTGGAAGAGCCATTCGTCCTCCGTAGTGATGGCGGCCTCAAGCAAGTTCGAGAGCGGGGACCGCTCGGTACTGTCCTCGCTGAACTCCGAGAGCAGCATCATCCAGTCGTTGCGTTTCTGCTCGGTCCCGTGCCAGCGACAGAGGTGCGGCGTGTTCTCAAAGCAGTCGGTAATATCGAATGGCTCGGTCTCGAAGCGATAGTTCGACGGATACTGACTGGTGGTCTTGCTGTGAAGTCGGTCGAGATCGTCGATGGGATCGGTCCCGAGGTAAAAGTTGAACCGTTGCTGGCCGGCGGGCTTGTGAATCAGAAACTCGAACGTGTTGACGGGGTCGAAGAGATCGAGTCGTCTTTCCAGGCTGAACGGCAGCTCCCGACCATCACCCATCGAGTGCAGGCCCCGGAGCTGTCGGGTGATGGTCTGAGGCGAGATATCACTCCGAACGGGTGTGATCTCGATGTATTCACGGCCGGCGTCGGTGGCCTCTTTGATCGCGTCAGCGCCAGTCTCTGTCCCGATACCAGCATCAGGGCTCTCTCGCTGTTCTTCAGATCGGTCCACAGAGGGCGACGGCCGGGAAGAGCCAGAAGACTGCGACGAGCTAGCATCCGCGGATGCGGACGGTTCGATCGGGATATCGTCACTTTTCGGCGACCGCCTGCTACTGAGTGAGGAATTGAGCGAACTCTCGTGGCGCGAAAGCCGGGAAGCTGCCAATTTCGTTCGGTCCGTTCGATCAACTGGGCCGTGACTCTCCGCGTGTTCAATCTCCTCGCTAGAGAGACCCTCGTCTGGAGAGTCATCGCTATCGACCATCTGTGCTACCCCATTCCAGCGCAGTCTTGTTATTATTTCTTATTTAGAGAGGGAAATAATCGGCAGACCCGTCTCTTTCTGTGGGCTCCAAGAATCTCCGAGGACTACGAGGCGCCGTGTTTGTCAGTAGGCCTGAACACGAGTTTGTACCACGTCAAGAACAACAGAAGCGCCAGCCATTCGACGACCAGCAACGCCTCGTGGATCATCCTCCCAAGCCAGAGGTAGAGGTCTCCCGAACGCTCCAACGCGAATATCGTTGCATAGTGATTTGATCGAACACCGGAGTAAAACGGCGCCGACCCGCGCAAAACTGGCGTCCCCGCAAACGTCGCACTCACGAACGACGTGTTCGCCGTCACTACCGCCCACCCAGTCGCATTCGTAACGACGTGACTTCTGTCTGTACCCGTCAGATTCAGCGTCCGCCCGCCCAGTCCAGTCCCCGTGTTGGGATCGAACAGCCGAACGTAGACCGTTTTTCCGTCGCTTTGCATGTCCAACTGTGGCTCTTGATAGGAGATTCGCTCTACAGAGACGTCGATATCGTTTCCAAAGATGTCCTCGGCATTGGCCTGGAGAAGCCGGATTTCTGCGTCGGTCATGTACGTACGGCCACCGTAGACACTGTAGAACGGTGCTGAATTATTCCGATGAACAACGTCTTGTGGAAGCGCCGGTTCTGTTCCCCAGGCCCCGATTTCTCGCCGGGTAACCGTCAGTAACATCGGCCCCTCCTTCGACCAGTTACCGAGCGCAGCAAAGTCCCGGTACATGTGCGGGACGTGATCGCTCGGGACAGGTTGATTGAAGCTCCCTGGTAGATCCTCTGTCCCGTTGGGCGTACGCTCCTCGATCGAGTCATACAATCGGACCGGATAGAACCGCCACGGCCCGTAGATAGTCTCGAATTTATCAGATGCTAACGTCGACAGTCGAATCCGGCCGACGGGTTGCCCGTTCAGGTCCTGTGACCCGTTTACTGTCACGAAAATCTGATTTAGCCGCTGCCGATCAACAGCATGGACGGTGATCGACAGTTCGTCTGGACGGCTTACTGAAGCCTCGGCCGTGTGATCTGCTGTCGATTCTGGTGTAAGTGTCTCACTCCGACTCCAGGTGCATTGGGGGTGTGAGCTGTTCCCCCAGCTCCGCCGGAGCGTGACTTCCACTTCATGTGAGGCACTGATAGTGCCGCTTCGGGGGTCTGATACTTGATAACTCGATGAGCCGGTCTGGCGCGCGGAACTACCCCCGACGGACACGTCCTGATTCGTATCAGTGTCGACGAGGTTCCATCGTTCCCATTGGCGAACATCATAATAGGTGGTTCTCTGGACTGTCGTCAAGTTCCCATTCCGGATGACAGTCACGGTCCGGGTGACCTTGCACCCATCCTCGATAGTTCGCTCCCAGTCAGATGGTTCAGTGACCCAGAAATCAGACGGTGCGAAAATCGAGACTCCGTCGGGACTCAGAATGAACTGTTCATCGGAATATGCCCCAGGCGACGTGCGAGCCACACCGACCCAGTGATCGTCGACGACAGTGAACGATCGGTTTGAAAAGGAACTCTGGACTGTAATCCCGGAGCCATCATCGTACCATTGATCCACAGTGGGACTTCCACTCGGTATGCGAGAGTGGTTGAGATTCGTAGTAAATTCATCCAGAGCCTGGCCGTTTCTCGCCTCATATGAAAGGAACTCACCTCTGTTGACTTCGACTCTGACAGGATTTGTGACCCTCGGGTTGTCGCCCTCTGTAATTACGGCATTGCGAGTCGGGAGCCATCCGTTTCTGGGCTCGATTTGCCCGAGAGCGTAGTATCCATTCATCACGGGATACGTGACCCCTGTTCCAGTGGTGATGTTTCGGGTCGTATTGTTACCGGCTGAAACAACTCGCAATTCATCCGGGTTGCTCACCCAGTCATCGGCGTACGGAACATGGATATCAGTGGTAAGCCGTTTCCTGTATGCATCTGTACGCGGTGCATACACGCTGGCACTCTGTTCGGTGAATCCGGTGGTATCGAATGCAACTGGCGGGGCACCAGCGGACACGTTGTAGGTCGTCGTGCCACTGGGGTTATAGGTCGTGAACGGAATTTTCGTGGTATTCCGCGCTGAATCCCTATCAGCGGAGGCCAGGATCTGGAATGGGCCCTCTGCTGTGGTATTGTTCGAGGATTGTGTGCCAACATTCGCCTGAACAGGCGCAGTAATCGAGATGAGTTGCGTCGCTAGAAAGCACACGACAGCGAGGGTAAGCAGGCATCGACCGACTGGGTGGAGTGTTGAACTCATTGTCGTTGGGGTAGAGCGTGGGTTTCGGGTATGAACGGGGTCCTGTTGGACCGGTTCTACTCCGGAGCGTGGGCAGCGGGTCGCCGTTTTAATTCGGAATCATGTACTTGAGCAGGGAGAGGAGGATGTCCGGCCGAAGGCCGACAATAGCCATGATCGTCCCGGTGCAGCCAAGCCACAGCCCCCACTTCCGTCGTGGATCGCCGTGGTGAGCAGTGAAGTACGCCATGACCCCCAGAATAACACAGGTGAACCCAAAGAGCTCAAAAACGATGCTCAAGCGGGCGGGGAATCTGATTGCCCGCTCGATCGTATCGGGACCTGTCGCGAGCAAGGTTACAGCCGTCAGCGTATGGAGTCTCTGTCGCATGTACGGAAAATCGGGGTTATGATGAAGTGCCTGGGAAGGTGGGGCGTCAGCCGCCACCAGCGATGAACCGGAGGAGGCCGACGAAGACGTTGAACCCGAAGTAGAAGATGAGCATGCCCGCACCGCCGGCGAACATCCACGAGCCATATTGGGCACGAGACGAACTCTTCCGAGCAGTCGCCCACAGAGCTGCCCCCAGAACAATCGCAATGAAGCCGACGTACTTCAGCGTCAGTTTCGAGACATCGAAGATGTTCCCGAGGATTCCCTCATACCCGCCAGTACTGGCTGAACAGTTGGCCGTACTGTTAGGACCGCACTGCGCCGCTGCTGGTTGAACAATGATGATGCTGAGTAGTGCCAGAGTAGACACTACAAGTAGCGCTTGCTTGCCGATTGACATCGCTACGGCAAAAACGTGGGCTGTTTGGCACTTAATTTTTGTCTTATTGTATAGAAAAATTCTCCGTCAGAGGGGAAGATGCGATGCTCAAAAGAGATTGAAGAAGCCGCTACTGTCGTCGTCTTCTAAGTCCGAGTCACCCTCGTCATGGGGATTGGTTGTCTGCTCTCCCGGATCAACGACTTCGAGATCAGCGTCAGGCCTCCGAATGGGGGTATCATCCTCTTCTAGACGCTGGAGCCGCCGACGAAGACGTTTGATTTCTGCCTCCTGCTCTTCGGCCTTCTCGCGCCAGTGTCGGATGAGCTGCTCGTTGCGATCCATTTCGCTTTCGAGTTCCTCAATCCGCTTGGCAATCTGCTCAACCCACGGTGGGACGCTCCCCTGGAAGTCGAGCAACTGGGTGTACCAGTCCTCGAAGTGCTGCGTCTCCGTGGTTCGACTCGTTGTCGATGACTTCGGGCCACTGAAGGATGAGCGATCCGCTCCCTGACCCCCTGCTGACTCCGCCGTTGACGAAGACGTGTGGCTCTCATCAGTCGACGGCTCCCGGTCATGCCCGGCGGACTTATTGGGATTCTTTCGCACTTCCGGGTCTTTTTCTTCCATTCTGTCCGGTCGCGGTTGATCGTACGATCCCTGGTCCGACATGGACCGATCGTCCGACGGCGCCGTCGACGCATCCGTCGGGTCTGCCCCGTCGTCTTTCAGTTCAGATTCGAGCCGCTCCACGTCGAACGTCTCGTCAACGACGTTGAGGGCTTTGCTGATGGTTATTTCGCCGTAGGTCTGAGTGCCACGATCTTCCTCCCACTTCTCGCGCATCAACCCGGATTCCCGGAAAATCGCATCGATCCGGTGGGGGTCACACCCAGTCCAGAACGCGAGCATCGAGCAGAATCCCATGTCGGCTTCTGAGTGACTTTCATAACCGAGTCCCCTCCAGTTCCCATTCCAGAGTCGCTCGAACTTCTCGCCGTTTTCCGCATTCATCGCTCGCTGGACGAGGGCAGCATTTAATTCGGAGAGACCACGGATCTGGGTGGACGACTTGCTCGTATCTGTGCTATCTGTAGGAGTATGGCCGTTCATCGATGGCGACTCGCCGTTCTCAGCAGGCATTGCTGTGGACACTGTGGATTTCGACTGTGGGCTGTCACCGTTTGGTGAGGGGGTCTCGGCACTGTTGCAGTTTGGATCATCCTTGAGCCAGCTAGTATCCATCTCGGGGGCGTCGTCGCGAGCGACGTACTCCTCGTACACAGTTTCCAGTTCCTGTTGTCGGTGCTCAACCGCTCTATCCCGATCAGGGAGTGGCTGGCCGGTTACGGTGAAGTACCGACCAGTCTCGTAGATCTCAATGTCGTCCTTTCGGTTGTAATCACCGGGAATCGTTCCCTCGATCAAGACGTGAGCGCCGGTCCCGGAGGGGCTAATCTCGGTATAGCTGTCGAGGATCTGGATCACGTCGGTTGCCCAAGCGTTCTGATGACCTGACTCGGGGTCACGACAGTCATCAAGGTCGACACCGACGAATGGGTCGTCCTCGGTGAATACGAATCCGACACCCTCGACGGCGTCACTCTCGACGGCGAATTCAAGGGCTTCTCTGAAACTCGTCCACGTCGATGGATCGTCCGTCGATGCGAACTCTCCTGTGCCGGGCTCGACTGGGAGTTTGGTTTGTTTGCCGTCCCGCAGTTCCGTCCGCCAGCAGATCCACTGCTCGATCTGCCTGAGCTGTGACGGGACGTGCTCAGGGCTTCCCATCATAGGCTCAAGTAGTGCTGCATGAATCGTCAAGCCCGGAACACTAAGGTTTTACTAGAGGGAACAAAACTACGGAAGAATATCCTCCGAAAGGTAACTGCTACACTCTACTGAAATAGCCTACTCCTGAAAGACGCCATCCGTCTCAAGTTCGGAGGCCTCTTCGAAGGCCGGACGCTCGCGATCGATTTCCTCGATCGCGTCTCCAATCAAGATTTCAGCAGCATCTTCGGAAATCTCGCCCTCTTCATATCGTTGGTGGAGTTCGCTTTTTTCATCAGAGAGCGTTTCTCGCAATTTCTCTTGCAGTCCCTGGCGGGCCAATTCACTGATATTGATGCCACCAAGGCGCATCTGGTCGACGATCTGCGTCGCTTGCTTTTCGGTGGCCCCCCGGAACTGAATCTTGTCGTTTTCCATCGCCATCTCTGATCAGCCTACTCGCTGCACGTACAAATCTGTCGTGACCAGCCATCCATGTCATGACAAATCTGATGACTCCTTAGCCCTCTGTTTATTGGGTCCCATCAGGGCCCAACCGGACATCCTTATGAGACTTGGTTTCCCCGGCTTCCAGTTCTCCAGTCGTCTCCTCAAGAGCGGCTTCGGTTGTCTCAGATAATTCAGGGCCGACCAGCGCACGATAGGCGACACCGGGACCGAACCGTCGCTTTGCAATCGTGTCATCGTCACGCATCTGTTCAAGCCGTGTCCGAACTGCCTCGTCCGTGACGTCAATATCCCAGTGAGTCGCAAGCGCGTCTCCTACCTCGCTGACAGTCAGATACGGATCCTCAGCTGTAGCCTCGAAGTCGAACGCTTTGAGAATGTCCTGATCGCGCATCTTGCCCTCAAATTGTCCATTGTCATCCCGATCCTGCGTCGCCATACCGAAAACCTATCAGCCCACATGGATAACCGTTTGGTCTGCACTAAACGGAAGAAAGAGAAGTCCCAGAATGAACGATGGCTGACCGCTTCAGGAACAAATCGACTCATCTTCGGTATGCTCACGACCGTCGCTATGAACTTGTCACCGCACACAGCATCGTTTTCATTTGCAGGAGTGGTGTGTCTATGCGACGTCGTTCATTGACGCAATTTCTCGGATCGTTTCTATTTCGCTGTCTAACCGCAGAACATCCGACATCGCTTCGATTGCACTCGTGAATGGGACATCCAATTCATAGCTGTAGTAGTTACCCCGTGAACCGCTCCTATTTTCATGGGCCGACAGAATGCCAAGCATCCGTAGATCGGACAAATGGTTATGCACAGATCGGTGGGCGAGTGGGTCAGTACCGGAGGAGTCACACAGCGTGGTGTATTCCTCGTAAATCTCCCGCGTTCGGCACGGCGTCTCCTCCTTAGCAGCTTTCGAGATGACGGCTAACAGTGTGAGACGCCCGTGTGCCGTCAGTTCACGCATTCCCGTCTCAACACGTTCCTGTTCGAGACGAGATCGTGCTAACTCAACATGGTCACGTTTGATACGATCCGCTTCACGGTTTTCCGCGATCTCACCGGCCAATCGAAGAAGGTCCAGCGCTTGACGAGCGCTTCCACTATCGCGAGCAGCGAGCGCCGCACAGAAATTCAACACACCTTGCTGGATGGCACCCTCGGCAATTGCGATTTCAGCACGAGATTCGAGAATATTTTCCAATTCAGGCGCATCATAGGGCGGAAACTGCAGTTCCCGTTCACAGAGCGTGTCTTGGACACGGGGGTCAAGTTGCTCGCGAAATTTGAAATCGTTGCTAATCCCAATGACACCAACCTTTGCCGAGTCAAGGTTATTGTTGGCCCGAGCTCTTGGGAGTTCGTACAATAATTCGTCTCGGTCACCAATAGAGTCGACTTCATCCAAGACGATCAGAATCGTCCCCCCAATGGCTTTGAGTTCCTCATACAGTTTTTTGAAAACAGTTTGCTGTGGATAACCGGTCGAACTAATTTCACCACCAGCAGGACGGAGTTTGTTCACGAGTTCTACGGTAACTTGATAAGAGGAGTTCAGAGTCTTGCAATTCACCGAAATGACTGACAGATCGATGTCATCGTAGTCTGCAACATCGTTCTGGAGTCTGTCGAGGAGATAGTCAGTGACGGCAGTCTTCCCGACGCCTGTATTCCCATAGAGAAAGATGTTATTCGGTTCCCAACCGTCGACAACAGGTTGGAGTGCATCCATGTACTCCTCGATTTCCTCATCACGCTCCTCGATCTGGTCAGGCTGGTAGGATTCGCCAAGGGCGTCTTTGTTGCGGAAGATGTTCTGCTTCCGCTCGAATCGACGCATGTCACTGCATTCTCACCTACACCATATAAAACCACCCTTACATCTGTTTCAAGTGAAGGCCACAGACACACACCACCGTTACAAGTGAAACAGCAGACTAGGAGTAGTGAGTAAAACAACAGTCCACAGTTTCATCTAAAGTGCTGACATATATTTCAGAGTTCCACGTTAAGAATCCCGTCTTAGAGACCCAATCTGGCCAAATATCGGTCTTTATTCCTCTTCAACTGACTCTCTTCGTTGCTGCTCTCCTTACTCCATCCCTCAGCTTCACTTGCAACGGTGGTGTGTCTCTGTCCCACCTCCAAAGTTCGTGAGTCGCTTCAGAATGAAGTACACGGTACTCTCCCTGAACGGCCTGTGAACCTTGATCAGAAGACTAGTCGGTGTGCTACAGGGCGTCCGGAAGACTACTCGTCAAGCATGTCCAGGTCGAAGTGGTGGCGTCGGAGGGCTGAGGAGTTTCGTTTCGCTGCATTCCGTCGGGCATCGGCAACGACTTGCTCGATATCAGCCCCGGACGCGCCGTCAAGTTCCCGGGCCATGTCCCGCATCCCTTCAACATCGAGATCGCTTGGCACATCCTCGAGCTGCGTTTTGAGAATCTCGTACCGGGCGTCGAGATCCGGGACTGGAATCTTGACGTGCTTGTCGATCCGCCCGGGCCGCAGGACAGCGTCGTCCATCTGCTCCTTTCGGTTTGTTGTGAGCACTACGAAGAACTCCTGTTCGTCTTGCGAGAGCTTGTTCAAGAACGTGTTCGTAGTCTTGGCGTCCTCCCGATTACTCGAGAGGCCATCATCGCGGCTGCCCAGAAGCGACTCAGCCTCGTCGATGAACACCACGCCGCGTAGCTGTTGCGCCTCGGTGAATAGCTGATCGATGAGGTCAGGCCCTTCGTTGATCCACTTGCTGGTCAGTTGGGACTGGCTCAATTCGACATAAGGTCGCTGGAGTTCGTGAGCGAGAGCACGCGCAAACAGGGTCTTCCCGGTACCCGGCGGGCCGTGGAAGAGGATACCCCGATCAGGCGTGACCTGGAAGCGCTCGTAGCCCGCACTGTCGTTGACGTACGGGGAAATCACGTCCTCTCGGAGTTCGTCTTTGACCGTCTCGTAGCCGCCGACGTCCTCGAAGGTCGTGTCCGGCGGCTCTTGCCAGTCGAATTCAAGACCGTTTGTCGAGTGCTCCGAGAGTGGTTGCTGCCGAGGAGTAGTCTCCTCATGCCGGCGGTTCCTTCTCTGGTCATGCTGTTGATCGTCGCGGCCACCATCCTGCATACGTGGTTGTGTAGAGTTCGTCGTCGATTCTTGAGAACGTCCCTGAGTGGACTGGGGCTGAGAGGTGGCTGTAGATGCTTTGGAACGGGAGGCAGTTGGCTCAAACGAGCCAGACTGCTCGAGAAACCCTGGGGGGTAGGCTCCAATGAGCCACGCTGCGGCTCCCGGGTAGTAACTCAACTGGATCATTGACTCTGTCGTCAGCGCCCCAACGACCGGAAGAGTTGTAATTCCGACTGCCACCAGCCCTTTTAGAATACAGAGTGCCAACAAGGAAGTCAGAAAACCCACATGGAACGGGTTCCAGACGGAACTGTCTGAGTTACTGTTTAGCATTACCACCCAGAGTAGTGAGAGTGCAACCGCAACAACATCAATCGCATAGCCGCCATTCAACCAGACTCGTTCAGCACCGGATGTCAGAAAGGTAATTGCTGCGTAGGAACCGATATACAACGCAGAGGTTTTTATAACGCTGATTAGTGTCTGAGAAGATTCGCTGATGCTCGTCGGGAGAGTGGGTTGCAGATGGTTCTTCACTCCCCAAATATGTTCATGAACTTGAACCCAAAGGATCGTGAGGGCGCTGAACCAAATAAAATACCATACAAGCCCCACCACTTCGGTCAACATTATTTCGGGAACGAACGAACCGATACTCGATATCAAGCTAAGAATGGAGATTTCGCGCAAAATTATAGCTTGAAACAGCGAGGTGATCATATTTTTTACGTAGTTCCTATGCTAATTTTCAGATACCAGTGGAATAAGAGTTCGGCCTACAGGCCTTCTGGATCGACGTAGCTCATGGTGTTTTTATTATCGGCGTTTGTGGGATCCGAATTAGTCTGCTTCCGTGCGTTGTTCGATGCGGCCGCCTTTTCGACGTTCTCTTCTGAACGCTGTTCACCGTTCGGCTGGTGTTTTCGCTTTGCACGGTCGTGTGCCATGACCGGTGCGTAACCGCCCATCCCATACGCTCCGTATTGTAGAACGGGTTTCGCCGCTTTGGCGCCTGTTTTCCCTGCCTTTAGTGATGCAGCCGTTGCCGCTGCGCTCTTTTTCGCAGTATGGCTAGCTGTTGCGTTGATTTTCGCCCCTCTATCTAGCTTTCGCTGCTTGGTTTCGACATTGAGAAGGTTCCACTCACCGTCACTCGTCTCGTACCCGATCCGACCAGACTTCGTGACATCCGCCTGTTTGTCGTACGCCGGTTCCTGTTCGAGAATGTCCCTCTCGTGTGCTTCCTCTAGATCCACAGATTCGGCGTCTATCTGCTCCTCCAGCCAGTCTGCATTCTCTCGCAGCTGCTGCGCGCGATTAGCTGGACGTCGTTTTCTTGCCCTACCAGTAATTCCGTTACGAAGCCTACGTCCCCTGTTTTTGATGAAATTTGACGCACCGTTATTCGCGATGCTAGAAGCGGTCTTTTCTTTGGCACCCGATGCTTTCTCCGCAAGATCGTCGATATAGCTTTGCGGCCGGTCTTTTCCGGCACTCTGAACGTTGCCGTCGATTTGGTCACTGAGGGGGCCGTTATCCACAACTGAGCGCGGCGTCGATCCACTTGACCCCCCGCCGGCACCACTACTTCCGCCGGCTTTGCTCCGACGACTCATTCCACGACCACCGCGGCTTCCGGCGTCACCGGTTCCACCGACAGCGCCAGCAGCGGATCCGCCTGCATCTGCACCGGCTATCGCTCCTTTTCCGGAGGCCGCGCCGGCGGCAGCCCCGGCGCCGGCCATCGCGGCTGTCGACACCATCGAATAGGCCTTCCCGATCCCTAGCGGTTGCCCCGCCCAGGTGATCGACTTCAGGACGATCGCCACCAGCACGAACGGCGTCATCATGATCAGGACCAACTGCGTCCAGAACTCCGTCGCACCATTCCCGCTGCTAGCCTGGACGACTCCGCCGTCCATGATCACTTTCATCGCTTTCAGCGCGATTGCCAGCAGCGGGCCGGCGATGAGGCTGTAGATTCCCATCCGGCCGAACTTCGTCGCGAACTTGTTGAGATGTGCCCCGAATCCCCAGTCTGGGTACCAGAACACCGCCAGAATCGGCGCCCCCATGAACACGATGTAGATGATGTACGTCCGCAGGACAAGCCCAAGAATCGCCAGCGGCGTCGCGATCATCATCAATATCGCTGCCACGAAATAGGCGGCGATCAGCCCAAACGTCCCGCCGACGTCTTCCACGCCGTACTGATCGGCCGATGGGTCGAAACTAAGCTCGAATTGCTGTGGGGCCAGCTCCATCGTCACGGTGTTCATCGCGTCGACGCCAACGCCAATCACCGGCTTCGAGACGGCAATGAGCAGGACCACCGTCACGATTCGGAAACCCTGCCGCCAGAGGTGTGCTTTCTCGCGGTCTGCCCACGGCATCGACAGCAAACCGACCACAATCATCAACGGGAACAGCGCTAACGCGAGTTCAAACGACGACTGCCACGCTGCTGTCGCCGAACTGGAGGTGGCCGGGTTCACTACCCGCAGGAACGGTCGAAGGCCGATGCCGATGAGATCGAAGAACCCCTCGAAGATCGACCTGATGAATCCCTGGAAGGCGCCGATGATCGCATCCGCAATGTCTCCGGGACCAGGAATATCAACCATCAGGTATCCCCCCTATTCGGTTCAGTCATCGCTCTCACCCGTCTGTCCTGCTTCCGTCTCGAACCCTGCGCCTAAGTCCACAACCGATTCCGGCGACTGCGCCTCCGATTCCTCGTCGAACAGATCGCCGCCGGTCGTCCCAACCGGCTGGATGGCGCTGGTGTGTTCGTTCTCTTCCAACCACTGGTAGTCACGCTGGCTGAGCATACCTTCTTCCTGCAGGTACGTCCAGGGATCACAATCATCATCGAGAACGTGATGTTCGAACTCGCCGGAGTAGATCTCGATCCACCGACGACCATGCTGTGAGGTACTGAGCAGACATTCCGAGTAATCCGCGTCTTCCCCACGGGTCGCCCGCTGGATGTCTCGCCGTTCGTCCTCGGAGAGTTCGAAGTAGTCGACGACCTCCTGGCCGACATTCTCCTGATAGAACAGCTGCTTCACGTCGCAGTTGTCGTAAATCTCCCGTGTCGGTTCGTTCTTCAGGAACTCCTCGGCGGTTTGGCTGATGAGTGTCAGGCCGGAACTGAAGTGACGACTATGCCGGATGAAGAGGTTAATCAGGTCGCGGGCACCCTCCCGCCGCAGGAGGTAATGTGCCTCCTCGAAGGTCACGTCGGTCTTCTTCTCCGACCGCCGGGCCTCGTCGTAGGCCCAATTCAGCATCGCATGCATGATGATCGGCATCTCGCCGGTGTCGGCGAACGAACTCATGTCGAAGACGACGAGGTCGTCGTCGAGATCGAGGTTGCTCTGCCCGTTGAGATTGCTGTTGACGTTCCACTGTTTGAGTGATTCCAGTTTGGGTTCGAGTTGTCTGGCGATGGTCTGGTATCGTTCCGGGGGGGAGTGCAGGTTCGTAATTGCGTCCAGCACTTCCTTCTCGAGATCGCCGCCCTCCCCATTGGCCACTGGTCCATCCTCAGTGTAGTCGATGCCCAAATCGTTCGGAAGCATGGCGTCGATCTCGTCGCTCGACATGCCGCCATTCGCGATGATCCCGACACCGTCGATTACGTCGCTTAGGATTGGATCCTCCCGATCGAAGGTCGCTGGATCGGGCGTGATTCCCTTGTGCAGATATGCGTAGTAGATCGCAATCGAGAGCACCCCTTCCTCGCCGGAGGCCATCCCCTCCGGATCCTTTTCTCCGAGGTACGTCCCGAGCAACCGCAGGGTGTTCCGGAGTTTGAGTTTGAACGTACTCTCCTGAGTCGACGAATCGTGGGCGTCGGGGCTGATCTCCAGCGGATTGATCCGGTAATCGCCGCCGAACTTGATGACCGTCCCGCCGAGCTGCTCCACGAAGTCGACGAAGTCGTCGCCCAGCGGGTCGAAAATGATCGTCTTGAGGTCGTCGTCGACGAGGATTCGCCGCCACAGCGCCATCTTGACAGCGTAGGTCTTCCCGGACCCGACCTTCCCGCTGACTGCTTTCGAGTGGCCCGACAGCCCGTAGCGGTCGATGATCACAGGGCGGTTCGTGTTGTCGAACCCGAGGTGGATACCATTCTCGTCAGCGACAGGCGGTTCAACGAAATTGAAACACTGGGTGAGCGCTTCCAGCTGGACGGCATTGTGATTCTGGATTTTCGGGTTCGCGATGGGTGCGACCGACGAGTGGGCTTTGACTTGTTCGCCCTGAATCGGCACGAGGTCAAGGCCCTGCTGGCGCGCCCGTCGCTGGATCTGCTTGCTCGCCTCCTGCATCTCGTCGAGCGTCTGGCCTCGAACTTCCACGAACAGAGAGACATCGAACAGTTTGGTGGTCCCCTTGACGAGTTCGCCAAGCAGCCGGTCGAGCTCTTGAGCCTCGTGTTCCTGTTCGTGGGTATCCGTTCGGTTGCGGCGCTTTTTCCGTTGGATGGCGGACTTCATCTGGGTGAGGCGCTTCTGGAGACGGGATTTCACGTCCTCCGTCTCCCGGGGGTTGATTTGCATCGAGAGGCGGACATCCTCTGACGCAAGCGTCAGCGGGAGCAACCACCCCGAGGAGAGGAATCGCGGCAGTGATGACGCGGTGAGGACTTGGTAGAAATCCCCATCGCGTGTGTGCCAGTCGGACTCTTCGTTGATGACTTCGGGAGCGAGGACCGACCGATCGATCCGTCCCTGTTCCTCCTCAGTGACGAACGGAGAGGCAATGGTGGTCTCTGTCGTCGACGTGAGCTGGTAGGCGGCTTTCTCGATGGCCGCTTTGTCGGGTTCCTGACCGACGGCTTCGAGATAGTCGATGGCCTCCTGCATCTCATCGCCGGACAGTTCGTCGATCGGGATCCGTTCCTCCTCGTTGCCCGCTTCCTCGTCGTCATTTCCGGGAATCGGGAGACGTTCCATCAGCGACGGAGACTCCGCGGAGTCGGTATCTGCTTCCGAGTCGTCTCTCGTGGCGGACGGGCTCGGCCCCGGGAAGACGACCTCGACGAAGAGTGGTGTCCGCCAGACGAGTGCGGCAGTGATCGACGCCGCGACGACGGCCCCGATCGCCCCGGCGAGCAACCCGGCGCGATAGGCCGGCCACGAAGCGGTGAGCAGCGCACTGCCGGCAAATCGTTCGACGATTATTCCCCCGACGCCGATGGCGACTCCCGAAATCCCTGCCCGGAGTTCGGAATGGCGATACTGCCAACTGGTCGCGATGACCATCAGTGCTGCGAGCAGGGCGTTCGCGACGAACCCCACCGCGATCATCTCAGGTCGTGAGAGTGCGTATGGTCCAACCATCTGTGGTCACTCGTTTGGTTGATGCGTGTTGGTCTGCGTCGGGCGCTGTGCCGCCCCTTTCTGAACATCCTCTGGCCGAGCGTGTTTGGTCAACCAGCCGTGGTTGAGTGTGTCGGGCGGCTCCGTGCCCTTGTAGTCGTAGTATAGCACCTTCTTGATCTCGTCCGGGTCGTCGAGAATCTCCGGATCCACTCCTGTCGGCGGCAGTGACGAAGCCATGTTCTCCGCCCGTGAGCGGACTTCCCGGGCGAGCAGATCGATGTCGACATCCTCGTCGTCGGATCTGCGGAACTGACTCAGGGGTCCATCGTCGTCGTCGCTGTCATCAGCCACGGACTTCTTCACAGTGACGACGATGAAGTGCTGGCGGTCGCGGATGTCGGCCATGTTCACGATGTTGTCGACCCAGTTACGGTGCTGGGCCCGGCCGTGACTGAATAGCGGATGTTCATCGTGGTCGCGCGTCCGATTGGCGTCTTCGAGCCGCCGGGTGTACTCCGAAGCGTCGTAGGGCGTTGGCAGCGTCAAGATCTGGAAGGTCGACTGCGTGCCCATGAGGATGTCTCGCCAGGCTTCGAGCACTGCCTCTTTCTGGTCGTCGTCGAGGATCAGCCACGGGCGCGGGCCGATCTCGATGAGCATCGAGACGCCCTCGTCAGTGACGACCACACCATCGCTACGGATATGTTCGAAGTCGAGATGGTCAGTCGTCTCGTCGCTAGCGAGTAGACGCTCGATCTGTGTCTGTTCGTCTTCGGGGACGTGTTCGCCTCCATCAGTGCGGGTTTTCATTTCGTCTGTCGAGTGCCAATAGCTCTCGTAGGTCGCAGACTCCTCCTCTGAGCGACTTGGGTGCCAGTGATATGTGGCGTCTGTGAATCGGATTGTGAGCATCCCGAGTAACCAGTGGTGTGGTCGCTGACAAGCCGGTGTTTTCGCGAACACCGTAACACCGATGATGGCACCGGCGATTCCGAGTGGACCGTAGATTCGGAGTGGGAGATTGAGAAGCAAAGCAATGACTGCAGGACCCAGCGGAATAGCAAATGATTGGAGGAGACGCTTGACGCTAAACCCCTTGAATTTGGTCGTTAGCAGACTGTCCGCAACCGGAACGCGTTCAGGCATTGTGTTTCGTGAATCAGTTGAAGTGGGTTGTCGGCACGCGATTCGACTGACTCGGCGAGCGATTACGATCTCTGAATTGAGGACTACTGTCGCTCACGCTCATTGAGACGGCGCACTGTGGACATAGCTGCCCGATCTTGGAAGATCTATAACAAGTTTCCCCCACACCCCACTTTTATTTTTTGGTAATAGTGATAGAAATAATTATGGAAGCGACGGAAAGACAGTGGCGACGAACGAGAGAAGGATCCCGCTCATGGATCCGATAATAAGACCGACTCCCATTTTGAAACTGGTCACCGAACTCTTGTGGACCCGTCCCCTCGACGGAGAGATGCCGTAGAGGGCAGCTCCCCAGGCGATGAGTGCCTGGCCAGCGATTGCAGCGATTTTCGAGAATACATTGGCGGCCTGGTAGAGCGAGTTGGTTCCACCTTTCATCGCGATCTGCTGGCCCCGGATGCCGGGGACGAACATGGCTTGTGAGGTGGGCGGAACCGGTCCGGGGCCGGCGACCAGAAACGCGATAAGCGAGTAGAGGGTTTTGAGTGCGAAGTAGACGAGGAGCGCCCCGGAACCTCCACAGAGCATCCCGATGCCGATCTCTCGGCGGCGAGTACTCGATCCGGTGCCCCAGTAGATCGCGCCGACGGCGAGCGTGATGAATGCGAGATAGCGACTGGATGCGAGGACCAGAGACCCAAACCTGCTTGCTGCCTCAACCAATGTACTGCCGGCCATCGTGAGCAAATTGGAGGGAGGGGTCACAATTTTTTCTACCTCGGCATAGCAGATAATTAAGTGGTTATAAAATCAGGTAGCTAATTTTATTCACCTTCTGAATCAAATACCAAGCTGTGATTTTCCCAATGGCGTGAATTCATTCCCGGTCGCAATCTTTCGGACCCTAGTTAGATCAAGATCAGCCATCAGACGGATGCACTGGAGCGATATACTGTGATTTGATTTTGTCCCCCTCTCGCCACTGGAGGTAATAGTAGTCGTTGTCGTTGATGGTCTTGATTGTGACCGTCCCTTTCTTCGAGGAGGTCCCGGCTTTGTCCTGAGCTTCCTTGAGGGCGTTTTCCCATTCCTCCTCGTCCCATTCGTCGGGGATATCCTTGGGGTCGTGATCAGCCTGTGCTGTCAGCTCCTCCTCGGCTTGACGCTCTTTCCACCCTGCGAGGGTGAGTGCATAGTTGGATGCGAGGCGGAGTCGCTCAGGATTTTGGTTTTCGAGCGCGTCGACAAGATATGCTGGGAGTTCCTCTGGCGGTGCCGGCGGACTCTCCATTTCAGACATCGAATCGGATTCTTCAGGTGCCATGTATCCTTACTCGTGAGTTAACCAACTTATTGGAATTATATCTAACGCTGTTGGTTAGATTTCGATACACACCGATGCAATCCTTTTAACCAACGTCTTACAGATGATTCGTCGGAGATGTTGGTTAATTTTGTTTGTATGGAGCGGCGTTTAGAATCACCGTCTGGTGCATCGACTCTACTACGAAAGACATGGCGCTGTGCAATGGCTGGCTGAAAAAGCTTCGTAGGCGGTTAAGAACAGACACTGTACGGGACAACGGACAATTCGCTCACAGATCAATTTCTTCGAGGGCTTCAGTAGCTACGTCTCCGAGTTCTCCGGCCTCAATATGCGAGTACCGCTCCCGAACCATCTCCTCCGAGTTATCGAGGTAACGGGCAGCCACAGTGTATCCGAATGCTCGGACGAGAACCTCACCCATCCCCCGGCGACCGCCGTGCGGTGCGAGGTAGTCGTGTTTCGGATGGTCGATGTCGATCTCCGCGGCCGCCGAGAGTCGCTGGAGAATCGACCGGGCGCCGTCCGTCGTGATCGACGGCGGGCGGATGTCCTCGTCCAGCGCCAGCAGGAGGTCACGAGCGTACTCTTCACGTCGCTCTTCAATCACCTCCTGGTGTGCCCCCCGATCAGCTAGCCCCTCCTGAACGTGACCTGCGAGCGTCCGCTGGTCGAGTGTCGGGAATACTGGCCAGCGCTCCGTCGGTGGGTCCATCAGTTTCCGGTAGCCCCGCAACGGGGTGATTACAGGATCGGGGAGGGACGCAGCGTCCCACTGCTGTTTCTTCCGGTAGACGTCCATACTCCCATCGTCGAGGGAGAGGTCCTCCCAGCGGACACCGCGCCGGCGCGGGTCGTTCGGATCTCGTAGTAGCTCCCCGACCCGAACGGCCGTGTACGCAATGACGAACACCAGAGCCCGGTCACGAGCGGCCTTCAGCGCCGCGTAGCGTGCTCGCTGCTTGTCGAGAGGGTCAGTATCCTCCGGGAGTGTCGTGTACGCCTCGACGGCGTCGCGGGCCCGTTCGTCGACGTAGCGGGTGAGGGCGTGGCGCTGTTCGGACGTCCAGGCCTGCTGGTCGCCGGGCTTGCGGCCGTCATCCTCGGGGAGCGGGGCCATCGCACTCGCACGTTGAGCGTAGTGCGCCTCGAGATAGCCTTCGTTGACACACCACACAACCTCGGAGGATGATTTTGATGTGTGCCTTCTGTCCTTCTGACAACGACAGATATCAACCATGAACTGCCTCACTAACAAACTGCCGACGAGTTACGCCACGAAAGTATGAATCTATATTAACTCCCTGCTCCAGTGTTAATACATGGGAGTCGTAAGCATCTCGATGCCGGACGAACTGGAAGAACGGATCGACGAGTTCGGTGACGACCACGGGTACACCGGCCGCAGTGAAATCGTCCGCGAAGCCGTTCGAAACCTCCTCAGCGAGTTCGAGGATAAACGACTCGAAGATCGGGAGCTGATGGCGATCGTCACCGTCCTGTTCGACTACGAAACGACGAGCGTCGAGGAAAAAATGATGCATCTGCGTCACGATCACGAGGAACTCGTCGTGTCGAACTTCCACAGCCACGTCGGAAACCACTACTGTATGGAGTTATTCGTCCTCGAAGGCCAACTCGAAGACATCTCGACCTTCGTGGGGAAGATCCGGGCGACCAAGGATACGATCTCGGTCGACTACACCGTTCACCCCGTCGACGACATCAGCCTTATCTCCTGATCTCGTTCGAGGTCGCTGCTTTTCGCCACCGATATAGCGGCGACAGCCACTGCTCAGCGATCTTCCAGTTCCTCGGGCCAGTACTGTCTCTGCGGCCTCACTGTGACCTACCGTTGTCCCCTCTCCAGTTCGGCCATCCGCTACCGCCACCAGTATATTAAAAATAAATCTACTATTAACAACTCTTATTAGAACAGAGTTGAGTGTTGGTACTACATGGGAGAGAGGACACGGCGCGATGTCATTCGAGGCGGAACGGTACTCGCAACAGCCGGACTCACGGCCACGGCGGGCTGTCTTGGCGGCGGGACCAGCAGTAATCTCGACCGACTCACCGTCGCCTACGTTCCGATCTATCCGAATATGCATCACTACGTGATGGACAAAGAGGGGTTCTACGACGATATTCCGGTGCCAGTCGAAACTGAGCGCTTCTCGAGTGGGCCAAGCGTCGTGAAAGCGTTCGCCAGTGACGAAATAGACGTTGCACTGTTCGGAATCACGCCCTCGATGGTGCTGGTCGATAAGGGGAAACCCGCGAGTGTGCTGGCAGCGAACTCCCGTGAAGGGTTCAAGATGATGGGGACCACCGCGTTCGCCGATCTGTATGCTGAGCACGGTCGAGACGCATTCGAGCGGTTCGAGTCCCAGAACGGCCGGAAGGTCCGGTTCGGTGCCCCACCAGACGGGAGCGTCCCGGACGTCGTCCTGCGATACTGGATCGAACAGGACCTCGGACTCGGGGAACTGGAGTCAGTCGTCTCCAAGTCGAAGGTGCCACCGGCCAACGCGCCACAAACGATGCAGGCAGGCGATATCGATGCGACGATCATTCAAGAGCCGTTTGCAACTGTCATCAGCAACGACGCGGACTTTCGGGAGGTCGCGTGGTCCGGTGCGGTTCTCGATGGTCACCCGGTGACTGTGCTGTTCGCCCAGAAGCGCGTCGTCGACGATACGGACGTGGCCGAGGCACTCGTCTCGGCACACGTCGACGCGACGAACTTCATCCGCGACGACCCGGAAGCGGCCGCCAGAGACGCCAGTGCAGTCATCGGGTCCGGTGTGAGTGACGACCTCGCGGTGCGAGCGATGGATTCGACCGCATCGAACTTTCTCTCGGACCCGCACGCGATCACCAGTCAGACCGAGACCATGGCACAGTACGTCGCCGACGTCGGGAACACGGACGCTGTCGTCGAAAACGAGCGCCTGTTCCATTTCAGCGCGTACGACACAATCGCACAATGAGTCTCGGAACAGCGACCGACAGCGATGACGAGACGAGCGCGCTCGGCCTGTTCGATGATAGCGGTCCGCTTCGACTCGGCCGCGGTGCGATCGGTCTCACCGCCTTCCTAGTCGTCTGGTGGGCCGGTGCCCAGGTGACGACGCCGTCGTATCTCCTGCCCGGGCCGATCGCCTCAGCAACTGCCTTCGTCGACCTGTTCACCGAGTCGACACCCGTCGCCGTCCCGCTCGTCGGGAACGTGGATATTCCAATCGGCCTGTTCAAACTCGGGCAGAGTCTCCTGCATTACATTCCGGGAGTCTTACTCGGAGCGACGGGCGGGATCGCCCTTGGTGTGACGATGGGCTGGTCGGGGCGACTCGACGACTATCTCACGCCGCTCGTTCGCATCCTCCGACCAATCCCCCCGCTGGCGTGGGTCGTCTTCGCCATCCTCTGGTTCGGGATCCATCACACGGGCGCTGCGTTCATCGTCTTCGTCGGCGCATTCTGGATCAACTTCTACGGCGCCTACAGCGGCGTGGAAGGCGTCTCGACCGATTACACGGATGTCGCCTCCAGCCTCGGCGTCGAGACCGACTGGCAGATGATTCGCCTCGTGATGCTGCCGGCTGCTGCTCCGAGCGTGCTTACTGCCTTCCGGACGAGCATCGGTCGGTGCTGGATGATCGTCGTCGGGGCGGAGCTGTTCGGGGCACCGGGCGTCGGCTACGAGATCATCAACGCCTCGAACAACCTCGCAGTGGACACCAGCGTCGCATATATGCTCGTCATCAGCCTCGTCTACGTCGGAATGGACGTGAGCTTCCGTCGCTTCGAGCGGAGGGTTCTGGCATGGCGCTGACTGACTCGACCCCGGAATCGAATGGTGTGGTAGGCAGTGAGTCGAAGATCACTGTCGACAGTCTCTCCAAGCGATACGACGTCCGCGGGGAAACCGTCACCGCGCTCGACGACGTGAGCTTCGAGGTCCTAGCTGGGGAGTTCCGCTGTATCGTCGGTCCATCCGGGTGTGGCAAGACGACGCTCTTCCGGACCATCGCGGGGCTGGAATCCCCGAGCGAGGGCAGTGTCTACGTCGACGACGAGCGGGTGACCGAGCCCGGTATCGACCGTGGGATGGTGTTCCAGAACTACGCGCTGTTCCCGTGGCGCACCGTTCGTGGGAACATCCGGTTCGGGCTCGACCGTCCGACCTGTGACTGTCCGAACTGCGAGCAACGCGTCCAGGAACTGGTCGACCTCGTCGGGTTGTCTGGCTTCGAGGACGCCTACCCGAAAGAACTCTCTGGCGGGATGAAACAGCGTGTCGGCATCGCTCGCGCGCTCGCGGTCGATCCCGACGTGCTCCTGATGGACGAACCATTCGGGAGCCTCGATCCGAACACCCGTGATACGCTCCACGGGGAACTCTTGGACATCTGGCGTGCGACGAACAAAACGATCCTGTTCGTGACCCACGAAGTCGAGGAAGCCGTCACGCTCGCGGATCGTATTCTCGTAATGGCTGCCGACCCCGGGCGAGTCGACGATGTCGTCGACGTCTCGCTGGATCGGCCGCGTCAGCGAACGGACATCGAGTTCGTCGAGTACGTCTCGGACATCCGGGAGCGTCTCGGTCAGTGAACGCGACGTGATGCGGTTTGAATCGACGGACAATCACCCAATCGGCACCGTGATTGTATCCGGTCGTATCGAAACCAGGCCTGTTAACGGAATCTTCCATCAGCTTGCTTTGATCGCACAGCTGACATGGATGCGTCGAGCCAACCCGTATTCGCACTGTCTGGAACATCAAACTCGGGAACGAATGGCTTGATATCCAGCAACGGGGTTCCATCAACGACGTCAATTCCGTCCACGACGACTTTTGGGCGCACGATGGTATCGATCTCGACGATTGAAATCCCGATTCGGTTCGGCCGTTGTGGGGCCCGTGTAGCGAACACGCCTCGTTTTTCCTCATCGAGGAACGGTTCGACGTGTAGTGAAGAACGGCTGGATGACTTGTGGAAATGGTAGAGCAGGATACAATGAGTGAACCCGTTCAGGTCCTTCAACCCGTCTTCGTATGCCTCGTCAACTTCGACGATTCCCTCTGTGGCATCGTTCCCGACCGACTGGATTGGCATCCCTTCGGGTGAATCGAAGGGGGTCCGGATCACGCCAATCGCCTCGTACTCGAAACGGTCACTCGTCATATTTCACGATTAGTCCTCGGATGAGAAACCAATATCGTGACGGAATTGGGTCTCTCCATTGTCCTCGTTTTGCAGTCGACACGGTAATATTGGTATCCATTGATTTCACCCCTGAAACCCACTCAATCGCCACGAAGGACTACCATCAGCACTGTCGTCACTATCGCTCGGTGCACTCACGAGGACGAACGCGCTTTCCTCGTCGCCGTTCCGGATCTGTCGCGTTGCCGCTGGGGGAATCGAGACCGCATCACCGCTCTCCATGGAAACGTCCTCGTCATCGACACGAACGGTCGCCGACCCAGTGATCAACACGTACACTTCTTCGTGTTCGTCTTCGGTGTGATCGTGTGGCTGTGAACTCCAGCCGGGCTCACAGCGAGCGATGGTAATACCAACCTGTCGGCACTCCAGTGGCTCTCGCAGGAAGTGCATCGCGTCCGAGACTTTGTCGATGTCTTCGTAGTTGGTCTTCGTGTAGCTCATCTACTTCCCGTTTCGTGAGCGAGATATTAATATCTTCAGCAATATTACTAAGGAGTGGTATCTGGCACTGTCGATGTATTATACCGCGAAAAAATCGTCGCTAGCCTCGGGCGATTCAGTGCGACTCGTGGATATGTTCGCGGAGCTGATCAGCCTCGTCGAATTCCTCGTTACATTCCGCACAGGTGTTGTGGTGAAGTGCCACGTGCTGGGTGACACCGGCTGCACTCTGGAACTCTGCGTCGCAGGTGGAACACGCGTATGCCATTGCATTATTATCTTAGCCGCGACATCATAAAACGAGTTGTTATAATTCGCCCGCTTTTCTTATTCTGGATTGTTAAATTATCCCTGCTGAGTAACAACCGCGTCCGGCGACCGGGTGAGCCCCCGCACACGATCGGTGGCCAGACGAGACGGTAATATCAATACTGAGTTGTGTAATAACAGATTTTATTATATCGGCGTCCAAATTTATGATATGGGAATCGTCAGCGTCTCCATGCCGGAGGATCTCCTTGAGGAAATCGACGACATTGTGGAGACACACGACTATTCTGGGCGGAGTGAAGTCTTTCGAGAAGCCGGACGAAAACTGGTACAGGAGTTCCGGGAGCCCTCGCTCGAAGACCGAGACTTAGTGGCGATCGTGAGCGCGCTGTTTCCCTACGACAGCCCGGCTGTGGAGACGAAGATGACTGAGCTTCGGCACACACACGCGAGTGCCGTCCGGTCGAACTCACACAGTTGTATCTGTGGCGATCAGGGATGTGTCGAGACGTTCATCATCGAGGGGGAACTGGCGACTGTTTCGGAGTTCGTCCGCGACATCCAAGCGACCAACGAAGACGTGCAGGTCGAATACTCGCTGTTTCCTGTCGATTCGATTCAACGGCCAACGTTGTGAGGCGCACTACGCTGCAATCCCCAGCGCGTCGAGTTCGTCATCCGAGTACGCATCTCGGAGTTCCCGTTCCGAGTGCTCCTCGATGAGTTCGCGTCGCTCTTCATCGGTCAGTTCCGTCACAGCTTCAAAGCAGTGGCACATTGCACCCTATTCTATGGATTCTGGGTGTATAAGGGCTGTTAGCACGGTTTTCTGGATTATGTAACACCACTCCGAGACTATGAAGAAATATTATACTGAGTACCAGATTTAACAACAGCGATGCGCACCAGCTTCAATATCCCGGAGGAACTGCTCGACGAATTCGATGCCACGTGGCAGCGAGAAGGGTACGACTCACGCTCGCGGGCGGTCCGTGAGTCGATGACGGAGTATATCGAGTCACACACCGCGCTTGAATCAATCGACGGCACAGTCGTCGCCGTCCTCGCGTTCGATTACGAACACGAGCGAATCATCGAGGACATCCATGGCGTGCAACACGAGTACGAGGATATCATCGCGTCGACCAGTCACGTACACGAGGGAGACTGGTGTCTCGAAACGGTGTTTTGCCAGGGGGATGCTGCCCAAATACGGAGCCTCCTGTACGATCTCCGTGATTTCGACGCGGTCGGTCGCGTCAATATCTCGCTCGTTAGACGTACCTGACCCAGCACTCAGGATTATTAATACCTTACTCTAATTTCGTAATAACTAATATTCAAGTGTGTAGATTTCATATCTGTGGCTATGAGTACCGATAACTCCGATCCGATTCCAGTGACGGTTTTGAGCGGGAGCCTCGGGGCGGGCAAGACGACGACGCTCAACCACGTCCTGAACACCGACCACGAACTCGACGCGGCAGTCCTCGTCAACGACATGGGTGAGGTGAACGTCGACGCCGATCTCGTCGAACAGGAATCCGACCTCTCTCAGGAAGACGAAGAGGTCATCGAGATGTCGAACGGGTGTATCTGCTGCCGGCTGCGCGGTGACATGCTCGACGAGGTCGGTCGGCTCGCTGAAACCCGTGAGTTCGATTATCTGCTCGTCGAATCGTCGGGAATCAGTGAACCGATTCCGGTCGCACAGACGTTCGCACAGGGCTTCGAGGACGCCTCGTTCGACCCGACGGGCGTGTACGAACTCGATACGATGGTGAGCGTCGTCGACGCCCACAGCTTCTGGCAGGGCTTCGAGTCGGGTCAGGTACTGACCGACGACGATTTGGAACCCGACGACAACCGCGTTCCGGAAGAAGTCCTCATGGATCAGATCGAGTTCTGTGACGTGCTGCTATTGAACAAGTGCGACCTGGTGCCTGAGGACGAACTGGACGAGATCGAGGCCGTCATCGAGACACTCCAACCGCAGGCGGAAATCATCCGAACGGAGCACGGGGAAGTCCCAGCCGAGCAGATTCTCGGGACTGGACGCTTCGACTTCGAGCAGGTGAGCCAGTCCGCTGGCTGGAAACAGGAACTCCAGCACGGCCACCATCACGATGCCGCTGCCGAGGAACACGGTGTGAGTTCGTTCGTCTACGAGCGTCGGCGGCCGTTCCACCCTGAGCGAATCGCCCGGACGCTCGCGGAACTCCCGGACAGCGTGATTCGTGCCAAGGGCTTTTTCTGGTCGGCCGGTCGCGAAGACGTGGCGATGGGACTCGATAAGGCCGGCCAGTCCGTGCGTGCCGGACCGAAAGGCCAGTGGATCGCGACACTCCCCGAAGCCCAACAGCAGCGGTACTTCTCTGCGCGTCCCCAGATCAAAGACGAGTGGGACGACCAGTGGGGCGATCGGGGCACCGAACTCGTCTTCATCGGCCGCGATGTCGACGAGGAGCAACTGGTCGAGCTTCTCGACGAGTGTCTGCTCTCCGACGCGGAGATGGACGCGGACTGGAGCGACTACGTCGACCCGTTCGCACCTGACCTCCAGCGGGAACTGGCGCTCGCAGACCAGTAGCGATGTCGGCATCCGATATTCCAGTCTCGATCCTCTCCGGTGGGCTCGGTGCCGGAAAAACGACGACGCTGAACCACCTGCTCGAAACCGCGCCCGAAGAACGCGACATCGCGGTGCTCGTCAACGACATGGGCGAGGTGAACGTGGATGCTGCACTCGTCGAACGGCAGGTCACGCTCGACGACGACGAGACCACCGTGACAGAACTCTCGAATGGGTGCATTTGCTGTGGGCTCGCCAACGAGTTCGGCCAGACGATCGTCGAACTGGCCAAGACGGCCGCATTCGACGCGCTCGTCGTCGAACCGTCGGGGATGAGCAACCCCGCAGAAGTCGCACAGACAGTGCGAAGCAATCGTCAGGCAGCGTTTCACTACGACCTCGATACCATCGTCACCGTCGTCGACGCTGCGCTGTTTCACGACGTGTTCGTTGCCGGCGAGGAAATCACGGAGGTGACCGAGGACGCGAAGCCGCTCTCGGACCTGCTGGCCGAACAGGTCGAGTTCTGTGATCTGGTCTTACTCAACAAAATAGATCTCGTCACGGACGCCGAGCTGGGCGACGTCGAGTCCGTGATCCAAGCCTTACAGCCACAGGCAGACATCGAGGTAACCGAACGCGGACGGGTCGACCCAAGCGTGCTCCTCGAGGTGGGACGATTCGATCTTGACCGGGTACGTGGCAGCGCAGGCTGGCAACAAGCACATGAGTATCACCAACAAGAGGCTGATGACGGAGACGGGAACAGCCACGGCTCGCACGGCCACGAGGACGGAGACAGTCACGACCACGGCGGACACAGTCACGAAGAACACGACCACGATGATCACCTTCACCCGCCCGAAGAGTTCGGGCTGACCTCCTGTAGCTACGGTCGGCAGCGACCGTTCCACCCCGAGCGACTGGTCGACTGGCTCTCAGACGTTCCCGCCGACGTGGTCCGCGCGAAGGGACTCATGTGGGTCGCCGGCAGAGAGCGACACGCGCTCAACTGTAACCTCGCCGGCACGCAGGTTCAACTGGACGTCAACGGCCAGTGGGCCGCGACCATGCCGGAATTTCGGCGGGAGGCGTACCGCGAAGCCAGGCCTGACCTCAACTGGGACGAAGAGTGGGGGGACCGCGAGATTGACCTCGTGTTCATCGGTCACGACCTCGACGAAACCGCGATTCGGAACTCGCTCGACGAGTGTCTGCTGACCGACGCCGAGATGGACGAGGACTGGGAGCGCTACGAGAGCCCGTTCCCTGGCCGTGCCGAGGAAGAACTCGTCTTCGACGCCGATGTCGACAAATGGGGTGTGACGACGGTATGAGTCTTCAGAACAGGACGCTGCCGGCCCAAGACGACCGGCGAGGTACCGACGCCGATGACCACGACATCGTCGACCCGCTCGGTGTGGGGATAGTGACTGTCTCGTCCTCACGAGAGGCCACGGTCAGCAAGGCCCCGACGGATCCAAGCGGTGACTGTATCGCGGACGTGTTTCAGCGATCAGACCATATCGTGACGGCCCGCACGTTGATTTCCGACGACTATGCGGCGGTGCAGGCGACACTCGGCGAGTTCGTCGGTCGCGACGAGGTGGATGTCGTCGTGACGACCGGTGGCACCGGCGTGACCATCGACGACGTGACACCCACTGCCGCAGCCGATCTGTTCGACAGAGAACTGGGCGGCTTCGCGGAAGCGTTCCATCGGCTCTCGTGGGACGAGGTCGGGACCCGTGCCATCGCCACGCGGGCGACCGCCGGCATCGTCCAGAACGTGCCCGTGTTCGTTCTCCCCGGAAGCGTCAATGCGGTTCGGCTGGCGTCACGCGACATCATCGTCCCGGAAGCGCCGCACCTCGCTGGACTCGCGACGCGACACCTCCACGGGAGTGAGACGGGATGACGCTGTACGGTATCGGCCTCGGTCCCGGTGCAGCGGACCTGCTCACCGTTCGGGGCAAGCGCGTGCTCGAAGATGTCCCGGTCGTGTACACGCCCGGACGACTCTCCCGGCGAGTTGCTCGGGAGTACGTCGCAGAATCCAAACTCGGTGATCTGGACTTTCCCATGACGCGCGATCCCGAGGAACTCCGTCGTGCATGGCGAGAGGCGGCTGACGCTGTCGCGCCGACTGCGCTCGACGCCGATGCGGCGTTCGTGACGCTCGGCGACCCCTGTATCTACTCGACGTTTGGACATCTTCGCCGGACGCTGGAACGGGAGCATTCGGATGTCGATGTCGAGGTCGTTCCGGGCGTCAGCTCTGTGACGGCGTTCGCCTCGGTCTTCGGCGTCGATATCGAGGCCGGCGAGGAACTCTGTCTGCGTGAGGCTGCCGACGGCGCTGCGCCGACAGGTCCCGAACGCATGATCCTGTTCAAAGTCACCGACACATCCACGATCCACGAGAAACTCACCGCTGCGGGCTACGACGTGACGTTCGGACGGCGACTGTTCATGGACGATGAGGACCCACTCATCACTGACGATCCGGACGAACTCGGTGAGAGAGATTACTACACGCTCGCGTACGCGACGCGTTCGACGTGAATCAGATAGCCGACGACTCACCGTTTTCCGGATTAGCCTAACTGGCCTATTGAGTCACTTGTTTTCTCCGTTGCGACGAGTACTTCACGGGGGGAGGCTGATGCCGAGCTGGTCACCGAGGCAGACAATCCACTTAGCCGAAGCGCCGTTGTCGAGACGCACGAGGTACTCACCGACGGTGGCCCAGTTGAACCTCCGTTCGTCGGCGGTTCACATCGCGGTCGGAAGTTGTCAAAACCCACCACAGAACTCGAGGTGGTCCGCACACACGATCACGGACATAAATATCAGAATTTTTATCTTTACGAACAATTACTATTGTACCAATATACATATATTATACGATTGTTGAATGGAACTACACATTTTATCCGAGCCCGAAACGGGTCTAATGCACGGAAGGCTAGGTCGTGTTGAACCGCTTATCTAGCACCGAAGGAACTCTTGAGATGTACTCAGCTATCAAAGTACGCGTTCGTGTAACCCACTAATGAAAAATTAACACACTATCATTAGGAGCCCCTGCATGGACATCCGATGGAACCTCTACGCGGTCGCAGCCGCGGGCTGTGTCGCCCCGCTCTTTCTCGCCATCGGCGTCCGGGCGTTCACAGCGCCGTCAGTCCATGCGGCGGTCGTGCTCGGGGCCTACACCGCCGGGTTCGGCGTGCTCGTCCTCGGGGCGACCGTCGCCGTCGCCGTCGGCCGCGACGCCCTGCTGAACTGGCTCGCCGGCCGGCGGTCGACGCTCAACCGCGTCGCCGGCGTCGCGCTCGTCCTCGCGGGCGTGGGACAGTTGTTCGTGGTCGCTCCAGTGTAGCCGTCTCGGGGAGCGGCCCGTCACGGTCGCACGTGGATAGAGTGATCGGCCTACGACGACCTGGAGGCGTCGTAGAGGAACCCGTCGACGAGACGCGTAAAGCGGTCGACGAATCGCTCTGGGACAGACGGTTCGATCTCGTTGAGCATCGCGGCGGTCTCCTCGGGCTTCGTGAGCACGAGCGTGACGCGGTTGTTGGCGTCGCGTTCTTTCACGAGGAGGTCCTGCTCGACGAGGTGGTCGAGGTGCCACTCCAGCGTGCTGCGGGCGATCGCCAGCTCGTCGGCGACGGCGGCTGGGGTGTCGTGATCGCCCGCCAGCAGGCAGAAGACGACGTCTCGGGCCGTCTCGCGGCGCAGGACAGCGATTGCCTCCCGCTCCCAGACGCCGTACTCGGGTGTGTAGTAGTGGGTGCGTCCGTACAGCTGTTCTTCGACGACCTCGTCGGCGTCGTCGAGTCGCTTCAGGTGGTACTGCACCTGGCCGGGTGCGAGGTCGAGTCGACGGGTGAGGGCGTTGAAGTGAATCCCCGGGTCCGTGGCGACGGCTTCCCGGATGCGGTCGCGGTGGTGGCTCACGACGCCGGCACCTCCGGCGAGACGCTCCGGGCGTAGTAAACCGCGGCGACGACGAGCGCGACGAGCACCACATCGATGGCGTGTTCGGCGAGGTGGTGGGAGGCCGGCGAGAGCATCCCCATCTCCGTGACAGGAACTAGAATGGACCGGCCGAACAGTGCCGCAAAGGCGGCGACGAGCAACATGTACGGACGCGACCGTCGCCTGACGAACGCCGCGAACGCGACCCCGAGCAGGGTGGCCGCGCCCAGCGCGGCGACGGTCACGAGGACCCACAGCACGAGCGGCCCGGCGGTCGGCACGCTGTGGAGAGTGACGCCAGTCATTATAATCGTGTTCGTATCGTTCTGGTTAGAGCCCTTCGGTCCCAACAGGGATCGGCCTGTCACGGCGACTCAGCCGGCGACGACAGGCCGGGAGACGATCCATAGTGAAAGCACTGTGTAGCCGATCATCAACACGACCAGTGGGAGATGGCCACGCCGCACGGCCGACAGCGAGGGGTACCGATCGGACGCGACGCGGTGGGCCGCGACGACCGCGACGACGTGCCCGACGACAATCAACACCGCCTGCGAGCCCCAGAACAGGGGGAGTGACAGCCAGCCCAGCGGCTCGACCGCGCCGACGGCGACACCGAGCGGTTCGGCGGCGATCCCCAGCAGGCGGGCGGTGTTGCGGAGCACGTAGGGATAGTTGTGTGCAACCTCGTAGGCCGCCGCGATGGGGAGCACCGTCGGGGCGAACTGCCGGGCCGCCCCTCGCCAGTCGACGCGACTGCCGCCGTCGGCCGCGACGGCGGTCCGCTCGCTCCCGGTCGCGCCGAAGGCGTCACACAGCAGGCCCGTCGCGAGGAACGCGCCGACGAACCCGGCGAGACCGACGAGATACAGGAGGATACTCGTCGGCCGGCCCAGCCCGAGCGCGTCGCGGGTGCCGAACAGGACGGTCTGGTAGAGTCGCGTGTCGGTGAACCCGTCGAAACTGACAGTGTAGACCGCTGCGACGACGAATGCAACGAGCGCGAGGCCCGCGACCGGGCGCCGACAGTTCCGCCACGGTGGGCGGACCCGGACGGCCAGGTCGCCGGCGTCGGTGCGGGAGAGCCGAATACCAGCGACACGCCCGAACAGCCGATAGAACACGCCGAGCGGGTCGGCGTGGTCGAACCAGGCCGGCCCGAACGCGACGGCACCCAACAGCATCACCAGCGCGTAGCCCGCGACCAGTCCTGCCGTCAGCGCTGGCGAACGCGGGACGACCGTCAGGTTCTCGACGACACCGACGAGGGCGAGGAAGCCGACGAGGGCAGGCCAGTGGCCGAGCAGCGAGGGGTACGACCCGACGACCGCGAGTTGCCGTCCCTCCAGGCGACAGAGGCCACGGTAGAGGTGCCGCCACGGGGAGAGGGCCGGCCAGACCGAACCGACGACGACCGCGACCAGCGCGAGTCCACGGAACCAGACCGGCCAGGCGAACACGGTCGCGAAGTTCTCCGCCGCGACCTGCCGGCCGGTGAAGCCCACCACCAGCGTCACGACGAAGCCGGCGAAGAAGGCCGCGCCGGCGACCACCTGGAGGCCGCGATTCACTCGACTGTCGACCGTCAAGAGTGGCGACGGTCCGGACGGGGACCGGTCGTCGGCCGTCCGGACCGACCGCTCCGTGACGGCGAGCCACAGCGCGGTCAGTGCGACCGTCGCGCCGGCACCGGCCAGCAGGAGCCAGAGTGGGAGCGGGGCGTCGAAACGGGAGCCAGCCACTTCGTGAGCGCTGGCGACCCCCGGCCCCGTGGCGAGCGCGAGCACCGCGACGGCGACGGCGGCCGGCCACGGTACGTATCGCCCTCGTGCCATTGGCTGTCGCTAGTCGTTGCCAACTCAAGTCACCAGTGGTTTGGTTCTCGAATCCCGGCAGGAGACGGGCAGACTGAAGCGTCCGTGGACGAAGCCACGACTATGCGACTCCGGACCGTGGTGGTGCTGGTGGGCCTCTGTGCCGCACTCGGGGCCGCCGTCTTCCTCGGCCTCGGCTCCTCTGCGGGGAGCGGCGCGTTCGCCGAGGCGTGGGTCAGCGATACCCCCCGAAACAACAGCGTTAACCACCACGCCGTCGGCGTCGGTCCGGCCGGCGACGTGGTCGTCGCGCCCGTCGCCGAAGTGCCCGGTGCCGGAACTCCGATTACGAACACGTCTTGTGCCCTCACCCGACTCGCACCGGTAGATGGCGCGACAAACTGGCGGACGGGAATGCCTCCGGAGGACTGCTTCACCCACGCGCTTACTGAGCCGGCGATCCGCGACGTCGACGGCGACGGCTCGCTCGAGGTCGTCGTCTCATCGACCGAAGACGCCCTCGTTGCCTACGGCGCGGCCGACGGCCGGGAGGAGTGGCGCGTCCCCCTGTCGAGTTACGGCTACGGCCGGCCGACGGTCGCCGACGTGCGTCCCGCCGCCGGCCCCGAGATCGTGACGAGCGACATCGACGGCGTCGTCGTCCTCGCTCACGGGAACGGAACGGTCGCGTGGCGCGCGGACCTAAATAGGACAGTCGCCCAGCGCCCGACCGTCTGGGCCGCCCCCATCGTGCGGGACTTCGACGCCGACGGCGCGCCGGAGATCTTGCTCGGAACTAACAGCGGGCCAGTTATCCTCGCGGCGGACGGTTCCGTAGAGTGGTATCGGCAGAGCCGCAGCGAGTACACCGCTGCAGCACAGGTCGACGACGACCCCGCCATCGAGGTGTTCACCTCGGGCACGCCAGCCGTCCGGGCGTTTGACGGCGCGACTGGCGAGCAGGAGTGGCGCCGTGCGGTGTCGAATGCCCGGATTCGGACGGCAACGGATGTCGACGGTGACGGGACGGTCGAACTTTACGCCGGGGTCGTCGGTGGTGACGTGCTCGCGCTCGAGGCCGACAGCGGCGCGACCGAGTGGCGTACGGCCGTCACGACCACCGACGACGCGACCGTGAACCCGCCGGTCCTCGCAGACCTGTCAGGTGACGGGAGCGCCGAGCTCGTCGCCGCACTGGATAGTGGGACGGTCGTCGCACTCGACGCGACCGACGGGTCAGAACTGTCGGCTTACGAACGGGAGGTCCCGGTCTGGACATTCCCGACGACCGGCGACATTGACGACGACAGCCGTGCAGAGGTGCTGGTCCGCTACGGTGACGGCCGCGTCGTCGCCCTCGACTGGACGACCGGTGCCGGAAATGCCGATTAACGGGCGTCTCACGGCCTCGAACGCACACCGGCCGAGCGTGCCGCTCCGTGTCCTCCCCTCAGCGCCGCCGGAACCGGACGACGAGCGCGACGGCGAGCAGGAGGACGACCGCGGCCAGCGCGAGTCCGAGCCCGCCGACCGGCATCGGTACGGACCGGGTTGGCTCGTCGGGCGTCACGGGTCGCACGCTCCCGTCGGGGCCAACCACGCGCGTCGCCGTGCCCGCCGGGTTGTAGAACTCCGTCGGTCCGTCATCGTCCGTCCACGGTACGTCCGCCGTCGTCGTGCTGTACTGGTTGATCCAGGCGAACGCGCCGTCGTGCGTGACCGCGTACGTCCTGTTGACCTGCGTCCCGAGATACACGTTTTCCCCGACCGTCGGTGGCGCGAGGACAGTCGTGCCCACGGTCCGTGTCCACTGCTCGCTGCCGCCCTTGACGGCGTGCAACCCGCGCGGCGTGGTCGCGTACACCGTGTCACCGACTAGTCTCGGCGCGACCGGCAGGTCCGTCTGATAGCGCCAGACCACCTCGCCGGCCTCAATGGCCGCGATGGTGCCGCTGATCGTGCCGACGACGACTGTGCCGTTCCGCACCGACGGCGGCGCCATCACCTGTTCGAGTGCGACCGTCCACAACCGCGTCCCGTTGGCAGCCGTCGCTGTCACCCGTCCATCGGCGGTGTGATACACTACGCCGTTGTCAACTGAGAGCTGTTCGATGGTCGCATTGACGTCGCGGGTCCACCGCACGCTACCGTTCGCCGAGAGCGCGTGGAGCGTTCCGTTGCGCGCCCGGATGCGAGACGCCGCCACGTATGGCCCGCGGTCGCCCGAGACGACTGGCGTCCCGACGAACCCGTCCGCCGCGTAGCGCCAGTCGACGCTCCCGTTCCGGTCGAGCGCGACGAGCTGTGAGCCAGCACCGGCGTAGATGCCGTTCTCGCCGGCCGTGACGGAGTTCACGCGGCTTCCGGCTAGTTGCCGGTTCCAGCTGACGTGCCCGAGTTCCCGGGTCAGTGCCAGTACTCGTCCGTCGGCGGTGCCGAATACGACCGCATCGTCGGCGACCGTCGCCGGCGTAGTGATTTCACCACTCGCATTCACAGTCCACCGGGGCGCGCCGTCGTCATCGAGAGCGTAGACGTGACCGTCGGTACTGGTGACGTACAGTTCTCCGTCGGCGACTGCCGGTGGGTTGTATATCAGGCCGACAGAGTGCCCGCTTGCCAGCCCCGAAACCAGCACGAGACAGGCAACAGAGACGACAACGAGTCCCACCAGGATCCAGCCGTATGTTCGATTTTCACTCACGCCTTTTCGCTCATTCGACAGTAATCGTCACGTCCGGCATCTCACCCTTCAACCCGCCAAAGGCCGTCTCGTAGCCCTCGTGACGGGCTGTCTGTGGTTGGGTCGTGACCGACAGGGTGAGTTCATCACCTGATTCAACGCTGTCGACCACCGCACCGTAGTGGTAGTTCAGGTCTGGGTCCAGCGTTCGAACGAGTTCGCCTTCGAAGACCGTCTTGCCGTCACGGGCCACCGTTCCATCGAGTGCCATCGCGGGCAGGATCATCCGGTTGTACCGCGTGCGGGCGGAAACAGCGAGGTACTGCCCGTCGCCGTCGATTCCCGCTGGCGGGGCGTCAAGCACTGTCGCGATCAGCCGGGCGTCGTTGCTCATCGAGCTTCCGACGACGCGGCCCGGCAGCTCGGACTCGGCCGGTGCTGCCGAAGACGGCATCATCTCCATCCCCATCGGATCGACCGCACCCGCAGTGGCGGCCCTTTCCTCCATCAGCTTGAGCATAATCTCGTTTTTGGCGCTTTCGCTGTACTCGAAGGGGACCTCGACGGTCGCGGGCTCGGCGAATCGGTCGGCGAACGCGCCGGTCCGTCGAGTCGACATCGCGCCGACGCTCAGCTTCACCGTGTAGGTCTTCTCGCCGTTCAGCCCGAAGTTCGCGCCGTAGTGAAAGCCCATTGGCTGGGAGAGCATCGGATAGATGGCCTCCTCGCTGACGAGGCCGGTGTCATCGCTGATCTCGACCGACAGGCCCGTGTCGGGCAGGACCGTGTTCGTTTCGGGGTCCCAGACGACGGTCATCAGGTGGACATCGTCACCCTCCTCGATCTCGGTCAGCGACACCGAATCCGCGTTGACGTTCCAGAACCGGTGTGCGTAGCTGTACATCAGGCCGAACTTGTAATCGCCCTCCGAAGCCATCCCGGACATGTCCATTCCTTCGACGTGGCTGGGGATGTAGACGCCATCGGGCCTGTTCTCCGGGATCGGCGGGATCCGTCCGGTCGGCCGCTGTTCGGTTTCCAGAAGCCCAGTACAGCCCGCGAGGCCGAGCGACCCGACCACCACGCCACCACTCCGCAGTATCGTCCGACGGTTCATGATTCGACGTAGTCGACCCACTGAAAAGCCGATTCTGGTCCGATTCTCGAATCACTGGTTCGGTTCTCGAATCCAGGCCGAGAAGGCTAGTGTTTTAGACGCGGTAAAAGCGTATATGGGGCATGCGTTCGCGGACGCTGGTCGCGCTCGCGGTACTCTTCGTCGTCTTCGGTGGGCTCGCAGTCGGTGGGCTGGTCACCGAGCGGTCGTCCGGGACATCACTCACCATGTCGTGGGTGAGCGGCACGGACCGTGACATCGGTGGCAATCACCACGCGCCGGCAGTCGCTCGGGCGAACGAGGGGTGGCTGGTGTACGCGCCGGTCAGCGGGCGGAGCGACACCACGGGGTGCGCGCTCGTGGCACTCGATGGCGCAACCGGTGAGAAGCGGTGGGACGACGGGATTCCGGCGCCGGACTGTGCCATCCACTCGGTCGCCGATCCGACCGTCGCCGACTACGACGGCGACGGGACCGCAGAGGTCCTCGTGGCCACGACGGAGGAGCGACTCGCCGCACACGATCCCGCGACCGGCGACGTGGAGTTCACGTACAATCTCACGAACTATGGGTACACGCGTCCGCTCGTTACCGACGTGACCGGGGACGACCGCCCGGAGATCGTCGCGGTCGACGTGAGTGGGACCGTATCCGTGATCCGGCCCGACGGGACGACCGTCTGGGAGCGCTCGCTCGATGCCTACACGTGGGGGCAACCCGCAGTCGCGGACTTCGACGGAGACGGCGGGCAGGAAGTCGCGGTCGCCGCGGGCAGCGCGGGCGAACTCCACCTGTTCGAACACGACGGCGACAGGGCGTGGGCGGAGCCGACGACCTTCGAAGGTTCGATCACCTGGATGGCGACCGGCCAGGCCGACAGCGACGCGGCCACTGAAATCGTCGTCGCGACGGCAGCGGGCGGGCGCGTCGCGACGATCGACGGCGACGGACGGACGATATGGCAGCGTGACTTCGGCTCGCTGGCGGCCGTTCACAACGTGACCGATGGCGACCGTGACGGCGACAGCGAAGTGTACGCCGTCGACGAGAGCGGTGTTCTCACGGCGCTGACGGCGACGACCGGTGAGACGGAGTGGACCACCACGCTCACCAGCGCCGACGTCCAGATGATGCCGCCGCCCGACGTCGGCGACGTCGATGGCAACGACCGCCCGGAGATCGTCGCCGTCACGAACGACGGGCGGGTCTCGGTCGTCGACCCACGTTCGGGCGCGGTGCTGACGACACACGAGCGCGAGGCCAGTATCTTCACGCACCCGGTCCTCGCCGATGTCGACGGTGATGGCGCTGGCGAGGTATTCGTGATGTACGCAGACGGCCGCGTCGCCCGCTTCGACGTTGCACCGGGATGAGGCCACACGCGTCTCCGTCAGCCACCGAGCGGCTGGTAGATCGGCGGTTCGACGTGTGGGATCGGGACCCCGAATGCGCCCAGACCGTGGGCGATGGGCATCAGGCCGAGGATCACGAACGCGACGCCGAGTGCGCGGTGAAGACGGGCACGGTGGGTCGCATCGACCGAGTTCACGATCGTTCCATAGACGAACAGCGTTGGGAACGTCCCGAGCCCCAAGACGGCGAGCGTCAGCACGCCAGCCACCGGATCGCCGCGAGCGAACGCGTAGAGGTACGCCGGGTAGAGCAACGGACACGGCAAGAGGCCGTGAACGAGTCCGAGACCGACGATGCCGGGCCCGTTCGCCCACCGGTTTGTGCGCGCCTGGAGCGCCCCGAACAGCCCCGTGAGCCGGCCGACCAGCGGCAGGCTGCCGCCGAGGTGGGCACCACCGTCACCGCCCAGCAGATGTCGGACGCCGGCCGCGACGATGACGAGGCCGATGAGCGTCCCGACGACCGCCTGCACGGTGTCGCTCACCAGCAGTACGGCATCGGCCGCGTTGAACACCAGCGCGCCAGCGAGCCCGAACAGCCCGCCCAGCGCGGCGTAACTCACCGTTCGTCCCGCGTTGAACAAGAAATGCTGTCTGAGTTCGCGGAAGGAAACGGGCGTCGCGCCGACCGTGCCCCCGTCGGTCGCAGAGTCGCCGGCGGTCCCGGTCGAGAACTGCTGGGCGTACATCGTGACGAGCGGTCCGCACATCCCGAGGCAGTGGGCGCCGCCGAGGAGCCCGATCAGCAGGAACGCCGTGAGTTCCACTCCCTGCGCCGCTGAGAAGCCGGTGTGAAGTGGAACAATCGCCACGCCTGCCTGGGTGAGGCTCATTGGTCCTGGGCACCGCGTTGCCAACACATATGACGGCCCGGGAATAAATACTATCCGCAGTTCCCATGTCCCGAGAACAGTACGTAGAGGCCATTCACTGTATGTTTTCGACGAGTGGACCAGAACAAGTATGATGTCATCGGGCGGACGGCGATGCGTCGCATGAGAAACCAATCACGACAGTCAACCAACGGCGCGTCGATACGAAGTTCGACCCGACGGCAGGTTCTCAGGGGTGGCGTGGGACTTGGCACAGCGGTCGTCGCGACACCCCTACTAACCGGTGTCGCGGCCGCACACTTTCCGGTACAGCTCGATATCGATATCCAGCCACGAAACGCGGACAACTTCATCGACCTGGCTGAGCACGATTCCGTCTCAGTCGCCGTCCACCCTACCCAGTATCTCAACGGTGATGGCGATCACGTGACGTTCGATCCGACTGAAGAAGCAGTCCGGTATCGGTTCGGATCGCGGTTCGCACTCGAGGACGGCTCGGGCGCACGACCGATGGGAGATGGCGAAACGATCGAAGTCGACAGCGGACACGGCGACAGTCACGAGGCGCTCGTGCTGGAGTTCCCAGTCGCCGAGACAGAACTCGACGGCGGAGAGGAAACCGCGTGGCTCTATTGGGAGCGTGACGAGTCCGGCGAACACGGGCTTTCCGGCGTCGATTCCGTCAGAGTCTACGCCGCCGACCCATCTGATCGAGAGCTGTTCCAGATGCTTCGGCGACTGATGAATCAGCGTCGCTGACGGTCCAGATCGGAGGTAAACGGTAGTCGTTCACAGCGTCACGGTAACGTCCTCGAACTGCCGGAAGGCCGTCTCGTACCCCTCGTGGCGGGCGACCTGTGGGATCGTCTCGACCGAGAGCGCGAGTTCGTCGCCGGACTGGACTGACTCGACCGGCGCGCCGTAGTGATAGCCCAGTTCGGGGTGGATCGTCCGCGTGAGCGGACCATCGAACAGCGTTTCGCTCCCACGGGTCACGGTTCCGGAGAGCGCCATCGCCGGGAGCTCGTACCCGTTGTACCGCGTCCGGGCGGAGACGGCGAGGTACTGGCCGTTGCCATCGACTCCGGCTGGCGGTCTGTCGAGGACGGTCACGAGGAAATCCGCGTCGTCGCTGCGGGCGCTCCCGCGAACGCTCCCTGGCACTTCCTCGCGTGACGGCGCGGTGGCTTTCGGCGTCGACATCATCTCCATCGGTCGGAGCGCACCGGGCTGGCCGCCCTGGTCGATGGGCTGTGAGGAGACCTCCGACCGTGATTCGTCGGTGAAGGCGAGGTCGATCTCGGCCGAGGCGGGCTCGTTGAGACGATCAGCGAACGCGCCGGCCCGCCGAGTGTTGGTCGCGCCGACGCTCAGTTCGACGGTGTAGGTGCCGTCGCCGTCAAGCGTGAAGTTCCCGCCGTAGTGAAAGCCCATCGGCTGGGAGAGCATCGGATAGATGACTTCCTCGGTGACGAGCGACCCGTCGCGGTTGATTTCGACGGAGAGCCCGGTCTCGGGAAGTGCCGTGCGCGTTTCGGCGTCCCAGGTCGACGCCATCTGGTGTATCGAGTCCTCGGGAGCGCGCTCGACTTTCGAGACGGTGTTCCCCGTCACCGTCCAGAACGTGTGCGGGACGGTGAACATCAGTGCGAAGCCGTAATCGCCCGCCTCGGCCATTCCCTGCATCGACATTCGTTCCTGAAAGGTCTGGACATAGATGCCGTCGGGCTTCCCGCTCGCGGGCGCGCTGGTGGTCGGTGGCGCAGTCGACGTGGCCGATCCGTCTATCGTTGACTCGTTACCACTGCCGGCGTCGTCGCTCGTTTGACAGCCGGCGAGTGAGAGCGCAGAGAGGGTGCCGACCGTCGCGAGGAACCGTCGTCGATGCATAGACACGGATTAGACCGCTCCGGCTTGTGTGAACTGGTTCGATCGTCGAATCCCGCGAGCCTCGGCAGAAGTCTTTAGAGGCGACACGCCGACCGCCCCGTATGCGCCGCTCGCTTTTTGATGCGGTCTTCTGTGCCCTTCTCCTCGTCGCGACAGTGCTGGTGGTGAGCGGTCCGGGATTGGCCCACATCAACGGGGTCGACGTCGACACACAGGTTTCGGCCGACGGAACGGTCAAGGTCGAGAGCGCGACCGCGCTTGTCGAGGGGTATCTCGTGGTCCACCGCGACAACGGTGGCAGTCCAGGCGAGGCTATCGGACACGTCCCAATCGCCGAAGGCGACGCTTTCAGACAGGGCATCGAAATTCCCGTCGACGAGCATATCTGGGCGGAGTGGGGCAACAATCGGACGGTGTGGATCGCACTCCACCGCGAGGCCGGCGCTGAGGGGTTCGATCCCGCTACCGACCCGATTCACCGGGGATTCACTGGGCTGATCCAGAAGCGTATTCGACTCGGGAAGGGCGACCGGCCCGCCAGCATCATGGCCGAGACCCCAGCGCCACAGCAGACGAACGGGACGGTCGTCGTTCGTCGGGTTGCGATGCCGGCCGATGGTGCAGTCGTTCTTCGGCCGACGACAACCAACGGGACCGGTTCCGTGGCCGGAACCCGATCTCTTCGCGCTGGCGTCCACCGAAACGTCACCGTCGAAGTTCGGGATGAAACCTTCGCTACACACGGGCGAATTGTCGATTTCGCCGCTCAGGTCTACGTCGGTGGGGCGACACCAGCGGCCTCCGGAGTTGAACCGGTCCGAGTCGCGAATGAGACGGTGAGGACGACGTTCCGGGTGAATCGGACCGGTTCGCTGAATGTCTCGATAAATCAGACCATCACTGCCGCGCCTTCCGTCCGTGATCCAGCGGTTGTGACGCCAACACCGACTACAACCCAATCGAATAACACGATATCGACAAGGGCGCCGAATCGAAGCGGCAGCACTCTGTCTGCGACGGTAACGAGTACGACGACAGGTCCAGGGTTCGGTGTCGTAATTACACTACTGGCACTCTGTCTCAGTTGCGCCGTCTATCGTCTAACGAGATGAATCTGAATCTGGCGGTCTCCTCGCGCACTATCTTGATTCAGCGAGAGAATCCCGCCCTTCCCGCGAAGGACGAGCGTTCCGACGCTCTGTCGGAACCGAGGACTGAGCAGGGCGGGAGTGAATCGCGGAAGCTCCGTGCCACAATCTCCGTGACTGTTGCCTGACTGAATATCCATGGTAGCAAAGCAGTATTAGCTACCGGTGATGGACCTGTCTCAGAGGGACCACCGACGACAGCCAGCGCGTAGAGCGCGGGCTGTACGTCTGCGAGGAGTGTGGACTGGTCACCAATGCCGACGTGAACGGAGCCGAGAACATCCGACAGAAGGTACTCCCGAATCTCGCCTGTGGCGGTGGAGATAGGAATAAGCCGACATCTCCTGTTTCACTCGATTAGGCAAGAGTCTTACATATCTCGCCATGTGGCCGAAGCCTGTTATTAAAACTGCTGTTAATAATCATAGCTCTTATTACCTAGCCGGCAAGTATTAATAATTGATGGCAGAACACACACGCCGACGATTCGTTACTGGTGGAATCGGAGCAGTCGCTGCAAGTGCCCTCGCTGGCTGTCTGGGTGGTGGTGGTGGGTCCAGCGGCACGACTGCCCAGGCGTCGTTTTTCGTGTTCGGTGATTTCGCCTCGAAAGTGGCTGGTGACACAGCGACTGGCGAGACGCTCGTTCCGGTGGGCCAGCACGGACACGGCTGGGAACCGGGGCCGAAAGTGCAACAGACCGTCCTGGAATCGGACCTGTTCGTTCACGGGATGGAGGACTTCCAGCCGTGGGCCGACGACATCGTCGAGACGATCGAATCCGACGACGCCGACGTCGCCCTCGTGAACGCCAGTGCCGGTGTCGACCTTCGTGAGGCCGGGCACGCTCACGAAGGAGAGCACGGCCACCAAGGCGAAGACGAACACGGTCACGATGACGAACACAGCGACGAGAGCGGACACGACCACGAAGGCAAACACGGCGGCTCGACCCCATGGGAGTGGGCTGGCCTGTATCACCTGGACGCCGGCACGTACACCTACGAGTTCGAGCAGGGGCCGGACCCACGGATGCACCTCGCCGTTCTCGCGACTGAGGAAGGTGGCGATCACGGCATCCACCACGTCGAAGAGACTGCACACTCGCTGTACGAGAGCGGTCACGACACACACACGTCGGTCGAAGCCGGTGGGACACTCACGCCGTCCTCCGAGTCGCTCTACACGCTCCAGTTCGTCGAGAGCGGGACGACGAGCTACCGTCTCCAGATCGAGTCAGCGGGACACTACGTGCTGTTCGCCCAGCACGTTCCCTCGGAGTTCAGCGCGACGCTGTCGAACGAGAGTGGCACGTCGATCTCGCCAGAAGTGACTGAAACGGCTGGTGGACACGACCACGAGGGCGAACACGGCCACGAAGGCGAAGGCGGCCACGAAACCGAAGGAGAACACGAGAGTGACGGCGACCACGACGGCGGACACGGCCACGATCACTCGGGCGGGATGGACCCACACTTCTGGATCGACCCGGTTCGGGCGAAGACGGCCGTCGACAACATTCAGCAGGGCTTTGCGAACGTCGATAGCGGGAACTCGTCCACGTACGAGAGCAACGCCAGCGCGTACAAGCAGGAACTCGACGACCTACACAGTTCGATGCAGAGCAGTCTCGACGGGGCCTCGAAGGACGTCGTCTTCGTCGCCGGGCACAACGCCTTCGGCTATCTCGGCGCTCGCTACGGGTTCGAGGTCGAGACGCTGACGAGCGTCTCGCCGGACGACGAGCCGACGCTGGAGGACATCGAGCAGGCACAGCAGATCATCGACGAACACGACCTCCAGTACGTCTGTTCGGACCCGCTGGAAAGTCAGACGGCGGCCAACCAGCTCGTCGCGGAAACTGATGCCGAGGAGGTACTCCCACTGACGCCTATTCCAGGACAGACCCAAGAGTGGGCTGACGAAGGGTGGGGATACGTCGAAGTCATGGAGAACGTCAACCTCCCTACCCTGGAGCAGGCACTCGACGCACGATGACGGGTGAGTGCGAGTCGCATCGACGTGAGACTGACCCGGACTGGGTCATCAGTCGTGACTGTGCCCAGCCACCGCAACTGGCGTCGACCGTCGTCAAGTCCGAAGATGGGCCGGCCCGGAGAACGATCTATCCGTCGGACGTGGACGAGATTTCGTTGCTGGCGCAGTGGCTGACGGCCGACGAGACGGATTTCGTCGACCTCGGGGAGTGGCGATGAACAGGACGACAGTGGAGACGGTTTCGGAGGCAGTCGTGACAATCGAGAACGCGTCCTATGCCTTCGCCGACCGTCCCGTGGTCGACGACGTCTCGCTCGAAATCGAGCCGGGCGCGTTCCTCGGCCTCGTCGGCCCGAATGGCTCGGGAAAGACCACGCTGGTCGAACTCATGCTCGGACTGCGCCGTCCGGACAGCGGAGCGGTTCGACTGTTCGGCGAGCCGGCATACGCGTTCGACGACGGCGAACGGGTCGCCTACGTCGCCCAGCACGCGACGAAAGAGGCCGGTCGCATGCCGGTCACCGTCCGCGAAGCTGTCACCATGGGTCGGTACCCCCACCGGCTCGTCGGTCGCTTCTCGTCGGCGGACCGACGAGCGATCGACGACGCGCTCGAACGCGTGGACCTGACCGACCTGACAGAGCGCCGAGTGGGCCGGCTGTCCGGTGGGCAGCGACAGCGGGTGTTCATTGCCCGCGCGCTGGCTGCAGAGGCTGACCTGCTCGTTCTCGACGAGCCGACGGTCGGCGTCGACGCCGAGTCACGGGAGGCGTTCTACAACCTCCTGCACGACCTGAACGCGACCGGGATCACCATCGTCCTCATCGAACACGACATCGGTGTCGTCACCAACCACGCGACGGAGATCGTCTGCATCAATCGGGAGCTGTACTTCGATGGCGACCCCGAGACGTTCGTCGAGACGAACGCCCTGGCCGACGCCTATGGGGCCGAACAGGCCGTGCTGGAACACGACCACTGACATGTTCGGAACTACCGCTCCGCTGCCGCTGTTCGCGTTCGCCCCGTTCGACTGGTTCCTCGATGACGCGTTCGGCTCGTTCATGGACGTGCTCGCGAGAGTGCTCGGGATGCCGGCACTCGAGTACGCCTTCATGCAGCGTGCCTATCTGGCCGCGATCTGTATCGGGGTTATCGGTCCGCTCGTCGGCACGTTCCTCGTCCACCGCGAGATGTCGATGATCGCGGACACACTCGCGCACACGGCCTTCGCCGGCGTTGCCGTGGGGCTGTTCGTCAACAACGCCCTCTCGCTGTCGCTCGCACCGATTCACAGCGCGCTCGTCGTTGCCGTCGGCACGGCGTTGCTCGTGGAACTGCTCGTCCAGTACGGCGACGTCTCGACCGATACCTCGCTAGCGATGGTGCTGACCGGCGGCTTCGCGCTGGGGAGCGTGCTCATCACAGCGACCGACGGTGGCATTGCAGTCGGCATCGACGCGTACCTCTTCGGCTCGCTCGCGACGGTCTCGAAGGCTAGCGTCGGTCTCCTCGTCCTCATGACTGGGCTCGTGTCGGCCGTGGTTGCGGTCGCCTACCGACCGCTGCTGTACGTCACTTTCGACGCGACGGCGGCACGGGCAGCAGGTCTCAGCGTCACCTGGTACAACCGATTGATGGTCGTCCTCACCGCTCTCGTCGTCGTCAGCGCCATGCAGGTCATGGGGGTCATCCTCGTCGCCGCATTGCTCGTCATTCCGGTTGCGACTGCCGACGGGTCCCGCAGTTTCAAGCGCTCACTTCTCGCGGGCGTCCTCGTGGCCGAAATCACCGTCGTCACGGGCGTGACGCTCTCCTACCAGTACGGGAGCGCAGCGGGAGGCACCATCGTCCTCACCGGAATTGGGCTCTACGTGCTGTCTCTGGGGTATCGGCGGCTTGGAATTCGGACGCGAATGCGGCACAGAACCGGCCGCGGGCGCCTCGGCAGGGTGTTCGAGCGTGTTCGCGGTAACGCCACTGGCGAACCGAAAGCCGATGGAGGGTCCGATGACGAAAGACGGTGAGACCCACCGCGACACTGCTGTCGTCATCGTCGGCTGTGGCATCCATGGGACGGCCCTCGCCGTCCGCCTGCTCGCGGAGACTGCTCTGACGACGGACGACATCCGCATCGTCGACGAACACGGGGAACCGCTCGCGGCCTTCGAGGCGAAGGCTCGACAGTGCGGGATGGAAACGCTCCGTTCGACGTACGTGCAGCACGTCTCACCGGAACCGTTCAGCCTCGAGTCGTTCGCCGAGGGGCGCGACCGAGAACAAGAACTGGTTCCGACCAGGAACTACCCGCCACGACCGACGCTATCACTGTTCCTTGACCACGCACAGTTCGTCGTGAATCGGTACGACCTCACGGACTCGCTCGTCGAAGCGCGGATGACTGACGTAACTCGACAGGACGACGGCGTCACGGTCGAGACGACAACTGGCTCGTTCGGTGCACACTCGCTCGTCCTGGCGGTCGGAATGGGCGACCAATACACGTGGCCGGCGTGGGCAGAGTCCATCTCGGCTGACGACCGAATCAGCCACGTCTGGGATGAGTCTTGGTCCCCAACGGAAGCTGGCATATCCGGGGAGACACTGGTCGTCGGTGGTGGCATCACGGCGGGACAGGTTGCAACCACGCTCGCCGAGCAGGGTGTTGCCGTGACGCTGTGTCACCGAACGGCAATCGAGACAGCCGAGTCCGAAGCGGACCCCTGCTGGATCAACTGGCGACACATCGAACGCGAACTGCACTGTTATCCGCCAGGCTCGGAACAACGCTATCGAACCGTGCAGCAGGCGCGGTACGACGGCACGATACCGCCGTACCTGCTCGACGACATCGAAGCGTGCAACCAACTCCAACGCCGATGCGGTACGATCGAAACGGTCGCACCGATTACCGATGGACTGCTGGTGCGGTTCTGCGACGGGACCAGTCGGACGGTCGCGCGCATCCTGCTCGCGACGGGGTTCGAGTCGCCATTCGACTCGTCGGTCGCCGCTCGCGTTGCCTCCGAACTCGATCTCGAACGCGGGTATCGCAACGTGCCGGTCCTCGACGACGAGACGCTGGTGTGGCGATGCCAGGACGGCGACGATTCTGCTGTGTACGTGTCCGGTGCACTCGCCGAGGGGACGGTTGGGCCAATCGCACGGAACGTCGTCGGCGCGAAGCGAGCCGGCGAGAGAATTGCGGCCACACTCACGGCTCGTAAGACGGTCGCATCAAGTCAGCGGACGGGCGGACGGTCAGTCGCCGACGACTGACCGTTTTCTGGTCACCACTAGCAGCGTCGAACTGTCTTCGACACGGTACCGTGGACACGGGAAAACAGGAGCAGAAACCGGGTCGCGAGTGCTACCCCGGCCCAGTAGTTCGGCTTGCGGACAGTTATCTAACCGACCTGGGAATGTGGACGTCGTCAGTAACAACTCGAGACCCACAAACGAGAATTAATAATAACTGCTACGGCGATAGAACGTAGATTTATTATATTTGCACTCTAGATTGCTAACTACACATGGCACATATCCATCTCGGAGAGGGCTCGTTCCCGCTGTGGGCACTGGTCCTCTGGACGCTCGTCGGCGTCGGACTGATCAGCGTCGTCACCTACCGCGTCCGGAAAGGCGGCATCAAAACCCAACATATCGCGCTCGCGGGCATCGGCGCGGCCGCGAGTTTCGCGGTCTTCCAGCTGAACCTGCCCGTGTGGGGCGGCATCCACATGAATCTCACCGGGCTGGTCGGCATCCTCGCGGGTCCGACCCTCGGGGCACTCGTTGCACTCGTTGTCAACATCTTCTCGGCGGCACTCGGCCACGGTGCGGTCGGCCTGCTCGGCGCGAACACGCTCGTGAACGCCACGGAAGCCATCGTCGCCTACTACATCTTCAAGACGCTGATGGGGATGGACTGGGACGTCTTCCCCGCGAGTGCCGGTGCCGCGACCATCGGTCTCTCGGCCGGCGCTCTCCTGATGGGTGCGATCATCGTCATCAGCGGCGTCAACGGCAGCGCACTCCCACGCGCGGACCTGACGGTCGCCGTGGCTGGCCTCGTCGGCCTCAACCTTGGCGTCGCAGTCATCGAGGGTATCCTGACCGGCTTTATCGTCCAGTTCCTCGCGTCGGTTCGACCCGACCTCGTGGGACTGACCGACCGCCAGCGCGGTGAGGACGAACCCGCAGGGGTGACCGCCTGATGCAGCGCTGGAAGCAGTACGGCAGTCTCGCCGCGCTGTTCGCGGTTGCCGTCGCGGCTGGGCTCTGGGGCTTCAGAGCGACTGGCGGTGCGCTTCCCTGGGCCAAGCGGTCCGCGAAGGCACTTCAGCGCGGTGTCAAAGAGAGTGGGGGCGCGTTGATCGATCCCGGTCGCGGGGTCATCATCGCCGGCCCGATCCGCAAGGGCGGCATGGTCATGGAGTTCGTCGGGCTGGTCGTCCTGCTGGTCGTCATCGGCATCGGCCTCTACGTCTACGCCAACCGGTATCGCGGCCTGGACGACAGGGCTGCCTGAGCCGATGACGACGCTCTCGAACCACGTTCCGGACCCACGACTCATCACGGCATACGCGGAACACCGCGATAGCCCGCTGCATCGCGTCAACCCGTGGACGAAGTTCGGCATCGTCGGCGCGCTCGTGCTAACGGTGACGGTGACAGACATGCTAGCGATCCTCGCGGGCGTGTACGCTGCGACGCTGGTCGTGTACGGCGTCGCCGGCCTGCCGTACCGGCGACTGGCGCTCTGGTACACGCTCCCGTTGCTGTTCATTGTCTCCGTTGCGGGTCCGCTCGCGTTCCTCGAACCCGGGACACCCATCGGCGGTGCGCTCGGGACGCCGCTTGGAGAATTGTCGGTTACCTGGGAAGGAGCGATCCTCTTCGCGGAGCTGTCCTGCCGGTCGCTGACCGTCGTGACGTTCGCGCTCACCGCGACGATGACAACCCGGTACGCCGACATCGCGTACCTGCTCGGGCGGACGCTTCCGAGCCCGATCGACCAGGTCGCCTTACTCACGTACCGGTTCACCTTCGTCATGATCGAGACGCTCGAAGACCTCGTAAAGGCTGTCCTCGCACGCGGTGCGAGCCTTTCGGAGTTCTGGGCGAACCGGCGCACCTACGCACGCATCCTCGGCATGACGCTGTTGACGGCCATCGAACGCTCCGAGCGGCTCGTCAAGTCGATGGAGGCCCGCGGCTACGACGGCGACATCACGCTCTACGGTGACGTTCCGCGCCCGCCCCTCCGTGAACTCGTCGCGGTCGTCGCGTGTTACGTCGCCGTCGTCGGCTACGCGCTGGTCGCCGTCTATGGGGTGGTGTCGCTATGAGTAGCGACGAGACGGGCGAGCCGTTAGTCGACCTCCACTGTGAGGCCCACACCTACCCCGACGGGACCGTCGGGATGCACGAGGTCGACTTCCAGGTCTACTCGGACGAAGTCGTCGCCCTCGTCGGCGGGAACGGCGCAGGGAAATCGACGCTGATGGAGCACCTGAACGCGACGCTCGTGCCCGACGACGGCGAACTCGTCGTCGATGGCACGCCGATCACCGAGGATAACAAAGCGCACGCGCGGAAGGAAGTCGGTTTCGTCTTCCAGGATGCCGATACACAACTCGTCGCGCCGACCGTGCTGGACGACGTGCTATTCGGCCTCCAGAACTATGGTGTTCCAGCCGACGAAGCACAGGAACGTGCGCGAGAGGCGTTAGCGACTGTCGACGCGAGCCATCTCGAAGACCGGATTCCTCACTACCTGAGTGGTGGTGAAAAACGCCTGGTGGGACTCGCTGGTGTGCTCGTGCTCGAACCCAGCGTGATCGTCCTCGACGAACCGCTTGCTGGCCTCGACCCAGAGCGCTCTCGTCTGGTCGCCGACCGCGTGCGGACGATTCACGAAGAAGGCATCAGCGTCGTCCTCTCGACGCACGACCTCGAGTTCGCAGCCGAGGTCGCAGACAGAATCTGCGTGATGCACGATGGGAACGTCATTGGGGAAGGCACACCACGTGAGGTGTTCTACGACCCCGAATTGCTCGCCAAAGCAAACCTCCACCCACCCAGTGCCGTCCGCGTTGCCCGTGACGCGGGACTGGGCACCGAAACGCAACCGGTCACGGAGGCTGAACTCGTCGAACTCCTTACTGGGAGTGAATCAGGACGGACTGCCACGTCGCAACTCGATGGACACAGAACAGACTGACGGCTGGTCCCGGTTTCTCGGGCCACCTATCAGGCGTGTCGAGAATGTGGCACTGGAGTACGCGTGGGTAATCGTCGGTATCAATCTGCTCGGGACAGTCTTTGGCTTCTGGTACTACATCCCTCAGTTCCGTCTCGAGCCACTCGCCGCGTGGCCAGTCGTTCCGGACAGCCCGATGGCAACGTTGTTTATCGCGCTCTCACTGGCACTCTACAAACTCGGGCGGCCGAACGAATACCTGAACGTGCTCGCGTTTTTCGGCTGTCTCAAACTCGGCCTCTGGACGCCGTACGTCCTGACGGTGTTCGCGGACGCGTTTCTCGCCACGGTCGTTGCACCGCCGCAGATCGTCCCGTTTCTGGGCCAGGCACTCGCGTCGAAGGCGATGTACGGCTTCTTGTTCGTGTCTCATCTCGGGATGGCTGCCGAGGCGTTCCTCGTCCGCAGGTACAGTGCATTCCCGCCCCGTGCGATTCTCGTCGCTGTCGTGTGGTACGGGTTCAACGATCTCGTGGATTATTTCGTCCCAATCGTCGGGACACCACATCATACTCTGCTCCCAGTTGAGCCAATCGTGGACGGAACAGTGCAGCACGTCTCACCAGCCCACGAGATTGCGGCGGCTGGTGCAGTTGTACTCACGATACTGGCGACAGTGTTGGCAGTGGTGATCCAGCGGATGAGCGATCAAACGAGTAATGACTGAGGGCTCGATCCAGCTAACGAACGCATATATCGTTGGAATAAAACTTCGAGCGCAGCTTCGAGACGGGACATCTCTCGAGGAGGCTATCAGTACTGTGGATGGACCTTTTGGGGAACTTACCGACCTGTATCCAGACTGGCACCCAGCCCCATACTGCTTCGAGGGGATTGTTCGGCTGTTTATTTATCGGGAAATCACAGGCGACAGCTATCGCAAACTTTCTCAGTACCCAGAATTAGCAGACGTGTTTGGATTAGAATGCTCTGTTGAATCCGATGACGGCGGCAGGATAGCGTCGCTCTGAAGGTGAAAGCGAAGCGGAAGAGCCGAGTGTGCCTAAACTCCTCTTCCGCTTCGTTAAACAAGCAGCATCGCTCGCTCAAAAGCGCTGTGCCGCCAGCCCCACGGCGGTGGTGAGCGATCCGGCTGGCAATGGATTTGCCGACTGGAAGCATCTCACGCTGCACTTTTTGCGCGTTCACATGGACGCGACCTACCGCGAACTCGTCGACTGGGCGAGCGAGATGGATCGTGTCCGCGCTCTCTTGCAGTTGTCCCGCTGGGGATTCCCGGCACCCTCGACGCTGTGCCGCTCGTTCGAGCGGGTGCCTACCCGTGTCTGGCGACAACTGCTCGACCGGTCGGCGGCCCGGTGCGATCCCGGCGACCACGGCGCGGTGGATGCCACGTTTTTCGACCGTGAGGCGGCATCCAGCCACTACCGGAGACGCTCGGATCACGACATACGCACGCTCAAAACGACGGCGCTGGTCGATACAGAGACGTGTGCCGTCCTGGACATCCATATCTCGGCACACTGGCCGCACGATACACAGGTGGGCCGTCGGGTGGCGCTGCGCAACACCGACGTGTTAGAGAATCTCGCCGGAGACAAAGGCTACGACGATCAGTCGCTACGGGACGCCCTCCGGTCGGAGGGCGTCCGGCCACTCATCAAACACCGGCTGTTCGCACACTACGACCACGCCCACAACGCACGGTTGGACAGCGAGGCTTACGGGCAGCGCTGGATGGCCGAAACCGCCTTCTCGGCCATCAAGCGCCGATACGGCTCCGCTGTCAGGCCGAGCGTCTGGTACCGCGAGTTCCGTGAACTGGTGCTGACCGCCGCCGTCTACAACCTCGAACAAGCTATCAAACGGTGATCGCTACGCTGTCCGTGGATTCAACAAAGCAGATTAGAACGAATACCGGGCGAGTCAGTTCTATCCCGAACGTGGCGGAACCGGTTCAATGGTACCGTTCAGAAATTCATCACTACTGCTTCCCACTATCTGGTGAAAGAAGTCCACGACGACGGGCTCTCAGTCCCGGCAGTTCGGCCGAAAGCAGAGGTTCTTACCCCAGAGAGGGATAGAATACCAGAAACCAATGGGAACCAGACTGAGATCGGCGATGCGTTCACTGACGAGGTGGTTCACCGAACTACTCGCCTTGCTCGTGAGCATGGCTTCGGTGGATTCGACTCGGGACGAGCCGAGAATGCCACCTACGACGACACACAATTTTTCGAGTTACAGACGTTCATGGGGATGGTCGGCTGTGGCACTGCCCAAGGTGCGTCGCGGTTTCAGGTACGTCGGGGTGAGGAGTACGGCCCGCACGGCGATACCCACCTGCGAACGCTGAAACAGTTCGCGCCAGCAGAGCTGATCGAGGGGTTTGATCAGGCCTGCGACCGCCTGCTCTCTGCTATCGCGTCGGAAACAGCGTTCCGACGACCGGTGACCGCGGCGATCGACATCACGACCGTGCCATACTACGGCGACGTGGAGGGGATGCCGATGGTCAGTGGGCTGACTCCGGAAGACCGAGCGTTCAAGTTTGCAACGCTATCGATCGTAGGACAGAATATTCCGCTAGTGTTAGCCGTTGAGCCAGTCCGTGAGAGTTCTGCGTGGGACGACAATCCACCGAACAAAGTTCATCGGATTGTCCGGCGATTAGTGAACCGAGCGAAAGAACACGTTCCCATCGAGACGGTGCTGTGCGACAGGGAGTTCGATTCGATGCGAGTGTACCAGACGCTCTCCAATCTCGATGTGAACTACCTGATTCCAAAGCGAATCGCCAGCACGGAGCAGGAAGCTATCGAGACGATGATCGAGGACAATCACGAGGTAGCCGTGGAATCAGCAGTCGTCGACGTTGAATTGGGGTCGCACCCGATGCGGTTTCTGTACGTGCCATCGACGAAGGGCGACGGAACAACCGTGTTCGCGACCAATCTTCGGGTCGGGCCGGACGAAGCCGAAACGTTCTGTCGGCGGTACAGCCGCCGCTGGCAGATCGAGAACGAGTACAAATCAATCAAGCACGACTTTCTCGCGAAGACATCCTCGAAGGACTACTGCATCAGGCTGTTCTACTTCGTGTTCGCGGTGTTACTGTACAATATTTGGCGGCTGACGGACTTTCTGCTGAAAGCGAGCGTTGACGGGGAAATGGAGTACGCACCAGTGCTCACAGCTGGTGAGTGTGTCGAGCGTGTCTGTGCAGGGCTGATTCCAGCTGACTGAGTTGCTGCTCTACAACGTGTCTGCCCAGCCGTGAGTGGCTACGCTGTTCTGGCTCCGATTTAGCGGTGCATTTTCTTGACATTTGGGCTGTACTGACTCCATTTTATCTCAACTCCCACTCGTATAACGTCGGATGTCGGCGATTCCGAGCGGAAATCGGCCCGAATACTACCATCCTCCGAAACTGTGACACCAGCCACACCACGCAGAGATATAGCGATAATAGGTTTGGACGGTGTTCTGCTTGAGACCACGGTCACCAGCGAGATGCCGGGCGTACTCCCGGAAGACGCGTTCGTCGAGATCGTCGAAGGTGGGCTCCCGGTCGACGTCGTCGGGGACGATCCCGGTCCAGTCGCCGGCGCCGCGGTCGCCGGCGGCCCACTCGGCGAACCGCTCGAGTTCGCGAGCGGCGTTTCGTCGATAGTTCCCACCGTCCCCACCGCGGCCTTTCCCTTTGTCCTGGAGATAGCGCTCGAAGGAACGCGTGAGCGCTGTCGTACCGTCGCGTGTCGATGAAGTGTTCTGATTCATACGGGTTCGTCACGGGAGCAGGTGGTCGTCCAGAATATCGCTACAATCAATCGGAATCCCCTTCCACGCAGCTTTTACGGTGTTGTATCCGGTCCAGCCCTCACGCTCCAACAGCTCTCCGCACGCTTCGCAGAACTCACGACGCGAAATGAGCTCGTTGTCGGAGAGGATGTAGAACAGAAACGGCGGTGTGACAACACGGATATCTCCGGCTTGGTCGTCGACAGCGCGACGAATCGAACGCCGGCCGGTTGCGTCCATCAGGATGACGTAGTCGATAGCCTCGGGATTCTGTACTACTTCCTGTCGGAGCGATTCCTCGCCGGCGTCTGCTCCGTGGGGCCGGGGGACGCTCGTCACTTGAGTGAGCGGTGTTTCGTCATCTTCGAGCGCATCGAGCGCTGTACGGCTCCCGTAATGAAGTTGGTATGGTCGACTACCCTCTGGTGCGGTCTCGCGCGTGTTTTCGGCGTGCCGCTTGAGTTCCTGTTTGCAGACGTTCGTCGTTGTGAGACCGACGTGGGCGGTGATCTGGGGCCACACGGAGCTGTTTGCGACGGCGATCAGCGCGTCGGTATCGACTAAAATTGGATACCGTGTGGTGCCGCTGGCCATTTAGACGAGATAGTCGCTGGTGTCGTCCTCGGCAGCTTCACGGAACGCGTCGATATCCTCTTGGAGCAAATCGAACTCATCACCGAGGAGTACGCGAGCAGCGTCCTCAGAGAGATCTCCTGTCGAATAGCGTTCGTAAATCTCAATCTTGTCTTCGTCTGTCATCGCTCGCCGAAGCATCTGGGTGAGCCCCTCGCGAGCGAGTTCACTGATGTTGATTCCACCCAAGTGGATGGAATCGAGCTCGGTTGCTGCCTCTTTGAGCGGGCCAGCGCGGAATTTGATCGTATTGTCGAGCGGTTCCTGACTCATAACCGAAGATACACAGGCCCGCTTGATAAGTTGTTCCCCTGTGTGTGAACACATGGGAACACGTGGAGCTGATGAAGGCATACGCCCGTATTCAGCATTACGGCTCCTCTTGCTCGGCTTCCGACTCGATGGGGTCGACCGCGGTCTCCATCCAGGCCTCGACGTCGTCAGAGAAACCGCCGTCGATGTCGTCGGCTGTGGCAGCGCCGTGAAGCCCTGCCGACGCGACCGCGTGCTCGGCGTCGTCGATCGTCCAAAACCGGTCGCGGTGTTCGACGAGGCCGTGTTCTTCGAGGCGCTTCAGCGTGGGGCCGACGCTCCCCTCGGGCACGTCGACGGCCTCGACGATCTCCCGCTGGCGGAACGCCTGGTCGGCGTGCTCGAGGAGGAAGCGATAGACCGTACCCTGGGTAGTGTCCGGCGCGAGGTCGGGGAGCGATGGCCCGTCCTCGTCGATGGAGCGGAACTCGTCTTTCGAGATGGGCATCTTGGGTATTGATTTGTATTAGAAGCTATTAGGTCTAATTGGCAGTGCTCGCGACACGGGCTGGTGGATGGTGAAGTTCGCCGGCTTTTCCCCAGATTCAAGGCCCTCTTCGTCCGGTTCCACGGTTCGTGCTTCACCGACGGCGGCGGGGTACTTCAAAGTGGTCGTGATTATTCAGGTAATCATGACCACTGCTGTTTCATCATTATCGGCCGAATATCCGGGATAGAACCCTTACAGACCGACTTTCCCAGTCTATAAACTACATTCCGCTATACAGAATCAGAGCAGGGGAAGATGAGACTACACCGGCTATAGAGGGGCTGTAATGCAGATATTCAGACGGGTCAACGAGTCTGAACTGCTTCGAATAACCGCTCACGCACCACTTCTTGTTGGTCTCTATACTAGTTCTGCGAGTTTCTGTATCTGCTACCAAAGTTGTCACTCAGAACCGCGGCGTTCGGTCGGGTTACGAAGTCAGCTATCCGATTCCAGTTTCTTTCTTCAGCAGTGTCAGCGTGTTATCTGCCGTCACCATTGGCGACTTCTCATACCCACCAGTCAACTCGACCTGGACAAGCAGATCGACCGCTCGCCAGATCGAGTACAACAGACACGCGAACGCGAAGTAGAAGAACCGTAGCCCGAAATCCTTGGAGGTCGTGGCGGCCATGAAGCGCTTGATCGACTTGTAGCCACTCTCGATTTCCCAGCGAGCGTTGTACTGGGAGATCACCCCCGCAGGATAGCCGTTCGTCATGAATACGGCGTATTGCCGGTGATCAGTGTGGTCTGAGTCGTCTTTGCGCTGGTAGATCAGCGTGGTTTCGTGCCACTCGTTGCTCCCGAGGTGGAGTTTCCGATCAGTGACGTAGTGTTCCCTATCCCACCGACAGAGTCGCTTTGCCTGGGCTCTCTCGCTGGTCTGCATCCGCTTCGGGACGACATATGTCAACCCACGATTGTCGACAGCTTCGAGGACGTGCTGGCTGTCGAACTCACGGTCCATCAGCACTTCGTCGACGTGGACGAGATCCTCGGCTGACTCCAGCAGGTCCTCGACGATTTCTTTTCGCGTCTCGCCTTTCTGCACCGGTCGTGCATCGAGGACAATCGGGACAGCGTTACCAACGAACTGGATCGTCGCCCACTGGTAGGCGTACTCGTCAGAACTCTCTTTGGTCCCGATGATCTCGTCTTCGTGACCCGTTCGATCACCGGTGAACGGGTCGGCCTCTGTAATATCAATGGCAACGATACCTGCTCGGAAGAACTCCCCCGTCTCTGCGACCTCGTCCAACAGACGCCTCACTGCCTGCCGGTACATCTCTCGAACCTGTTTGACAGAGAGATTGCGAATATGGTCCCGATGGGCATGTCCTAGTGGTGTTCGGTCACGTGTTGATTCGTGAATAAAACTGCGAGCGCCCTCGTTCGCAGCGAGGTTCTCGCGTAAGCCGAGGTGTGTCTGGAGGTCCCAGTACGCATTTTCGTGAATCTCACACCCATCTCCACGATCCAGTGAGAACGCTGGGAAGACAACGCGGGTGACGTGATTAGTGATTCGCTCTGCGTGCTTTAGGATCGTTTTGTCATCAGGGGCGCTCTCGTTCTCAGACTCAGTAGTCTGATGTCGGAGCTTCCGTTCTGGGTCACGCGGAACCGCAACACCTGCGTTCTGTGCCTTGATCAGAATCGTCCGTGCAGCCGTCTCGACAGTCTCACGAAGATCCGCAGTGAAACGTTTGCGCCAACTGCGCCACAGTGTCGACTGATCTGGGACCGTCTCCATGCCCAACTGCTCGCAGAGATGAAGGTGCTGATCCAGGAACTCAACGAGCGCTGTTTCGTGATCCCACCCGTGGCATTCTCTCAGCACGAATAGCCGAAAGAGCACATCCATCTGATGGCTGGTCGAGTCTGCGTAGCGATCATGCGCATCGAATCTGACATAGGCTAGCGGGAGCGAACAGACGAACTGGGTCACCGAGTCGTGGGCATCGTGTGAGAACCACATTTCCGAGACAGTCCGGACATCTGATTCCAATCCGGCGAGTGAGCGACGGTCGTACACCGGTGTCGAATCGTACACTGGCCAGTCGATATGGGGGCGCTGTGCAACTCGTCGATAGACAGCGCGTCGAGAGTCACGAGTTGGTGGCACTACGAGACACTGGACTCACCACGCTCAAGAATCCGTTTCTGGTGATACAGACTGGAGATGTGACGTTATTGCTACACAATTGCCCCTCGGGGTCCAGTGACATTGACCGGACCGAAGACAGCCCACACCGCTCCAGATTAGTGACGATGTCGGCCTCCCCGTCTGTGCCCGTCGTGACTGTCACGGGTCGTCTGTGGCGAGCGTCCGGCGTGTCGCCGCGTCGATCCTACCTCCTCGGCCGGTCGCCAGAAGCCCTGGTCCGAGCAGGTCTTCCTGGGTAGGCCCGAGTTACGACCGCCGCCGACGCAAGACGACCATCATCAAGAACGCACCGAACGCCGCAGGGACGCCGAAGCCGGGGCCACTCGCGTCGGTCGTCTCCGTGGCTTCGGTGTCACCTGCTGTCTGGCTTGGTTTGTCTGTGGCCGCGGTGGTCTGTTGTGTGGTCTCCTGGTCTGCTGGTGTCGACTCAGTCAGCGTCTCGTCCGACTGGACCGAGACCGTCCCGGCAGACACAGTGCCGACTGTCAGCGTGTACTCCCTGGAGTCGGCTGGCGTGAACGAGAGTGACACGGTCCGCGTCGAGTTCGAGGCGAGGTCGACATCGCTGGTAGCGACGACTGTTCCGTTGGCTCGCAACTCGGCAGTGTAGGTCCCAGCCGCCCCGCCGAGATTGCGGACCGTCGCGTCGACAGTGACCGGCTCGGAAACGTCGCGGGTTTCCGACTGGCTGCTGGCACGCACGACCTCGAACGCTGGCTGCGTCGAGGCGATGGTGAACAGCGACAGCCCGGGCGATGTTCCCTCGAAGACGTAGTGGGTGGCGTTCGCACCGACTTCGTCGGTCGGGAGGCGAGTCCACCCGTCGGATTCGTCGCGATAGAGCGCCACACCACTCGGGTCGACACCAGTCTCGTTCAGCGCGGCTTTCCGGATTCGGAAGCGGAACGTGACGCTGTCGATGTCGGTGTCGGGGTTGGTGTGGGTCACTTCGACGTAGCCAATCGGCGACGAGCCGGTCTCGACCAGGAACGTCCGTGGGTCCGTGCGGTTACGGACGCTGTCGGTCGCTCCCTGATTGTCGGGAGCCGTCGTGTCGGTCCCTGTGTCGTCGGTCTCGCTCCCGCGCTCGCTGGTGTCGGTGTTGGCTTCCCACTCGCGCACCGAGATATCGAACTCCCGGGATCCGCTCTCGCTCGGGGTGATCGACAGGCTGTCGACGGAGACTGCGTTCTCACCCTCACCCTCGCCTTCACTGTCGTCGCTGCCGTCACTCTCGTCCTGGCCCTCGGCCCCGCTGGCGTCGGTCTCGGACTCGTTCGTCTGGTTTGGCTCGTCTGTCTCGTTGCCACTGGAATCGGCAGGTGTGTCGGAACTGTCGGCGTCAGTCCCGCTGAGGTCGAGCTTGATCGGACCGTCGTCGTCGGAAGCACTGACGGTGAAAGTGACGCTGCCATCCTCCGAGCGAGTGCCGCTGACGACGGTCCCAGTCCCGCCGCTGGAATCGTCGGCAGTGGGCTGGTCGCCACCAGTCTCGGTGGGGCCACTGCTCTCATTACCACTGCCACCGCTTCCGGAACTGCCACTGCTTCCGGCACTGCCACCGCCGTCACTTCCGCTACTTCCGCCGCTCTCGCTGCTGTCGTCACTCTGTTCGTCCTCACTCGCCCGCTCGACGGTTACACTGATGGTGTCGGTGTCAGTTGTCGACCCATCCGAGACAGTAAGTTCGACCAGTACTGTTGCCGCGTCCTCGAAGGTGTGCGTGACCGTCTCGCCGGTCGCGCTCTCGCCGTCACCGAAGTCCCACTCGTAGCTGGTGATTCCGCTGTCGCTCGTCGAGTCGCTGCCGTCGAAGGTAACTTTCTCACCGGCCGTGACGGTGCGGCTGCTGCCGGCGTCGGCGGTCAGTGAGGAGCTTCCGCCGCCAGTCGATTCGACGGTGACTTCGACAGTGGCCGTGTCGGTATTGCCTGCGGCGTCTGTGACGGTCAGTTCGACGGTGTAGGTACCTGGACTGTCGAAGGTGTGACTCGTCGTCGCACCGCTGGCCGTGTCACCGTCGTCGAAGTCCCAGTCGTAGCTGACGATGCCGACGTTGTCTGTCGACCCAGTCCCATCGAAACTCACTGACTGCCCTTCGTCGATGGTCCTGTCCGACCCGACGCTCGCGGTCGGCGCTGTCGAGTCGGTCGTCGTGAAACTCAGGGTGGTGTCGTCACCGATGCCGCCGAAGTCGTTTGTCGACGAGGCCGTGTCGGTGAGTGCCCCGGCGTCGATTTGGACGGCGTACGTGGTGGCTCCAGCCAGTGCAGTCGAGGGATCGATCCGGAGCGTCGACCCAGAGATGGAGACCGTCCCGTCGCCGCTGCCAGTGTCGCTGCTCACGTCGAAGGTCTCCCAGTCACTGAAGCCGCCGTCGTCCTCGTGAAGCGTGATGGTGCCCGACCCGAAGGCGATGTCCTCGCTGAACGTGATCGTGATATCGTCGCTCCTGGCGACCCCAGTGGCGTCGTCGGCCGGCGTACTCGACGCGATGGTGGGCGCGAGGTCGTCGGTCACACTGACAGTGACTGCCTTCTCGTATGTTCCCCCGTTGCCGTCGTTGGCTTCGAGGCGAACGTCGTAGTCCCCTTCGGCGAGCGCTGACGCGTCGTTCGCACGCAGGTCACCGCCGTCGATATTGAACTCGATGTTGTCACCGTCACCGCTCCCGCTGACCAGCGAGAACGTGTGACTGCTGTCGTCGACATCCGTGGCAGAGAGGCTCCCGACCACCGCGTCGGTGCCGCTGGACTGGGCGACGCTGGTGCTGGTGAGGCTGATGGCCGTCGGCGCGTCGTTGACTGGCGTGAGCGAGACGGTGCCAGACTTCGAGACACTCGCCGTGTCGCTGCCACCGTTAGATGTCCCACCGTCGTCAACGATCTCGGTGATCGTGATGGTCCGGTCGTTGCTGGTCGAGGGATCGTCCCCGGTGTGCCGGTAAGCGAGGGTGTCGAGGACCGTATTCGCCGTCGATTCGCTGAACCCACCACTGACGGTGACGGTCGCCGTCCCACTGGAGGCGCTGACCGACGCCGAAAGTCCGTTATTCGCGGTGTTGACACTGTTCCCGTCGGTGAGAGCGACGGAACTCCCATCGAGGGTTAGCGTCTCCGCCGAGCCGTCGGCCACGTTGTTGACGGTGAGTGTGAGGCGCTCGACCTGCTGGCCGCTCTCGACGACATCCGTACTGGCCGAGGAGAACGGTTCGGCTGCACTCCCGCCCTCAGTGAACGTCGGGTTGCTGGTCGAGACCGACAGCGTCGGCGCGTCGTTGACAGCCGAGAGCGAGACAGTACTGGTGATATCGAGGTTCGTGGTATCTTCACCGCCGTTTGCCGTGCCGCCGCTGTCGGTGACCTGCGTGAGTTTGACCACGCGGTCGGACCCCGTACTTGGGTCGTCGCCCGTATGCTCGTACTGGAGACCATTGATCAGGGTCTCGTACTCCCCGGGCGTCGCCGACTTCGAGACGGTGACCGTCGCGGTTCCACCGCTGAGTGTGACACTGTACCCGAAGCTATTTGCCGCCGTCGTCCCGCTGTTTCCGTCGGTCAGCGTCACCGCTTCGCCGTCGATGGTGAGTGTCTCTTGGGCTGGTTCTGCCACGTTGCTCACGGTCATCTCGACGTCAGTGAGTTGCTGCCCGCTCTCGACGGTGGACGCCGACGCCGACATGTAGAGGGTGACCGCACTCCCGTCTTCGGTGTAGGACGGGTTCGTCCCAGTCGCCGCCAGCGTCGGTGCGTCGTTGACGGGGTCGACGGTGATCGAGAACGTCTTTCCGGTCACGGAGCCACCGTTGCCGTCCGACAGGTCGAAGTCGAAATCGTCACTCGTGGTCTCGGAACCGTCGTGGTTGTAGAGCAGGTTTCCGTTGTCGATGTTGGCCTGGGTGAACGAGTCAGAAGCGGCGATGGGAGACTCGCCGTCCAGCGTTCCGTCGTCAGTCCCGCCGCCACTCCCGTCAATGAACAGATCACCCGCCGAGAGAGAAGCGGTCACCGTGTAGGTGATCGAGTCCCCATCTTGGTCGCTGGCGTCTAACTCCGAGTTCGGAATCTGGTTCGCGTTGGACCCTTCGTCGACGGTCACACCGCTGTTGGTATCCAGTGTCGGTGGGTCGTTCACGTCGGTGATACTAACGGTAACGGACTGGATGGCGGTGTTGCCCGCGTCGTCGGTGGCCGTCACGTCCAGTTCGTAGTCGCCGTCGCCGTTGTCGTCGGCCGGGTTCTCGAAGTCCTGTGCGCTGTCGAGCGAAAGCTGACCCGAACTGCTGTCGATGCTGAACGGTCCGGCGTCGCTGCCGGCGGCGCTGGACAGGGCGTACGTCGAAACTTCCGAGCCCGGTGGGCCGTCGTCACCGGCATCCACGTCGAGGAAATCGCTCGCTGTGCTTTCCTCGTCGACCGACGCGCTGTTGCTGGAGCCAGCACTGAACCCCGGATTGGTGTTGTCGACGGTGAACGATTCGCCGCTGGTGAAGGAGCCGTCACCACTCCCGCCACTGGTTCCCTCACCGCTCAGCGGGACACTGTTGCCGTTGGTGATGCCGTCGTCGTCGTCCAGATCGAGCCGGATGTCACCGTCGCCCGAAATCGAATCGACCGTGACAGTGATCGAGTTACCGGCCGTGGTCGGTCCGAAGCTCTGGACGGTGCCACTCGCGCTGTCCGTGGTGTGAAGCGTGAAATCACCGTCATCGACACCGCTGACGCTCTCCGAGAACGTCACGTCGAAGTCGACGCTGTCGGCGTTGGTGGGGTTCGATTCGCCGCTCGCCCGCTCGATAGACGTGACCTCGGGCGCGTCCTGAACGGTGACGGTCGGCGTGACAGAGACGCTCGTGTCGTCGGCCCACGCGAACTCGGGGCTGTAACTCCCATGGTCCGGTTCGTCGAAGGTGAACTCGACCTCGCCGTTGGTGTCGGTGACTTTCGTATCGCTCGCGGCGAAGCCAGCGAGGCCATCGTCGTCGAGGACTTCGACGGTGACGCCTTCGCCGGCGTCGGTGCCGCTCTCCTTTGCGGTCACGGTGATGGTGCCCGATTCGTCCTCGCCGACGGTCGGGCTGGTGGCCTCAATGCTGTCGACGGTGAGCGCCGTCGCCCCTTCCCAGGCGAGTCGCGGATAGCCACTGGTGACGATCCAGACCGTCTCGAAGTCAAGGTCCCCCATGTTCGACTGCGGTGCGAACCGTTGCATCTGCGTGGTGGTGAGTCCAGTGGCGTCGAACGATCCAGTGCTGGCACCATCCTGACCGTTGCTGTTCACGTCCGCGTCCCAGTATGAGTTGGAGACGGACCCAGCGTTGTTCCCGACGAGTCCACCGAGGGTGCTGGACCCCGAGACGCTGCCGGTCGCAAAGGACGACTTCACGTTGTCGCCGTTGTCGTTCTTGCCGACGAGTCCACCGACGTCGAACGATCCACTGACGCTGCCTGTCGCGTAGGACTGTTCGATCAGATTTCTGTTCTCGCCGACGAGTCCGCCAGCCTGATTTCCCGAGCCGGAGACGCTCGCCGTCGACCCGGACCGTCTGACGACGCCGCCGGAGAGGCCGACGACGCCGCCGGTGTACCTGTCGCCGCTGACCGACCCAGTCACCCGTGTCTCGATGATGTCCCCGCCTGCGTTCCTGCCGGCGACGCCACCGGTCTGGTCGCCCCCCGTGATGTCGGCACTCGCAAAGGTAACGTCAGTGACCAGGGCACCGGATTCTATGTACCCGAACGCGCCGACGTAGTTCGTCCCACTACGCGAGATAGTGAGCCCGGACACCTCGTAGCCTGCTCCGTCGAAGGTCCCCGTGAACTTCGTCCCAGAGTCACCGATGGGGTCGAAGCCCTCCGTCGTCGAGTCGTCGTCGGGGTCCCAGTTGCTCGTCCCGCTAGCATCGATGTCGGCGACGAGTTTGTAGTCCTTGCTCAGCGCGTCCGAGCGACTAGTCGCGTCGTCGTGGTTTTCGTTGATACACTGGAGTTCGTCGATGGTGCTGACCTCCAAGTTTCCTGAGCCGTCGGTGCTGTAGCTCACCGTGGAACAGTCCGGGGCGGTGTTGCCCGCCGCCGCGGTCCCGACGAACCCGGTACTTGTCGCCAGCAGCGCCAGTCCGACCAGCCCGACGAGATACACCGCCAGCAGTCTGCCCGCCCTATGGGTCACGCCGACCACCGCCAGAACCACGGCCGCCTCGCTCCCCGACGCTGACGTGCCCGACCGCTCACGCGACTCGCTGCTGCGGTTGCGGAACCAACGATTCGATGTTTGTGCCTGTCACCGCTGTCCGTCGTCTGTCGATGCTGGCCGCCGGTAGAGTAGACCGCGCTCGTGCCCAGCGACCGACTCTCACAGAGACACGTTAGCAAATACACGTTGCTGTCCGCTACGCATCATGTCGGTGTAAAGATGGCTTGCAAATATACGCAACAGTGACAACGAAACAACCAGTATGTGCGGACAGCCACGCGCCGTCGGCTCAGTCGAGTCGCCCGTCGTGAGAGAAGACATCCTCGAAGACGGCCCGTTCGGCGTTGCGCAGGTGATGGAGGAACGTCGAGGCCGAGGAGCCGAGCGTCGCGGCCACGTCCTCGGCGCTGGCCTCCTGTGGCCGCTCGAAAAAGCCCGCCAGCGAGGCCGCCCGGAGGGCGTCTTCCTGTTTTATCGTCAGCCCGCTGAACGCGCTCGGGTGGTCGTCGTCGACGGTCCGCTCGGTGCAGGCGTGCATGGTCGCCTCCGGCCAGTGGTCCTGCACGGCGTCGACGATTGCACCGAGGTCGGTCCGGCGTGGGAACTCGACGATTAGTTCCAGGCGACCGTCACGGGCGGTAATCGAGCGCAGGACCTCGCCGTGTCCACCGACGAGTTCCCTGATCGACCCGGCGTCGGTGCGAATCGACACGACCGTCCTCGTCTCCGACTCCGTGACGACGGTCGCCGTCCGGACCGACGGGAGCCCTGTTGCAGTCGCCCGGAGTGTTTCGGCGTCCACGTCCGCTGTTTTGAGCAGGAACGTGACACCGTCACTGCCCTGCAGTTCCTCGACGACAACTTCCGGGCTGTCGTCCTCGGCGTCAATCTCGTCGCCGTTATTCTCGCCGGCGGAGTCGCCGTCGGTGTCGTCGTATTCCTGGGCAGCCAGCGCTCTCGATAGGGCCGTCAGGACGTGCTCACCCGAGTATCGAAGCGTGAGTTCGGTCACGGTTTCGCTGGCAAGTGCTTCCTGTTGGCGATGGATCCGCTGTTTGAACGCGAGCGCTGCTGCCACCTCGTCGACCAGCTGTCCTGCCACGGGGCTGCCAGCGTCCGTCCGGACCACAGTGAGCGCGCCATAGGACAGCCCCTCGTGATCCAGCGGCACCGACCGGACCGAGGTCAGCCCACACTGCTCCAGTTGGGCGCCAATCTCTGGCTCCTCGTCGGCGTCCATCGTGACCGTCACGGGGTCGTCAGTGGTGAGTGTCCGTCGTGTCGCCGCGTCGATGCTGCCGTCCTCGTCCGGTCGCCGGAAACCCCAGTCCGATCCGTGATCGGCGATCACCACCGGATGCGGATCGTCTCCCTGTGTCCCCTGCTTCCGGACGACCCAGGCCGCCTCGTAGCCGTAGTCGTCGACGAGCAAGCGACAGACACTCGCGGCGATTTCGGTGTCGGTCGAGGTCTGCAGGAGGAGCTGGCGGATGGCTTCTTTCCCGTCCCGTTCGGACTGGACCTGTTCGCGGGTCTGCTGGAGGGCACGCTCGCGCTGTTTCCGCTCGGAGATATCCCGGGAATTGATGACGTAATTCCCGTCAGGCGTCGGATCCGAGGAGCCGACGGATTCGATCCACCTGTAGGAGCCGTCTGCCATCAGGTGGCGGTATTCGACCGTCTCGACGTGTTGGCCGTCCTCGGAGACGATTGCAGCGAATGCTTCGACGACGCGGTCCCGGTCCTCGGGGTGGAAGTACTCGGCGACCTGCTCGCCCACCAGTTCCTCTTGATCGTACCCGTAGAGGCGCTCGATGGACGGACTCTCGTACAGCACCACACCCGACGGGTCAAGCAACGTCAGCAGATCAGTCGAGTGCAATGGCAGCCGGTCGAGTGATGAGACATCCTCCAGTTCGGGAGTTGTCTGTGAGCTCGACCCCTCGTCGCTATCCATAGGCTCTCGTGTGTTCGATTCCCGATGAGTCCTTCGGTCACGTCACTGGAAGACACACGACTCTGTGATTCTGGAACCACTGGGAAACAGCAGTCTCAACTACTGCGCAAATATCCAGACCTTAGAGAACAACAGCATATGATACAATGTCGAGACTGCTTGCTCGTGCTCCAGTCCCTGACACACCACTGCTTCCGCTGAAAAACCAGTAGATAGCGGCCGGCTTTTCACTCGAAACCTGGTGTGTGAAACCTCGGATCTGAAGATCAAGCGTAATGGTTATTGCTACACAGATTCAACACGAAGACATGGCAGAAGCCGAATCCCCTGAGAAAACGACGGTCAATATCCGGATGACAGAGACGTTCCTCGCCGATGTCGACGGCACCTGGCAGGAGGAAGGATACAACAGTCGGAGCGAGTTCATCCGTGATGTGCTCAGAGATGCAATCAAGCATCCCGATTTCAACCGGGCAGATCTGAAGGCAATGCTCGCAAGTGAAGTCGACATTCAGGAAGGGAGAACACAGACGAGCGACGAAGTGAAGGCAGATCACGGGCTGGCCGGGAACAGCGACGATGAGTGAGGCGTGGGACTGGGAACTCACCGACACCGCAAACCGGCAGTTCGACGGCCTTGACGAGTACGCGCAAGAGCGAATTAGCTCGAAACTGGACGAGATCGTCACCGACCAGTGGCGCGATCCGACGGACTACCTGAAACCGCTTGAGGGCGCGCCCCATCAGAAACTTCGAATCGGTCCATTTCGTCTCGGCTGTCGTGCTGATCGTGGTGAGAAGGTTCTCTACGTACTCACAATCAAGAAGCGGGGTGGCGACGCCTATCGAGGAGACGACGACTAACAACTCGAATAGATTTCGGCTGCTTGATCTCTGATCCATATGCATTGAGAACGCTAGTCTCAACTACCAGGTGCTCGGGAAGTTGAGACTACAGCGGGTTTAGCAGGGCTCTGATGCGTGAATGTAACCGATTCGGTCAGCGGGTACTGCCCCAGATGGCCCTCCAAGCGGCTATTCTTGTAATACACCCAACTATATGGACAAGTTTTCGAGATTTCCAGCAGCGTAGCCACTCAGACGGCACGCTAACCCGAACAGAGTTCCTAACTACCCGATTCCAGTTTCCTTCTTCAGCAGCGTCAGCGTGTTGTCCGCTGTAATCACCGGTGAGTGCTCATACTCGCCAGTCAACTCGGCTTGGACGAGTAGATCGACAGCCCGCCAGATTGAGTAGAGGAGACAAGCGAATGCGAAGTAAAAGAACCGGAGCCCGAAATCTTTCGAGGTCGTCGCAGCCATGAACCGCTTAATCGATTTGTACCCGCTCTCGATCTCCCAGCGGTGGCCGTACTCCGTAAGGTGTCCGCTCCCCCGATTCGTCATAAACACTGAGTACTGCCGGTGATCATCGTGCTCAGTGTTCTCTTTCCGGCGGTAGATCAGCGTCGTCTCGTGCCATTCGTTCTTGCCCAGATGGAGTTTACGGTCGGTCTCATATCGATCCCGGCCTCGTTGGAGCAACCGCTTGGCTTGGGCTTTCTCGCTGGTCTGCATCCGCTTCGGTACAACGTACGAGAGCCCGCGCTGGCTAATCATATCCAGGACGTGCTGGCTATCGAACTCCCGGTCCATGAGTACGTTATCGACGTGAACGAGGTCCTCGGCAGAGTCCAGCAAGTCCTCGACGATTTCAAGTCGGGTTTCCCCCTTTCGGACGGGGCGCGCGTCCAGCACGATTGGGACGGCGTTGCCGACCAACTGGACCGTCGCCCACTGGTAGGCGTATTCGTCGGTCTTCTCCTTCGTCCCGATGATCTCGTCCTCGTAGCCGGTGCGGTCGCCCGTGAAGGGATCAGCTTCAGTAATGTCGATTGCAACAATCCCAGCTCGGAAGAACTGCTCTGTCTCCGAAACTTCGTTCAGAAGCCTTCCGATGGCCTGTCGGTACATCTCTCGGGTCTCCGCAATTGAGAGGTCACGAACTTGCTCGCGATGGGCGTGCCCTAACGGTGTCCGCTCACGAGGCGATTCGTAGGTGAAGCTACGAGCACCCTCATTGGCCGCGAGGCGCTCGCGAAGTCCGAGATACGTCTGTAAGTCCCAGTAGGCGTTCTCGTGAATCTCACAGCCCTCGCCACGGCTCAGCGAGAATGCCGGGAAGACAACGCGGCTGATGTGGTCGCTGATCTTCGCTGCCTGTTCCAAAATAGTCTGATCGTCCGGATTGGTCTCTCCGGACTCGTCGTCGTAATACTGGAGCTCCCGTTCCGGGTCACGGGGAACTGTAACTCCTGCCTTCTGTGCGTTGATGAGAACCGTCCGCGCCGTTCTCTCGACTGTCTCACGTAGGTCGGCATTGAAGCGGCTGTTCCAACTGCGCCAGAGCGTCGACTGATCGGGAACGGATTCGAACCCGAGCGAGCCACGGGTTTCTGAGTGTTGCCGGAGATAGTCGACAAGCGCTGTTTCGTGGTTCCAACCGTACACTTCTTTCAGCAAGAAAACCCTGAAGAGTTGTGGCATCTCGTACCGAGTTGGACCGGAGTACTGGTCGTGTGGGTCGAAAACCACGTAGGAAAGGGGATACTGACAGACGAACGCCTCAACAGAGTCGTGGGAGTGGTGGTTGAACCAAGCTCCAGAGACGGTGCGAATATCTTCGGAGAGTGCTGTCAGGGAACTCCGATCGTACAGTGAGGTTGAGTCGTATGCTGGCCAATCAACGTGTGGACGCTGAGCTATTTGTCGAAAAACATCACGGCGGGAGGTGTTACTTGAGATCACTGGAACACCCTAAATCTGACTCGTGTACGGATTCATCTCCATTGGAAGGTGTTCGGTACTGTCCGAAACGGACCAATCCAAACCTGGCCTTCATGCTCTGCTTTTAGGCTGAATCGACACCACAGAGAGTCAGTCACCGATTGCCGTGATGATGTGGAGAACGAGGACGATTGCAGTGACGACAGTCAGCAAGACGTGCACTCGTCGCCATCGTGAAAAGAGGGTCTCTTTGGTGACGGTCAGCAGACGACCGACGACTGATGGCGTCTCATCTCCTCGTCCAAGGCGAACGACGTGTCGATGCAGATATCGACCGTACAGGCCACTCATCACCTCTACACCAAGTAATACAGCAACCGCGAGACCGAGACCTTCCCACTCTTCGACAGCAATGAAGTGCGGCAGCGTTAGTCCCGTCCCGAGGAGAACGATCCACTGGTGTGTTTGTAACTGATATCGACGGAAGCGAACCGGCAGTAATCGCTTTCGCTTTGCCAGACTGTACCCAAGGACACCGACGACAAGAAAGACAACACCGGCTTCGACCACACCGATGTACGGGGCTTCACTCACTTCACCACCAAGGCCCCACCAGTCTCCGATCAGACTAGCGCCTGTCTCGTCTTCTCCCGAATCTTCTGCATCTTCACCCTCCTCTTCGTCACCGTTCAACCCATTCACGTCCGCATCGGGAGATAGCGATTGTTCTGTTGAGTCGAGACTTTTTACGACTTTATTTTCACCATTTGCTGGCGATGCTCCCACTTGAACAGTGATGATTCCACTAACGACCAGAAGTAGTACAACGACCAGACATGCTCGCCGCAAGTGATGCTGCATAGAAACACGTAGATACGTCTCGGAAAAGTTCGTTCGCGTCCAATCATCGAATTGGATTGCAATCTCTGATCTGTGAGTCTAAACTGAGATCGCTCCATCTCGAATGGATTCGATAGCTGTACGAAGATTCGATAGTTGGACGCGAACGGCTTACTAAGCCTGTCTCCACCGTCTGTTTGCAATGGCAGAACGCAACGACCGATACGTCGAGGGTAGCGATTCCACAATGGGGTGTAGCTAATTATGCGCATCCCAGTCCCCAATAACAAACTCGTCGCTTTCACGCTGGCAGGTGCCCTTCTCACCGCAGTCGTGGCCGGTGGCCTTGCGTTGCCCGGCATTGGTCTCGGGCAGGTTGGCGAGCAATCTGACTCGCCTGGACCGTCTGCGTCGGACGCGTCACAGCAGGCTGCTTCCGATGCCCCGACACCCAACCAAGATTTCACGCCAGCAGTCCAAACGCAATCCGGCTACGAAGACGAGGAACACGAGGAGTATGAAGAACATGAGGACGAGGAAGAGCACGAGGAAGAATACGACGATGAAGGCGGGGACGAAGAACACGAAGAGGACGAGTGACCGAAATGATGGGATCGCTCGCATCGATCACCGAACGGCTCGGCGGCACTCGCCGCGAGTTCGACTGTTGTGATACCGTGTTTCGGGTTCACGCGACGGGCTTCCGGGCCGACACCGCGGTGACTGCAGCACGAAACACGGCCGAGTCACTCGAAGCTCAGCTGAACGCCTTCGACGAGGCGAGTGCCGTCAGCCAGCTCAACCGCGACGGGGAGGTCACGAATGAACACGTCGCCCGTATCGTCCGACGTGGACTCGAATATAACGATCGAACTGAGGGAGTGTTTAATGTCAATCAGGGTCGCGTTGAACAAGAACTCAAGACGTTCCTGCGTGGTGACAGTAACACGCTACCCACAGACTTCGATACTGGGACTGTCCGTGTCAGCGGATCTCAGGTCAGTACCGATGTCGAACTCGACCTCAATGGTCTCGCAAAAGGGTACATCGTCGACCGGGCTAGCGAGGCACTCGCAGGTCTCGGTAGACGGGGGTTTGTCAGCGGTGGGGGAGACATGTCCCCGCCGACCGGCCCGGTGGCCATCGAAAGCCCGTACGGCGACGACACAGCGCTGAAGATTCTGGACACGGATTGGTCCGTCGCAACGTCTGGGGGATACCGACGCTCGCGAAACGGCACGGATCACATCTACGACGCAACCACCGAGTCGCTCGGCTCGCGTCACGAGTCCGTTACCATCGTCGCGCGTCGCGACTGTATGGAGGCCGATGCCCTGGCGACGACGCTCGCCGCACTTCCCCTCGACGAAGCACGTGAAGTAGCCGCCGAGTGGGACGGACTGGAGGCGCTGATCATTCACGACGGTGTCTTTCACACGACAGAGAGGTTCGATACACATGTCATGGACGCATAAGCAGCGAATTACCGTCGTCGCCATCGTCGTGCTGGTCGTGGCCGTTCCGGCCCTCTGGCAAATCGGCGACGTGCGTGCCGCCCAGGCGACTGAAAAAGCACAGAGCGACCTCGTCGAACAGACCGTTTCGGAGAGACAGGCACCGGCAGATTACGACGGGGATGGCATCAACGACTCCGCCGACAAGTGTCCGACCCGCTCGGAATCAGTGAACGGGTTTCAAGACTCGGACGGCTGCCCCGATGTCGTCGAGACGACGGGGGCATCGTAATGTCACAACTCGTCTGGCTTCTCGACCGCGGTGCCGCACTCGTCACGTATCCGCTGCTGTACTTGGCCGTCCTAACGGGCGTTCTCTACAACACGGAGTCGTTCGGCGTACTCCACGAGGCCGCCCAACGCATACACATCGAACTATCCGTGTTCGCGATGATCGTCACGTTGCTCCACGCGGGGCTCGGCGTCCTCGACGCGTGGTTCGTCATAACCGGACAGGTTCCGGCACCAGCATACTCGATGCCGTACTTCCTCGGCGGGGTCGCCGTCGGTGCTGGTGCGCTGCTCATGCTCATCGTCGCGGTGCTGGGCTTTACCGACGCGAAACGCTTCGAGCGGCCGTGGGGCCCACGCGTCGTCCACTCGTTCGCGTACACCGGATTCGCCTTCGGGACGATTCACGCGGCAGCGATCGGGACTGATCTGGCGGGACTCGTCCGTCCCCTGCTGGGCCCCTCGGTGGCGTTTCTCGTGTACGTGCTCCTGTTACGCCTGCTGGTGCTTCGAGGGATACCCTCGAACACGACCCCGAGCTAATAGGTGTCCCAGAGGCCCAGAATCCGGTCGACAACTTTGTCGGTGAACGAGCGCCGGTGAACCGTGTAGAGGTATTTGACCCGGTCAGGATCGCTGACCTCGTAAACAACGCTCCGGCCGTCGCGGTCTTTCGTGACGAGGTCGGCCTCGGCGAGCTTCGACAGATGCCACGAGACGGTCGATTGCGCCTTGTCCACGCGGTCGCTGAGCTCGGTTGTCGAGAGCGGGCCGTCTGTGAGGAGGTGTGCGAGGATGCGGCGACTGTACTCCCTCCGCAGCGCGTTCATCACTTCCCGATCGGCTTCGTCGAACTCGGCGGCGGGGTAGTACCGCGTGTACTTGCCGTCGTCCGAGACGTCGATCAGGCCCTCGTCACCGAGCCAGCGGAGGTGATACTGGAGCGTTCCCTGCGCGTACTCGAGGTCGCCGAGGAGCGCGCGAAAGTGAACGCCCGGCGTGTCGGCTATCCGCTGGTAGATCGCCCGCCGAGAGTCCAGTTCGAGGTCCGGTTCCGACATTGCTCAGTCCCGCGTGAGAGCGACGAAGAACGCCAGGAGGCCCCCGAGAATCAGGATTGCACTCGCGTGTTCGAGCAATTCGAGCGTCGCGTACGGGATATACGGGAGCAGCGGGTACTCGAGAAACACGATGAGCCCGTAGACGGCGAACATCGCGTACCCGAGTGTGACAATTCGCATCCGACTATCACGTTCCCGTCGCCACGCCAGAAAACTGAGTACACTCAGACCTGTAGCGAGGACGAAGATGCCGAGACTGACGTACTGTTCGAGGAGTTGAGCGAGGGTCATAACTTCAGGCGATGAATGCGTCCGATGTGAACTACTCGGCGGTCGATACAACCAAACCGAGGGCAGTGGTTGTCAAAACGATTGGCGTTCAACCGTCGAATCCGGACGAGTGATGTTCCCCAACCCGACGCTTCTGAAGATTCTCCCCTCACGAATCTTTGTCGCACTATCCACGGAGCAGTACGTTCATTTCAATTCGTAACAAATCCCCACTCCATGCCTGTCAACGTTCTCGTCGCCGTCGACGGCTCCCCGCTTTCAGAGCGTGCGCTCACATACGCTATCGAGACGTTTCCGGACGCGTCCATCTCCTCGATTTACGTTATCAACCCTATCGACTCAGTTATCGACGTGGAGGCTGGCGGCCTACCAGTCGCGGAAGGCTGGTATGAGAATGCGAAAGAAAAAGCAACCAGAATCCACACGATGGCCACTGACCTGGCGGCAGAATGGGATACCGAACTCGTTACCGTCACGGAAGTCGGCAACGGCGCGAGAAATCCTGGAATACGCTGAAGATCACGATATTGACCAAATCGTCATGGGCAGCCACGGGCGGGCAGGAATCGACCGTGCGCTCCTCGGGAGCGTTGCCGAGACAGTCGCCCGCCGAGCACGGATTCCGGTGACGATCATCAGCTGAATCATTCGAGCAAGACGGACGGGAGCCACCGTGTGGCCGCCCCGCGTCGTATCCAGTCAGACCGAGACACAATGACAGACCCACAATGCAAAATCAATACACAGTGTATGGAGAGATGGCGTGACCGTTGCTGAATCACCCCCGCTATCGACGTGTACCGTCCAGATCGAACGGCGGGGTGGTCGTGGCGAAGCGGGGGCGCGAGCACTCGAACGACACCTTCGAGATGCACCCGGCGTTCACGACGTTGAGGTCTCGTTTCGAACGGGGAGCGTTCGGATCACCTACGACGAGAGCGTCACCTCCGAGGAGACGCTCAGACAGGCAGTCCGTGAGCGTGACGTCTCGATCCAGAACGAGCCCGACATGACACCTGACGAAATGACCTCTCGCTCGGAACTCAGACGGGAGGAAATATTCGTCGGTCTGACACTGATCGGAATGGTGACCGGCCTCCTGACGGGATGGCTCGACGGTCCGCCACTCCTGATGTGGGCGGGGTACGGCGTTGCGTACGCCTTCGGCGGCTGGTACGGGCTCAAGGGGGCCATCGAGACGCTTCGCCACCACGCGGTCGATATCGACCTGTTGATGATCGTCGCCGCGCTCGGCGCACTCTCGATCGGGGCCCCGTTCGAAGGAGCGATGCTCCTCTTCCTGTTCTCGCTATCGAACACGCTCCAACACTACGCGATTGGCCGCTCGCGTCGGGCGATCAAGTCGCTCGTCGAGATGCGGCCGGACGAAGCGCAGGTCCTGCGCGACGGCAAGGAGGTCACGGTTCCCATCGACGAGGTCGCCGTCGGTGACGTGTTCGTCGTCCGTCCGGGGGACAAAATTCCACTCGACGGCGTGGTCACGTCCGGCGAGGGCACGGTCGATCAGGCCTCGCTCACCGGCGAGTCCGTTCCCGTCCCGAAGGAACCCGGTGACGACGTGTTCGGCGGGACGATCAACGAGAGCGGGAGCCTCGAAATCGAGGTCACTCGGCAGGCCCACGAATCAGCGATCAGCCGCCTCATCACCATGGTCGAAGACGCCCAGAGCGAGAAGGCCCCGACACAGCGGCTCATCGACCGCCTCGAACAGCCATACGTCCTCGGTGTGTTCGCGCTCACAATCGCGGCTATCGGGATTCCGCTCGCGCTCGGAAGTGAGTTCACCAGCACGTTCTACCGCGCAATGACCCTGATGGTCGCCGCTTCGCCGTGTGCAGTCATCATCTCGACACCAGCGGCAGTCCTCTCAGCAATCGCCTCCGGCGGCAGGCAGGGCGTCCTGTTCAAGGGCGGCGAACACGTCGAGACGGCGGCGAATATCGACGCGGTCGCGTTCGACAAGACGGGAACGCTCACGCGAGGCGATACGCAGCTGACCGACGTATTCGTCCGCGACGGGACGGCGGAGCAGACACTGACCGAGGACGCGCTCCTCTCGCTCGCGGCCGCAGTGCAGGCCCGCTCGGAGCACCACCTCGCTCGTGCGACCGTGGCGGCAGCAGACGAACCGTCTTCGCCCAGACCGACTCGAGTTCGCTCGGCACGTTCACGGCGCTGTTCTCCCCGCTAGGGAGCGGCTACTTCGTCTCCGTGATGGGCGTCTACGCCCTCGCTGTCGCCGGCCTCTCGCTCGGCCTCTATCGCGCCGGGATGGCCCACCGCATCGCGGCTGGTCTCGGGACGCTCGTCGGCGTCGTCACCGCCGTCTGGATGCTCGCCACGCTCGTCGCGATCTTCCCCGAACCGATTACGGGAGTTACCATCGCCCTCACCGTCCTCGAGTGGGCAGTCGTCATCCCGCTCGGCGTCTCGCTGTACCGCCGCAGCGGGCAGACGATGGGCGCGACGGACGCGTCGTCCGAGACGCCCCACAGCGCGGATGACTGACGGGCACGAACTATCCCGACGTGGGTTCCTCGCGAGTGCTGTCACCGTCGGCGTGACGGTGCTCGCCGGCTGTGCCGGGACGCACGCCGGGGCGAACGCGAACGGCGGTGAGCCGTTCGACCGCTGGCTGTCGAACACAGAGAGCTACGACCGCATCTACGACCGGACCGGCCAGTCGAGCGTGACTGTCGCCGTCGGCGGTTCGGACGGGATGTCCTTCGAACCCGCGGCCGTCCGTGTAGATGCCGGGACGACCATCGGCTGGGAATGGACGGGCGGCGGCGCGGCGCACAACGTCAAAGCCAAAGACGGCTCCTTCGAGAGCGATTATCACACCGAGGCGGGCGCAACGTTCAGACAGGTCTTCGACGCACCGGGGACGACGAAGTACTTCTGCGTCCCCCACGAGTACGCGGGGATGAAAGGCGTCGTGGTCGTCGAATGAATGGTTCGTCTACCGTGAAACTGTGGGCTCATACAACGCAAACTCATCTGTTTTGTATTCTGTTTTGTATTGGAGAGACCTCGTGGCGAGTGCAAGATATAGTCCGGAGTGCAGCACTTAATTTGTATTCGCAAGCCCCCATATATTCGAAACGTCGCCTTTTTGAGGTTTGTGAACATAGCGAATTTGACTAGGTGCCAGTATAATGGATACAACACGTGACTCAATCCGGATCCTTCATGTGGATGATGAACCGGATTTCGCTGAGTTGGCTGGCACGTTTCTACAACGAGAAGACGAGCGCTTCAAGGTCGAAACCGCAACAAGTGCCGACCGAGGGCTAGACCACCTCGCAAATACCCACGTCGATTGCATTGTCTCGGATTACGATATGCCGGGGGTGAACGGACTGGAGTTTCTCAAAACAGTCCGTGAGAACCATCCAGATCTCCCGTTCATCTTGTTTACCGGAAAGGGCAGCGAAGAGATCGCCAGTGAAGCCATTTCCGCGGGAGTGACCGACTATCTCCAGAAAGGGAGTGGGACGGAACAGTACACCCTCTTGGCGAACAGAATTCGTAACGTCACCGAAAAATGGCGGGCCCAGCGAGAGGCCGAGCAAACACGTTCACGACTTGAAGCAATCACTTCTCACTCGCCAGACGCCATCCTCACAATCGATTCACAGAGCACGATCACGTTTGCCAACGCTGCAGTCGAGGACCTCTTCGGTTATACACCCGGCAGTCTCGTCGATAAGTCACTAACAGAACTGATACCGCCACGGTATCGTGACAATCACCTCGATGGATTCCAGCGGTATCTCGAAACTGATGAGCGAACTATGGACTGGCAAGCAATCGAGTTCACGGCCCAACACCACGATGGGCACGAAATCCCGATCTCAATATCGTTTGGGGAGTTCCAAGAAGACGGAGAGCGTCGTTTTGTCGGGATAATTCGCAATATCTCCGAACGCGTACGGATGGAAGAACAACTCCAGGAACGTGAACGCCGCTTCGAACAGATGGCTGAAAATATTCAGGAAGTCGTCTGGATGAGCGATCCTGAGAAAGAGGAGATCTTCTATGTGAATCCTGCCTTTGCAACCATCTGGGGGCAATCACCAGAGGAACTTTACGAGGATCCGACAGCATTCTTCGACGCAATCCATCCAGATGATCGGGACCGGGTAAAAAATGCGCTGCCCACGCAACGAGAAGGGCGGTACGATGAGGAGTATCGAATCGTTCGCCCGGACGGAACGGTCCGATGGGTGTGGGATCGAGCGGTACCGGTCGAAAATGATGCTGGCGAGGTGTATCGAATCATCGGCATCGCTTCAGATATTACTGAACAAAAGGAACGTGAACGGGAATCAGAGCGGCTGCAGGATATGTTTGAGGCGACAGAACGGATTGCGGATGTCGGCGGGTGGGAGATCGATACCGAGACACAGGACGTGTTCTGGTCCGATCACTTGTTCAGGATGCTTGGTCGAGAAGCCGATCAAGCGCCCCCACTGGAGCAAGCGCTGGATGTCTATGTCAAAGAAGACCGGCCGGCTGTCGAACGTGCCGTCGAAGAAGCACTAGCGAGAGGAGAGTCATTCGACGTAGAGGCACGGTTTGAACGATCTGATGGTGAAATCAGGTGGTTTCAGATCTTGGGTGAGCCGACTCTCGACGGTGGCGATGTCGTGACCCTACGAGGTGCAGTTCAGGACATCACCGATCACAAACAGCGTGAGCGGGAACTTGAGCAGGCCAGAGCAGAGTACGAGGAACTCTTCAACGGGATGAATGATACGGCCTGGGTCATCGATTCTGATGGCGAATTTCTGGCAGTGAACGATGCTGCAGTAGAACAGACTGGCTATGCGAGAGACGAACTGCTGTCGATGAGGCCTCACGATATTGATGCAGAGCTTGATGAGGGTAAAATCACGATGCTTATCGACGATATGCCGGATGACGAAGTGCAGGTCTTCGAGACTGTTCACGAAACGAAAGACGGTGAAGAGATACCTGTTGAGATCTGCTCGACGTTGATCACCTACCACGGTGAGCAGGCGATTTTGAGTATCGGTCGGGACATCTCCAACCGAAAGCAGCGCGAAAAACAGTTAGATGAATTCGCATCGGTAGTGAGTCACGATCTGCGAAATCCACTGGGTGTCGCAGAGGGGCACGTAGAACTTGCTCAAGAAACGTGTGACAGTGAGCACCTCAGTAAGGTTGCAGATGCACACGATCGGATGGAGGTCTTGATCGAGGACCTACTCACGTTAGCCCGCGAAGGGAACAGCATCGGTGAGGTGGAGTCGATCGATCTTGTACCATTCGTGAGGGAGTGCTGGCAAACCGTCGATACTGCTGAAGCGAGGCTCGTTCTTGAGACTTCACACCACATTAAGGCTGATCGGACTCGGCTCAAGCAACTCTTTGAGAACTTCATCCGAAACGCGATCGAGCACGGTGGGAGCGATGTGACTATCACCATCGGTGAGGTTGAGGACGGCTTCTTTATTGAGGACGATGGCACTGGAATCGCTCCAGAGAACAGAACTGATGTGTTTGATATTGGCTATTCTACCACGCATAACGGGACTGGATTTGGCTTGAGCATCGTCGAACAGATCGCCGAAGCACACGGATGGAACATTACAGTCACCGAGGGTGCTGAGGGTGGGGCACGATTCGAGATTACCGGGGTGGAACTCACTGAGTGATGGGCCTGTCCTCAATATTCAGGGAGTTGTAGCGTTGTTGGATTCACATATGGGACGGTCCAACGTGACAGCCCAGCCTACGCTTGTTGTGCAGTCTGATGGATGTATGAACTTCCTGACCTCGAAATTGCACTGTGGCTCACCAACAAGAGCGACATAATAATGTATCTATACGGACTCACACGAGTCAACATATGGTGGTTGATTCCGATTCATTCTCTCTTCTAGCAATCGGGAACGTAGACTTTCAGGAAGAATTGAGTGACGAACTCGCCTCTCCGAAGCGTCCTTCACCCGTCCAGGCCGTCTCTAAAGCGTCCGAGGCGCTTGCTCGACTCAATACCCATACACAAGAGATCGACTGTGTACTTTGCGTCCACGAGCCACCAGATGTAGATGGGCTGGCTGTACTCGACGCGATCCGCAAGGACTTTCCTGAACTTCCAGTCGTCATCTATGCCACCCAATCGGACGAATCGTTCGCAAGAGAGATTCTTGCTCGGGATCATGCAGGATACGTTGCCCGTGACCCAGACGCGTCAGATAGAGCGCTCATGGTCGCAGAAACTCTGCGTTCGACGCTCTTGCAACACCGACAAGCAGACCACAAGGGAGATCTCAGGAAGTGGACTGAAACCGTTGATAGCGTGCTCACTGACGCGACGTGGCAGTGGGATCCAACGACAGATACTCTCACGATCAGCCCGAGATTTGCCGAATCGTTCGGCGTCGAGAGCGATGGTCAACTTCGTTCGGCAGACTGGTGGATCGATCGTGTCCACCCGAAAGATAGACCAAAGAACCGCGAACTCAAAGCGGCTATCGAGAATGGCGAACTGAGGGATTTCGAGCGTTTCTACCGTTTTCGCCAGGGAGATGGAACCTACTCGTACGTGCTCTCCCGTGGCCAGGTTACGACCGACAGCGATGGCAATCCCCACGTGGTCGGTATTCTGATCAAACTCGAAAGCCAGATAGAATACCTGGCACGCTTCCACGAACTGGTCGAATACTCCGTCGACACGATGTCTATTGTCCAGCCTGACGGCACGGTGAACTACATCAGTCCGTCTGTCGAGCAGATCTCCGGGAAAGACGCGGACGCAGTGATCGGCGAGAACATCCTTGACTACGTCCATCCGGACGACCAGGGCATCGTCAGGGAGACGTTCGAGGGTCTCGTTGATGGCTCGAAACAGGTCGCGGGTCCGATCGAATATCGAATTAGAGATGGGATGGGTGGGTGGATATGGGTCGAGTCGGTCGCTAGGGCTCCAATCGAGGACCTTCATATCGATGGATTTCTCGTCAACACGCGGGACATCACCGAGCGAAAAGAGCATGAGCAGGAGCTCAGACGCTTCCGTCTCCTCGTCGAGCAGGCTGGAACGGCCATCTATATCACCGACGATGAGGGCATCATCGACTACGTCAATCCCGCATACGAGGAGATAACTGGCTATACGGCCGAGGAAGCAATTGGAGAGACACCATCGCTTCTCAATTCGGGAGAACAGGATTCGGACTACTACCAACGGCTCTGGGATACCGTCTCCAGTGGTGAGGTCTGGAAAGAGCTGATCGTCAATCGGAGAAAATCCGGCGAGCGGTATACGGCCGTGCAAACGATTGCTCCGATTCAGTCATCTCGTGACGGGATCACTGGATACGTCGCAATCCAGAACGACATCACCGAGCGGGAATTGAACAGACAGCGACTGGAAGTCCTCAACCGAGTGCTTCGACACAATCTCCGAAACGAACTCAATGTCATCGAGGGTCATGTTGGATTACTCGCTGAGGCTGCCAAAGACGACCACGACGTTCAATCCTCAGTCGATAGTGTCTCGAAGACTGTAGACCAGTTAGTGTCCGAGAGCGAGAAAGCCCGTGAAATCCAGGACATACTCCAACAAGAACTGTATGCGGACGAGTCAGTCCGTGACGTGATCGCCACCCTCAAAGGGGTAGCAAGAACGTTCGCTGACGCTCGGGTTGTCTTCGAACCCGTCGAGGGGGAAGACGAGACCGTCCCTGCAATCATGCAGCGTGCCCTCACGGAGTTACTGGAGAACGCAATCATACACAATGACCGAGAGCCAGATGTCTCCGTCTCAGTGCAGCCGACGGGGGATGGCGACATGGAATTCAAAATCGAAGATAACGGCCCTGGACTGCCCGAGATGGAACAACATGTCCTCGAAGATGGACACGAGGAGCAACTCGCCCACAGCCAGGGGTTGGGTCTGTGGATTGCATACTGGCTCGTCCAGATCAGCGGTGGGAGCATCGAATTCGAGGAAAACAATCCGAGAGGAACCATCTTCTCCGTCCTTGTTCCATGCAACTAATCAGGTTTCATATTGAGCAATCCCATTACTAAGAGATAATGAGTGAGAGTAGCGAGCCACTCAGTGGCATTACGGACGACCCCGAACTGCAGATTCGATTGTTCAAACAGGCAGTCGAACAGACTGCACACGCGGTCTATATCACCGACACTGATGGTCACATCGAGTACGTGAACCCGGCATTTGAGACGATCACTGGCTATAGCGCCGAGGAAGTACAGGGCCGCAATCCAAGCCTACTCCAAGCCGATGAACACAGCGAGGAGTGGTACGAAAACCTCTGGGAGACCATACTGAATGGTGACCAATGGCAAGAGGAGATGATCGACGAGACAAAAGACGGAGAGCGAATCGTTCTGGAGCAAACGATCTCCCCAATCACAGGTGAGGATGGAGAAATAAAGAAATTCGTTGCGGTCGCCCAGGACATCACGATACGCAAAAAACAGCAAGCACGACTCGAAGAGCAACGTGACGACCTTGAGCTGTTGAACCAGGTTCTCCGACACGACATCAGAAATCATCTCCAGCTGGTCTCGGCGTATGCCGATATGTTAGATGAGTATCTCGACGAAGAGGGCCACGAGTACCTGACGAAGGTGAAAGAGGGGGCAGAGAACGCGGTCGCGCTCACCACGGTAGCGAAGGATATGGCGGAAGTGATGCTCCGGCAAACCAACGAGCATCGCCCTGTTGCGCTTGCTCCCGTGCTGAATCAGGAAATCGAAGAACTCCGGTCAGAGCATGACAACGCCACCATCCGCGTCGAAGGCACAATTCCAGAGGTCGAAGTCTCGGCCAATTCGCTGCTTGAATCAGTCTTTCGGAACTTACTCACGAACGCCATCCAGCACAATGACAAACCAGTGCCGGAGCTTACTGTGTCAGTAGCAGAAGACTCCGAATCAGTCACGATACGAATCGCCGATAATGGGCCTGGAGTGCCAGATGGACAGAAAGACGCGATCTTCGGACGAGGTGAGAAAGGCCTGGATAGTCCGGGCTCAGGGATCGGGTTATACCTAGTCGAGACACTCGTCGAGAGCTACGATGGAGAGGTCTGGGTCGAGGACCACGATCCGGAAGGGGCTGTGTTCGTCGTCAAACTTCCGCGTGTATTGTGATTTTTGAGGATCAATACCATATATAATTGATAGTTGATCAATCTATTTGGTGTTTTGCTGAACTCATCGGCTATATTCAGCAGAGTGGTTATTTCAGCTGTTAAGAGGTTCAACAGAGCCAACTCACTGGTACGTACCCAGGCGGTCAGTCGTCACTCCGGTTCGGGATTCTCATTGTAATAATGTTCCCGTCTTCATAATCGAAATCGACCTCGGCGTTGAGCATCGAGAGACACCAATACGCGATCCAGAATCCGATCCCCTGTCCGTGTTGCAGTGGTGTCTCACCGCCACTCTGCATCGCCTCGATTTCCATTGCTGGGATCTGTGGATTCGTATCTCTGATCTCGATCCCGAGTTGGCGATTGACTAGTCCCGTATCAAAGATGTGAACGTGAACCGTCGGTGCGTGTGCTTCACTATGCATCACCGCGTTTTCGAGAAACGTAGCCACCGCTAACGCGAAGACATCTCAATCAGTGCTGAAATTCTCAACCGAGTCCCCGATAGTCAGCTTGATCTCGGCCTCTGGTTGGGTACTACGAATTTCCTCGCAGAGCTCGCTCATAATTGACTCGATATTAACACGACTGATCGTTAACTCGCGGTCCTGAACACGGTCGAACTCTCGTGCTCGGTCACCGATTCGAAGCAATCGTTGACTTGCATTCGTGATCGTGGTCGCCTGCTCGGTCACTGTCGGGTCACTGGCCGTTGAGCCGATTGATTCGGCATACCCATTGATAACCGTCATTTCGTTCCGGAGATTGTGTCTGAGCACACGGTTGAGGACCGAGAGCCGCTGTTCTCGTCTCCGCTCTTCAGTTATGTCGTACAGTGCGATGAGACTACCCACATCCGTACCCGCTGGATCGGTCAGCGGCGTGTGCGAAACCCCGAAAACACCACCGGACGCGCCCTCAATCTCAATTTCACCATCGTCTACAAGGGTGTCTACTGTGACACCTGCGGCATCGACAAACGGGACTGGAAGCATGACATCTGAGTCAAGGCCCAGCACCTCTTTTGCTCGGTCGTTGAGGCTGACAATCTGTCCCTCGGTATCGACGACGAGTTGGGGGTCAGTGCGGTCAGCGATCGCACTCTGTTCGGCCGCACGCTGGGTCGTCGGATTCGTCTCGAATATATGGGTGCCGACGAACGCGTATCCATCCAACAGGAGATGCGGGAGAAACAGCATCGGCGTCAGATTCAAGGCTGGAATCGGCCCGAGGTCGAACATCCAGATGAGCATCCCGATTGATGGCGGAGCGATACTCAGGATGACGGCTACCGCTTCCCGTCGATACAGCGGGCCATAGTCGAGTATCGCACTGATCAACAGCAGTATGCCGATCCCCGTCATCGCCAAGCCGAACACGAGCGCGAACCACCCCCACGGTTGGAGTGTGTACTGAACTGTTGCGAGGCCGAACACGGGCTCGAACCGGAAGTCACGCCACAGCAACCCGTGCCAACTATTCGTGACGCCTACAAGGAGATTCACCACCGGGACCGCCAGTGCAGCCACGAACAGCGGGCTCCGGACAAGATCCAACCGACCGAGATACGTGAGACCGAACCCGAGGAACAGCGGTCCCATAAAGCAGAGGCTGACGACCGTTACCGTCTCAAGCGCGAGCCGAAGCGTCGGGTCGAACACGACCAGTGAGATCCCATATGTTGTGCAGAACAGCGCAACTGCGGCGAGTAATGCGATGAACCAGTTGGCACCTGGCCGACCGGAATACTGCCGCAAATACTGGATGAGGAGTACTGCGAGTATGCCTGATCCAACTGAGAGACCGGCGACCACCAGGGACGGATAGAGTGTGCTAGACATACCTTGTTACTCTGAGAGCCAAACCGTTGCTCGTTGGGCCAGGTACCACGACGTGGATCTTCAGTTGTCTGTTCTCTATTCGACGTATCAACAAGATAGTAAGCAGTTAGCCGAGATAGCTATTTGTGGGATTATAGCGTTTCGGTCTTGTCGAACATTCTCCATTCCATGAGAGATTCTAGGCGGTCGTGTATTTGTCTATGCTGGTTAATGGTCGTACTCCTGTATGTATCCTCTAAGCTTTGCACTCCGGCTCTTTTCTGGGGTTGATACTAACTGACTATTGATCGAGGAAATTCACAAGTCAAGGCGTGAAGCACCAGTAAGTCTCGGTCAGTCTTCGGCGTCGATTTCGCGTTCGGAGTCCATCTCCTCTTCGACAGTCTCGACGGCGAGGTCGGCGTCGACATGCACGCGGAAGTGGTCAGTGCCGACGACGAACTCGTACTCGACCGTCGGTGGGTCGTGCGAGACGACCTCCTCGCGGAGGTCACGCCCCAGCGCGAGGTCGTCGACACTCGGACGGAGCGCGTTGACGCCGTGGTTGTAGAGGAACCCGAAGACGGGTTCCATGTAGCTCAGTCGGCCCCAGAGTGAGCCCCACTCGACAGTGCCACAGACCCGACACTCGTAGCGGACGCGGCTGGCGAAGCGGTCACCGCAGGACTCACAGATACCGCCTGAGGCGTCGTGGTCGTCACAGAGGACGAGCGACTCGTCGATGGCACCTGCACAGGCCGGACAGAAGCCGTGTAGGAGCGTCATGTAGACGTGGTTCCCCCAGAGGATGGCGTCGTCGTAGAGGTCAGCCGGGTCGCGCTCGACCAGCGCGCTCGCGGGGATGGTGCCCGCCTGTATCGCCCCCGGCGGCGACATCGGGCTCTCGGGGGCGAGTCCCTCACAGTTCGTACACGAGAAGAACACGATACCGTCGCGATAGCTCATGACGATGCCGTCGCCACCGCAGAACGGACACGATCGACCCTCGACGGAGACATCTTCCACTTCGGGATTGTCAGTGACGCTCCCTGCCTGGACGGCGCGGGCGATGTTCTCGCCGGCGTACGTCAGGGTGTAGCCGTCTTCCGAGCGGGCGAGGAAGGGGCCGACGAGTTTCCCGAGGTGGTAGTTGAACTGGCCCTTGTCGTCGAGTTCGGACGCCTCGAACAGCTCCGAGAAGGCGATCGGGGTTCGTTGGCTGTTCGGTTCCGTCGAGCGACGGTTCCAGAGCGTCTCGATGATCCCCATCCGGTGTTCGTTCGCGAGTGCGGCGAACGCGTCCCCGGCCTGGTGGCCGTTCTCCTCGCCTGACATACCTCCCTGTCATCACTGGAGGATAATAAAGTGGGAAGAGTCACCAGTGGCCCAGACCACCGAATCGGGTCCGAGACGTGGAGAAGAATCCTTCTCCGCCCGGTTAAGCCATTACACCGCCTCTACAGGGCATGGAATCGACAATACAGCAAGAAGGGGCAGACGACACCATCACGTGCGGTCGTCTCCTCGAGAACGGTGTGCCGACGGGCGACGGACTGACACTCTCACGGGACGGTCCGACGCTGGCATACTTCGAGGACGCCGTGACGCCGCTGCTCGGGAATCTCGTGCTGGGCGAGTACGGGTTCGGACTCGTCCGCGGCGGGGAGACGGACGGCGAGTTCGCCCGTGGTGTCGGTATCACTCTCCCCGGACGCGGTGCGCCCGACGAGCACGAACACGTCCACCCGTCGTACGCTGAACGCTTCGAAGTCATCGAGGGCGAGTTCGTCTTCGTCCTCGACGGCGACTCCCGGACGCTCACTGCTGGCGAGTCAGTGACGGTCGAGGCGGGAACCCCACACACGTACCGAAACGACTCGGCATCGGTCGCGTCGTGTCTCATCGAGACGCGACCCGCAGGACGACTCGAAGAGGTCCTCTATACGCTCAACGGGCTGTCACTCGACGGAAAACTCGACGAGCACGGGAACCCACGGTTCCTGCAGGGGATGGTGTTCGTCGACGAACTTGCAGACGATACGATGTTCACGAGTCCCCCACCGCTCGTTCAGCGAGCGGTCGCGGCAGTGCTCGCGCCGCTCGCTCGCCGTCTGGGGTATCGCGCCATCTACCCCGAGTACGAGGACGACGCCTTCTGGGAGACACGGATCGAACAGCCGGTCTCTTACTGAATGAAGTCTCTCACTCAGAGCGAGGGCCTGAACAGCCAGACGACGACACCCGCACTGATGACGTGCATCGCAATCATAATCGCCTGAATACCTGATGTGACACCCGGAAACGTCGGCACGACGGTGACCACCGGAACGAGCGACACGAGCACTGCCACAAACGCTAGCGTGACAAACACGGGCCTGGCTCGGTCGGTTATCCGAATTACCACTGCCCCAGCCGCGACAGCCCCCAGTCCGACGACGACTGACGTGGCTATTACGGCGCCCCATCCGAGAGGTTCGAACGACGAAAGCGCCGGCACGACGGCCGCGCCGAGACCACGAAGCAGGAGGTTGACAACCAGAAGGGCAACGACGGTTCGGGCAGCTATCCGAGCAATCGCCGAGCCGGTCCGAAGGTCTGCGGATGATTCGACATCGGTTGTAGTAGTGGTTGTGGGTTCAGCGATCATGCCAGTCCAGTACGTGGCACACAAGCATAACCGGTCGCCGCAATGCCAGGATGTAACACCCATCGATGGGTGTAACCCTCGGGGACGTGGGGAGCGACCACGGCTGGGAGCGTGAGATTATGTGTCTCGGTAGCGTCTTCTTCGTGATGACGACGACGCACCAACCGAACCGTGACGATGCGAGACCGCAGGCGAAATCGTCCGAACGCGAGCGGTCGGTTCCCCAACCACCGGACGCCGCCGCCGACCAAGCCGTCGCCGCATTATTGGACCTGCTGGCCAGACGTCACACCCTCGAGCTCCTCTACGTCTTCGCGCGTGACCCAGGGCCCTGGCGCTATAACGACCTCGAGCAGGCGCTGTCGATACCCCAGAACAGCCTGACCCGTCGACTCGCCGACCTCGTCGAGGCGGACTTGCTTGACCGCCAGGCCTACGCGGAGATTCCGCCGCGCGTCGAGTACACCGCGACCGACCAAGCGGAGGCGTTGAAACCAGTGTTCACCCGTCTGTACGAGTGGTCACCCAGCGCCACGCGCACGGAGCCTGATGGCACGGAGGAAGACTCGTGACCGAGGAGGTATCGATTCCAGAGGAGTACAGCGACCTCTTCGAGTCGCGGTCGTTCGCGTTCGTCTCGACGCTGCTCCCGGACGGCGCCCCACACGTCACGCCGACCTGGGTGGATCGGGAGAACGACCACGTGCTGGTCAACACTGTTCTGGACAACCGCAAGGACCGGAACGTCCAGCACGACCCGCGTGTGGCACTGGCCGTCGTCGACCCGGAGAATCCCTACCGCTACCTCAGCGTCCGGGGTGAAGTCATCGAGCGTCGGACCGACGGAGCCCGCGAGCACCTCGACCGCCTCGCCGAACGATACACGGGCGAGCCACGCTATCCCGGACCGAGCGGTCAACAGCGTGTCGTCCACGTCGTCCGGCCCGACCACGTGACCGGGCAGGCACCGCCCCGCCGCTCCGAGTGAACGGTCACCGAAATTTGTGCTGTGAATCGAAAGCGGAGACCCCGGTTCGGAGCCTCTCCCCGTGGCGAAGCAAGATCGGGCGTATGCATTGAGATGGCCAGTCTCAACTATTGTGAGCCGGCGGTCTCAACTGAGTTCACCGTATAGAGGCGGAATCAGACTATTCTGAGGTTGCTGTTGGGGTATTGTAGAATATCTTTCTATTTTGGAATAGTACGCTATTCAGTCGATTCTGAAGAAGCAGATTCGCGAGCTTGTTCGAATCGTTCGGCCACTTCGTCTACGAGATCTTCCTCCACGACGGTTCGGAGAAGAGCATCAGTCATTTCCCGAACGACGATGTTCTGGTAGCCCTGCTGGTTGAGCTCGCGTTCCAGTTCATACTTCAGCCAGGAATCGAAGTCCTCGATCGTAGCCTCCCGGGCGTAGAAAGGCCGCTGTTTAGCGGCCTCATAGCTGAACGCTGAATCGGTCATCGGGTTTTGTCGTTCGACGGGTTCCTGAGAGGGCGTCTCCTCGTCGCCTCCCGATTCAGACGCGTCATCCGTATCCTGAGGTTCGTCGTCCGGTTCATCTTCGAGTGTCTCCCCGAGGTCGGCAAACGGATCGTCGTCAGACATGGCGGACCACCTCACCTGCCTCGACGATGTGCGCCAACTCGTCGAAACACTGCAACTGGTCACAGTCAGGGTCGTAGTCCAGCAGGGGTTTGCGCTCGCCATAGGCCTTCGTGATGCTGGTTCGGTCCCGGATGCCCGGTGAGGGTTTGAGATCGCCGGCGTCGACAGCCTCCCAGTCCGTGATTCTCGCGAAATTCGGGATGCGGTCCTGAAGGTTATCGTGCGAGTTGAGACGTTCGAGGAGCTGTCGATCTTGAGTCTGCTGGTCGATACGGCCGCTCAACATGTTCGGAACCAGTGACAGAACGTCGACGTCCATATGCTGCCGAAGCGGTGAGATCTGTCGCTCGATGGTTCGCTCCAAGCCGGCCATCGCCTCGTTCCCCGGGGCGAGCGGAAGCACCAAGTTCGCCGTCGCGACGAGCGCGTTGTCCGTGAGTCGGGATCGGTACGCCGGCGAATCTGTGACGATATAATCGTACGTGTCCCCAAGGAGTGGGTCGACGACTTCCCGTTTGAGCAGCGCAGAGGGTTGGAATACGTCGCCGACGACGATCTCCCGCTCGACCTGTTCTAAGTCCTCGCTGGACGGGAGGATATCGAACTCATAGCTGGTATCGTAGACAACTGAAGTCGGGTCAGCATCGTTGAAGAAGACGTCGCCGATGGTTTCCTCGGTGTTGTGGTACTGGTCGTCAAACCCCAGCCCCACGGACGCGTGGCCGTTCGGGTCAAGATCGATGAGGAGGACATCGTGTTCGTGTGCGGCCAGTTGTCGGGCGAGGTTGACCGCAATCGTCGATTTGCCGACGCCTCCCTTCAGCATACACACCGAAACAGCCCGAGAGTTCCCATCGGTCTGTACCGAATCATATGGGCTATTTGGGCTATTCGTTCTATCTATGCTATTCTTGCTATCTGAGCCACTCATACTATTCAGCAGTATCAACCCCTCTCAACTTAACTCTGTGGTGAATAGTCCGAATAGTATTCTATTCCAAAGCTACACGCTATTCCAGAATAGTTTACTACTCCAGAATAGTTAGGATAGAATCAGTAAATGTGGCTCAGGAGACGAGCTCCAACATAGAGCGAAGTTCAGATTCGATATCAGTCAGTTCACTCCGTTGCCACTCAAACCGTTCTTCCACCCCAACATCGGTAAACCGGAGTGAAGCACGAACCTGCCGGGCGGGATCGTGCTGGAAGAGCGCGAGAGCGTAGGCAAGCATTTGCGGCCGATAGTGGTCAGCGAGGGTATCAGTCGTCGTCGACGAAAGATCGTTCGTCTTGTAGTCGATGATATGATACGCATCAGGAGTGACCAGAAGACGGTCAATATCACCCACTATGCGGGAGTCATCAAGACGAGCGACAACTGAGTACTCGTCATAGGTCGCTTCGAGTGGGAGGTCCGCCTCAGTTTCATCGACGAACCGGATCGCATCCTGGGCATGGCTCACGGCCGCTTGGAGATCGTCATCCGTCGGTTCCTCGCTCCCCATACGACTCAATTGACGAATAAACGAGGGCCACTCTTCTCGTGGGGGACGGAGCTCATTGAGCCGATGGACAACAGTTCCAAAGGTGGTGGGACTCAATCCGACTGTCCCATCCCCCGACGTGTAGCTGTGTCCGTCTTCGGAGGCATCCGCAACAGCACTGACGAGGGTCGTCGCGGCAACGCGAACGGCAGCCTGACGTTCCGGCGGGGAAGGGACAGTAATCGCAGGGTCTAACTCTTCAGTCGGAGCCTCAGATTGCCATTCAACCGGCCGAGGTGGCGCCTGAATGGTGTATGGGGCATCACCAATTCGAGCGTCTGTAGCTCCATCGTGGAAAGCCTCAGCGACTAGCTCATGGTCGTCAAACAGAATGGGCTGGAGCCAATCCCGCCAACGACTGGCGTCGTCGAAATCATCTGGCTCACCGAGTTCGATATGGCCAGACTCATCGATATCGATGTCGTGTGTTCCACACAGCAGCAGGTGGTCCCGAGTTCGGGTACAGGCCACGTAGAGTAGTCGTTTGGATTCCGCACGCTCTTGCGGGAGCAAGCGGCGATCGGCATATTCGTGGACTGCAGTCTTCTCGATTGAGAACGCATCGTTGGGGTGAGGACCACCCACTGCAGGAATTGGTGGGGCATCAGTTGTCCCCTCGACGAGGCGGACATAGCCGTGGTCATCGACGGACCGCCCGAAATTGAGGTCACTTCCGAGATCGGGGACAGTGACGATTGGGAACTCGAGTCCCTTCGCGGCGTGAATCGTCATTATCCGGACGCCCTCCACATCGCCGGGGATGTCAGCCTCCCCTTCTCGGGGGTCGATCTCTGCTTGGCGGTCGATCCGGTGGAGCAACCCAGCAGCTGTGTGAACACCGTTCTCGCTCCAAGTACGGACCTGGTCGCGGAACTTCTCGACGTTCGCGACGGCCTGGTGACCGCGTTCGTCAGCACTCACGCTCGCCAGATACCCCGTGTCGTCGATCACTCGGGACAACAGACGGTTCCACGGGAGGACGCCACCTTCAGACGGCGTCGCGCAGCCACTAAGGGTCCGCCATGTCGTGAGGAGGTCGAAAGCATCCGCGAGCTGTGGATCGTCCGTCTCGGCGAGTGCATCCCACACTGAATCAGCCTCGGCAACTGCCGGTGCGAGGCGGTCATCGGTGAAGCCAAACAGCGGGGACCGAAGCACCCCATAGAGAGAGATGTCGTCCTGCGGATCACCAAGTACCCGAAGTAGGTTCGTCAGCGCCTGGACCTCGGGCGTATCGTAGAATCCGACGCCACCGACGACAGTATAGGGAATGTCGTACTCCTCAAGGGCCCGCTGATACCGATCCAGATGGGTTCGCCGGCGGAGGAGGATTGCCGTGTCGTCCGGCGTAGCGTCGCGATGAACACCCGTGTCGGGGTCTTGGACTGTCGGTGGATCGTCGAACAGGTTGGTCAGTCGAGCAGCGAGCGCTTGCGCCTCGGCCTCGATGGTGTGGTCGAGCGCACCTTCAGCTACCGGATGGTCACCGCCGAAGAGTTCCGCCGCCGTGTCGGCGTCGTCGGGCACAGCGAGATACTCGACGCTGCCGGTGAGTCCCTCGATGTCTTCGACTCGATCGCGCTGTGTGGTCAGCGTCTGTGGTGGCGCTTCGTAGGGTTTGTGGGTGTCCCCCTCCGGTTGGAACAGGTACTCGAAGAGCTCATTCAGGAACGACAGCGGCTCGTCCAGCGTCCGGAAGTTCCCAGAGAGTTCGAGCGCGGTCGGACTCTCGGCCTCGCTGTCAGGGACGTCGTCGACCCCACGGGCTTCGTTGACAGTCTGGAGTTCCGCTCTCGCCGCCCCGAACGTCGTCACGTCGGCCCCACGGAATCCGTAGATACTCTGTTTCTCGTCGCCGACCAGGAAGACGTTCGACGCCGTCTGCTCGTCGACGCCCGTGAGGAGCCTGACCAGCTCCCACTGGCGCGGGTCCGTGTCTTGGAACTCGTCGACCATCACGGCCGCAAACTGGTCTTGAAGCCGCTCCGTGACCGCATCGTTAGCTCGCAAGAACTTGAGCGTCGTCTCGATCACGTCGGGAAAGTCGAGTGTATCCCGGCGGGCCTTCTCGTCGGTGTAGGTTACGAGGACATCGTCGAAGACCCGCATCAGAGCCAGCGCGTAGTGAGTGCTGTTCGCTTCGAGCTCACCGGGTGTGGTCTCGACCGCATCCGCGTGCGGTTCGACGGCATCGATAACCGTGTCGATGGCGTCCTTCAGGTCGTCATAGACGTCACCGTACTCACCCCAATCGTCCCGGTCACCGACGACGTACCCCGAACTGCTGTACAAACCGCCGTTCTTCTTCTCACAGGCCTCGTACAGCTCGAGAATTGCCCGCTGACAGTCGCGGGGATCGCTTTCCTCAGGGTCGTCCGAGAGTGTCGCCGCGACCTCGGTGAAGGTCCGGTAGGCCCGAAAACCGTCCTCGTCGCCGATAGCGCCCTCGCGGTCGACGCGGCCCGCGACTGTGCGTAGCCGCTCAAGGAGTCCGTCCGCATATAGCGTCTGTCGGGCGTCGACGACGTCGAGATCACAAACGACCTCCCAACAGATATCGACGTAGTCGTCGACCTCGGCGTCACGCCACTCCTTGAGGACGGACTCGCTCTGTGGGCGCTCATCGAGTAGTCCAGTGAGTACATCGACCAGCTGGTCACGACTCCAAAGCTGAGCAAGGACCTCCACGTCGTCATCGTCCTGGTTGCGTTCGAGGAACTCCGTCACGACTTCGCGTTGGAGTGTCGCGGCGCCGTCTTCGTCGAGCACGTCGAAGCCGAGCGGGACCGGAGCCTCGACGGCCCGTTCTCGCAAGAGCCGCGTACAGAACGCGTGAATGGTGTGGACGTAGCCGTCTTCCAGGTCGTCGAGAACGTTTCGCCAGCGGTGGTAGGCCTCTGGTGAGTCAACAGCCTCGAGCCGATCGTACACCTCCTCCCGAACGCGCTCGGTTAGTTCGGCAGCCGCCTTTCGCGTGAAGGTGATCGTGACGATGTTCTCCGGCGTGAGCGACGGGTTTTCGGCCAGGATCGTCACGTACCGCTCGGTGAGCGTTGTCGTCTTCCCCGTCCCAGCACCGGCAGTGATCGCGACGTTCCGGCCTTGGACGAGCGCGTCCTCCTGTTCCTCCGTGAGCTGAATCTCCTCGGATTCCTCAGTCATCGCTCATCACCGCCTCGATATCCTCGTCGTCGCGAACACGGAGCGGAACGTACGCAGCGTCGTCCTCGTGAACCTCGTCGACGAACTCCCGCTTGCGGTGGTGGCGGACATCGCACGCACGTCGATAGTCACAGTATCGGCAGTTCGCACCACGGGCCGACAGGAGCGTCGTGTGGAACCGTCCGTTGCCAATCGCCTCGTCAATCTGGCCCAGCCACTCCGGAACGACGTTGTTCAAGAAGCGACGAAGGTCGACCTCTGAATCGAACTTCGATTCGACACCGCGTGGAACCTTGAGATCGTTGGGTGGTCGCACCTGGTAGTACGTCGCTGAGAGCGAGCCCTGCTCGAATAGGTCACCATCGACAACCTCGGCGGCAGCGAGTAGATAGATGGGGAGCTGGAACTTCGTGCCGCCGGTCGTCTTCGTCATATACGGTGCTCGACCAGTCTTGTAGTCGTACAGCGTGAGCGTCGGTTGCTCACCGTCCCGGGTCACGTCAACGCGGTCGATGTACCCGCGAATCGAGACGGTCGACCCGTCCGGTCGCTCAACTGTGAACGGCCCAGCATCCGAGTCGGGAAGTCCCTCGCCGAACGGGGCTTCGAACAGGTGTGGGCGGCCAGCGCCGTCCCGCGAGAGTTCGTTGTCGAGGAACGTGGCGAACAATCCTTGTTCCGGTGCGTCGTGGGGCTTGCTCCCGGCCTCATACGGGGCAGTCTCATCGTCGCCAAGACCCGCGAACAACTCCGCTTTCCACCGTTCGTAAAATAGGCCGTCGTACTCGAAGTCAGCATCCCGGAGTTCCTCGACAGCGATCTCGCGAAGGTGCGTCGCTAGGTCGTCCCGGTCGAACTCAGCGAGATTGACACCATCCTCAGTCTCGTCCTGGAGATCCGCGAAGAACCGTTCGAGGACATCGTGGACGTACGACCCGGTTTCGAGGGGTGTGGGGACAACTTCGACGTCGTCGGGGTCTTCGATTCCGAGTACCTTGTCGGCATAGAACTTGAACCCACACTCGACGTATCGCTCGATTCGACTCGCGCTGTAGGGTTCCCGCTCCGACGGAGGGTATACCTCATCGACTGTCTCGGGTTCTAATACGCCATCGTGTTCGGAGAGGCCAGCCGTTCCCCTGTTGTCCGCACAGTGGAGTCCTCGATCAGTGCGCTTGGTCTGCTCGGGGGAGAGGTCACCTCGGTCGCCGGCGCGGCTGACTGCCCCACGCCGGTCGTCCGTTGCAGCGACGCGCCGCTGGAGGTCTTCGCGGGAGCCCACGCGGTCGTCGACGCCGTCTTCGGGGTCGATGCCAGTCACGCGCTGGAGTTCGTCGAGGACCGGTGACCGGACGACGGCGGATTCGTCGTCGCCTGTCTCCGGTGTGGTGATCGTGAGCTCGTCAACGTTCGCGAGGAGCGTCGCGAAGAGATAGCGGCCACGGAGGCGCTCGTCGCCGGTGTCGAACCGTGGGTGAGCGTCGGTCATCTCCTCGAAGAAGGCCGGTCGCTCCGGCGTCACCGGGAAGTGCTCACTGGTCAGGCCCACGAGGAACACCTTTTCGAACGACCGCATCCGGGCGTCGAGCAACCCCATCACTTCGACGTAGCCGCCAGCAGCGCGCTGCGGAACCCGGATCGGCACGCCGTCGAACGCACGGGTGAACAGTGCCAGCGGAGAGAGGTCACTATTGACCGCCGCCAGAGACTCGAACGAGGACAAGACCTCGTCCACGAGGTCGTAGGCCTGCTGTTCGACGGCTTGCTCGGCGCCGCTGGCGTAGTCCTCTGTCGCCGCCTCTAGGTCGAAGCGGTCGTCCATCAGCCGTTGGAGGGTCTCGGTTGCGTCCTCGATGTCGCCCGTTCGGAGGGTCTCCAGCGCGGCCAGCAGCTCTTCGACCAGTGACGCGACCTCGCCGTCGACGTCGTCGAGCAGGGGCGACACAGAAACGGTGTCGCGCCGGCGAGCAGCTGCCGTGACGGCGTTGGCCTGGTCGGTGTCAACGATGTCGACCAGCGGATTCGCTAACAAAGACGTAAGGTCCTCGGCCCGCGGATCTGGTTCGGCCAGATTCAGCAGATCGTGAACGACGCTTCCGGTGAACGTCCGGTTCAGCTGTGATGCGGCTGTCGTGACGTGCGGAATGTCGAACGTATCGAACGTGTCCTCAACGTACCCCGAATAGGCCTCCGTCCCCGGGACAACGACAGCAAGGTCGTCGGGATCGCGCCCACCGGCCAATTCGGTTCGGAGCTCGCGAGCGACGAAGCGAATCTCGCGCTCGGGTGTCGGGAGTTCCCGCCACCGGAGGCCGTCTGGAACAGGGGCAGTATCCGGGTCCGGGCGGTAGAGTGACTCAGTGATCGTTCCGAAGGTCTGCCCCGACTGGTCGATCGGCTCGGGTTCCATTATTTCAAAGTCAAGCGCTTCGTAGACCTCCAGGGCATCTTCCGCAACAGCGTCGACTCCGCTCCGACCATCCTGGTGAAGCGGTAGCAGTGCAATCATCGGAAGTTCGTCGACGAGGCGTTCGATGAAGCGGCGTTCGACGGGGCGGAATTCGTGATACCCGGAGAGGACGACGACATCCAGTTCCGGGGAGAGTGTTGAGAGTGACTTCTCTGTCGTCGCGACTGCGTCGAACATTTCTCCCCGGGTACAGACCCACTCGTCGACGTAGTCAGCGTGGAGATTCCGGTAGTGTCGGTACGCATCGACAGTGGCTGTCGCGATACGGTCATCGAGAGCGGAGCCCTCGAACTCCGCTGCCAATGCGTCGGGGGTCCCGACGCCGGCGTCGTCGAAGAGTGAGAAACGGCTGCTGAACGAATCCGCGAGAGCGGCCGAGGCGGGTTCGCCGGCGAGAGCGCCATCTGTTTCGGCTGTCGTTCGGTCAAGCGCATACTCCGCCAGCCGGCGGTTCAGCTGCCCGGAGAGGGGTTGAACCGGACCGTGGAGCTCCTCATACCACTCCCGAACGACCGCATCGAGCGTCTCGGCACGAAGACGGAGGGGTGCGTGGGACGCGGCCCAGCGATCCTCGACCATACCCCGGCGAGCGTCGTTCCGCGTTATGTAGAGGATACTCCCCAGCGAATCGGTGGCGATGTCATCAGCCCGCTGAAATGCCCGTCGTTCCAATCGGGCGTGTTTCGGACCGGTGAGAAGCGTTGAATCCATCGAACACTCCCTACCAAGATATCGGTCTCACTTCACTCTTGGCGAGACTGACAGCTTAGGAGTGGCTTACCGAGAGGGACCAAAATAAAGCAGAGAGGACTGAGAACTCAGCCGACGGTCGCTAGCACTCGGACATCTGTGTCCGAGTGTCGTTCGCGCTGAGTTCGAGCACCCCGTTCTTGCAGGAAGTTCTCGATTTCATCGGCCAGCGTATCAGCGTCCTCTCTCTCGACATGAACGATCAGCGTTGGCCGGTCTGGATCGTTATTGTCGATGACAAGCGATACGTCTTTGAATTCGTCCGGCTGTCTGTACGCCTCGAATTCCTCGGCGACCTGGTCAGCCAGGTCATCGAGAATATCCGCTGGGTCTGAGGTCATATTTGGATGAGGGGCGCTTTGAAGACGATCACACCTGACGGGCTTGGAGAGAATTCTATCGACTACTACCACCTCCGACAACCAGTTCGACAAGCAGGTGTTCAGAAGCGTCGTTTTACGAACCGCGAGAGACGTGTTTTCGCATAGAATGCAGAGATGTTACTGTTCGAGGTAGGTCGTCACCTGTTTCTGAAGATGCTTGAACGCATCCTCGGCAGTGTCCACGTCAGAAGCCCCTGTGATGACTATTTTCCCGTTGGCAAAAACCAAGAGAACGGCCGGGTGGTCAGCGGGCCGATAGATGAGACCGGGGAACTGTTCTGGCTCATATTCCACGGATTCCAAGCCCAACGCGATAGAGAGTGTATTCAGATCGACCGGGTCGTCCAGCTGTGCCGTACAGACAACGTTCTGTACCGTGAATCCGGTTTCAGTCTCTGCATCTACGATGTCCAACTCGGACAGTGTTGTGAGGAACGCGTCGTTCGTTTCGTACAACTGTTCGAACGTAGAGCACCCACTGATGATGTATTTCCCACTCCGATAAACCGTGATGAGCGGACCACCCTCAACAAGCCGAAGATAGAGACCATGGTAGTTCGAAGGGTCGTATTCGGTGTATGGCAGATCCAAATCGGACTCGACCTCGGCGACGTCGAGTTCCACACCCAAATCTCCCGACCCGACAGCGTTCGCAATAGATATCATTCGTCCTTTGCCTCTGTAGGAGAGACGACGTACGCCGCTGTTACTAATTCCGGTTCTTGGGGAGTAACGTGCTTCTCTTCCTCAAGCCTGGATAGCTCCTCTTCACGTTCTCGTCGTAGACTCTCGAGCTTCTGCTTCGCGTTCCCAATCGGCGCGGACATATCCGCACCCTGCTCAGCCCGCTGTTGGTACTGCTCTAACCGCTCCTCCCACTCTTCGATTTGCTCTTCGAAGTATCGCTCAGCGTGCTCACGTTTGATTTCGATCTCCCGTTCTCGTTCGGTTCGGGCCTCTTCAGCAAACGACTCAACGTGCGTCCACGCCTCCATCTCTGCGGCCTCGTAGAGGTCCTCAGCCATACTCGAGAGCCGATCAACCTCGTGCGACAACGAGACGTCACTGGGAGCGACCGTCTTCGAGAGTTGAGGAACATCCGTCGTTACACTGCCATCCGGGCGAGCGTAGAGGCGAACGAACTTCTCAGTCACCACGTCGCCGGCACCGGAGACGTAGCCAAGTCGGTAATTGAACAGGATTCCAGGCGGTCGAGACGCCGTCGCAGCGACCTTCGTCGCAATTTCACCCTGGATCCGGTCGCTGTCCAAGCAGAATTCGATGAGCGACTCGACGAGAGGATGGTCAAGCGAGATGAACTCGACATCATCCTCCTCCATCGCGATATCCTTGGTGAACGTGGCCCGTGGGTACTGTCGTGCTACCTGATTTCCACTCAGGACCTCAGGGACATCCAACTGGAACACGTCCCCTTCCATCCTGGCCGGCCCCGGTCGAACGCCCTTGATAGAGCCACCGAATTCGTCGAAGAACACTCGCACGAGCGTCTCGATATCGTCCTCGGACACCTCGCCGTGTTGACTGCGTTCGATCACGTCGAGAATCTCATCGTCTTCGCCGGAGAGGTCGAAGCGGTCGCGAATCAGGAACTCGTTTTCGACGGTCTGAATCGCTTCGCGTTTCTCCTCGATGGTCGCCTCGATATCGGCGACGACACGTTCAGTCGGCTCCCCTTCAGCGATAGCCGCCATTATAGTCTCGTCCAAGTCGACATCCTCGAGGACGCGACCGAGGACATCTGAGCGCATCCCGAGGTCCGACTCGATCTGGTTCGTCTTCTCGATGAGCAGGTTGAGGATCTCGCTCTCGCGGGTATCGGCAAAGAAGAGATTCCGAATCTCGACCGTGTGCTCCTGGCCGTAGCGGTGGAGCCGCCCCATCCGCTGGTCGATCCTGATGGGATTCCACGGGAGGTCGTAGTTCACCATGATGTGGGCGAACTGGAGGTTGAGCCCTTCCTGGGCGGCGTCGGTCGCGAGCATCAGGTTGGCCTCCTCCTCGAATTTGCTCATCTCTTCCCGTCGACGGGACTGCTCGAGGTCGCCGTACACCTGGGCGACATCATGGTCAGCGAAGACCTCGTCACGTAGATACTCCAGCGTGTCCGTGTATTCGGTGAAGATCAGGATTTTCTCGTCGGGGTCCTCTGAGAGAATGCGGTCGACGAACTGCCGGAGCAATCGGGCTTTCGAGTCCGTCTCGATGTTCTTGGCCTGCTGCCAGAGCTGTTTCACGCGGTCCAGCTCCTGCTGGACTTGCGACTGATTGAGCGTAATCGTGACCGTCTCAAGCGCCTCCTCGACCCGAGCGCGTTCTGCGTCGGTGAGCGTCTCGGGTTCGGTACTATACCGCGGAATGAGGTCCTGAACCTCGTCAGGGAGGTCTTCTGCGACGGCGTCGTTCTGAATCGCCCGCATCCGGTTTTCGAGGGACTTCCGGATCGCGTAGATACTCGAGACCAGCCGCTTCTGGTAGATGACCATCGTGAACCCCGCCGCCTGGTTCTCCTCCTGCTGGGCGAGGTTGTAGTACTCGCGGATGTACTCGGTGACGTCGTCGTACAGCTTCCGCTCCTCGCGAGTCATCTCGACCGGGAGTGCCTCGATGTTCTTCTCGGGGAACATTCGGGTCCCGTCGGTCTCGTACATATCGTCCTTCAGCCGGCGGATCATCAGGTCCTCAAGCGCCTCGGGACTGATCTGCGACTCGTGGCTGAAGCGATACGGATCGAGCAGGCTCAGGAGGAAGTAGAATTGGTCTGATTTCCCCTTATGCGGGGTCCCGGTGAGCAACAGCAGCGCATCGGAGTTATCGGCGACGGCCTCACCAACTTGGTATCGCTGTGTCCGCTCGATGGAGTCATCGCTCGACCGTCTGGCCGTAAGGTGATGGGCCTCGTCGAAGACCGCGACGTCCCACTCCTCGTCGAGATTCTGGAGGGCATCGAGGACGGAGACGCGGTCCGACTCGGGGTCGTCGGTGGTCTGCTTCGCGAAGTCGATGGAGGTGATGATGAGGTCCTCCTGTTTCCAGACGTTCTGGTTGGGGTGGGACTTCCGATGTGTACGGACCGTCTCGCGGTCGTAAATGACGAAGTTGCGGTCGAACTTCTCGCGCATTTCCTCCTGCCACTGGACGGTCAGCGGCGCCGGCGCAACGATGAGTACCCGGTCGGCGCGGTCGCGGGCGATGAGCTCTTCGATGACGATCCCGGCTTCGATGGTCTTCCCGAGGCCGACCTCGTCGCCGATGAGGTAGCGGTGGTCGTAGGAATTGAGAATCTCGTAGGCGGCTTGGACTTGATAGGGTTCGATCTCGATGCGGTTGCTGGTCAGCGAGAGGAATCGGTCGTACTTGTAGGCGAGATCGAGTCGGATCGCCCGCTCCCGAAGATCGTAATGGAGCGGGGCGTCGGATTGGCCGGCTGCGAGCCGGTCGACAAGCGAATCGAGTTTCTCGATGTGAGGGAGGCCGCTGGGGAGTTTGCGGAGCTGCCCCTCCGAGGTGTAGACGTGGAGGAGGTGCCCGCCGTTGGGCCGTTCCTCTATTTTCGTGATTTCTCCACGCCCGCCAGCGAACTTGACGTGGTCGCCGACCTCAAATTCAGTCATTCCTCAATCAGGTCAGATAGTGCATCTTCGATGAGAATTCTCTCCTCTTCAGATATATCATAGAGCGTATAAACGAGATCGTCAATCTGGCCTTCTGCTTCTTGGATTCTCTCTTGGATCTCCTCAGACCTCGCCTTCACGTCAATAAATCGCTCCAGCCCGTTTCTACAACTATTGACATCCGGAAGCGTCAGAGACACCAACCGATCTACCAAGGAGTTCGTTGATGTTGCCGTTTCTCTGAAATCTGCGAAACCTCCAGCTTCATCCACTGCTATGGGAATAAATTCGCTAAGCAAAGCCCGAGCCGTGTCAGATAAATTTGTGAACCTCATCGCAGGAATCAGATCAGTCTCGGTGTACCCCCACTGATCGGTTTCAAAATCATCCGGGTCCTCAGGTTTGTACCGAGCTGAAGCTAAAAGCGTGAGGCTGTCATCACGTTCTCGTAATTCAACGCTCCCTATTCTTAGACTGTCCCGCTCATCAGTGGTGTCCGTTAGAATTGAATCTGAAACCCCTTCTGCTGGGAAGTAGATATCACCCAACGTGTCACCGTCGTCATATCCACCAATATAATCGAGGAGATCAAGATTGAGATTCCCAAGTTCATCTTTTAAATCCAGTAGCTCCTGTACAAGTTCCTCTATCTGTCCAGCTATTTCGGCATCACTCGTCCCATTAGACTCGTATATCCTTTCGTCCGGGCGAATATCCTTGATTGGCAGACTTCCCACGTATTGAGCCTTGGGCCGAAGGTATCCCCCGCGGGCTTTCGCACATTCTACAGCAAGGATCCATTCCAACAGGGCAGAATTGAGTAATCCCAGATAGTATCGATCAGAGGATTGGAGTATGAACCCAGTTGTGGTTACGACACTGCCACTAGAATCAATTGTATAATGAGCCCTTCTAGATATATCAGGATAGACGATTTTTTCCTTGGAAGGTTCAACATTTTTGTTCACTTGCTGTAGTTCGTACCACTCCATCTCCCCTTTCGGATATTTGTCCTCGATAATAGCCCGATCAACGAGATCCTCTTTATATTGTTCAAGATAATTCGCCGTCACGTCATAATTATCTATATCTGCTACTTTGACCCCATCTTCTGTCCGGACATAGGGGTACATAATATAGCTGTTCGGCTTTGGAGGTCTGAATCGCTTGATTTCTTTTCCGAAGATAATGGGTCGGAAGAGCTCTGTATCTTCTGTGCCTCCGAAAAGTTCGATTATCTTGTCCTCATCAATAATCAGAACATCATTGAGTCCAGATTTCACTCCAACAAGAGGATCCCCAATTGCCTCATCAACTGGCTCCCCGATTTTCGAAACTCTCTCTTTTAACTCCCTTTCTCTTTGCCCAAGGAAGGTCCACTCCTCGTCAGAGAAGTATGATTGATCCACTTCTTTTCGGACTTCTTCAACTCTATCTGGTAAAGAGGTGAATTCTAAATCATCTATTTGCGCATATTTGAACGGCTGTGTTGGGGAGTCATTTGAGAGAATCATAATCGCAGGGTAGGCACTAACCTCCGGACCGAAGACTGGAAGATCCTGAAAATCAATAAATTCCTCAATTTGGTGATCGCCGATTAATTTTCTAAGGCCCTTCCCAGATTTCACCTTTGTGAATTTATGTGATAGTATGTATGAGAGACGACCCTGTTCACGGACCAGTTCGGTTGCCTGTTCCACGAAATATGCGTAAATATCCGCTCGACCATGATACACAGAGAACTCCTTCTGGAGATAGTCTTTAAAGCTGGTAATCAACTCTTGACGTACATACGGTGGATTACCGATGACTGCATCAAACCCAGGAGAGTCTATATCTTGACCGTCGCTTGTGTAATAAACTTCTGGGAATTCCAATTTCCAGTGAAAGTACTCATCAGTATCCGCCCATTTTTGCGCGTCTTTAAACCACTGCATCTCTTGGATTTCACTCCACTCCTCATCGTCTTCAAGGGCAGCAGCCATCTGCTTATACGCGTCAGACGGGAGATTATCCAACCCAAAGTCCTCTGCAGTGTGAACATTTGTCATCGCCTCAAGCCGCTGTCGAAGCTTGTTCTGCTCGAACTCATCGTACTTAGCCTCCATCTCCTTGACATCGGCGAGGTCCTGGTTCTCAATGGCGATGAAGTCCTGATAGATCCGCATTAGCTGCTCGATGGTCCCCTTTCGAGCCACACCGAAGTCCGCGAGCGTCGCGTTCTGCCCGCCACCGCCAGCATCAGATTCCAGTTCCTCGATTTCCTCGATGTCACTGCCGACCAGCGAGTTCCCCGTTTTTAGGTGGTGGTCCAGGAATGCGAGCGGCTGTTCAGCCGCGAGCGTCCGGAGCCAGAGCGAGACCTTGGCGAGCTCGACAGCGAGTGGGTTCAAGTCGACGCCGTAGATACAGCGCTGGGCAACCTGCCGGCGGGCCCAGTTGATATCGTGACCCTCGTCGACGGTTTCGATACCCTGCTGGGCGGCCTGGCGCTCTTGGGCGTCGATGATCTCGCGGGCGAGATAGTCGATGGCACTCGTCAGGAAGTGGCCACTCCCCATCGCGGGATCGAGGATTTTCAGGTCGAACACTCCCTCAGCGAACTCCTCAGCAAAGCCACCCCCGTCGAACGCACTCTGGCCCACAAGACTGCCTCGGATATCGTCGACAAGCGGGCCGAGAGTCTCCTCGACGATGTACTCAACGACGTACTCCGGCGTGTAGTAGGACCCTGTGGCTTTCCGTTCACCAGAGCCAGTCGTGAGGTGGACTTCGCCCTCCTCGACGATCACTTCGACACCCTCGCCGGCGGGGACGTACTCACCGTCTTCCAGCGCGAGCGGTTCGTCGGCGACGTCAAGCTGGTACTCAAGAAGCCCTTCGTATATGCTCCCGAGGTGGCGGACGTCCAGCGATGAGTAGTCGACGAAGATCTTCCCGCCGCCGTTGCCGTTCTGACTCCGGGTGAGCAGTTCGATCACTTGAGCGAGGTAGGCGTCCCCGACCTGGTGGGTCGCGAGGAACCGGGCTTCGACGCTGTCGTCCTCGTCCGGGTCAGTTCTGAACAGTCCGCCGTTGTACGCTGGGATGTAAAGGTCCTCCTCAGGGATACCGCGCGACTGACTGCCCTGGTCGATGAGTTTGAACAGCTCGTCCAGTCGGTCCCAGAGGTTGTCTTGCCAGTCGCGATACTTCGGATTCGGGCTGTCAAGTTCTTCAGCGACGTTCTGCTTGAGCGTATTCAGACTGTACGACTCCTCGTAGATCTCGTTGTTCGTATCGAGCAGGTCACGACCCTCACTCTCTGCGTAGAGGACGAAGATCAGCCGATAAAGGTAGATGAGAGAACTGTCGTGAATGAGGTCAAGATCCTCTTCGGAGAGGTCGTTGTCCGGGTACTGCATGAACCCTTCCGAGAGGACCTTGATCGCCTCGTAGATGTTGTCCTGGAGGTCGGCCCCCAACTCCTGGGCGAAGACGTTAGACTCGTCGTAGACTTCGTCCAGGAAGCACTCGCCGGTGGAATCCTCGAGGAACGCGCCATGCCTGAAGAAGAGGTAGAAGTATTTGAAATCCTCAAGATCGCCCTTTTCGAGGACGGTCGGCAGGTCGATCTCGTAGTAGGAGTCTAGGCGGTGGCTCGTCGGGCCGTAGTAGAGCCGCCATTTCTTCCCATCAGTAAGCACGGCCCATCGCGCCGGAGTCTCCTGCAGATAGACGTGAATCTGGTAGCTCGGGTTCTCGAAGTCCCGCTCGTGTTCTCCGCTCCCACGGGTGTCGAGTGGACGACCCCAGCGCTTGGCGTCCGCGACGGCGACGGCGTCCTTGTAGAAATCGCCACCTTCCTCACGGCGCTCGAACGCGCCACGGGCGGCGTCCTCGGACTCAAAAAAACCGTAGTCAGGGCGTCGCTGGGTCCGGCTGGTACTCTCTTCGACCTCGAAGGGAATACCCAGCTTCCGGAACATCGGCCGAATGAACTTTTCTTCGAGCTGGGACTCGTTGCGTTTGGGTGCAGTCCCGCTCTCGCGATCCCACAGCTCCATTATGTCCGCTTTCGCCTCGCGGAGTTCGTCGTCGCCGATTTCATCCCATGCCTCAGTCTCGGGGAGATGCTCGTCGAGGTAGTAGTTCGAGAATAGGTCGCGATTCGTCCGGTAGGTGAGTGCCGTTTGCATGAATTATCGTGGTGTAACGATGAGGAACCGATCTGCGTCCTTACTGTCGATGAGCGCGTGAGCGACGTCTTTAGTATCAGCAACGTCGACGTCGACATCGTCGCCGATCTCGGCTTGAAGCTCTTCGAGCTCCGAGCCAGAGATATTGACTCGCCCAGAGTTACCCGAATTCCGGGCGATTGATTTGCGAGTCATGCGCGATGCTTGGGCTAACTGACCGACATAATATAGTCTTTACTTAGACTATTCCGAGTCAGGTTTCACGACTGGGTGGACGATTACCTGAAAATCAATTAATCGGGGCGAAGATCGCGCCATCGGACGTCGACAGTCTCCCCATCCTCCAAGTTAACGCGGAAGAGATACCCCTCTCGTTCATCCCCAGTTACAGCACCTGCATCGTCTGAAATAACCTCAACAACTGTTCCCCGACGCCCGTGGAGTCGGTTATGATCTGGATCCGTCTCGTCCGGGATGTCAATCCGAACCGAGTCTCCAGTATTGAAGCGTCTCATAGCGTTTTCAGCGGGTTTGTGTCCAAAAGAGGGTGGCTAGTCCAACCAAGAAAATCCCACCAACACCAAAGCCAATTATCGATGGAGCTGGCAATGAGGGAACGGATTCTTGGACAAGAGATGTGAGAATGAACCCGCCCGCGTACCCCCCTACAGAGACGTATCCGGCGGCCAGTAGACGAACGAACCATTGTTCCACAATCGTATGCGACCGGTGGTCGGCATCCTCTGCTGGACGAGGATCAACTATCTCTGGGTCGGGTTTCTCACGTTTCAGATATCGCCATTCATCGAGATACATACGAACTGGCAGGACCGACTCGATCTCGTTCAAGATGGCGTATCGAGCTTTGTTCAGGCGACGGTACGATTGAAGACTCTGATACCAGAAGTAGCAGATCAGACTGCCGAATCCTGATGCAAAGAGGACAATTACAGCATTAGTGGTGGTGAGGTCGCCACGGGCAAGCGCAAAGAGGCCGGCGAGTATCGAGGTCAAAATCAGACCAAAAAAGCGGTTCATTTGGACCCGCTGATTGGCTGTCTCAATTGCCACCTCTCCGTAGTGAATGTACTGCTCCATCACCCGGTCTTTTTCATCTTCGCTCAGATCGGCTAAGGGACCAGCAGTGACATCGCCTTCCTCAGATGATTCATCAGGATCCCCCCCAGTGACCTCCTCAGAATGTTCGGGTTCTGTTTCAGGCGTGTCCTTCTCGTCAGGGTCAGTCCCCTCCTCCTTGGGAGTGACCGCAGCTTCATCGGCTGAATCAGGCATGGTCAGCGAGCGCGTCGACGAGAGAGGCTTTTCGCCACCCGACCTGAGTGTCTGCGATTTCCTGTATCTTCGACGGAATCTTCGATTGTCCCTCTGGAATGATTGCGATGACCGGCTTATCCAGTTCTTCAGCGAGTTCCAATTCTTCAGGGATCCATTTGCTGTGGGCCCCGTACATCCCACTGCTAACGATCACGACCGACGCGGTCTTCATTTGATTTCGTAGTTCAGAACGAAGAGCAGACTCAGTGTCCACCGGTAATGGGTCGGTTGAGGGAACGCTATGATTTTGCCACTTGAGCGACGGAACCTCGTCGAGGAAATCGACAATACGTTCGTAGTGATCGTCGTACTCCCAAGAATGGGAGACAAAGACGTTGTACTGCTTGTCGTCAAGTCGGTTCGCGGCGCGTGCTAAGCGAGGGAGTGATTGGCCAGTATTTCCGCCTGAAGACGAAGAGGACTCTTGAGTAGACGAACCTGCGGAGGCCAAGGCTTCCAGCCCTTTGTAGGCCGCATATAGGAGCAAAGCGCCGCCAGCGAGCTTTTGTCCAGACGAGAGACCCTGCTGGTTCTGCGTGTCTGCAGAACTGCGGCTCAGAGAATTATCAGTCGGGACAAGACCGGACTGTTGGTCCTTCGGTTCAAACAGCGACGATCGAGAGGAACTGAGCTCTGGGAGGCTGCCATCCCCAGTTTGCGTGACTGTATAAACAGGTCCGAGTTCTCGAACTGTGAATTCAGTTCCGAGATCGTGCCCCTTGTAGGTCGGCAGCAGACGATCTTCGTCATCGGTGTAGAATCCAGTAGGCAGACCACTAACGGCCGACTTCAAAACGAATCGCACTGCTGATTCGGAATTCGGACTGCCGCGAATATCGTCGAATGCAGCCTCCCAGGTGGTTTTCAATGGGGAGGAGGTGTTTTGACTCATGACCGTGTGGTCATTCTGTTTTTAAATAGTATAAGTTCTTCCCACTGAACTATCGACAACTGTAGATTCGGCACCAGAGTGGGCCATAGTACTAAACGAGTGAGCCGTCAACAATCCGCACATAGTAATGAGTTTCAACAGCAGATCCTCAAGCAATCGTCGGAGCGAATATAGATTGTTCATCTCGCACTCTTGGGAATACAGCGACGAGTACAATCGGATGGTGGAACTGCTTCGCGACTATCCGAATTTCAGTTTCCGAAACTACTCAGTCCCGAAGGTGGAGGAAATAGATGCCGACACCGAAGAGGAGCTGGAACAGGCACTTCGAGAAGACCAGATCAAGCCGGCCACGGTCGTGATAATACTCGGTGGTATGTACGTCGCCCACAGTAAATGGATCAAGAAAGAAACTATTTTAGCTGAAATCGAAGGGAAGCCAATTCTCGGCGTTACACCACACGGAAACAAGCAGATGCCTAATTTCGTTGAAGACCACGCAGATCAGATCGTGGGTTGGCGAGGAAAGAGCGTGGTAGAGGGGATTCGAGATTTGGCTGATTAAGTTGACGAGAGTGTGTATAAACTATTGAGGGAGAGTCTGGCTAGCGTCGAGACTGTTCCCGACGCCACGAATTGGGTAGAGTTCGATCGCTTTGTACTCTCCGTCGCCGTCAATATGACCCAGTTTTGAAAACAGAGACCGACTCTTGTCATTCGGTTCGTCGATGTAGTAGATCCCATCCTCGCAGTACTCCTTACACCAGGCCTGAATCAACTCCTTAGCAATTCCCCGGCGCCGGTATCGATCCCGGACAAACAGCTGTCGAAGAACCTGTATCCCATCGAGTTCTTCCCAAGTGACGTAACCAGCTGCGTCGTCATCTCGAATATAGAGCAATCCTTGGTGGTTCTCAGGGATGTATCGGGCGAATGATGAACTCGTGTCACCACCATAGCTGGTCATCGCGCCGATGACTCGCTCCGTCTTGTCTATTGGGCGACCATCAGAATATGCGAGAAAGGAATCTTCAGATCCGATTTCTACGATGTCATCCGGAGTTGAATCGGTGAAAAGCCACTCAGCACTGAACACCTCGTCGAGATCCAATCTACGGCCCTGATACTCGATACCGTATAATCTCATACAGTCACGACAGCGGAATTCCGCTGACTCCTCAATTTCAGACATCCCCGGAACACGTCCAACTGACGGGTCGCCAATCCCTGAGCAATCGCAGTCCTGTCTGAGTTCCTCGAATTTGTCTCCCTTCCCTGATTGACTATACGGAACAAATCCCATCTTCCAATGCTCCTCTATCGCCTCGCCGAGTTCTTGAGCGAGTTTTTGAGCGACTCTCGCGTCTTTACCCACAAATGTAACGACGGCATCAAGGAGGTCGTCGACGTGAATAATCGGATCTTCAGACAACTCGTATTCTGTGAGCAATTGCCACCCACTAGGTGCCCGGTAAATCATCCGAAGATAGTCTTCACAGAGAAACGAAACAGCAACGACCTCGATCCCGTCATCTGTTTCAATATAGAGGGGAATCGTTTGATCGATCTCCTCACGTTGAGCAAGAGTTTCGAGCCAAGAGTGATCCCCGAGACCCGCTGGAAGTGGAATATTCAAACTCATTTCCGTATCAAAAAGTGGCCCTGTTTCAATATAAATGATAGGCGACTACCACTATGTAGTTATATAAAACCCGCATACGACAAATCGAGATATGGAAACCAAGCGGATCGCTGAGGTCGTGGAAAATATAAATTATTCTTACCTATTACCAGCGATTCAGCGCGAGTTCGTCTGGGAAACAAGTGACATCGTCGATCTGTTTGATTCCCTGTTACGGGACTATCCGATCGGTGCACTTCTTCAGTGGAACCTCTCCGCCGAGGAAGCGCAGGCTCAGCCCAAATATCGGTTCGTCACTCACTACGTCGACGAACCAAACTTTCCGCAGTCACTGACAACCCCGACCCATCGGAACCCCCCGCACAATTCCGAAGACCCACTCCCGTCACCGGTCAAACTAGTTCTCGACGGCCAGCAGCGGCTGACCGCGCTCAATATCGGACTCACCGGATCATTCTACGAGCGGAAACACAACCACCCTCGAAACAAGGCCAGTTCCTGGGTCCAGAAGCGACTCTATCTCAACCTCCTCTCTGATCCGCAGACGGCAGACTCGGAACTCGGTAATAAATACGACTTCTCCTTCCGATCCGAGCAGTCAGCAACCGCGAATGCCTATTGGTATCCGGTCAACCGAATTACGTCTATCTCGGACAACGACGAATTTTATGCGGAACGGCAGGAGATCGAGAGTGAGATCCGAGAGCTAGTCGAAGATCACCCGGAGATAGAGAATTCCGATAGTCTGATTCTCAACGCCCAGCGCAATTTCGAGGACCTTTACCGGGCAGTCCACAAGGACGAGAAGCTCCACTTCTTTACCGAAGACGAGAACGACATCACCCGTGTTCGCGACGTCTTCGTTCGCATCAATCAAGGCGGAGTGACACCGAATCGCGCCGAAATCCTCCTCTCCTTGATGACCAGTAGCTGGCAACAAGAGTCGCCGGAAATCAACGCCCGTGACGAGGTTCACGCGATGGTCGACGAACTGAATGGGATCATCGACGGTGGGAACGCGCCCTTTGCCACGAAGCACATCCAGAAGGTGCTGCTCGCGATCAACGGCAATGAGATTCAATACCGATTCGATAACTACACGCTTGACCTGCTGCGGAATCTCAAGGATATCTGGCTCACGGATACGTTCTCGAACACGATGGAGCAACTTGCGGAGCTCTTGAACAGCTACTATCCGACGGTGACCTACATCCTCAGTCCCGCCCTCTACACGCCTATCGCCTACTATCTCTACCAGAACGAGAATCCCTCGCTCGATTCGACCTCCATCAAGGGTCGCGGCCGGCGTCGTGACATTCTCTACTACATCTGCGCGGCTCGACTCAACGGATTCACCAGCCAATCATCGAACCAGATCGCAGAACTCGTCCGGGACGTTATCCGAGAGGAAGAGAGCTCGGAGTTCCCACTAGAACGGATCAGTGATGAAGTGGCGTCCAGTTACGGGACCTCTCTCCGTTTCACCGAAGAAAAGCTTACCACACTTTTCGAGGAGCTCCAATACGGCAAGCGGGACATCGAGTTCCTCCTCCAGCTTTCGCACTATCCCGATGAACCGGCGCGAGGCAAGGACTACGATATTGACCACATTATCCCGAAATCAGTTCTCCCCGAGGAGGCGGATGCTGACCGAGTAGGGAACCTTCAGCTGCTGATCGACAAGACGAACAAGATGAAATCCGATGATGACTTCGAGGACTGGATGAAATCCCGTACGGACGACTACAAGCAGACTCATCATATCCCGGAGGGCGCCAAGGAGATGACGTTTGAGGAGTTCGTGGATGCCCGGGAGCAGCTCATCATGGAGCACATTCTCGAACACCAACCATTCTAACCGCAGTCAAGCTTCCAGTTCGAAAGCCCTCGCAAGAAGTGTGGTTAGCTCGTTCAGGGCCTGAGTCGCAGTCTCGTCGATCTGGACACTAACCCGATCAGTCTCTTTTGGGTGTTTCTTTCCTAACGAGAGGACCACATCGTCATCGGGTGAGAGGGAAGCCGAGAGCCAGGAGGTGACTCGAGGAGAGCCGGCGAACCAAGCCGTCGTCAAATCATGCCAAGGGCGTTCTCGATCTCCCTCAGGCGGGCGATCCGGTCCAAACGCTAGCCGTTCTAAGTTTTCAGAAAATGAGCGGAGTTCCTGGGTATCCGATTCTTCAAGCTGGACGGTGACTCGGTGGGTGTCTCCATCCCAGCCCCAGTCCTTCTTTCCAAGCTGAAGAGTTAGCTGACCCGTTGGTGAGCGAGAAAGGGTCGCCCAAGCGCGTCCCTTCCGTCGAAGATCTTGTTGAGCAACAGTCACCCATTCATCCGACTTGTCGAACGATGCCCAATATTCTCCGGGAATAGGGATCTCTAACGAAACAGACGGTGACTTCTCTTGCCAGAGCCATCTGATGACTTCCGGATACCCCTCTGTATCAGACCGCGACGGAAGCGCATAGGGCCAGACGGTCAGTATACCGGAGAGATCAACATCGTACTCGGAGAAATCGTCCTCATCGAGCCACGCAACGCTATAATCATGCTGTAAATAATGGTCAGTAACTGCCTCAATATCTTTGCCCTGATTCCGATACTGAGCTTCTATCGCGATACCTTTTCCATAGGGTTCTCGGGGAGTGTCGAATGTGAGCAAGACATCCGCAATTCGTCCGTCAATGCCGGATTCCAACTCAACTGTCGCGTCGGGGAAATCGTGCTCCAATCGAGCATACGCAATCGACTTCATCTTCATATGCTCGTCCGATTCACCGGTACACTCGCCGGCGTCTATGAGGTCGGCAAAGGTCGCCTGACCGCCAGTTTGCCCCATCTCAGAACGACCCTCCTGTTCGTGGTGCCGAAAATGACGAGAAATGAAAGCAGAACCTCGTTCGTGAGACCGTACAACAGCCATCGGTTGGTCACACGCAGGACAGGTAACAGTCGTGCCGTCGGCTACTTGTGGTGGGATAACCCGTGTTCCGTTTAGAACTCCAAGGTATGGCATCGAAGAGGTGCGTGTATTGGATGTGTTTGTCACTCAAGTATATTGACCATTTCTCCGGTATCCCGTTGTTCGAGAGTTGAAGAAGAGATGGGTTTCCGGAAGTTTCCGGAAGCCTCGCCTTTCCTTAAACACAATATCGGGGTACAGCGGAGGTTTTCAGATACCCAAGAGGACATTACCAGGGGTATTTCCGGAAACAACCCGGTCAGGCTTTTATGACCAGACCCAGAATCAGACTGTCAGAAACAGATGATTCGCGATGCTCGCGTTCTTCGGGCCGGGTTCGTCCCTCGAGAAGTCGAGCATCGCGACGCCGAAGTCAACCACCTATCCAGCGTCCTCGAACCAATCACGAACGGAGAACCCGCCGACACCGCCATCGTCACCGGACCCAGCGGAACGGGCAAAACGTGTATCTCGCAGTTCGTCACCGAGCGACTGCGTGAAGAGGTCCTCGACGTCGAGGCCACCTACGTCAACTGCTGGCGCAACTACACCCGATTCCGGACGCTCTACCAGATCCTCGACGACCTCGGCGCCACCATCGACATCCACCGACAGTCAACGCCGCACGATGAACTCGTCGACCGCCTCCAACAGCACGACGGCCCGCGGACGGTCGTCATCCTCGACGAGGTCGACCAGCTCGAAGACCCCAGCGTCATCTACGATCTCCACAGCCTCCCGCAGTTCGCAATCATCTGCATCGCGAACAAGGAAGAGGAGCTATTCAGCCGCGTCGACGACCGCCTCGTGAGTCGGCTGCGCTCCAGCGAGCACGTCCGGATGGACAAGTACCACGACGAGCAGCTGTACGACATCCTGAGTGCGCGGGCGAAGTGGGGGCTCGACGAGGACGTCATCACCGACAACCAGCTCTACCGAATCGCCGACGCCGCCGCCGGCGACGCCCGTCTCGCAATCGGCATCCTCCGAACAGCCGCCGGCAAGGCTGATCGCGAGAACCACGAGCGCATCACCGACGACATCCTCCTGGACGCCGCCGAGGATGCCCGGGCCCAGATCAAGCAGAAGAGCCTCGATTCACTCACACCCCACCAACGGGTCGTCTACGACATCGTTCGCGAACACGGCCCGGTCGGGCCGAGCGAGATTCACGAGCGCTATTCCGAGGACGTCGATGATCCACGGACGAAGCGGACTATCCGCACGTACCTCTCGAAGATGGAGCAGTACAACCTCCTCGAAGCGGAGGGGACGAGTCGAGATCGGGAGTACTCGCTCGTCGATTCGGCAGCGGCGTCGCCGATGCAGTAACCGTGACCCCGTTAGCTATCAGGAACTGAACTCGCCGAGGCCCGATTGCTCGTGGTCCAGCGGGTCGATGACCTGCGGATCGTCGTTGCCGGGGTTGTTGACTCGTGTCGAGATCTCGTAGGCGGCCAGATCGTCCTTCGGATACGGCTGGCATAGGTCCTTGCGGGTGTCGGGATCTGCGGTGAGCCAGTCGGACTCCGCGTCCTGCGGAAGGACGACCGGCATCCGGTCGTGGATGGAGCTCATCAGGTCGTTCGGATCCGTTGTGAGAATCGTAACGCACGAGATCGTCTCGTCGTTGCCCTCCCAGACGTCCCAGAGCCCGGCCATCGCGAACGCGGGGTCGTCCTCGCGGTAAATCCGGTAGGGCTGTTTCGACCCGCCGTTCGGCGATTTCCATTCGTAGAACCCTGACGAGGGGACGAGGCAGGGGCGGGATTCCCACGCCCGCTCGAAGACACGTTTCTCGTCGGCAGTCTCGGAGCGAGCGTTGATGATGCCCTCCTCGGGTTCATCCGCCCAGAACGGAATCAGCCCCCAGTGGTAGGCATCGATCTCGTCTGGAGCCTCGTTCGTGATGATGTGGAGGTCGTCACCAGGAGCGATGTTGTATCGGGGTGTGTACCCGCCGTCCGCGACGACCTCGGCATCGAAGCGGGCCTCGAAGTCAGCCTGGTCGATGAAGAGCGAGTTTCGGCCACACATACCGAGGAGTTCGGAGGGAAGCATCTTCAACGTGGTCGCACAGGAATCTCACCGTTAACCAACAGATTGTCCCGATAAGCCTGAGTTGTTGGTTAACGACAAGGGGGCGAAGAATCTCCTAATGCCAAACGGTACACCTAAACAAACGATAGAAGAGGTTACACTAACTACGCTCAACCAAAATGACCCACATTCTCGCTGTATCTGACTGGCGCTCTCAACCTCTTGACGATCTCTACACCATTCTCGAAACTGTAGAACCTACTCCAGATCTACTACTGTATGCCGGCGACGACCTTTCACGTTTCAAAAACGCCGATACTGGCACAGATCATCTGGCAGAACTTGCTCGCCTCACGAAGCATCAACAATCGCTCTATGTCCGAGGAAACGACGACTTCCCTCCGTCAACCGGTCCACAATTCGATTCGGAATTTACCACCGACCTCCACAGGACACCATACATCTACGAGGATTTCGTGTTCATCGGCCAAGAAGGATCAACCCAGGGACCTGGTCTCATCACCTATACCGAGGACGACGTCCAGCGACACCTTTCCGAACACCGCACCGCTTGTGAAGACAGAACTCCGATTCTTGTCACTCACACACCTCCCTTCGGCATTCTCGATATCGGGAAGCGATTCGGGCAACAACATATCGGGTCGAAGGCCGTCAGCAGCTTCATAGACGACATCCAGCCCCCAGTCACCGTCTGCGGTCATTGCCATCAATTCGGAGGCAGAGCTGAAACCCTCGAGTACGGCACGGTGATCAACATCGCATCCCACGACGGAGTAGACGACCCTGGAAGGTACGCACTCATCACCATCGACGCCTCGAACGGGTCTATCGAGTACGAGTTCTACGACACTCGCCATCTGCTAGGAAGCCGGCTGACTGATCTCGTCCAGGTCGGGAGAAACCGAGTGGAACAGTTCAGTGAGTTAGGAATCACTAGCCCAGATGAGATTACCGAAGAACGGCGTGCCGATCTCGAAGCCCTCCCTGGAGCCTCGTCATGGCACGTGGACCGGTGGATTGCTCATCGACAGGCGTTCGAAAACGATGAGGTCGTGATTCTAAACAAGTCCGCCTTCGACGACCTTCACGATACGGAGCCTCTCCTCTTGGACATAGAAACGGATCTTCAGCAGGATCGGATCTGGCTGGTCGGCACCTACAGTTACCAGAACGATGCGTACCGACAATTCTTCGAGCCGGACGACGAGTCAGCACTCCTTCAGGAGCTGTCTGAGTACCTTGATGATCATGGCTCCGAGCCGATCATCTACTACGGAGGGAACTACTTCGACGAACAGTGTCTCAGTCGCAGATTCGACGAACACGGCATTACTGAGGGGATCGACCATCTGGAGCGAGCGCACGACCTCGGGATTACTGCCCAACAGGAACTCTTCGGTCCCTTCAATCAGCATAAATTGGATGTCGTAGCGAGCGCACTCGGCTTTGAGTATCAAGACCCAACCGTCGATGGATTTGTGGTCGGGAGCAAGTACACACGATATCTCCTCGACGGCGAAGAACCAGACTGGGATCGACTCAAACAGTACAATAACGACGATGTAACCGCGCTGAGAACAATCGTCGATCACATCAGATCGTAGGCTCGGGAGATATACGGGCCGTCAGCAGAATTACGTGAGGGCGATATCATCGTGGGATCATAGAGTCTTAACCAACAATTGAGCTGTGATCCCCCGGCCTGTTGGTTAATCCGACGATGCTGTCCGCCTTCCTCTCTGGAAACGTTCTCGGAAACGGTCGAACGATGGCAGAAATCCGTTGCCTGAGTCCGGTTCTACATACCTTCCAGCCCTTCCCTGAAACGCGGAAGCGACACGCCGCGGCTTATCGGGAACGTAGACAACTAGTCGAGTATGGGAGAACACTCAACGTCGAACCGATTGGCGGTGGACCAGCCGACACGGGGAGCTGATCGCAATCGGTCCCTTGCTGACCAGGCCGATCCGGCTACGGACGAGATGCTGCTGCCACAGCTTGACGACGGCATCACGCTGCTCGACGTCGAGGGAGGCCGCGGCGTCCCGATCCTGCAGTCACTCGTGCTCGACCATCTCCTCCTGCACGACGGGCCCGCCTTCTGGGTCGACGCAAACGGACACGCGACGACGACGACACTCGCTCAGATCGCGCCCAGTCAACGGTTGCTCAACCGAATCCACGTGGCACGCGGATTCACCGCCTACCAGCACTACGGCGCCGTCTGTGATCTCCCGGCGGCAGTGAACAAGTCGATCCAGATGTCCACCACTGACGCCGGGGCGGCCGGTCAGGGGGAACCGAGTCGTGACGAGGACACGTCGCCCCACACGCCCGCCCTCATCGTCGCGCCCGCCGTCGACGCCCAGTACCGCGCCGACGATACCCTCGGCGAAACCCACGCGAAAACCCTCCAAGCCCGCACTCTCGCCCGGTTGTCGACCTATGCTGAGGGGTACGACATCCCGGTACTCGTTACGCGAAACGAACGAAACGAATTCACCGAGTCAGTCGCGACGGTCGCCGACCACTATCTGGAGTGCGAGCAAACTCGGATGGGCCCACGGGTCGTCGGCGAGGACTTCGAGACGCTCGTCTACCCCGTCGACGACGGCGCGTACTACCAAACGACGTTCGCGTACTGGCAGCAGCTGCTCGCGGCACGCGCCACGCAGGTCGGCGTGGAACCGACGACACCGGCGCCGTCGACGCCGACTCCGGAGAGTGTCGGGACGGGCGTCACAGCTGACGGTGAGACGGTGTCGGCTACCGCGGATCCCTTGCTCGATGCGTGGACCGCGACCGGGACCGGAGGACGATAACGATGGGGCGCACGAACCCGACGTATCGCGATGCGCTGCGGGCCATCGAAGAGCGCTGGGCGGAGTTCCGGCGGGCGCTGCGGCGTCGCGACCAGCCCCGGTTCGACCGGCTGTTCGAGTACGCCCGCGAACACGCCGACGCGAGCGGGCTATTGAATCACCAAAACCCACTCCTGCCGGCGTTGCTCAGCATCGATCTCGAACAGGAGGCCCGCCTCGACCACCACGAGGAACGCCTCGAGGAGCTCGAAGCCGCGGTCGCAGCACGCGATGACCAGGAAGCCACTCCACCGGACGCGAACTCGTGACGATGCCGTTCAGTATCGACTTCCTCGATGACGATCGCGTTCTGGAGTGGGAGGCAACCGCCGACGGCGCCGTCGCGACCGAGCGCGATGACTACACCCCACGCTTCTACGTCGCCCCTCGCGACCCTGACGCCGATCTCGATCTCACGACTCTCCAGTCGGTGTACGACCAGCACCCGGACGTCGTCGCGACCGAAATAGTTGCGCGACGGCCCGACTTTCGACGAGACGAGGAGGCCGTTCTCGCTGTCGACGTCGCCCACATCGACCGCGTCACCCCACTCGCCCGGCAGGCACGCCAGCTGTCGGCCTATCCAGTCGGGGATCTCGCCTGCTTCAACGTCGACTTCTCGCGGGAGTTCCGGTACTGTCTGGAAGCCGGCGTTGATCCGACGCCGGCGAGCGAGCTGTCGACACTCCGGCTCAGAGTTCCGGTGACCGACACGAGCAACGATGTCTATGGGGAGCTGTCCGTTGCCGGCGACACCGTCACCGGCTCGTCGACGGATATCCTGACCGCCGTCCAGGGGGCGCTCGACGCACATGATCCGGACGTCCTGGTCTGCTCGACGAGCGAGATCGTCCCGACCCTCCACGAGATGGCGACGGACGCCGGCGTCGACGACTTCTCGTTGAGTCGGTGGCCAGACGTCGACTACCAGCAGCTTGCGAGCCGGTCGACGTACTCGAGTTACGGTCGCGTCGGCCACTCGCCGGCGCGGTACAACGTCCCCGGCCGAGCGATCATCGACGAGTCGAACACGTTCTTCTACGGGGAGACGAACCTCAACGGCGTCCTCGACCTCGTGTCGCGCTCGAACAAGCCCGTCCAAGAGCTCGCGTGGGCGTCGATCGGGAACGTGCTCACGGCGATCCAGATCTGCGAGGCCCACGACCGCGGTGTCCTTGTCCCGTGGAACTCCTGGCGTCACGAGTTCTACAAGCCGATGGGAACGCTCCACGACGCCGACCGCGGCGGTTTCATCTTCGCGCCCGAGGTCGGCCTCCACGAGAACGTCCATGAACTCGACTTCTCCTCGTTGTACCCGAACATCATCTGTACTCGGAACGTTTCGCCGGACGTCATCCGGTGTGACTGCCACAGCGACCGCGACGACGTCCCCGGCCTCGGGTACTCGATCTGTGACGACCGGGGCTACCTCGTCGACGTCCTCCAGCCGATCATCGACGCCCGCGACGAGATCAAGGCGGTCATCCGTGGCGAGAAGGAACGGGACGACCCCGACGAGGACCGACTGGCAGAACTCGAGGGGCGGTCGGGAGCCCTGAAGTGGATCCTCGTCGCCTGCTTCGGCTACCAGGGGTTCAGCAACGCGAAGTTCGGCCGCATCGAGTGCCACGAGGCGATCAACGCGTTCGCTCGGGAGATTCTGCTGACGGCGAAACAGCGGCTGGAAACCGGGGGTTGGCGCGTCGTCCACGGGATCGTCGACTCCATCTGGGTGACCCCGGACCCCGACGTCGACGACGAGGACCGCGAGAACCTCAAGACGCTCGCGACGGAGATCACGGAGCGCGTCGAAATTCGGCTGGAACACGAAGCTCACTACGACTGGGTGGCGTTCGTGCCGCAGCGCGAGAGCGACGCCGGCGCGCTGACGAAGTACTTCGGGAAGGTCGCCGGCGACGACGATTTCAAGATCAGAGGTATCGAAGCCCGGCAGCGCTCAACCCCGTCGTTCATCGAGGACGTCCAGCGAGACTGTCTCGATCAGCTCGATGCCACGCGGTCACCGGACGCGGTGCTCGGACGACTCGAACGAGCGATCGATGAACTGCAGGCGGGCAACGTAGCAGTGAAGCGGCTCGTCGAGCGGAATCGTGTCTCCAAGCCGCTGGAGGGGTACTCTCAGAATACTCAGAACGTGGCCGCCTTGACGCGAGCTCGCCAGCAGGACCTGGCAGTCCACCCGGGCCAAGATATCGAGTATGTGGTCGTCGACGACGAGAAATCCTCGCGAGACCGGGTCGCCCTCGCCCACGAAGCGATCGAGACCTACGACGCCTCGTACTACGAGACGCAGCTGGTCAGAGCTGTCGAGAGCGTGCTTTCACCGCTCGGGTGGGATCGGAACGACATCCGACGAGAGCTCAACGGAACACGTGTAGTCGGTATCACGGACTGGACCTGACGAACCCCCTCCCCCCTTTTTCGAGTTGTAAACTTGTGGTGGTGGGGAGGGGGTGAACAGCAAGAGAGGTTCCAAAACAGCCAATTGTGACGAATATACACGATAGAGAGGTTGAGTGTCTAATATTCTAACTTGTGACTAGGAATGCGAAAGTTTATGTTGTACGTTACCTTACCGCAACCGCACTAGAGACAAAGAAAACATATCGTCAAGCTCAGCTAGACGATTGACATCTCGGGAAGTAGATGACTTCCTCATCTCGTCCGTGGTTCTGATTCCGTGTACTCTCCCGTCTCGACGCCTCTATGCCAACTTCAGTTACCTCAACTCTCGCTACGCTACGTCTTGGATGGCCTGTTCCCCCGCGACTTACAACTCGAAAAAGGGGGGAGGGGGTGAAACATTCGAGATCACCAAAGTAGCTTCACCAGCAATCATGTCCAAAACCCGGTATTCCTCTCATTCGTGAACGGGTCCTACGAGCGTCGTTCTTTTGCGACCATTCCGGTGCTTACTACTCGAAAACGGGGAGTGTGAGAAAGACCGTTTCACCCAGAGCATCATTCACAAAATCCGGATTAATTGGATTTTGCTCCGAGACCCACCTCGACTCACTTCTCGTTACAACGCGAGTGTGGGAGAATCGAACCAGGTGTGTTACCGCCCCTCAACGTCTTACAACTCGAAAACGGGGGGTCTGGGTCATCAAGGAGGTTCGACGATAGCGTCCTTCGTCGAACCGTTACAACTCGACAACGGAGGGCGATAGATTCCGAAGACGGTATCTGACCCATTCAGTGGATATGGGGCTGTAGTCGTTAGATAGCCTGTTTTCGCCCGGTTACAACTCCACAAGGGTCCATATTTTTATACCCAGAGTTCGAGGGGGTTCATAATGGGACGAGAGGGACGTAAAGCAGGATCGAATAATCCGGAAGGTGAGGAGGATCGTGAATCTTCTGCTGGCGATCCTGAAACTTCTGAGTCGACGGATGAGGAGGTGGCATCTCTTGGCACGTCACAATCGACCTTCGAGAACGGATCAGATTCCGCCGATTCGTCTCAAGAAGCAACTAACGGCGACGGTGGCGGCATCTCAATTCGTGATCGGCTCCAAACCGAGTCGTCCGGTGGCGTTTTCGCGAACAAAGACCTCGTCCGGTCAGATACCATCATCGACGAGGATCGTATCGTCGGTCGTGACGACCAGCTGGGCCGTGTCGTCGACAATCTAAAACCGGTTCTCCAGAATGAGGGGATTCCCGATATGCTCCTGAGTGGGCCATCTGGAACGGGGAAATCGCTCATCATTCATGCAGTCTGCAAACAGATCGTCGAACTATGTGAATCCCAAGGCAAGACATTCGGGGTCCTCTCTATCAACTGCGAGGGACCGAAGACTGCAGATCGGGCCGTCTACCGGTTAGTGAAAGCTGCTGCCGACGACCTCGGTGTCGATCCTGGCGTTCCCCAAACCGGCGTCTCAACGGATCAGAAGCTCGAGCGACTGTACGAACTCATGCGAGAGTATTACGACGGAGTCATCTTCATCCTCGATGAGATCGATATGCTCGAAGGGCCGTATCAGGAAGCAGAGTACAATTCTCTCATCTACCAGCTTTCACGGGCTCGAAAACTCGCCGACTTTGATGGTCCCATCTCGCTCACGACGATCACGAACTACGCCGACTTCATGAAGGACCTCAACAGCCGCGCACAGAGTTCTTACAACCCTGACGATATCTTCTTCGACGATTACGATGCGAACCAACTCCGTAGTATTCTCCGCAACCGGCGGGACGCCTTCAAACCAGACTCTCTTGCAGATGACGTTGTTCCGCTTGTTGCTGCGTTCGGATCCCAAACGCACGGGGATGCACGGAAAGCGATTGATCTCCTCAGATGGGCTGGCGAATTAGCCGAGCGGCGTGGGGCTGACACGGTTATCGAGACTGATGTCCGTGATGCTCAGGAGAAGTACACCGAAAACCGCAAGCTCCGCCATATAAGCGGGATCTCTACTCAAAAGAAACTCTCCATCTACGCTGTGGCGGCGACTGCTAACTACGCAAGAGAACATCCTGAGTGGATCCCTGCTGGACCTGCGTTCAAGACGTACCAATTCATTGCTGATACGATGGATGCGGATCAGTACAGTCGCGAGACATTCGTCAATCACGTCACTGAGCAGAGTACGTACGGTGTATTGGACTTCGAGAGACGGGGTAAGGGTCGAGGTAGAGGAGTGCATATGTATTTCTCCCTCTCTGAAGATCCGGAAACGATTATGGAGACGATTCGTGAGGATTCTCGGTTCGAAGATCTAGCTCACGAAGAGGCGACTATCAGCGCGGTTGTCCGCGAACGGCTGAAGCAATTCCGGAGTAAGAACTAATCTGGCCCGTATCCTCCCCACACTTACTTCTCGAAAACGGGGAGTGTTCGTATCCCGCGTGATGCGTTACAACTCGAAAATGGGGGGTGTCAGTCGCCGGGATGTCTCGTTACTACTCGAAAACGGGGGGTGGGTGACCGTAGAAATCCGACGTTCTATTGGATGTGATGTGCCGTCTCCGCGCCCTCTCCCATTTACAACTCGAAAACGGGGAGTGTCCTCCTGTTCGAGTTCATTCGTCTGGATTGACTGGGCCTTTGTATTTGGAGGTCACCTTGTCGCCTTCCCTCCATTGCCAGTAGTAGTAGCGATTGTCGTTGATTTCCTTGATCGTAATCGTCGCTTTGGCAGGGACACCGTCCGGGAGATCGTCTGGTCGCTCTTCGACCTCGTCTTGATCTGCCGACTCCTCGAGACGGGCCTCTCGTTCCTTGTGCTCGGCGAGTGCTTCAGCGTACGTCGCAACGTCTCGGAGCTGCTCCGGGTTCGATTTATTGAGCGTGTTGACGATCTCCGTCGGGAGGTTCGCCGGTGGGGTCGGGGGTTCGTAGGACATCGGCTACTCTCGTGTTAACCAACACGACCCGCGAATCCATAGTTATGTTGGTTAAGTCGGTGGAGAGGGTTCTCGCACCTGCTGGATGTAACACTACTCGAAACTTCTTTATATACGAGTTTCGTGCAATGTTACACCGTGCTCCGGCGCATTGAACTTGAGGTCCTCGCCACGGTCGACCGCGGCGACACGATCTCCGAGCTCGCGGCGAAGCTCGACCACAGCGAGAGTTACCTCTCTCGTGCCGTCGCCGACCTCGTCGAGAAGGGGCTCGTCTACACGGAACGCGATGGCCGGCGAAAACGAGTCGTCCCGTCGGATGCTCGCGCCGTCGAACTCTATCGAGACCTCGTCCGCCAGCACTCCCACATCGAGTTCCCCGAACTGCTGACCGGGAAGGCACTCGAGGTGCTGTACTACATCGACCAGCCGCGAACCGTCTCCGAGATCGCTGACCGGAGCGACAACTACCGCAACACGGTCAACCGTGTCCTCAAGCGGTTTCGTGACCGTGGTCTCGTCGGGACGGCCGACGGCCGCTATGACTTCAACGCCGATTTCGACCGCCTCCACGAGTTCGCCCGGGAACTCGCACACCATCTCCATCGCCAACGCCTCGAAGCCGTTGCCCCGAAGGGGACGATTCTCTGGGAGGACTACGACGAATTCCTCGCCCAGACCGAGACGGAGATTGACGCGGAGGCGTTCCACGAAACCGGCCTCGCTCGATTCGCGGCCTTCGGTCTCCAGTTCCTACTCACTGGCCATCGATACTACGTCTACTCCGAGGAGATCGACGCCGTCTCGCCGGCGGAGCTGTGTTGTCACACGCTGTTGATCAACGACGGAAGCCGCCACCGCTCGTACTGTCTCCTCCTGCTCAGCCACGTCGACGTCGACGAGGAGGATCTCCGAGAGCAGGCGGCGAAGTATGGCCTCGAAGACAAAATCGACGCCTTGCTTCGCTACCTTGAGACGCACGGCGAGGTCGACGATGCCCGGCTCCCGGCGTGGGACGAGTTCCAGGAGCTGGCTGCTGACTACGAGGTGCCACTACCACAATGAGACCAACATTCGGACGTGAGTACATCGAGAACGAATTCCAGCGAATCGGGGACGGGCTATCTGAACCGCTCACGGTATACCTGATTGGTGGTGGTGCGATGTCGCTGCGCGACCTCAAGGGGGCGACGAAGGATATCGATCTGGTCGTCCCGGACGGCGACGCGTACGGCCAGCTGTGGGGCGTTCTGATGGATCTCGGGTATGCGGAGGTTCAATCGCTGGATCCAGATTACCGGGCGCTGGGGGCGACAAGCTGCGTCGAGAACGATGATGGATGTCGCCTCGACATCTTCAACCAGCAAGTCGCGAACAAGCTCGTGCTCACTGATGGGATGCAAGAGCGCAGCGAGCCGTTCCTCGATACGGACCGACTGACGGTCCGGCTAGTCAGCAACGAGGATATCTTCCTGTTCAAGGCGATCGCCGGCCGCGACGACGACATCGAGGATATGAATATGCTCGTGCAGGCCGGCCTCGATTACGACGTCGTCCGGGATGAACTCGAAGCCCAGATCGAACGCCTGGGTGACGATCAGTTCGCCACGTTCGCGAACGAGGCCCTAGTCGAACTCGAGGAGCGGTATGGGGTGACCACGCCGATCGAGGCCCGCGTCCAGGAGCTCACGAATAGGTACTACCGGGGGCTCGAAGTCCTCCAGGCACTCGACGAGCCGATGACCGTCGACGAACTGGCCGCCGAACTGGAGCTAGATATCGACGAAGTTCACGACCGGATCGCGTATCTCTCAACGTTCGACCGGGTTCGTTGGGATGGCGACACAGTCCGTCCCGTGGAGTAGCTAAATCACGACCCTACGGGGAAGGAAGGCGGCCGTCTGGTCGGGGAACGCGGCCCCGTTTGATCTCGTGATCGACGCGACGCAGGTGCTTACAGCCGCCTTCGGGTGAACGCTGTTGCCAGTCGGGACAGGTACACGATTCGTCGACGACGTCGACTTCGTACCTGTTACCGGATGCGGACTGCACCTCGTAGCGGCCACCTTTCGAGAGGAGTGAGACGTCCATCGCTTCGGCGACGGCACGCTTCGTGCGGGGCTCGAGATCGTCCTTCGACTCTGCGTTCTCGTCGACGACCAGTCGGTCGCGAACGTCGCCCGTTCGGCCACCGTCGGGAGCGACGGCTTCCGCAGGGCTACTGAGCCGCTCGTGGAGCACTTCCTCCACCGGATGGTCTTCCGGCCACAGGTAGTGGACCTCGCGGCGCTCGCGATGGTCGTAGGAGCCGCACGCGGCTGCACGTCCGGTCCACACTCGCCAGGCCCCGAGCGCGGCCATCACGTCGACGATGTCGCGGGGAACCGTCTGGTGGTCGTCCGGGAAGAACACCCGGAAGCGTGTACACGCCTCCTGGGGCGGGACAGTTTCCCACCAGTCTTCGCTGGAGCCCCAGCTGTCGTACATCGCCTCGTCGCTGCCGTAGCCGACGGTCACGCCGTCGATCGGCGTCCAGTCTGCTGGGAGGTGGTCCGACTCGCCTTCAAGCACTCGGAGGACGGCGTATCGAAGGTACTCGTGGGCTTGGTTGTCTGTGGTTCGAGCGACCTGGTCGTGTTGCTCGGCAACGTGCTCGGCTTCCTCGAGGACCGTCGTGAGATAGGGTTCAGTCATCATTCGACGGAGGTCTGAATGCGCCTCCGCCCCTCCGCGGGCGCTGAAAAACTTAACCAACAGAGCGGAAGGAATCCATCACTCTGTTGGTTAACTAGATTAGGACGAAGATTCGCTTTCGAGCACTTCGATGAGCTCTTCTGCTGTGGAACTGATCCGTCCGAGCCGCTCGCGAACGACCTCGGGATCGTCCGACTCCCACGCAGCGAGGTAGAAAACCGACTTACTGGTGCTGAAAAAGTATCTTTGCTAATAATGCCGAAAACTGGTTAATTCACCGGCATACAGGGCAAGAGATGTTCCCTGAGCCCTCCTCGACAGCGAAGGAGAATCCGCAGTCACTACACGTCACTTGGTCTGTTTCGATAGCCAGGTGTGGCGAGGGGGTGTTCCGGTGACCGAAATCGATATCGTCTGTATTCGTTTCGACTTCGATGAAATCGCTTGATCCCGTACCGCTGAATGCGTCTTCAAACATATCTGCGAACTGGTCCTCCAGCATCTGCCTCGCCTCATTTTCTGCAACAGCATTCCCGTACTCTGCCTGTTCCTCTGTGAGAAACTCGTCGAACTCCGCGATCCAGTCACAGTATGGACACCGGAGATTCAGATAGTGTTCTTGTTCGTAGGTCTCTCCATGGATCGTGAACTGACCGTCACAGCTCGGGCATTGACGGGGAAGCATCCCGGCCTCGTCGGTGGGTAAATCGATGTTGGCTACCATATCCGTCATACGACCACCGTCCCGTTCTGCCAAGCGGCCGTAAACTGGGACTCAATGGATTCCCGATTGATTGGTCGGAGCTCAGAGGCGGTGTGCTGCGTATCACCGGCGTCGTGGAACGAGTGACCCCATGCCCAACCATCCTCCCGGTCACGTATGATGTAGCGGTCATGGAAATCCCAGTCGCTGTCCGAGAGATACCGGACCTCGATATCTGAGTGCTGCTGCGCAAACTGGGATACGCGCTGCTGGTAGCCCCCTCCAGTCACGCGATCCGTCGTCATCACTTTGATTTCGACGCCGTTCGGCACGTGCTGGAGCAGATCATAGAGGCCTTCACGGGCGTACCGATCGATGATAATCACCTCGTCTCGCGCAAGTTCCACGAAATCCCGGAACAGGTGCTCAGCTTGTTGCGACTCGTTAGGGCCAATCGAGGCCTGCCGAAGTGATCGGTGCGTCCCTGTCCGCGGAATTTCGACACCATCGTTCCGATATGCTTCGAACCGATCTGCACCACGGTCTGTGATCCTGGCGCCGTGGTAGAAGAGTCCGCCGCCCCCTCCGTGCGTCTCGATGAGTCGCTTCTCCTTCAGGTACCAGATGTTCTGGTCGACGAGCGTTTCATCCCCAATTTCGTCAATTAGTTCGTCTCGCTCGGCGAATACTACCCCGGTGTTCTCTCGATCAAGCTGGTACAATTCCTCTAGGATGTCGTACCGGGTGTTGCCGTCGATGATGGTTTCGCACCCGTCTTCGTGCAGTTTCTCGATCCCTGCCGCAGTAATCTGGATTGTGCTGATTCGCTGCCCTAGTGCCCCCTGTACTTCGACGTATTCTCCATCGATTCGCTCCGCCACATAAGCCACGTCGTCCTGCTCGTACTCCTCCAATGCCTCGTACAATCCATCCCCTGTCAGGCCACGGTACTGCACGTCTTTGAACTGATCATAGAGCGCTTTCAGAATCTCCCGCGCTATTTTCTCATCTTGTTGCCCTAGTGATGACATCGTTTCGTCTAAAATACTTAGACCACATATCATTTAAAATCGTGCTGCAGCGACCGGCGGCAACGCAGCTGTTACGAGAAGAACTAGTACAGAAGCAAACGCCGCCTCTCTCTACCTCTTCAACACCTCATCAAGGCCAGCTTTTTCGATCAATAGGAGTGCCATTCCGCCAAGGAATACGATCCCGATTAGGGTACCAAGCAACCCGAATACGGGATGGATTACTGTCGAGATAATGCTGGGAGCCATCCAAATCAGGACGATACCAGATAGGACGAACCCCATCGTGTAGCGGATGTTCCAATTTTTTGCCGAGGTGTAGATCCCTAAGAAGATAACAACAAGCATGAGCAGGTACACCAGTCCTGCTACCACCGGCCCCACGAACTCCTTGATGACCACGACGATGATGAAAACGCCCACCGGCGGCACGAAAACCTCTTGGACAGCTCGTCCGACTCCATCAGTTCCCGTTGGTGCCGGCATACAATCTCATCTAAAGTGCCGAGTGACAAAAACAGCCACCCGATACGCTGGCAACACAAAGCGGTACTGAGTCTAATAACAACCGAACAGCGGAGTACCGGATCGAGTGCTGGTTAATTCCTCAATTTTCGAGTATCTCGACGATTTTCTCTGCTGTGGTACTAATCCGTCCAAGCCGCTCGCGAACGACCTCGGAGTCGTCCGACTCCCAGGCTGCGAGGTAGAACGCTGACCCACTGGTGTCGAGCCCACAGTACCGCCCGACGACGTACGCGACGGCTTCGGCCTCGACTTCGCGTTTTGCCCGCTCGGTGTCGTCGTCGACGTCGAAGTGGAGCAGAGCGTGGGCGTACTCGTGAATCAACGTCCGCGCAAGGTCGGCCTCGTTCTCCCGATCTCGCACCTCGACGAGCGGTTGGACGTCGACGAGGCTCAGTTGTTCGCAGATGCCCTTCGCCTCGCCGTGGGTCCACTCCTCGGCTGGGACGATTCGCACCGTCACGCTGAGGTCGTCAGCGGCGGCAGTCAGCTGTTCGACGAGGTCGCCGGCGTCCCCAGTCGCTGCCGTGTCCAGGTCGGGAAGCGGCTCGCCCTCGGTCTGGGAGACATCGAACACCGGCGCGGGCTTGAATCCGACGAGGCCCTCGGACCACTCCTCGGGCGGCGTCTCGTCGTACTCACAGTCACTGTCCTCGTGGTAGCTCGGCGAGTTCTCGCACTCCGGGCACTGCTTCGTGATGATCGGCGCCCAGATCCAGATGGCCGACTCGCCCTCCGTGACGTGACGATCGAACTCCTCCTGCCACGTCCGGTAGCCCGCAACCCGGCTCGCCTCGGGACACTGCCGCTTGATGAGGAGCGTGTTCCGGTAGGAGTAGTCGTGAAAGCGACTCTGGACGTCGAGCCACTCTTGGAACTCCTCGCTCGCCTGCGCGTCGTCAACGCCGGCGACGAGCTCGTCGATCCACTGTTCGATGGTGCTGTTCATCTCGTCGTCTCGCGTGTCGGTCTCCTCAAAGGAAACCGACGAGTCACTGGTCGTAGCCATTGTGTTCACCGAATCGGGTTTACCACGATTGCATCAGTTCAGAACGCGCCGCATCCCTCTGGGGCGAATAAAAAATCGCCCTCTTGGTTAGCGGAGTTCGTGGGTCTCGTCAGCGAAGCCGACCGTGACGAGGTACTCGAGGAACTCGTCGAATCGATCGACGTCGCTGGGCGTGTCGGTCGCTAGATGACGCGTCCACTCGATGGCCCACCTGAAGGCGGGATCCGTTCCACCCTTGCCATGGATGTACCACCAGCGAACCGCTTTGAGAACGACCAGGGGGTTCGTCGGCGGCTGTTCGCTCGCTAGACCACGGGTGATCGACTCGATTTCGTCGGGGACATCGGCGGGATCGATATCCCCGGACTGGGTGTTCGAGATATCGATTGGAATCTCATCGACTGAAACGTCGTCTGCAGTTTGTTGCTGACTCACGGAAAGTCACCTCTGGACGAAGGTTCACGACCGAGCCTCCGCCCTCTCCCGGGGCTCGAAAAACAGGTCGCTAAGTCACGCCGGCGGAATGTAGACGCTCTGCTCGCCGGCAATTTCCTTCAGGTTGTTCCGGTGACGGTGACTGAAGTAGCACTCGTAGCTGCAGTATCCACAGATAGCGCCGGTATCATATTCGGCGACGTACGGGCCGCGGCGAGTTCGCCAGACATTCGCCCCGCACTCGGTACAGGCGGCGCCCACGAGGTCGGCAGGACTCGGTCCCTCGTACTCGACGTTGAGCCCCTCGTCTTGCGGTGTCGATTCGGGCCAGATTCCGTGGGTCCTCCAGAACTCACGGACGCGAGCGAGGCTGTGGCGCACCGTCTTTCGTACGGTGACGTGGTCGGCGTCGCGACCGCTGTCGTCCCAGCCGTCGGCCGTCCAGAATTCACCGAACTGTGCGCCACGATGCAACCCGTTCCAGTCGACGCCGACGATGTCGGCCGGTGGCTCGTCAGTGAGTGTCGGTCGGGTCAGCTGTCGAATGGCGTCGAGCTGCTTGGGTGGACTCCCGCCGAGGATGTGGACGCGCCGCCCTCTCCAATCGGCTGGGTCGGAGAACTCGTGGGCCAACCGGTCAGCATAGCCTCGCGAGTAGCCAAGGACGAGGTTCTCGGGTATCGCGTCGATCACCGCCCGCGACTTCGGAACGACGATGAGCTGGGCCTCGGGATAGCTCGCTTGGATTTCACGAGCAGCAGCGACGTGGGCGTCGACGTCGTCGAGTTCGTCGACGTCCCCGATGACCCCGACCTCTGGTTCGTACTCGTAGAAGCGGTCGATGAACCGCTCCAGATCGGGATTCCGAAAATCGTTGTCGAGCATCCCGACGAAGAGGCTGAGGTTCTGATACTGCGTCTCTTGGTACCCACAGTCCTCGCGAAATCCGGGGAGAAATCCGAGGGCTAGAGCATCGCCGACGAACGGAGCTCGATGCAGAAACGCCACATAGTCTGCTTGTCTGGCGGCGGCGATTTCGCGGGTGGTGCTGGCGCTGGAGCTCAGATCAAGGGACATGATTAGGCTCGCGAGGCCGCTGCTGGCTGCCCCGCACCCGTTCAGGGGCCTGAAAAACCGGGGTACAGCGGTTTAACCAACAATAGGGAATTAATGCGGAATATGTTGGTTAAGCACAGGGCTTACTCTTCGTCCTCACGCAGCTCTTCAGCCTTCCACTTGAGCCGGCGCAGGATCTGCGTCCGATTCTGGTGAGCGTTCTCGTAGGCAACACACTCTTGGAGGGTTTCCATATCCGGGATCGTCGCGATACCGGCCTTGATCAATCGGTAATTCGGTGCTTCAAGACGTTTCTCGGGTGGGAATTCGTCGTCACTCCCGTCGCTAATCGTGGACTGTTCCATCTCGGTTGGCCTCCACCCCTCCAGGGCGAGAAAAACAGAACAGACGACTACGTCACCGATGTGGCGTCAGGCCATCGCCTCTTGGAACCGCTCACGAAGCGCGTCCTCCCCCTCTTCGAACTGGTCGACCTTCTCCTGCAGATCGTCGCTGACGCGCTCGATGTTTGAGAGCCCCCGTTCTCGCCCGCTGGTGATGCTTGTAACCTATCGGCGCCTTCTGCCTCCGGATGTTACTATAGAATCTGGGACAATAGACTCGATCGGATGTTCTTGCCTTTCGGAAAACGAACTTAGGTCGGATTTGGAATTTGACTCTTCGAGAGCTTTTCGATTACATCTCGTCCAGACAGTAGCTGTACCTCTACACCTTTTGTTTCCATAGCAGCCCGCCTTGCGTCCTGAGTAAATCCAGACGATGTTGCGACCACGCAGACATCTGCGCCTTCTTGTACTGTCGCACCGATTGCGTTTCGGACCTCTGGACCAGACACGTTCCCGGCCCCGTTAGGATCGTAGCGTTTGGCCTGAATAGCGATTGTTCGCCTGCCGTTGCGTGCAATAGCGTCAATTCCTCTATCTCCCGATTGCTGTGTGACCTGGACGTCGTATCCATTCTTTTGATAAAGCTGTCCCAGAACCTCTTCAAACTGCGTTGGCGTTAATGAAAGCAGATCCGATGGCTGCCACGTCGAGTCAAGCTGGGCCATTACTTCATCCCTGATTGATTTGATGCGAGTGTAGTCGTTAGTGGCGCGGGCTTGGTCAACCCGATTCTGGACATCAGTCGGGTCGATAGAACTGTGAGACAAGTCCGTAGTTGCGAACATCTGTGCCACTTCCTGCTCGGCGACCCATGCCTCTGCCTTCACCATCGCCTTCTCGATGGCATCTAGATCGCCCTCCCGAACCGCATTACAGGCGTCCTCGATCGTTGTATCCTGTGCTTGGCCAGCTGATAAGGGATGAGACGACCCACTGTTGCTTCGTAGTGGTTCGGTCTTAGCTGCGAAATCTTCAACCGCCTTTGCTTGCTCGCAGAATTGATCGAGAGTTCCTTCAGTCAAGATGGTATCAAGACGTTCCCAGATCGCTGTTGGCTCAACCACTTGGCTATCGACACGAACAGCCAGCTTACTTTTCGCCGAGTCTGCCGGACTACTACTGGGCTGACTCCACTGTTCGACGGTTGCTCGGGCGTCCTCGAATCGATTTATCTCTGCAGCAGCCTGTTCAAGCTGGTCATCTTCCGAGGACGGAAAGTCAGCAAGGGTTTGGTCAAGCAGCTTGGCCCCATCGTAGCTTTGGCCACGAATTCTAACTTCAAAGCCAATATCAATCCCCGTAAGCACGTCATTTAGATCGCTCGCGGTTGCGGGATCGTTGTCACTCCACGTCTGGGCTGCGAGTGACCGAACCTTTGTCCTTGCAACCGGTAACTCCTCGAAAGGAAGTCTTGAGAGCGTCTGGTCCAGTACTGCGAACTGTTCCAGCCTCTGACTCCAATCCTGAAGATTCTCACGCGGAGCTGCTTGAATAGCCTGTTCAACTGGTGATCCCGCGCTGGCTGTAGTCTCTGTGTCGAACTTGTCGTCGAGTCTCTGTGCTTTGGAAAGGAGATCCTGGCGCCATTGTCGATCAGCGTAGCGTTGCACCGGTTCGGCGAGACGGTTACGAACCGACTGGTTGAACGTCGGTAGTGTTGCACCTAGGAGAACTATTGCAGCGAGCAGTCCCCATGCCCGTGGCCGTTCCCAGAACGGTCGATATACTGTGTAGGTTCGAAGTATCTCAAAACGATTGGTTCCAGCGTTTGACGCCGCGTAATAGTATAATGTCGCCTCCGTAGGTCCGACCCCTTTCGGTGCGATTGACGCTGGCAAGTGTAGTACTCGTTCGAACGTCGCGTATTCGCCCTGCTCGTATGTGGAAGTGTTCGCAAAGAGGACTGTCCCCTCTCTGGCCGCCCGTTCGGGTCGCCATGATGTCGGTGCGGCGATAACGGCGACTTCAAGCGGTGCTCTTGGCGGGCTCTCTGTGTTGGCATATGGATTCCCCCACCCGGTCTGCATCCGTATCCGGACACTTCCGTTTGTAGCGACGCCAGTTGTCGGAGTCGTGATTTGGATATCGAAAGTCCCGTACTCGGTTTCTCCTCCTGTAGTCGTATATTCAAGCGGTACTGACGTTGAGCGCGTTACAGGATCAACTTGGTCAAACGTCCCCGTAACGGGGACTGAATAGACGAGCAGACATAGTCCGAGGACGACGAGGATAGCCCGTGTCGCTTTGAAAGGAAAACCGGGTAGGTATTCGGAACGGTCCGTGGGGATATCCATATCTGATTATTATCTGATTACCAGAGCAGTCTGGTAATTCTGGCGGTAATAACTGTGCTTGGGTCACGAATCACTCCTCCCGGTCGTTGTATCGCTCCAGTTCGCGCCCGATTTTCTCGAGCGCCTCGACACCACGTTCGAGGAGCTGGTGGGTGGCTCGCGCCAGTCGAAGTGTCTCCATCAGTGCTCCCCCTCCGGGGGTTCGATGAGGTCGTTGCTCTCTTCGGCGAGTTCTCGGATTACCCGTTCCACGTCAGCCTCCTCGATAACCGTTCGATGTGCGAGCGGGGCAGGATATGTACGGTCGCCCTGGCTACAGAGAACGACAAGCCATTCGTCGCTTCCATCCCCGAGCACGATGTAGTGGTCGCGATCAGCGCGCTGGAAGACCCGCCGGTCCGGGCGAGAGACGGTTCGCCAGTTCTCGGGGAGCGTCGGCGACGGCCGTCCGCCATCGGCGAGGGCGACGACGTCGTCGGTAAGGGTCGCCATCGCGGCGTCGATTTCCTCGCCGGTGAGGTGCCAGCACGCCGCGGCCCCGTTGCACTCCAGCTGTGAGATCACCTGATTCCGGAACGCGATGTAGTGCTCACGGGCGACCTGCTCATCGTCGTAATAGTCGAGCAGGAGTGCGCACGCGAGCTGGGCAGGCCCGCTACCACTGTATCCCCACTCGAACCCGCTCGGACTGTGGTTGACGAGGTCCAGACTGCGCTCGAGGGAGAGTCGCCGATGTTCCGAGAGGTTCAGCACGACGGCTTGGCCGTCGACGCGGAAGCCTACGTACTCGACTGCGTCTCGGTGAGACTGTGCGGGCGATGCTACTGGAACCGATTCCGAACTGGCCATAGGTACATTCCCGTTCATCGTTGCTCGCGGGTGGTTCGGTGACCCCCGCACCCCCTCTGGGGGTTCAACAAACAGGACGGCGTAGCGTTCGGCAACGTATTTGGCAATTGCACGTACTGTCCACATAATTGAGGATGGCTGTACTGGACGAGCTCTCGGGGTTCGAGTTTGAGGACGTGATGGAGGACGTGTTCCGCAACCTCGGCTACGAGAACGTCCGCCAGGCCGACCGAACCGCTGACGAGGGCCGCGACGTCCTCATGGAGGAGGTCGTCGACGGCACGCGGCGTGCGATCATCGTCGAGTGTAAGCACACGGGGACGGTCGGGCGGCCGGTCGTCCAGAAACTCCACTCGGCGATCGCGACGTTCGACTTCGACGGCCCCAAACGCGGAATGGTCGTCACGACCGGCCGGTTTACGAACCCGGCTCAGGAGTACGCCGACCGCCTCCAGCAAAACGACGACCCACACCCAATCGAGTTACTCGACGGCGAGGACCTCCGGGAGATCGCCGACGAGATCGGCCTCGACCTCTACAACGGGCGCATCGAGATTCTCTGCGACGAGACGCTCCGCCCGTACGCCCCGGCCGCCGACGTCGACGCGGCCGTCGCGGAGGCGTTCCGCGACATCGAAAACATCGAAGCCGCCGATCTTCCAGAACCGCATTCGTCGGTGTCGTTCCGCCCGGTGGTCGCGGTCACCGCGGACACGAACGCCATCTTCGAGACGTCGGTGGGTGTCATCCATCGGATCAACGACCGGACGCGATTCGTCGCCCACGCCGAACGCGGGCAGCCGCAGGTCGTCGACGAGGACGTCGGGACGCTGGTCACCGAGAATCTCCACGCGACGGTCGATCTCGACGCCGAGCAGTTCGGAGAGGTGTTCGACGACGTCGAGGAGCGGCGGTTCGGACAGACCCAAACGGAGTACAAGGAGTGGGCCGTGGACCGCCTCCAGCACCACCACACGACGACGGTGACCTACACCGGTGACAACAACGTCACGTACAACAAGACCTGCGAGCCGAACCGCTCGGACATCTCCGTCCAGTCGATTGAGCCGGTGTACCTCCCCGTGGTTCGGCACACCACCGACATCCAAGCGTACACCTATCCATACGAGTACTACGCGGCAGGCCCGTCACGAGTGACCGCCGAGGACGGCATCAATCGGTGCGTCCACTGCGAGACGAGCGGCCTCGACGAGACGTACACGTACTGTTCCAACTGTGGGGCCATCGCCTGCCCCAGCCACACCAAAACGGAGCGGCTGGAAGGCGAGCCGGTCTGTACGGGCTGTGCAGTCACCGAGCGGTTCGCGCTGAAGACGAAGTACTTCTACGACGACCAGAACCTCGAGGCGTTCCGCGAGGAGTACGCCGACATGCCGCTCCACGAGAAGGCGATGGAGAACAAGATACTGGCCGGGGGAAGCGTGGTCGCGACGCTGCTGCTCGTCATCGGCCTCTTCGTCATACTCGGGGTGATCTAGATGTCGTCGGTAGCCGTCAAAACTCCGCGAGACTCCGGTTCTGTGCAGGTGTCGTCGCTCTCCCAATCTGGATGAGTTCGAACTGCGCCAGATTGACATCGACGGCTTCGCCGATCTGGTTCCGAAGCCCGTTATCCAGCGATGCGACCTCGATTGCCGTTAGTGGCCGCTGAGTCAACGCGTAGCTGCTCGCCAACCCCGTTGGTCTGATAGCGAGCACGGAATTGGATGGTGCGTCTCCGAGCGCACACTCCGCATCTCGGTGGGTGTAAACTCTCGCCCGCAACTCTTCCACCGGCAGCAACGCAACTGCGTCCCCGTAGTCGAGATATCCGCCTGCATCGAAAAAATGCCCTATACTCATCAATTTATACTTGGTGATTACCTCTACTTATTTCTTGTGCTGGCCGAAGGATTATTCGCCGCGAAGCCGAGGGCTGGGATAATGGGACGAGACCTCTACGTCTGTACCGCGGGTGATCTCGCAACGCGGTCAATTGCGTCACAATCACCTGATGCCACGGTCGCTGCGACCACTGACTGGCTTGAGTTGGAGGGATATGATGTCGCACCCGTAATCGACGGAGAGACAGTTGTCGGATATGTCAAACTCGACCACCTGCAGGAAGCAGCGGCCGACGATCAAATTGCAGCCCACACGAGCCCAGTAACACTCGAGGAGATCATCAGTACCGACGCCACGTTCGATGAGGTACTTTCGGCACTCTACGAGGCCCCGTTTTATTTTCTGGGCGGGCGGAATCGGCTGACGGGCATCCTGACGCGTGCCGACCTGAACATGTCGCCGGCGATGATCCACCTCTTCGATCGCATCACATTACTCGAAGAGCGATTCCGTGAGCTCGTTCTTGACGAGGCCCCCGACTGGAAGGATCGTGTACCCCTCGATCCGGATATTGTGGAAGATATCGAAGAGAGACACGCTGACGCCCGCCGATCAAACATCGAACTCAATGAAATCCATTACGCCCAGTTCTCAACGCTTGCGACAATCATCAGCAGTATCGAGGCCTGCTGGGATGCCTGTGACTTTTCGAGTGATCACCGAGCGTCGAGCCAGCTTGACGATTTGACCAAGTTGCGAAACTCCGTTGCTCATTCCCAACTGATCGTTCAGCACACTGGCGAGGGGTTGGGAAAGGGCAGAACGATCGGGTCCGTAGAGCAGACCTACACGACACTCACGGACTGTCTGGATGCTGTTTCAACGTAACTACGGACAACCACAAAAACACTCTCGAAGAACTACCTACCTACCTTCGAGACTTCTACAATTCTAGGGCTACCGATTAGAACATTTCCTACACGGGTTCAGCGAGCAGATCGTCGAGAGCGACCGTCAGCGCCCCTTCGAACTGCCAAGTCGCCCGCTCGAAGGCTTCGTCGGTCGGGCCGTCCCAGCGGGGGAACGCTGAATGGCCGCTCACCTTGACTGTCCACTCGGCCGGCTCGTCGAATGCGTTCGTCGTCGGGAGTTCCACGACGTAGAGGAACTCCTCGTCGCCGTGGATGCCGTCAGCTGGATTCTCGACGCCGTGGCCCAGCAGGAACAGTGGTTGATCGAGGTGCTCCATGTTGGACGTCTCGAGAAGGTCTGCTGGCTGCGCTTCGTCGATCGTTCGCTCCGGGTCGCCGTCCAGATAGAGCTCGACCGTCGAGAGCTTATCGAGGAACACGAACGTCGCTGCTGTGTAGGCTGGGCCGCGTTCGGCGCGCGTCGCATCGAGAAGGTCCTTCAGTTGCACGAGATCCCGAAGGACACTCGCCGGATACCCGTCTGAATGGCGGTACACCTGTGCGATCCGTTCAGCGTCGCTATCGCTTTCACCAGGCTGTTCGACTCGTTGGACGAATCGGAGTTGACTTCGAGTCGACATCGATCACCGCCGGCGCGTGTGCGCCGGCACCCATCACCGGCGCAACAACAAACTCGCCGCTGCGACTGACAGCTGCTACGCTAGATGTGACACCTCGTCTGGTTCCTCGACATCGTCGAACTCGCCCCGCTCGACCGGTTCCCAGTCGTCCCCCGGTGCTGGACTCCACCAGTCGACCTTGTAGGCACCTGGTGCGCCGAGTATCTTCACCCGTGCCGAGCCGTCAGGGAGGTCGCCTCGTAGCTTCTCGTCGACGTGAAGGTTCCACGTCGAGTCCGTGTCGAAGCAGGCGAGGACGGCTTCCTCGTAGCCACGCGTTTCTCGGGACTCTTGGAGGACGACCTGCGTGTTACAGTTCTTGCAGAAAACGCCCTCGAAGGGAATGTGACTGAACACCTCGTGCCCGCAGACGGGACACCAGAGGAACTCGAACAGTGCCTCACTGTGTCGGTTGAGTACTTCAAGGCTCATTGTTGGACCGGCCCGATCGAACCGGGCCACCCGTTCCTGCCCGGACGAAAAACAACGCGACGGAGGTTCGCTCAGTCACCGCTCGGCCCCGTAGACGATGCGTGATGGTGCTTCGTACCCGCAGTCCGGACAGTCGAACCAGCGCTGAACCTTCGCCCCCTCTGCTGACTTCTCACCGACGAGGACATCGTCGTTCGGGCACTCGGGACAACTCAGCTCGGGCGTAGGGCGCTTCCGGAGTTCGTCCCGGAATGATTTCGCGTCTTTCGTCTCGTACCCTCGCGACCACACCGGGTAGCCGTCGACGAGGATCGCTCCTCGCCACTTGTACCGGTAGGAGTCGGGGGCCCGGTGCAGGACAGCCCGTGCGCCGGTCTCGGTGTTTCGATACGCGAGCGTCGGTGTGCGACTTTCTCGTGCCCAGTTAGTGATCCGTGGCATCGTCGGTTAGAAGTGAACGTCCGCGGGGACGATCCAGAGCGTTTGACTGTCCTCCTCTTCCTCGAGGACACGATCCAGCTGGCCGCGATGCCGAATCCCCTGTGCGTGCTGATCGTACATCGGGATGGACGGCCCCTCGTAGGCGCCGACCTGGTGGAACGCGTGCCGAGCGAGGTCCTCGTCGCGCATGATCGCCTCGTCGCTGAGCTCGTCGAGGGCCTCCTTCACGCGGTCGAGATTCCGCTGAAACTCTTCCTTGGTGGCCTTCCAGGCCCGGTCGAGGAGTTCACCGCCCTCCTCTGAGTTGATGGGGGCTGCCGTCGGCAGGTCACCCCAGCGGGCCTTCCCGGCGACCATCGTATCGTCTTCGTCGAAGGTGCAGTAGTAATCAAACACGGCGCATCCGTGGGGATTCGCGCCGACGAGACGGTCGAAGACCGCTTTCCCTTCAATCAGGGCGTCGTGCTGAGTCGGTGCTTCGACTAAGGCGTAGATGACCATATGCATCTTCGTTCACCTCGGAGCGCCGACTCACCGGGCTCTGGTCCGCTCTGTCTGCTCGGTGCGCCGGCACCCATCGCCGGCGCTCGAAAAATCTGGTTCGTGAGATCGCGTTCAGGAGTCGGCCGCACGCTCGACGGTGATCGTCAAGTCGCCGGCCTCGTAGTCCGCCTCGAAATCAACGCTGAACGCATCGCATTCGTAGGCGGCATGGTAGGCACGGTGCAGTTCGAGCGACCCGGTAGCCTTGAAGTGGAAGAACGCTGCCGCCGTGTAGGGCTTGCTCTGGGTTTCGATTTGCGTCTCGACGGAGGCCGGGAGCGCGATTTGGGGCGTGTCCGTGTCGATGCTCGCTGCGAACGCCGTCGCCTCCTCGACGGTCGCCTGTGAGTGTGCGGGTGTCTCGCCGGTCAGTACGTTCACCGGTGTCTCCGTCTCTTCGTTGAACAGGACATCTTCGAAGGTGCGTGTCCCGAGGACTGCGTCGGGACCCAACTCGCAATCGAGGAATGGATCGGCGTCTGGTTTCTCGGGCATCAGATCACGAGCCCACGGTGGGGCTCAGTCCTTTCTGCCCCAGACAAACCACCATCTGCGTCGACACAGATCGGCCTATGAGCGGCTGATCGTGGCGCCGGTAGACGGTGCTTCACCGCCCGGAATTCGCAACTCCTGACGCTCTCCGACCCACTCACCGAGCTTCTGCTTGAGATACTGACGAGCCGTCGACTGGGTGAACACACCCTTGTCGAGCATATCGCCGGTGACGTCTTTCAGGGCTTGGAACTGGCCCTGCAGGTGGCCGTCGCCGACCGGCTCGCCGTCGTACCAGCGCACCGTCGCGAGCGCACCGTTCCCGACCGTCTCTCCCTGTTCGACTGTCTCCGAGTCGTACTGGAGCCCGAACCACAGCGTCCGATAGGCGGTCACCTCGAACGTCGTCGACACCACGAAGAACGCCTCGTGGTGGAGGTAGTCGAGATGGTCAGCGACGATCTCGTCGAGGGTGAGCCCGGTGGCGCGGGGCTTCGGCTCGACAATGGTCGACGGTCGATCCTCGCCGGCGAGGTAGCCGTCGACCGCATCTGCCTCGAGGCCATCGGCCAGCTCTGCGAGGAGCTGTTTCGCCCATTTGGAGTCGGTGTCGTCGCCACCGAACGGCGACTCAGCCGAGATTCGGTGCTTGAGCTTCAGGTTCGCTGCACCCCAGTGGCTGTAGTGGAGCGTGTACTGTCCGTCTGTGCGTTCGTACGCAACGAGTGCGCGGTGTCCCATCGAGCAATCACCTCACGGGGCGACCACGACTGGATCGCCCCGCACCCCTCCCGGGGGACGAACAACTCTACTCGTCGATCGGGTCGAGGGAACTGAGGTCCGCGTGGAGGACTTCGCCGTCGCGAACGACGTACCGCTTGGCCAGGACTGGGAAGCGGCACTTGGTGAACCCCGCCGTCTGGATCTCGAACTCTTCGTCGGCTTCGAGGTGGTTGGCGAGTTCTCGCAGGAATTCGTGGGTCACGATGCCGCCCTCGTAGTCTGGGAGGCCGTTCTCCCGCGCCTCGTACACCTCAAAGTCGTCGTACCCCCAGATGGTGAGCTCTCCGTCTTCGGTCACCTCCCAGTCGAGCGTCCCGAAGCAGTAGCTCTCACAGAGCTCGCGGACTGCCTGCGGATCCGATACGATCGCGCCAGTCGACGTCGTCGCAGCTTGCAGTGTCGCCATGTCTGGAGTTCACGGGGTCGCCCCCGCACCCCTGTCGGGGGCGATAAACCGACGCGAGAGTTGCCTCCCTGGTCGTGGCCGGGGACTCCAGTCAGGAATCTGCGTGGGCGTCCGCCCCGGCTCCGTCGCTCGGCCGCGTGAGAAGGCTCACCTCTTCCAGGAGGTCTCTCGCGGTCTCGACTCGCTCTCGATCCGCGTCGTCCAATCGGTCGACGTCGAGTCGGTTGAGATTGCTGAGTATACGATGCATCCGGTATCCTTGTTTGAACTCTTGCTCCATCGAAAGCGCCTCACCGCTCGCCGGCGCGGAAAGACGCCCCATCGAGATTGGCGTCGGGCTTGGAGGAGCTCGCGGCCTTAACCAACGAACCTCGACGGTACTCGCAGTCTGTTGGTTAATCGAAGCCGAGCACTGGGGCTACTCGAGATTGGGGCCGTAGCGAGCCGAGCCACACACCCCGCACTCCCAGATCGGTTGTCCCGTCCACGCTTCATCCGGGATCGACTCGTGGGTGTTGAACCGATGGTCGGTCGCCCGTCCACAGGTTTGACACTCGAGTTCCTGCGTCGTCGGTACCGACGACACCTGGCGATCAGCCACAGCCTGGCCAGTAGATTCGGTCAGCGCCATCGCTGGAACCAGCCACACCGCGTCGTCGGCGTCGTCGAGGACCGCATCGAGACGCGACGCGTCGCGGATGCCGTCCCCTCGCTGGTCGTAGAGCCGCGTCGGGGCCTGCTCCTGACGCTCCGACGCTCCCTGCCCGTGCCACTCAGTCCGGTCACGGGCGGCACTGAGAAGCCGCTCTCCCTCCTTTGAGGCCACCTGTACCGCGTCGGGGAGTGAGGGCCATTGCTCGACCAGCTGGCGCGCCGGTGCTTCGTCGAGATCGTAGATGAGGGTGTAGTTGTCGACGGCCGGCTCCGCCTCGTTGGCGGAGAGGAGGTTCGCCGCTGCGCCGCCCTTCGCGACGGCGCCGTAGAACGTGGTCGACTCGACGATCAGGTGGACGATACCGAGGAACGTCGTCGACGCTGTCTCGTTCGTGCTTGTGGCGTCACTCCCGAGATGGTTGGTGAGACAGAACCGGCATTTCGTCTGGCCGATCGGGACTGACGCCCCACAGGACCGACACTCGCCGTCGGCGGCCGTCGGCGCATCAGGGTAGCCACCAGCGCTCGTCGCGACGCGTTGCCGCCGGGGGGCACCCTCACACCCGTCGTCCAGCCTCGTGTCCGGAATGTGGGACGCCTCGCCAGTCGGCCGCAGTTCCTCGAAGTCAGAATATCGGTTGTGCATCGGTTGGCTCATAGCTTCTGTCGGTATCGCATTTCAACGTCCGGAGGCCTTCGCTCGCAATATCCTCTCGATTATACGAGAGAGTACAAACATATATGGGAGTACAACGCGAACACTGTTGCAAGAGGTGCCAAGCATGTCCGAATCCCCGCGAGATGGCGTCCAGACGTGGGCTGAGTCGATGAGTGCCCGCGACCGTATTCGGGCGGTCGCCGAGACGCTTCGCGAACCGCGGTCGGTTAACTGGATCAGCGAGCAGGCCGACGCCGCCTGGAGTACGACCAACGAGGAACTCCAGGATCTCGTCGACCAAGGCCAGCTGCGTCGCGTCGAGGCCGGCGAGACCACGCGCTATCAGCCGGACTACACGCGCCTGCTCTTCGAGGAAATCCGGACGCTCATTGAGGAGAACACGCGCGAGGAGCTACGCAACGAACTGGCGGCGATTACCGAGGAGATCGAGGAGTGGCAGGCGACCTACGACGTCGAGACGTGGGAGGAGCTCGAACAGTCGCTCGCCGACCGTGATCTCGCAAGTGCCGAGCTCCGCGAGCGCCGTGACGTCATCGCGTTCTGGCGCGAGAACGAGGAGGATCGCCGCCTCATCAAGCACGCACTGGAACTCTACTCCGACGTCGAAGCCGCCCGTGAGCAGATGACCGACGTGGCTGACCGCGCCACGAGCTAATCCTTTCTCTCACAGAATGATCTTTCTTGCCGGTCGCGACCGCTATACACAGCGGACCCTTCTCCGCGACGTTCACGACCGATTGACGAACCAGCCAGGGTGTGAAGAGGTCCGCTATCGCCCGTCTCGACGCCGACCCCGGTACGTCATCGCGGATGTCGATCCGACGACGTTCTTGGGTGACTCCCACGACGCGGCGACCGCCCGACTGGAGATTCGCTTCTGGTACCCCGCCGGCGTCGACCACGAATACTACCGCATCAACTGGGTCGAACCGGAGCGGAATCTGATGCTCGGCTTCCATCAAGACGCCGACCATCCGGACCTTGGGCCCTGTCACATCCAACTCAATCACGAAGACACGCCTGTCGACCGGCATAGCGCGACGTTTCTTGATGCGCACCCACTCGCCGTCCTCGATGACCGACTACAGCAGTTCCCGGCGGCGGTAGAGGCAATTCGCTGGGAGAATGGGGCGCCTTCGCTCCCTACTTGGCCGGTCTAGACAGAGAGCTCATTGAGCGTCTCGTGATGCGTCCGAACCGTGGTTGGCGTGACGTCCCCGGACTCGGCAACGTCACATTGCGTCAGCCATCGCCCCTCCTCATGACCGGCCTTGTAGAGGCAGGCCGCTGCGAACCCGGCCGGATGGACGCCCGTCGTGACGCCGCGCTCCTCGGCCTGCTCTGCGAGGGTTCGGGCCCGCTGTCGGATCTCGTCCGGACACTCGAGATCAGAAGCGAGGCGCGGCACGAACATGCTGGGGGAGACGGGCTCGGCGGGAAGGCCCAGCTCTTCGTTGAGCGTTTTGTACGCGTTCGTGACTCGTGACTCCGCCACGCGAGCCATCTCGCTGACGTCATCCACCAACCGCGAGCGGCCGTTGCACCGGCAGGCCCCGTAGATGCTGGCCGCGGCGATGGCCTCGATGGATCTGCCACGAAGCAGATCCTCGTTCTGAGCGCTCCGGAAGAGCTGACACGCCTGGTCACGGACCGAATCGGAGAGTTCCAGGGCACTCGCCAACCGACGCACTTCGCCCAGTCCGTGGGCGAGATTCCGTTCTGCTTTCGACCGCCAGCGACCACGTGTCTGCTCACGGCGCATCCGCGCGAGTCGCCGTCGCTTCTGCCCAGAGATCTCGTTCCCCTTCGCGTCGGTGCCGCGACCGATCTCCGTCGACAGGCCGCGATCATGGCGGGCCGCAGTGAGTGGAGCACCCGTTCGCTCGCGCTCCCTGTCGTCGTACGCCCGCCACTCTGGCCCGTGATCGATGCGCTGTTCGTCGATGACCAGGCCACAGTCCTCGCAGACCGTTTCGACCGCGTTCGTGGTGACCCGTCCGTCGCACTCGGGACAGTGGTTCGCGCTCGACTCCGTTCGGATGTCTTCGTCGAAGCCAGTTTCGTAGATGTCTCTCGTTGCCATTGTTCTCTCCAGTTTAGTGGGAATTCGCCGTTACGGCGATCCCCTCACCCATTGAGGGGACAATAGACTCTATGCCGAAGCGTATGGTTGAGACGATAGGGACACATCCAGTAGGTCGATTTTATAATCGAGTGAGCATAATCCGTTTAAGAGATGAGTTTCGCTTCTCGCCTCCCGCCCGGTGCAGAAGCCGGTGCGACGAATCTCATGTGTCCGAACTGTGAGCACCGGATCGGAGTCGTACAACTGCTTCGACACTTAGAGCAGCAAAACATCCCGCTCAGGGATATCACACCGAACAGTTATACACCGTGTCCAGCCTGTGGCGCACTGTTTTTTCCCGAGAATGCATTTCTGGTCTGCCTTTCTGATATTGCAGATACCGGGGACTCGTACCGATCCTATCCCTTCGGTATCGCCGGTCATCAAGGAGTGAACTATACCGATGTCACAGTTGGAGAGACGTCCGAACACAAACTGAGCAACCTCTACCAAGGTTATGAAATTGAGCGCGGGTCGCTAATCCTGCAAGGTGCTGAGCGCAGTGATGTTGATCAAGATGATCGGTTACCGATTGATCGCCATGAAGACTCAATGACTCGGGCGACGTTAGCTGATATCCTCCTTGTCTCGGTTACTCAGGTTGCCCCTCGCCAAGTCCTTGTCACTGCCAATCTCCGAAAAGACGAGGATGCCCAAGATGCCATCGCGAAAGGTGATGATATCACCTTGATTTATCAACGAAATCTGCTCCAGACAGAAGGACGGGATCCCCCCTGGCTCACCCTTCTCCGTGAAGCCAAAAGCGCAATCAACCGTGACAATCCATTAGCAGCTGGGCCACTTCTCGTATCTGCCGTCGACAACTGTCTCTATCGGCAGATCTACCTCTACTATCGATGGCAAGGCCAAGATCACACCGAGGCCATCAATTCAGTCGACCAATACCGTACTGGCAACAAGATTAGCCGAAAGGATCTAGCAAAGGACGCCTTGAACGACATCTCGGGCGTGACTCTCACCAGCCACGAGGACCCGTACTTCGATGAATGGAACCGGTTCCAGACCTTCCTCCAACAGCGCCACGACATTATCCATCCTACTGATGATCCTGTTCCTGCGATCGATACCGACACCGCTGTCGACTGGTTCAACCTGACTGTTGACCTAATCCTCGGCCACTTCGACCTTGTCTGGCGAGAGATTGATTAGTCTCTCGGCTTGGACCCCTCTGTAGGATTGAATCGTTCATATAGACCGCTGAACGAGGTTGTGGCTGCGCGCGCAGCGAAGCGAGCACGGAGCGGAGGGTGGGGCGGCGGGGTCTGGGTCGGTCCGGCACACAGCAAAAAATGAAGGCTGCGTCAGCTGGCTACTCTTCCCACCACCGGCCGCGCTCCGGGAACTCGATCCTGCTCCAGCCCGTGATGGCGAGACTGCACCGTCCTTGGTACCAATTTTTCTTGACCGCTCTGAACCGGACTGTCTGCCCTTCTCGAACCACCGTCTTCTTGCTCTTCTCCCAGATCGTGAATTTCGTACGCCCGCTTTCGTCTTCGATGAGTCCGACTTGGGCGATTGCTGGGGAACTAGGATCCCAAAGTTCGCTCACTGTGCCTTCGACCGTCACCTCACCGACCGGGACGTCCGGCACGTCCGCGATGGGCACGATCGCCCCCGGCGCTGCCTTCAACTCCTCGAGGGTCTCCAGCACCGCCTTCGTGACGTCCCGACCGCGTGCCACCTTCTCGGCCAGCTGCTTCGCGACGACCGCTCTCGACCAGCCGCCCTGCACCTCGTCGCTGATCCGCATCGCCTGCTTGTTCACCTTCGCGAGTTCGTCTTGCGTCACCTTCTCTCGGGGATCCGTGCGCTCCGTCGGCGCCGGCTCGTCACGGCCACACAGTTCGCTGACGACCTCCCGCGTACGCTGCTCCCGGCCCTCCTGCGTTCCCAGCTCGGCTTGGGCACTGATGCGCTCCAGTTCCGCTTCCCGCGCCCGAATGCGCTCCTCTTGTTCGAGGGTGACACCGTGAATCCGGTCTTCGCTCGTGTCCGCGATCCCATCCGGGTGGTTCGCATCCACCTTCGCCTGCGTCTCCTGCTCGACCGCGGCCTGGAACTCCGGCGTCTCGTCGACGACTGGGAAGCCGTCTTCATCGACCGCCTGACCGCCCGCTTTCTCGAATGCCTGTTCATCCACCGAAACGACCTTTCCGCTAGCGTTGTTACTAGACATTGGTATCACACCAAGGTACCACTGAAGGCGCTCACGCGCCGACACCGCGATGCTACTACATCGCGGTTTTCCGACGACAACGACCGACAGAACCATCTGCGCGCTCTCGCTCGCGCCTTCGCGAGCGCCCTACCGGGCGCGAGCGAGAGCGCGCCTGCATGAGGTGGCCCCAACCAGCACCGCGCGCCGACCCGCCCGGAGCGAGCGGCCAGCGCATTCCCCGTTCGCCGCGACGCAACCACGTCCGTCGCGGTCGGCTGTGCCGAGGTCCGGAGGACCCGAACGGGTGAAGCGCTGGCGCCGAGGGCACATGCACTTTAGCCCGGCAGTCCGCCCGCTACTGCAGGCAGACCGCCCGGAATGGTCGGTCGCGAGCGACGCGGAGGGCGGCAGCGGCGAGCGGGGCGGGCCGGTACGGACACACCAGCCAACCGATGGGAACCACTAGCCCAGCAATAGACTCCGGGTGGGACTGAAAGGGGCCGGGCGCTCGACGTGCCCCGACGACGCAAGCACCGCAGGGACGAGGCGCGCAGCGGTGGTCGCGGGACGTCGAGCGGCCGAGGGCTTTCGAGAGTAATCGCTATCTCAACTGCTGCGGTCGTTATTCGTCGACCGAGTCGGACTCGTCCTCGACGATGACGTCCACACCGTCCGGTGAGACAGAAAGGGGAATCCCCTCGACAGTGAACTGAACGACGATCTCCTCATCGGCGGAGGCAATCAGCTGTTCGAGCGCACCCGGGTCCACGTAATCGTGGAGCTGATAGGTGTCGTCCTCGAGCCCACACGCTTCCAGTGTCTCGATGATCTCGACGAGGAGGTCACTCGATCCATCCGAACTGCCGATGGACGGGGAATGCATCTGTATGCTCGACGCTTAACGTGGCTGGCGCTTAAAACGTTTGGAGTCAACTGTAGAAGCGCTACGCTTTGCTACTTGACTTAGCGCGTTCGGGATACTGTCGGCGCAACCAGAAGCGATTATGCGCTTTGACGCCGACTGGATGTCTCGCGCCGATGACCGCATTCTGGAGCATCTCTCTGAGGACGGCCCCGACACCCCGAAGGAAATGGCGGACAGCGATCGCGTGCGCTTTTCCCGCCAACACATCAACGCCCGCTGCAAGACGCTGGTCGAATATGGCCTCGTCGTCCACCTGGGCAACGGCGTTTACGACATCACTCGCCAAGGAAAAGCGTATCTCGCCGGTGAGCTCGATGCTCGTGATCTCGACCCCGAGTAGCGTCAGCCGTCTCCGGCGACCAGATCCTCGATGAACCGGAATCCGTTCACGAACGTCACTGAATCCCCGTACCCCTCACTCCCGAGTACGGTTTCAGCCCCCTCCCCAGCCGCAATATCGGTCGTGTAGATGTAGACCTCGGTTGCTGTCCCGGCACTGAGATGCTGGGCGGCTAGCGCAGCGAGGGCGGCGTCGGCACGCTCGACCTCGTCCGCGGGCCGGTCGTCGGCGTTCGCGATGTACCGCTGGACGCCGTCCATCGCCCGTGAGACGATGGGCTCTGAAAACTCGAGCGACGGTGCGACTGTCGCCCAGCCCTCGTCAATCGCGGCGTCAATCGGCACCTCCTTCACGTTGGGGTCGTCGACGGTCAGCTCCTCGTACACTCGTTCGGGGAGTACGAAGGTGACGTCGCTCCGGCGAGCGAACCGCCGAACGGCCTGGTACCGACTGTTCGACGGCTGCCCCATCGCGACGAACAGGCCGGTGTCGGCGATGTGGAGCCGGCTCACGCGTCGTCAGCTGCGTCGCCGTCGTCGATGTTCAACTCGTCGAGTCCTGCCCCCGCCTCCTCGATGTCGTAGTGCTCGTGGACGACGGGCCGGAGCGCCTGGAGGATCATCTCCGCAGCCAGCGGCGAGATGTCGAGGTCCTCCGCCATCAGCCGATGGGTCACTTCCCCACGCTCCCGAGCAACCGCGTAGGTGAGCGCCGTCGCGAGGCCGGCGACGCCGTGGCGGTCGATGTAGGTGTCGATGTCGGCGTCCGTCTCGCGGCGGCCAACGGCGTCGATCAGCGCCGGCGTGATCGTGTACTCGCGGTCGCCGGCAGCCGTCGTCACGGTCAGGTCGATCTCCCGGGCGGCGTACCGACGGGGTTGCTCGTCGTTGGTGACGTCGACGACGCCGGCGTCGACGAGCCTGTTGACGTAGCTGTAGGCGGTCCCCTGGGCCAGTTCGAGGTCGTCCATCACGTCCTGGACGGTTGCCTCTCCCTCCCGAGCGAGGTACGCGTACAGCTGAGCCAGCTGTGGCTCCTCGAGGAGGTCCGCGACTGAGAGGAAGTCGCGAACGATGTCGCCGTCAGCGCGATTTGAAGTGCGTGACACGGATCGTTCTTGATTACAGTTTACAGCGAATCAGTAAAGAGTGTTTGGGTCACTCCGCCGGCGTCGTGACGAGGTGTTCCCCGAGGTCACGCGTCCAGTACGTCGCGAGCCCGCCCGGACTACAGCGGGCGCACAGTTGCAACGGGCCTTCGAGGTGCCCGAGTTCCACCCGGAACCGGGTGAGCGCCGCAAGCGTGTCGACGACCAGGCCACAGCCGTCACAGGCGACGTGATCGCGCTCCTCGGGATCCGGCTCCGTCTGAATCGCGCAGTCGACGCAGATCGGGTGGGTGACCCGCTCGTCCTGTCCCCAAGTGTGGGCCTCGCCAGTCTCAGTACCGGGCGGGGCGTCGCAGAACGCACAGCCGACGAGGGTCTGCTGCATCACTCGTCCTCCGCGTCGGCGTCGCGGCCGGCCGCCCAACCACGGTGGAAGGCGGCCAGCTGCGTCGCCGAGTCGAACGTGGTGCCGCTTGACTCGTGAACCAGAACTTGGTCTTCGGGAACCGGAGTGACGATGTCCGCGTCGATGAGCTCGCTGACCAAGTTCTCGGCCGTCGCGTCGTCGACGTCTGCCGTGTCGACGCTGGCGGCGTCGCGGTCCTGTGCGAGCTGTTCCTTCTCGAACTGTTCGTAGTCGGCACTCGTGTCGTCGTGAGGATCGGGACCAGGCATGGTGAGTCACGCCGCGCACGCTGTCGCGCGCTGCACGCCTCCCGGCGCCGATAAACAGTCAGGAGTGACAGCGTCAGTCCGGTCGGGGGTCGCGATAGCCGATGACAGCGACGTCGTCGATGAACAGGACGCCCTTCATGAAGTCAAGCTTGGTCAGACTGTGCTGGTAGAGGTTATGGCGGCCAAGGTAGTTCACCGGCACCACCAGACAGCCGAACTCGATTTTCGGCCGGCCGTCCTTCTGGGTGCGGTACCCCTTCTGGAACTTGAGGAGGTCGTCGCTGACGTTCTTCCGCTCGCTCTTCTCGACCTCGATGGCGATGCGAGTGTCGGCGTCGTAAAGGTCGACGCTGTAGTTAAACCCCTGATGCGACCAGAGCTTGCAGTTCGGGTTGTAGCCGCCGGCGGCGTCCCCTTCGTACTCGTACTGCGAGAGGCCGTCAGCGATTGCGGCATCGAACGCCCCGACCTCCGTGTGCTTCGTCGAGCCGTCGAAGACGCTTGCTGGGACGGCTTCGACGGCCGCCTGAATCGACGCCAGCGATTCATCCGGAAACGCCTCGGACGAGGTTTGGGTGCGGCGCTCGCTTAGCTTGGTGACCTCCTCGAAGACGACCATACTCGCTCTCGACGAGCAGCGACCCGATAAAACCCGTCGCGACGGCCATTCGAGTCGACCGGTCGCCAGGCTTCACTCACTCGAGTTTCAGGGCGGCGGGCGGGGACGAGGGAATGGATCCAGCCTCAATGTTAACCAACACGGTGCCGGTTTCGGCCGGGATTGTTGGTTAATTCTAGCCCCTACGGCGTTCGGAGCTCTCGAACTGACTTCACGACGAAGGTATCCGGCTCGCCAGCTGCTCCCTCACCTGATTGTTCCGCCGTCGTTGAGGGCGACTGTGTGAGTTGGGCGATGAGCTCGTCGCGAACGGTTCCTCGGGGGACGGTGGTCTCGTGCCAGCCCAGCCGGTCGTCGAAGTGCCGTTTCTGGAACTGCTCGCCGACGTCGTCGGCTGCGACGTACTGCGTCCGCGTCGACCGCCCGACCTGCCGTGAGACGAAGACGGCGCCCACGGCCTCGTGCGTGAGTTCGACGAGAGCACACTCCACGAGGGCAACGACCGACGTATGATCTCGGTCGGTCGGGACCACCACCTCGAGGTCTGCCCACGGCGCCTGGCCGTCCGGGGTACTTGCCGCTTGATGCGCTGATCGTGTTTCGCTGCGTCGTTCCGAAGCCATCGTCTATCGGGGGCACCTGATGCGCCCCGCCACCCCCTCCCGGGGGCAACAGACTCCACCTGAACACACCCGCTGAAACTATGCGCTAAATCTGATACGTTTCTGAATCCAAGATCCCGATGACGGCCCCTCGGCCTGAGAGAGCCGGCGGCCTTCGCACACTGCATATCGCCTCTTTCTTTGGACGAAAACCGCGATATGCAAGACGCTATGACGCCCTCAAATCGTAGAAGAACTTCGTCGGGCTGATTTGAGGGCGTAGAAAGTACCTCGACGAGTTCGAGAACAGTTCTATGCCTTCTAAAATTGCTCGACGACAGGGTAACGAAAGCGATATCGGGCGTATCTGGATTTCTTTGGGTCGCTGCTCTACCCACTCTGGATCGCTCGAAGTTCCTCAACTCAGTGCCTCGAATCCTGAAATACCCCGATTCACTCGATTATCGTCGTGTTAGCCGCTGAAATTGCTCGACGGGGAACCAGAAGGGTCTGGCATCAGGCTGTACCACAGTTATCAGAGTCCCGAGGGAAGCCTATGAATTAGAATTGCTCAGTAGGCCCAGCGGATTCCTCCTCAACCTGATCGTACATCTCGTCCGGGAACGGAAGGCTGCCCCAAATGGAGTAGGGACACTGGTCCTGGCCGATGCAGTAGCGCTGCAGATCGTCGTTATCGCAGTTCATCGGCAACGGCGTGTCGCCGTCGATCGTGTTCGAGAACTCGTATCGAACCTGGTACTCGGTCTCCTGTTCGTCGTACCACGGCCACCGGGAGAAGACACCCTTGAGGTCCGCGACGATCTCGTCGAGGCTGCTGTCTTGGTACTGCGGCAGCCACATCACCATCCGCGCGAAGTTGTAGAGGTCCTTCCGGACGGGCTTCTTCTCGTGTAGCCGCTCCTCCATATTCGCCATACAGGGAAGTTCGAAGAGGTCCTCGATCTCCCGGACCTCGATCTGTTCGGCGCCGGTTCCGGCTCGCCCGATTCGGTACGTATTGACGCGCCCGTCGCGATCGATCGTGACGGCCGAGTGGGACTCGTGGTCGGCCAGCGTCTTCGCGAGACTGCTCGGACTCGAGATCCAGTCCGTTACAGAGGATTCCCAGTCGTCCTCGGCGTCGTACGCCGTAACCGCTCGGTAGAGCTCCTTCGCCGTGTGGAACTCGCCCTTTTGCGCCACGTCGTCGGGGGCGTCACTAAGGGCCCGTCGGAGGACGCGGATCGTCCGTTCTCCACGGTCCCAGTTCCGCCAGATTCGCTCGTGATGGCCGGTCTCGAGGAAGCGGTCGATCCGCTCCGTAATCGCCGACTCGTTCGTGGTCAGCCACGATAGCTGGTCGTCGGAGAGTCCGTCTTCTTGCACCCGCAGGAGCTTCTTGAACGCCCGCTCAGCGTAGTCCCGATACTTGCTGTCGAAATCACCGACCGGGACGTACAGCTTGTTGTCTTTCACTCGCGTCAGTATCTCCCCACCATCGTCACTCCCCGTCGACGCCTCGTCCTCCCGAACAAGGCATTTGCGTGACGCCGCAGCCATCGGGATTTCGAGGTAGAGGCCATCCCCGAACTCCGGCATCTCCGTGATGCCTGTACAGACCCGACCCGGATGCGGGCCATCCTCACCTGGCTCCTTGCTGTACAGTACGTCGGCGATGTCCTGCTGGAGTGACCCATCGCCGTGGGCGCGGATGAGGGAGGCGAGATTGTTGACGTACAGCTCCCGGATGTCGTAGAGTACCTGGATGTTCCGGGGTGACGCGTGCTCGAACTTCGGGTGTTCTTTCACACAGATCGCACTCAGCGTCGCGAGCACAGCAAGCGTCCCCGGTTCGTCGACGAACGGCTCCTCGGCAGCATCGGCACGAACCTGCTCTTTGAACGCCGCCGTCCCGAACCGCTCGACGTCGTTCACGAGGTCCTCGGGTTGGTCCTCGCCGTCGACGACGTATCGGTTGTAGCCACGCGTAAACAGCTGGTTGATGCGGGTCTCACCGTACTCCAGCGGGAGTGCCGCAACCCGATACGCCATCTCCTCGTCGTCGGTGGGCGTACTCGGACTCATTCGTCGATCACCTCCGGTGTCGCCGACCGAACGTTGAACGCCGGGCTCTCGATGGGTTGAACGATGCTACAGACGTCGGCGTGCAGCGAGTAGGGCAGGCGAGCGACACGCCGGCGGTCGGCCGTCACGACGGGATCGATCGGGATGTCGTACGTCTCGAGGAGGAGGTCGTTCAACACTTCGCGACTCTGCTCGTCGTATCGGTGCGCCGGGTCGGTATCCAGCAGGTAGACGTGGACCCCCTGCCCGCTGTAGACGACCATCGTCTCCTCGGCGTCGAAATCGTCCTCAAAGATGTCGCGCACCTCGAACCCGTACTCGATGGCGCGGTCGACGTCTTCGAAGGCGTATGGATACCCCTCGGGAGCGGTGTCGAGGATACCCGCAGCGTCGAGGAGCGCATCGTCGTCCTGATCATCGACGGCCGCCGACACCATCTCGTCCGCTCGGTCTCGGGCGATCTCTTTCGCGTCGATGTCGACGAGGAGGACCCAGGGTCGTTCCCAGTGATCCAGCGCGTAGTAGACGGCGTCGGGACGTGGGTCCGGTTGTTCCAGCACCTCCGGATCAGCAAGCGCGAACTTGCTCCGCCCCAGCGGGTCGTTGCGAGCGGGGTGTTGAATGAAGTCGACGACGTCCTCGAAGTCGTTGAACTCGGATGTCGTTCGGTCCCCCGACGGATCTGTCTGCCACGTATCCCGCCGGATGAAGTCCTTGTCCGGCACCCCGTCTTTGCGCACCGGGTGGGACTCTCGGAAGGCGATGGCGTACTGTTTCGGACCGGTCGCCGTGATGAATTCCGGCAGGTCGTCCAGATAGCGGGGGAACTCCTCGGCGTAGTAGGCGTAAATCTCCTCGCGGGTCGCCTGTCGCCAGGTCATTGGTTGAGTTCTTGATCGAGATTTTTGAAGCCCCGAACGGTGGTCAGGCCCGCAGCATCGAACTCGTCGACGGCGTCTCTGATGGTCGCGAACGACCGTGCCGCCCGCCCGCTGACCCGCTCGCCGATCCGATCGGCGTCGGCAAGGCTATCCAGGACGTCGAGCGCCGTCTCGCGATTGTTGAAGGCCCAGATTGCGTCGGCGTCCACCGCGCTGAGTTTGTCGTAATCCTCGACAGGGGCGTGCCGGTTGTTACTCGCGAGCTCTGCTTCGCCGGCCCAGACAAGCTCGCCGTCCTCGTCGAAGCTGGCCACGTCCAGTACGGTGCCGTCGTCGGTTTCGTAGTACGGTTCCACGCGAACGATGTCGTTCCGCTGGTGGAGCCACAGCTCGAGGAGCCGGACGCCAACCTTGTGTGGCGTTTTCTCGCCGAGATCGCCCGCTCCTGGCCCCGCCTTCAACTCTCTCCCGAGGAGGTCTCGACCGTCTGGGAGGACGGTGTAGTACTTGCGCCCGGCCGCGGAGTCCGCTTCCAAGAGGTCCTGTTCCGTGAGCCGCTCCATATGGAGGTCGTCGTATTCGTCCCGAAGCTGGCTCATCCTGTCCAGTAGTGTGTACTCGTCGTCCTCTCTGTTCATAACGTCGAGAACCCGAGTTAGGAACCGGACGTCGTCACGACTGAGACCCCGCTTTCGGAGTTCGTCATCAGGAACGGGCACGCTGCTTTCCTGGACGGGCGTTGACCCATTCACCGGTTGCGCTGCTTGGTCGGCGGCTCGTTCCTCGTCCGTCTCGGTGGCCTGCCCGAACAGGGGGCTCATCTCTGACTCGTCCGCATCTGGGTCGCTGTCCGTCTCGGGTTTGGGGGTCGACGTCGACGCGTCCTCGGTCGTCGATTCGGTGATGAACGCGGATTGCGTCGTGTCCGTTCCCGAGTCGCCGTCAGCAGCCGAACCCGTCGCCTCGGCACCCGAACTCCCCCAGCCAGTCTCCTCTGGGGAAGTGCTCGACTCAGTCGGCTCTGTCAGCCCGTACTGGGCCTGTGTCCGCTCGACCATCCGTGGCCGGGACACGGACTCGAAATGGTCTTCCTGGGGCTCTGTGAGCGGCTGGTCGCTTTCTGGATGCCCCGGCGCAATCGGGAGCGGTTTCAGCGAAAACGGCGGCGGACCAGTCTCGCCGAACGATGGACTCGGGAGCTGCGCAATCCACTCGCCACTTGGGAGCGTGTTGATTCGGTTGCGGAGTTCGGTCGGGCTGAGGTCCTCGTGGGCAAGCGACTCCGCGAGGTCGCGTTCGATCGAGATGTTGCCAATGAGCTTCGTCTTGATGTTGTTCAGCACCTCGTCGTAGGCCCGCTCGTTCCGGTTCCGCACCTGTTCGGGGAACTGCATCACGAGTCCCATACTCAGCCCGAACGATCGGCCCTGCGGCAGTAGCTGCTCGGAGACGAGCTTCGTCGACGCGACCGGCGCTGCCTCCTCGATGATGAGGTTCGTGAGCTTCTCGTAGTCGGTCTGGCTGTCGCGTCGGCGCACCTGCACGGCGTCCCAGAGGTTGCTCAACAGCAGGAGTGTGATCGCGCGCTGTGCCTCCGGCCGGAGGTCGCCGAGGTCGAAGATGATGGTCGCGTCTTCATCGAGGAACTCGCGGAAGTCAAAGCGGTTGTCAACGTACTCGCCGGCGTCGTTCTGCTCGGGAACGTGGCTGAAGATCCGGCGGAGATGCGCGTCCTCTTTGAGCTTGTCGAGGCGGTTCCCGACGGCGTCCATCGACACCTGGAACTGGTGGTTGTCCTTCGCGAAGTGGCGCGTCAGCGATTCCTCGATGTTCTGGTTGTCCGCTGAAACCGGGGGAATCGTCTGGTCACGCTGCATCCGGAGGGCAGCAGCGAAGAGATCGTCCAGCCCGAACACGTCGCTCCCGTACTCCTCGTCGAACAGCGCCTTGATCAGATAGCTCAGAATCTCGTTCGCGACGAACGCCTGCCCGTACTGCTCGCGACCCATAATCATCCGAAGGATGTCGTGGAAGTGGTCGACCTTGTCTTGAATCGCGTCCTCACGGTTGCGGCCCGCTTCGAGCGCCGGGCGGATGTCGAAGAACGAGAACGCGGGGATGGTCTCCGGGACGCGGAAATGGTAGACGTCGTCGAGGCCACCGAACCGCTCGTAGTGGCAGCGCAGGTAGTTCTCACACATTCCGTCCCCCTTCGGGTCGACGAGGACGACGGGGCCACCCGTCGACTCGCGAAGCGAAAGGGCGTCGTTGATGATGGCCTTCGACTTCCCGCCACCAGTCGACGCGAACCGCCCGTAATGCGTCGGCAACAGGTCCGGCGGAATCCGAATGGGATCCGGCCGTGGCTCACCGTTCTCGTCGAGCGCGTAGCCGATTGCCATCCCGTCTTGGAACTGCTGGATTAGATCCGGATTCGGCCACGGGAGCGGGTTCCGACTCTGCTGTTCGGCCCTGGTTCCTCGCGTCCCTTCGACGGTCAACTGTTCGGAGGAGGGAACGAGGACGAAGTTCGCGAGCTCCGTTCCACAGAGGACCAGCTCGGGGCGGGTCTTCCCCCGGCCCGTCGTTAACTCGCGATTGAGGAGGCGCTGGAGAGCGGCCCGTGCCTTCTTCTCTTTCGTCTTCTCACGGAAGCCGCTGTCCCGGAGGCGTTGCCCCTCGACCTCGTAGAACGGACCATCAAGCGGGTCGAACACCGGGAGGAGCGAGTCCATCCGACCATCGAGGTCGTCGCGGGTGGTGTCGGTGGGGACGCCGACGGCCCGGATGTTGACCGTGAACGACCGTTTGGCGTTCTTCGCGTCGATGTACTCGATGCGCTTCTCGACGGCCTCGCTGAGCTGCCGGTCGTCCTGGTCGCTCCGTTGCTCCTCGACCTCGAGCAACGACCCGACGACCTCCTGGAAGAACGTGTCGCGGCCGTCGACGAGGTCCTCTTTCCGTACCTCCGCGTCGGATTGCCAGCTGGCACGCCGTTGGAAGACGACCTGGAACGCGGTCGGCGCTGTCGCCTCCATCAGGTGGTCGATCAACGACGCCAGCGCCGCACCCGGTTCGTCGACGGACGAAAGGTCGCCGTTCGTTTCCTCCGCTGTGAACGGCGTCAGCGAGGTCATCCAGTCCTGCTTCCGCGACGCGGCGCCACACCACCGAACCCCGAGCGGCGAGACAGCGTCTTGTGCCGGGCGAGCCAGAATCGTTCCCGCCGGTGTCATCGTCGGCTTCTCGATGGCCCGTCGCTCTTCCTCGTCGTCTGGAAGTGCATCGGGCGGCGCTAGTTCCAGGGTTGAGTCCCCAACAGTCACGTGATGATCGGGGACGCTCGTGGCTGCTGTACCGCCGTCGACAACGGGGTCTGCTTCGGATGACTCGGCGTCCGCTGATTCCTCGTCGACGATATCGTACTGTTCTGCCGGGCCAAACTCGTACTGCAGCCGCCCAGCCTCGTAGTGGTCGACGAATTCCTGCGGTGTGAACTCGACTGGCTGAATGAGCCGAGCGGCGACGTCGACGTCGACGCGCTCGATGTCGAACGTGGCCGGATAGATGGAGCGGAGGCGCTTCTCGAGCGTATCGAGATGAGCATCGGCCCCGTAGAAGAACTCTACCGGGTCGTCCGGGCCATCACTGATCGCGAGGAACTCGAATCGGGGTGGTGTCTCACTGTGTAGTGGGTTCAGCTTCGCCCCGAGGCCCGACGAACCGGGCGTGGTCAGCTTGTGGAGACTGTCGAGGACGCGGGAGATGCTCTCCGGGTCAAGTCGCTCGGATGTCGGCGTGACGCGCAGGTACTCAGCCATCGTTGGTCTCCTCCGTCGACCCGCCGTCTGGCTCAGCTTCGACGGCGTCTGAGCCCTCGTTCAGTTCGCTCGTTTCGTTCGTTCCGTACGTTGCTCGATGCTCGAGCTCTTCCTGGAACTCCTCCATCTCGGTATCGACGGCCTCATCGCCGGCGCCGGGCAGCGAGGATCGAACTTGGGAGGTCGGGTCGAAGTCGATGACCTGCTTCTCCTTGGGCATCGCTTTGACCTGGATGCCGCGCCACTCGCCGTCGACGCCTACCAACGCCTCGGAGAAGCCGGCGTCCTCGTTGCCCGGCACGGCATCTTGGACGAACCGCATCTGTGCGTAGTTCAGGCCGAACTCGTCGGCCCACTCCTCGTCCATCCCGTCGAGGCGGTGGAACTGCTTGACCGCACACTGGTCCAGAATGGCCTCGCTCTCGGCGTGCTCGAAGAACTCGTCGACGGTCTGCGTGACCAGCCGAATCGAGAGGTCGTGGTGCCGGTGGTGGCGGAACACCGTCTCAAGGAACGCCAAGCTCGCGGCGTCCTGCATGATGTAGCGTGCCTCGTCGATGTAGAACACGACCTCCTTCTCCGAGACTTTCGCCCGCTCGTACACCAGCGAGATGAGTAGCTGCATCGTCAGCGCCGTGCTGCTGTCGACGCTGCCCTCCTGCTGGGCGAGGTCGAGGTAGATCACCTTCTCGTCGCGAATGTCGAAGTCGGACTCTTGGCCGAGGTTGGCGTGCCGACCGTCGTCCTCGAAGGGGCGGAGCTGGTCGAGGAGCCACGTCGCGTCCTCCTTGATCTTCCCGGCCTCCTCGTCGGACCGGACAACGAATTCCTCGGGGTCGTCAACCATGTCCTCGAAGACGTCCATCATATCCTGAATCGTCGGACTCGGGTTGTCGTGCGTCGAGATGTCGTCGGTGATGCCGTTGCGTTTGTACGCTCGCTTGAGCCCGAGTTCGAGCGTCGTCCGGCGGTCACCCAGCGAGATGCCCCGCAGCGCGAAGAAGTTCGTCAGGAAGCTCATCGCGTCGTCGAGCTTCTCGTTGAACGGGCTCGCGTCCTCGCCCATCGCCCGCTGGACGTGCTCGGGCGTCTCTCGAATCTCTAGGGGATTGAGGCCGAGCGTCCCGCCGACCGTGATGCGTTTGGCATCGAGCGCTTCGGCGACCCCCGCCCAGTTGTTCAGCGGCTCAAGGATGATGCCGATGCGATCCTTGCTCTGCTCGATGGAGCGGATGAAGTTCTGCTTCGAACTGAACGACTTCCCCGAGCCGGTGTCGCCAACGGTGAACATCGCGTAGCCGTTGTCCCGGGCGAACGGGTCGATGACCACTGGGCTCTGGTTGTCCTTATGAATCCCGAACTCCACCCCGCCTTCCTCGAGAATCGTCGCGTTGTGCGGCGAGGACAGTAAGGCGCCGACGGCGCCGCCGAGCGCAATCGACGTCCGCCCGAACTCGTTGTCGCCGATGGGTGCGGCGGACTGAAGTGCGAGATCCTGCCGACAGATCGCCGTCTTCGGTGTGAGGTTCGCCGGGTCGTCACGGAGCGCGCTCTTGACCTTCTGGACGGCGTCCCTGAGTTCCTCCTTCTCGTCGGCTCGTACCGTGATGAACATCCCCTGGTCGAAGACGTTCGCGCCATTCTCGACGGCCTTGTACGTCGCTGCGGCCTCGTTGGCTCGTTCCTGTAGGTAGGCACTCCGCACGCTCTGTTCGAGGTCAGCGTCCACCTGGAGGTCGTCAGCGATATCCTGCAGTTCGTTCCGGGCCCGCTCCTGGTTCTTCGGCGTGATGTGGGCCGTCAAATCGAACTGCACGTCAGTCATCTCGAAGAGTTCGGAGAGGTAGCCGTCGTTGGGGTAGTCCGGGTAGTCAGCGATGTACAGCGTCGTCGTCCAATGCTCGCCGACCCGTGCCGCGCGCGTCTCCCACTCGATCGCCGCCGGCGCCGTCACCGTCTTGTGTGACTCAGCGATGTCGTCGAGGAGCTGGCGTTCGGCTTCTCCTTGTTCGATGGTCTCCTCGTTGAGCAGGTCCGAGAACTCGACCTCTTCCTCGTCGTCTTCGGTGTACCAGTCCCAGAGGAATTTCCCGCCGATCCCGACCAGTACCGCGAGCAGGATGTAGAGAGCCGCACCTTCAGCTGAGGTTGGGTTCGTGAGCCACTCTGTGAGCTGGCCGATGGCTCCGCTGCCCGTCTGGAGGACGAGGTTACGCATTGTGGTCATCCTCCCGGCGCGAATGGCCGATGATGGATTGTTCGCGAACGACGCTCTCTGCGTCGTCGTACTCGTGTTCGCGGCCGTTCCAGAAGTCCATATTCAACACGAAGAGCTCGACCGTACTGAGCCGCCGAGCGGACCAGCCCGACGCCTGCTGGATAAACTCCGAGCGCACGTCGTTGACCCGGCTATCCAGCTTCTCGAACATCTGTGCGCGGCGCTCGACGTCGGTGAGATCCTCGCGGCGGGTCACAAATGGGTTGAACAGGAACCCGATGACGGGGAACTGCGTCAGCTTCTCGGCCGGCGTCCCCTCGTCGCGGAAGCGGTCGTAGACCTCCAGCGGGGTGACCTCGACGCCGATGTAGTACCGCACCTGCTGGATGCCCCGTTCTCGCATCTCCTTCGGCCGTGTCTCCCGATACTCCTCGAGGAGTTCCCGGAAGATCGGATTTTCTTTGACGTCTTCGTCGTTCAGTCGGTCTTCGATGTTCTCCGTGATCTGTTCGACTGGGAACGAGCGGGTCGTGGCGTGGAGTTTGAGTTTCGAGTCCAGTTCCTTGTTGGCGAACTCTTCGCCAGCGTCCTGGAGCTGTGCCCAGTCGTCGGACATCGCGAAGTCCATGTTCCCAGGGTCGATCTCGATGAACGCCTCCATCGTGCCGTCGGCGCGCTGGATCGCGCCTGCCCCCGGCCACGCCCGCTCGATATTCGTGAGGTCCTGCGTCCGCTCGTCGGGCTTGAACGGCGTGTAGTTCGCGAGCCCGCCCTCGTTGCGCTCTGTCTCGTTGGTACTACTGTCGGCCTCCTCCGGGGCGCTGAACGTGATCTGGGGGCGCTTGACGTAGCGATAGACGTCTTTCGTCCACGTCCACGCGTTGAGGTGGTCAGGCGAGACGTAGACGATCGCGACGCCGAACCCGAACCCACCCGCGACGAACGGCAGGGCGAGTGATTCGATGCCGGTGAGGCCGGCGATGAACAGGCCGACGATCGGGAAGGCGATCAGGACGCCGACGTCGCCTTCCTCGATGTTGAGGTAGGGGATGCGACTCTCCTCACCGAACTGGTCCATGATGCGCCGTGCGGCTGCGTTTTCGTCGATGGACATGGATTGTTAGTAACCTCCAGGGTCGTTCTCGGTCCGCCGGTAGGACGGCGTCCCGCCGTCTTCGTCGCTGTTCGCGCCACGGGCTGCAGCTTTCTGCGCCACAGCGTGTCCCGCTGCGGCCTTCGGTCCCCATCGGGCCGCGGTCGTCGCGACGCCGGCGCCGCCGATGTAGGCTCCAGCGGCGACACCGCCGATGAGGGCCGCTCCTTTCGTCGCACCACCGAGAACCTTCGCCGTGAGTGGGGTCGCGTATTTGAACGTCTTCCACGTGACATAGAGCGCGACGAGAGGAAGTGAAGACGCGACGAGGTACTTGAGGAACGCTGTTCCCGGCGTCAACGTCCCTCCAGAGTAGAGTAGGTCGTATCCTTTGAGGACTATCGCCGCAGGCAGGGGTAGGATGGCCAGTGGGACGAACCGTTTGCTGAACCCCATCGCGACATCAGAGAGGACAGGAATGTTGCCATAGGCGACGGCGAACGCGATGGGCATCCCGTACAGGTAGACGTAGAGGAGAATCTGCCGGATGTAGAACAGCGCCTCCAGTGCCCACATCGAAATTCCTCCGATAAGAGCAAAGAGGAGACCAAGACCGGGGTTGGTAATCGACCCCGTTATGAACTGCAACATAGCAGAGCCCAGCGAGGACAGCTCCGGCATCAGGGCAATCGTGAACCCATCAACAAGGTAGAGCGCGAGCGCCCCAATCCAGTACCAAGTAATAATCAGAAAGGCTCCGACCCAGGCAGTCTTCTTGGTCTTCCGAGCCTCGTACGCACTCCCGATATTGAAGATGCGGATGGTGTGTCGTCCCTGAACGCTCATCACAAGTAGCAGCAGAGAAATCAACATGATCTCGCCGCCGATGAGCCCTTCTTGGATTGCTGGCCAAGGGGCGTTACTTGGTTCTCCAAAAATGAACGTCCCGTCAGTCTGGGGAGTCGGAGTGCCAAACATCTCTTCGGTCAGCGTCTGATACCCCGACCGAAGCCCGTCCATGAACAGACCGATGAACCAATCGACGACGTCTTTGAAGCCCTCGAGAACGACGTCTATCAGGTCCACCATCGTTAGGCCTCCGTGATTGAAACCTCGCAGTCACTCATCTCCGTGGATCCGGAGTACTGTACATCGAAGGATTCCGACACCTGGTCGCCGCCAACCTGGGTTCGGACTGTGACAGTGAACTGGCCGCTATTCCCGTCCGGGGAGCACCCCATTCCCTCCTCAGATTCGGACCCAAACGGGAACGAACCACTGAACAGGTCGGTAGTTTCTCCCGGCGAGATCACCACCTGCTCGGTTTCATACATCCCGCTACCTCGGGGATCTTCAACCGGGTTTGGAACATCACCGGAGAAAATTAACTCAACAACCGCTTCTGGTCCGCTTCCGGTGTTTTCGACGGTGACGTACGCTTCCCCGTTCTTTAGCCGATCCGTCTCGGTATCTCCGTAGACTTCGTCCCACGGCTTCTCAGGGTTATTCCGGTAAAGACCGACCTCTTGAATTCCAATTTCCGGCTGAATCAGTGAGGAACTCTCAGCTAGCGTTTCTTCACCGCTGAGAGCCACAACAGTATACTCTCCAGGCTCGTAAGAAGTTCCGATCTCGAAAGAGACCTGCTGTGACCCAGCAGCGGTTTCTCGCTGACCGAACAGTTCCCCATTCGGCTGGACGAGGTTGATCTGGTCGACTTCCTCCTCTGAGGAGTATTCAACGACGAGTTCTGTCCCCTCTACAGTGACTTGCTGGATGACTCCTCCTTCATCAGACGGTGTTGAGTTCCCATTACCCGGGGAATCGCCGTTGTTGAGGCATCCGGCCACGCTCACGAGAGCGGCGCCGGCAACTGTTCGGAGGGCGGTCCGTCTACTGAGGTGGGGATTGTCCTGAGTCATGGTTTCTGTCCGAAGATGTCTTCTGGGCCGAGCATCCGCAGGAGGCGCTTGCCAGCGTAGAACATCACGAAGAACGGCAGGAGCTGCCAGCCGACCTCGAACACCAGCGCAAACCAGCCGTCGATCGTCCCGAGTGGATGCCAGCGGGCCGTCGCGGTATCACTCACGTACGCCGGGTCGTGCCCGAGCCACGAGCCAGGGTGGTACCGAGCCGTGTAGATGCCCGGTTCGTCGATGGTCACGATCGCCACCCCGGAGGCGTTGGTCTCGACGCGCTGATCCGCGACCGTGATGTACCCGTTTCGGGTGGTGCCGCCGATTGGATACTGACGGCTATCGTCGAGCCCGATCGGCGCGCCAGTCTGATTATCCCGCAGTTCGACCCTAAGCGTCGCTTGCGACTGATTCTGATGGATGACCTTGACAGTGAGATTACTACGGCGGAGCTGTCGCTCGGAGCCGGCGTCCGGCTCGACGATTGACGCATTCACTCCCCGGACGATTCCCCCAACGTGCAGCGCCTCCCGATCGACGTTCTCAGCTCGAACAGCGACGCCGTACGTCGTCGTGTACGACTGGTTGACGATGTCGATATTGATGTTCCCACCGATGGTGCCGACTGGTGACGAGCGGTCAGTCCCCCAGGTCTCGATGAGTTCCGGTCCGTCTCGAACCGGCTCGGCACGCGGCCCGATCCGTGAGGGATAGGCGTGGACGTACACCGGAATCGCGTCTGACTCGACGGTGGCGCTATCCGTGCGATTCGACCGGACGAGCGTGTCCCAGTTGGTGTTCCGAGCGGTGTAGAACCGCCAGATGCCACGGACCCGTGCCTCACCGTCCTCCGTGAGCGTGTACCCCTGCCACGGCTGCGACTGGAAGATGGCCACGCCGGCATCGCCGTTCGGATACTCGGCGTAGTAGGGGTACGCCGAGAGGTCGTAGATCTCGACGGCGATCGAATCGGAGACGTTCCGTGTTTCCGTCCGATAGGTGATGTCGACGTCCGTTCGGTCACCCAGGTCGGTCCTGACGGTTTTCTTCAGCCGGACGCTAATCTCCGCTTCCAGCGTGAGATTCGCACTCCAGTCGTCCTCGATCTGGTAGTCGAGGGCTGGCGTATGGGCTCCGTCACGCTCGGCGATGGTCTCGCCGTCCTTCTTCAACCGGACTTCTTCGATCTCGTGCTCCGTGAGCGACCACGAGATAGTCGTGTTGCCGGAGGAACTCCCGTTGGGGACGCGAACGCGGTAATCAACGAACCCGCGCATCGTCCCATTCGGCGCGATGTAGAGTGGGGTTTCACCGGACTCGAGGTGGCCACGAGTAGAGGGCTGAACCGCGAAGATCGTCGCGTGAGCATCCTCGATGAAGACGCCGTCCTCGAGGTCTGCGTGCGGTGGATGTACGGACGTATCTGGGCCGCCGGCGTCGAGGTCCTCGAAGTCGTTCCGTGTCCACGTCGCCGCGGTCGCGGGCGGGCGTTTGAACGTGACGTCGGTCCCGTTCGCGACTTGGTGGACGGCGGAGCGGTCCTCGCCGTACCGCTGGCGGTACTCCTCCTGGCTGATGTAGTTGTCCGCATCACGTGACCACAGCGTTGCCGACTCGTTTTCCGTGAGCCCGTTCCCCTCCGTACCTGGTCGTGGCGGGTCAGCGGCGACGATACCCGTGACTAGGCTCGTCGCGAGCAAGCCGGCCATGAGCACGGAGAGCTCTCGATGGTTCATAGGGCTCGCAACGGGGACTGCGGAGTGGTTACCAGGGGACGAGGTCGACGCACTGCGCCAGCGGGAGGCCCATCATCGACCCGGCAACCGTATAGAGCGGGCCGAGCACGACGAGGACGACCGCGGACTTCATCGCCGAGCGCTTGTGACGCTTGAGGCCCTTCTTCTGCTCGGGATTGAGGGTGAACATCTCGATGAGGGAGTCAGCCTGCCAGACGATGGCGAGGCCGACGATCCCCAGCGCCGTTGTCAGCTGGAAGAACCCCTCAATCATACTCGGGAGGTTGTCTGCGCTACAGACCGCGTTACTCTGGGCGGCGACCGGCTGGACAGCGAACAGGCTCAGGAGGACGACGGTGAGCGCTGCCTGTCGAGGGATCTTCCCGGTCAGCGGTGACTGGTTTTCGACGCTACGCTCAGGGTCGGAGGGAGTCTGATCCTGTGACATAGCGGGCTAATCATCGGTGGCGTCTCCAGCCGTGGGCTGGTTCTGCTGCTCTTCGACGAGCGACTGGAGGTCGTCGAAGCGGTTGGTGTCCTCTGCGATCTCTTCGAGCGTGTAGCCCTGCTCGCGGGCCCGTTCGAGGAGGTCGCGGAGTTCATCGGGGTCAACACCGCGGACTTCCATTTCCTCGCGGAGGGCGCGGCGATAGAGGGCGGAGGCGTTGATGTGGTCGTTCCACATCAGGTACAGGTCATCGATGTCCTCGATGGTGACTGACCTCGTAATCATACATGCGGGTGTGGGTATGCACCGGCTGAGTCCCGGTACATATTGGCGCGGTAGCTGGATGATACCTAAATGCTTTCTGGCCAGCAATAACTGCAAATTTGTTGAGTAAATTATAACCAAATTACTTGTTGGCCTCGTAGAAAAAGACTTAACCAACACATGCCGAGTGCGGTGGGGAGTCTGTTGGTTAAAGCTGAGAATCAGCTCGCTTACTCGAGCTCCACAACTTCGCCGCTCCCCTCGTCGAGGATCTCTCGCACTTCGGCCAAGAGTTCCTGTCCTTCCTCGTGGAGTGCAGTACCTTCATCGAGATCGCATTCGTCCGCGTCGAGCTGTTCAATGATCTCCTCGACGCGACTCAGTCGATCGTGGATTTCGGCGTCTTTTGCCACGGTTAGATCACCCCCAGCCAAAGTCCGGTGATGACCAACAACAGCAACAGCAGCACTACGATGGCGACCTTGTAGTAAATCGGTGGGAGGCCCTCGGGTGCGGTCGCTTCATCGACTGCTTCGGCGAGCTCCTGTTCGTGTTCGTGCTCCTGCTGGAAGGTCTCGTACGCAGTGTTGAGCTGTTGCTCCAGGGGCTCGATCTCACTCGCAAGGAACTCTTGGCGGGAGTTCACGATGTACTCGCCGGCGGCGGTCGGCGTGATCGTCGCGACGTCCGCCACCTGATCCGCGATGAGCCGGTCATCGGTGTGTCCAATTGCGGTGACCACTGGGGTATTCGCGGTGAAGATTGCCTCCGCGACTCGTTCGGTGTTGAAGGCTTGGAGGTTCGAATCGCTCCCACCGCCTCGTCCGACGATGATGGCGTCGACGTCCTCCGAGCGGTCGAGATGGTGGATGCCGTTCGCGATGGACGTCGGCGCGTTCGACCCCTGGACGGTTGCGTCTTTCACCAGGATGTCAACGGTGGGGTCCTGTCCGTGAATCGCGTTCTGGATGTCGTACCGGGCGTCTCCTCGAAGGGACGTGACGACGCCGACCCGCTCCGGGAACGCCGGCGGTTGCTGTTTCTGCTCGTCGTCGAACCAGCCACGCTCTTCGAGTTCGCTTCGCAGTCGCTCGACGGCAGCCGCTTGGTCGCCGTCGCCGACGACGATCACCTCCCACGGTTTGAGGTCGATTTTCCCACCTTCGACCCAGTAGTCGATATCGCCCTCGAGGATGACTTCGGTCCCGTCCTCGAGGTCGGCGTCCATCTCCCGGTAACGGTTCGCCCAAATCATACAGGGGAGCTCGGCGTCGCCGTCGGTGAGCGTAAAGTAGAGTGCCGTACTGTTCTTGTGGAGGTCAGTGACTTCGCCAATACAGCGGACGCCATTGAGGGCAGGCGTGTCCTGGACGACCGACGCGATCCGGTCGTTCAGCTGGGACACGCTAAGGACCTCTCTCGCATCGGGTTCGACCGCCTGCCGTTCGGTATCCGGTGCGTCCGCCATCTCCGTTTCCTAACTTCTGAACAGGAACCTCAAAAAGCTACGTTCGAGGGGCGGGGTTAGCTGCGTTACGCAGGCCTACAGGTCGCGGGGCTGGACCGTCTTCCGGTCGTTGGCCTCAGCACGCTCTGCGGCGTCGTCGAGCAGTTCGGCGACCTCTTTGTTGAGGGCGTCGTAGAAATCTGCCGAGACGTTGTGGTCCGAGAGTGCATCCTTCACGGCTGCTTTGACGATTAGGTCAGACATTCCATCGCCGACTTCTTCTGTCCACTATATAAATGTTCGAAGTTCGAACCCGAAATTTCGGCAATTGTACTGCCATACCCTTCGGTAAATCGATAGAATGGATCTGTTGAAATCCTCAAGGAGCGACAGACGGGGATACCCATCGGTAGTGGGTTTTATGTGTCATCTGGTCATCGCCGAGAGCATGGTTGAGGGCGGCAGGAATCTGGAAAATGAGATTTTAGAATCATTCTTCGAGAAGGTGTCTAACGACGATTCCATCCCGGAAGAACTCGTTGAAGAGCTGAAGCGACTGGAACGGAGAGAAGAACTGAGCGAGGCTACCGAAGTTATTGAAAGCGCAAAGGAGGTGATGAATAGTGCACATACGGAAGATTGAGATAGAAAATATTCGAGGGATAACCCACTGGGAAGAAGAATTTGGGGATGAGAACGTTCGTATCTTGGGCCCGAACGGCTCTGGAAAAAGCTCAGTGATACAATCTGTCGAGTTCGTTCTTACTGGAGATATCTCAAGACTTCGTGGGAGCGGAACACAGGATATCCCATTCCCTGAGTACGCCTCACATATGGAAGCAGAACCCGATGAGGCCTGGGTTGAGGCGACGTTCGCTCACGAAGGGGAACAGGACGTGGCAGTAAAGCGGTTGGTGTCCGAGCCCAACGATCCTGAGGTGATCGAACCAACCAGCCTGAACGAAATCCCAGACTGGTTGGATGATCAAATGGCCGCTGCAGAACTTGGGCATTCTATTCTCGACCGTGATCGGTTGTTACGTTTTGTGACTGCCCCGGAGGGGAAGCGAGGTGACCGAATTGACGAACTGTTCGGGCTTGAGGATGTCGACGAGAAGCGAAAATCGGTGAAGCACGCTGAGCGGAAGCATCGAAACGAGGAAATTGAGACCCTAAAAAAGGAGAAGAGCCAAGCAGATCAGCGGTTCTTCGATTTATTTGAGCAAGGTGTTTCTACTCGTTCGGGAGCGCTGGAGCGAGTGAACGAGTTGAGGGAAGAACACGGTGCCAAGAAGCTCGAATCCCTCGATGAAGACTTCACCGAGGGAATTGATTTAGACGTGGAAATCTCCGTCGATCCACTTCAGAGTGAGGCTACTGTATCACTTCTCGGACAGGTATCAGACCAGTTCGAGGGGCGTCAAAACCAACTTCAAGGCAGATACGACCAGTTGCAGGAGTTGACCTCGGAGTTACAAGCAGCAGAGCATCTCGAACGAGAGTTAGAAACGCTAGAATTAGTAGATAACGGCCTTTCAGTGTTCGACCATTATAACGACCAGTGCCCTCTCTGTTTGGCTGATTGGGAGGACGAGCGTTTACTTGAGCGTCTGGAAGAGCGGAGGGAACAGGCTACCGGCCTGAAAGATCGAAAAGAGAAGTTGGAGTCGCTCTACGATGAGGTAAACGAACTGGTCGTCGGATACACCGATAGCTTAGGGAGTCTCAAGGATGAACTGCAAGAGGAATATCCCGAAGCCGAAGTCAAAATATCTGAGGAAATTGAGAGAGCACAGTCATGGAAATCGCAGCTCAACAAAGGACCACTAACTAATCTGGCTGAGGGGATTGACATTCAGGATGCGATATTCACTGGTGCTCTCGAAAACGAGATCCAGCGGTTAAAGAATATAGCAGATGAGAAACCCGAATTGAAGTCGACAACCAAGAATGTTGACCTACTAGCGAGGGCCGACGACCGATATGACGATCTCGTGATTAGAGAGAGGGAACTGGAAGAAGCAGAAGAAATTCAGGAGGTTCTCGGGAGCATTAAACAGCATTTCCTGGATGCCCGTAGTCGGGTTCTAACGGACGCATTCGGTGATATTCGGGAGAAATTTGAACAGTACTACGAGGAGATGCACCAAGACGCTGAAGCGAAAGACTTCTCAGCAATTCTCGAACCAACAGACACCGGCGTCAAGTTCGAACCCGAATTCTACGACCAAGGTCATCACCATCCTAGTGCAGTCCATAGCGAAGGACATCGGGACAGTATGGGATTGGCCCTGTTCTTGGCAATGTCAGATGTTGGTGGCGAAGCGATCGACATTCTGTTACTCGATGACGTGATGATGTCGATTGACTCTGGTCATCGGTCGAACATTGCGAACCTTCTCGCTGGGGACATCTCCAACCGTTACCAGATCCTATTGACTACGCACGACAAGACGTGGGATCGTCACCTCCATCTCACGAGTGAGTTTGATAAACAGGTTCGCTTCTCTAAATGTTCGCTCGAAGGAGGACCTCTCCCTGTAGAGAGTATATCTGAGCCGTGGGAGCGGATCGAATATTTCATCGAGCGAGATGATGTCACGTCGGCAGCGGCGTGGATCCGGAAGACAGTGGAGTGGTACTCGCGACGGGCCTGTGCAGCTTTGAAAGCCGATGTTCCGTATCACGAATTGGAAGACGAATCCCTTCAGATTGGGAGGCTCTTCACAGCCGCGATCACTCAGTATCAGTCACTTCTGGAAAATGGTACTGTCGTCACCCAGACGGATTATCCGCAATCGTTGTACGACCAGGGACAGATTGACGATGATCTCGAGGAGCTCGAGGAGCTCAAACAGGACTTGGAGCGACACTTGAATTTGCTTCATCGCAACGTACACCACAACGACGCCGAGGCAGCGTTTTATACAGGAGAGGAGCTGAAGAGCGAGCGTGACGTATTCAGGCGTGCCTATGACTTGCTGTACTGTGACGACTGTGGATCGTGGGTGAAAAATCGGGATTACGTCTACTGTGACTGTACGATTCGAGTAGAGCCTTAGCTGGTGAAGTTCGTGATATCACAGTCGCCGAGTACTCGAAGAGATATCGTCACTCCACACGCGGTCTACTTCCGATGTGATCGATTTCTTCTAGAGCTTTCGTGGCGACATCGCCCAGTTCCCCGGCCTCAATATGCGAGTACCGTTCACGAACCATCTCTTCGGAGTTATCGAGATACCGCGCCGCTACAGTGTACCCAAACGCACGGACAAGTACCTCACCCATCCCTCGGCGACCACCGTGCGGAGCAAGATAATCGTGTTTCGGATGGGCGATGTCGATTTCGGCGGCCTCCGAGAGCCGTTGGAGAATCGACCGTGCGCCGTCCGTCGTGATTGACGGCGGCCGGATATCTTCATCAAGCGCCAGCAGGAGGTCGCGAGCGTACTCAGCACGCCGCTCAGCAATTGCCTCTGGGCGCTCTCCTCGGTCGGCGAACTCATCCTGGACGAGCCCTGCGAGCGTCCGTTGGTCGAACGTCGGAAACACCGGCCACCGCTCCGTTGGTGGGTCCATCAGCTGGCGATAGCTTCGCAGCGGGGAAATCACTGGATCGGGGAGACTCGCTGCGCCCCATTGCTGTTTCTTCTCGGTAGACGTCCATACTGCCGTCGTCGAGGGAGAGGTCCTCCCAGCGGACGCCGCGCCGGCGCGGGTCGTTCGGATCGCGGAGGAGTTCGCCGACGCGGACAGCTGTGTACGCCAAGACGAACACCAGCGCCCGGTCACGAGCCGCCTTCAGCGCCGCGTAGCGTCCTCGCTGGTTGTCGAGGGGGTCAGTATCCTCTGGGAGTGTCGTGTACGCCTCGACGGCGTCGCGGGCCCGTTCGTCGACGTGGCGGGTGAGGGGCGTGGCGCTGTTCGGACGTCCAGGCCTGCTGGTCGCCGGGCTTACGGCCGTCGTCCTCCGGCAGCGGCGCCATCGCACTTGCCCGCTGCGCGCAATGCGCCTCGAGATATCCCTCGTGACGCACCAGCCACACCACGCAGAGATATAGCGGTAATAGGTTTGGACTGTGTTCTGCTTGAGTCCCCGATTTCCACCAAGATGTCGGGCGTACTCCCGGAACACGCGTTCGTCGAGATCGTCAAAGGTCGGCTCGCGGTCGACGTCGTCGGGGACGATCCCGGTCCAGTCGTCGGCGCCGCGGTCGCCGGCGGCCCACTCGGCGAACCGTTCGAGCTCGCGTGCAGCGTTACGTCGATAGTTCCCACCGTCGCCGCCGCGGCCTTTCCCCTTGTCTTGGAGGTAGCGCTCGAAGCTGTCGTCGAGCGGCGTCGAAAGCGCTCGGTCAGGCATTCACCGGCCCTCCACCGTGCTGCGGGCCCGGTCTCGGGTCCTCTACCCTGGGGGAAGCGCCGTCGTGAGGCGGTTGCAGCATTCGTGCTTCACCGACAGCGTCGGGGTACTTCAATTTGGTCGTGATTATTCAGGTAATCATGACCACTGCTGTTTCATCATTATCGGCCGAATATCCGGGATAGAACCCTTACAGACCGACTTTCCCAGTCTATAAACTACATTCCGCTATACAGAATCAGAGCAGGGGAAGATGAGACTACACCGGCTATAGAGGGGCTGTAATGCAGATATTCAGACGGGTCAACGAGTCTGAACTGCTTCGAATAACCGCTCACGCACCACTTCTTGTTGGTCTCTATACTAGTTCTGCGAGTTTCTGTATCTGCTACCAAAGTTGTCACTCAGAACCGCGGCGTTCGGTCGGGTTACGAAGTCAGCTATCCGATTCCAGTTTCTTTCTTCAGCAGTGTCAGCGTGTTATCTGCCGTCACCATTGGCGACTTCTCATACCCACCAGTCAACTCGACCTGGACAAGCAGATCGACCGCTCGCCAGATCGAGTACAACAGACACGCGAACGCGAAGTAGAAGAACCGTAGCCCGAAATCCTTGGAGGTCGTGGCGGCCATGAAGCGCTTGATCGACTTGTAGCCACTCTCGATTTCCCAGCGAGCGTTGTACTGGGAGATCACCCCCGCAGGATAGCCGTTCGTCATGAATACGGCGTATTGCCGGTGATCAGTGTGGTCTGAGTCGTCTTTGCGCTGGTAGATCAGCGTGGTTTCGTGCCACTCGTTGCTCCCGAGGTGGAGTTTCCGATCAGTGACGTAGTGTTCCCTATCCCACCGACAGAGTCGCTTTGCCTGGGCTCTCTCGCTGGTCTGCATCCGCTTCGGGACGACATATGTCAACCCACGATTGTCGACAGCTTCGAGGACGTGCTGGCTGTCGAACTCACGGTCCATCAGCACTTCGTCGACGTGGACGAGATCCTCGGCTGACTCCAGCAGGTCCTCGACGATTTCTTTTCGCGTCTCGCCTTTCTGCACCGGTCGTGCATCGAGGACAATCGGGACAGCGTTACCAACGAACTGGATCGTCGCCCACTGGTAGGCGTACTCGTCAGAACTCTCTTTGGTCCCGATGATCTCGTCTTCGTGACCCGTTCGATCACCGGTGAACGGGTCGGCCTCTGTAATATCAATGGCAACGATACCTGCTCGGAAGAACTCCCCCGTCTCTGCGACCTCGTCCAACAGACGCCTCACTGCCTGCCGGTACATCTCTCGAACCTGTTTGACAGAGAGATTGCGAATATGGTCCCGATGGGCATGTCCTAGTGGTGTTCGGTCACGTGTTGATTCGTGAATAAAACTGCGAGCGCCCTCGTTCGCAGCGAGGTTCTCGCGTAAGCCGAGGTGTGTCTGGAGGTCCCAGTACGCATTTTCGTGAATCTCACACCCATCTCCACGATCCAGTGAGAACGCTGGGAAGACAACGCGGGTGACGTGATTAGTGATTCGCTCTGCGTGCTTTAGGATCGTTTTGTCATCAGGGGCGCTCTCGTTCTCAGACTCAGTAGTCTGATGTCGGAGCTTCCGTTCTGGGTCACGCGGAACCGCAACACCTGCGTTCTGTGCCTTGATCAGAATCGTCCGTGCAGCCGTCTCGACAGTCTCACGAAGATCCGCAGTGAAACGTTTGCGCCAACTGCGCCACAGTGTCGACTGATCTGGGACCGTCTCCATGCCCAACTGCTCGCAGAGATGAAGGTGCTGATCCAGGAACTCAACGAGCGCTGTTTCGTGATCCCACCCGTGGCATTCTCTCAGCACGAATAGCCGAAAGAGCACATCCATCTGATGGCTGGTCGAGTCTGCGTAGCGATCATGCGCATCGAATCTGACATAGGCTAGCGGGAGCGAACAGACGAACTGGGTCACCGAGTCGTGGGCATCGTGTGAGAACCACATTTCCGAGACAGTCCGGACATCTGATTCCAATCCGGCGAGTGAGCGACGGTCGTACACCGGTGTCGAATCGTACACTGGCCAGTCGATATGGGGGCGCTGTGCAACTCGTCGATAGACAGCGCGTCGAGAGTCACGAGTTGGTGGCACTACGAGACACTGGACTCACCACGCTCAAGAATCCGTTTCTGGTGATACAGACTGGAGATGTGACGTTATTGCTACACAATTGCCCCTCGGGGTCCAGTGACATTGACCGGACCGAAGACAGCCCACACCGCTCCAGATTAGTGACGATGTCGGCCTCCCCGTCTGTGCCCGTCGTGACTGTCACGGGTCGTCTGTGGCGAGCGTCCGGCGTGTCGCCGCGTCGATCCTACCTCCTCGGCCGGTCGCCAGAAGCCCTGGTCCGAGCAGGTCTTCCTGGGTAGGCCCGAGTTACGACCGCCGCCGACGCAAGACGACCATCATCAAGAACGCACCGAACGCCGCAGGGACGCCGAAGCCGGGGCCACTCGCGTCGGTCGTCTCCGTGGCTTCGGTGTCACCTGCTGTCTGGCTTGGTTTGTCTGTGGCCGCGGTGGTCTGTTGTGTGGTCTCCTGGTCTGCTGGTGTCGACTCAGTCAGCGTCTCGTCCGACTGGACCGAGACCGTCCCGGCAGACACAGTGCCGACTGTCAGCGTGTACTCCCTGGAGTCGGCTGGCGTGAACGAGAGTGACACGGTCCGCGTCGAGTTCGAGGCGAGGTCGACATCGCTGGTAGCGACGACTGTTCCGTTGGCTCGCAACTCGGCAGTGTAGGTCCCAGCCGCCCCGCCGAGATTGCGGACCGTCGCGTCGACAGTGACCGGCTCGGAAACGTCGCGGGTTTCCGACTGGCTGCTGGCACGCACGACCTCGAACGCTGGCTGCGTCGAGGCGATGGTGAACAGCGACAGCCCGGGCGATGTTCCCTCGAAGACGTAGTGGGTGGCGTTCGCACCGACTTCGTCGGTCGGGAGGCGAGTCCACCCGTCGGATTCGTCGCGATAGAGCGCCACACCACTCGGGTCGACACCAGTCTCGTTCAGCGCGGCTTTCCGGATTCGGAAGCGGAACGTGACGCTGTCGATGTCGGTGTCGGGGTTGGTGTGGGTCACTTCGACGTAGCCAATCGGCGACGAGCCGGTCTCGACCAGGAACGTCCGTGGGTCCGTGCGGTTACGGACGCTGTCGGTCGCTCCCTGATTGTCGGGAGCCGTCGTGTCGGTCCCTGTGTCGTCGGTCTCGCTCCCGCGCTCGCTGGTGTCGGTGTTGGCTTCCCACTCGCGCACCGAGATATCGAACTCCCGGGATCCGCTCTCGCTCGGGGTGATCGACAGGCTGTCGACGGAGACTGCGTTCTCACCCTCACCCTCGCCTTCACTGTCGTCGCTGCCGTCACTCTCGTCCTGGCCCTCGGCCCCGCTGGCGTCGGTCTCGGACTCGTTCGTCTGGTTTGGCTCGTCTGTCTCGTTGCCACTGGAATCGGCAGGTGTGTCGGAACTGTCGGCGTCAGTCCCGCTGAGGTCGAGCTTGATCGGACCGTCGTCGTCGGAAGCACTGACGGTGAAAGTGACGCTGCCATCCTCCGAGCGAGTGCCGCTGACGACGGTCCCAGTCCCGCCGCTGGAATCGTCGGCAGTGGGCTGGTCGCCACCAGTCTCGGTGGGGCCACTGCTCTCATTACCACTGCCACCGCTTCCGGAACTGCCACTGCTTCCGGCACTGCCACCGCCGTCACTTCCGCTACTTCCGCCGCTCTCGCTGCTGTCGTCACTCTGTTCGTCCTCACTCGCCCGCTCGACGGTTACACTGATGGTGTCGGTGTCAGTTGTCGACCCATCCGAGACAGTAAGTTCGACCAGTACTGTTGCCGCGTCCTCGAAGGTGTGCGTGACCGTCTCGCCGGTCGCGCTCTCGCCGTCACCGAAGTCCCACTCGTAGCTGGTGATTCCGCTGTCGCTCGTCGAGTCGCTGCCGTCGAAGGTAACTTTCTCACCGGCCGTGACGGTGCGGCTGCTGCCGGCGTCGGCGGTCAGTGAGGAGCTTCCGCCGCCAGTCGATTCGACGGTGACTTCGACAGTGGCCGTGTCGGTATTGCCTGCGGCGTCTGTGACGGTCAGTTCGACGGTGTAGGTACCTGGACTGTCGAAGGTGTGACTCGTCGTCGCACCGCTGGCCGTGTCACCGTCGTCGAAGTCCCAGTCGTAGCTGACGATGCCGACGTTGTCTGTCGACCCAGTCCCATCGAAACTCACTGACTGCCCTTCGTCGATGGTCCTGTCCGACCCGACGCTCGCGGTCGGCGCTGTCGAGTCGGTCGTCGTGAAACTCAGGGTGGTGTCGTCACCGATGCCGCCGAAGTCGTTTGTCGACGAGGCCGTGTCGGTGAGTGCCCCGGCGTCGATTTGGACGGCGTACGTGGTGGCTCCAGCCAGTGCAGTCGAGGGATCGATCCGGAGCGTCGACCCAGAGATGGAGACCGTCCCGTCGCCGCTGCCAGTGTCGCTGCTCACGTCGAAGGTCTCCCAGTCACTGAAGCCGCCGTCGTCCTCGTGAAGCGTGATGGTGCCCGACCCGAAGGCGATGTCCTCGCTGAACGTGATCGTGATATCGTCGCTCCTGGCGACCCCAGTGGCGTCGTCGGCCGGCGTACTCGACGCGATGGTGGGCGCGAGGTCGTCGGTCACACTGACAGTGACTGCCTTCTCGTATGTTCCCCCGTTGCCGTCGTTGGCTTCGAGGCGAACGTCGTAGTCCCCTTCGGCGAGCGCTGACGCGTCGTTCGCACGCAGGTCACCGCCGTCGATATTGAACTCGATGTTGTCACCGTCACCGCTCCCGCTGACCAGCGAGAACGTGTGACTGCTGTCGTCGACATCCGTGGCAGAGAGGCTCCCGACCACCGCGTCGGTGCCGCTGGACTGGGCGACGCTGGTGCTGGTGAGGCTGATGGCCGTCGGCGCGTCGTTGACTGGCGTGAGCGAGACGGTGCCAGACTTCGAGACACTCGCCGTGTCGCTGCCACCGTTAGATGTCCCACCGTCGTCAACGATCTCGGTGATCGTGATGGTCCGGTCGTTGCTGGTCGAGGGATCGTCCCCGGTGTGCCGGTAAGCGAGGGTGTCGAGGACCGTATTCGCCGTCGATTCGCTGAACCCACCACTGACGGTGACGGTCGCCGTCCCACTGGAGGCGCTGACCGACGCCGAAAGTCCGTTATTCGCGGTGTTGACACTGTTCCCGTCGGTGAGAGCGACGGAACTCCCATCGAGGGTTAGCGTCTCCGCCGAGCCGTCGGCCACGTTGTTGACGGTGAGTGTGAGGCGCTCGACCTGCTGGCCGCTCTCGACGACATCCGTACTGGCCGAGGAGAACGGTTCGGCTGCACTCCCGCCCTCAGTGAACGTCGGGTTGCTGGTCGAGACCGACAGCGTCGGCGCGTCGTTGACAGCCGAGAGCGAGACAGTACTGGTGATATCGAGGTTCGTGGTATCTTCACCGCCGTTTGCCGTGCCGCCGCTGTCGGTGACCTGCGTGAGTTTGACCACGCGGTCGGACCCCGTACTTGGGTCGTCGCCCGTATGCTCGTACTGGAGACCATTGATCAGGGTCTCGTACTCCCCGGGCGTCGCCGACTTCGAGACGGTGACCGTCGCGGTTCCACCGCTGAGTGTGACACTGTACCCGAAGCTATTTGCCGCCGTCGTCCCGCTGTTTCCGTCGGTCAGCGTCACCGCTTCGCCGTCGATGGTGAGTGTCTCTTGGGCTGGTTCTGCCACGTTGCTCACGGTCATCTCGACGTCAGTGAGTTGCTGCCCGCTCTCGACGGTGGACGCCGACGCCGACATGTAGAGGGTGACCGCACTCCCGTCTTCGGTGTAGGACGGGTTCGTCCCAGTCGCCGCCAGCGTCGGTGCGTCGTTGACGGGGTCGACGGTGATCGAGAACGTCTTTCCGGTCACGGAGCCACCGTTGCCGTCCGACAGGTCGAAGTCGAAATCGTCACTCGTGGTCTCGGAACCGTCGTGGTTGTAGAGCAGGTTTCCGTTGTCGATGTTGGCCTGGGTGAACGAGTCAGAAGCGGCGATGGGAGACTCGCCGTCCAGCGTTCCGTCGTCAGTCCCGCCGCCACTCCCGTCAATGAACAGATCACCCGCCGAGAGAGAAGCGGTCACCGTGTAGGTGATCGAGTCCCCATCTTGGTCGCTGGCGTCTAACTCCGAGTTCGGAATCTGGTTCGCGTTGGACCCTTCGTCGACGGTCACACCGCTGTTGGTATCCAGTGTCGGTGGGTCGTTCACGTCGGTGATACTAACGGTAACGGACTGGATGGCGGTGTTGCCCGCGTCGTCGGTGGCCGTCACGTCCAGTTCGTAGTCGCCGTCGCCGTTGTCGTCGGCCGGGTTCTCGAAGTCCTGTGCGCTGTCGAGCGAAAGCTGACCCGAACTGCTGTCGATGCTGAACGGTCCGGCGTCGCTGCCGGCGGCGCTGGACAGGGCGTACGTCGAAACTTCCGAGCCCGGTGGGCCGTCGTCACCGGCATCCACGTCGAGGAAATCGCTCGCTGTGCTTTCCTCGTCGACCGACGCGCTGTTGCTGGAGCCAGCACTGAACCCCGGATTGGTGTTGTCGACGGTGAACGATTCGCCGCTGGTGAAGGAGCCGTCACCACTCCCGCCACTGGTTCCCTCACCGCTCAGCGGGACACTGTTGCCGTTGGTGATGCCGTCGTCGTCGTCCAGATCGAGCCGGATGTCACCGTCGCCCGAAATCGAATCGACCGTGACAGTGATCGAGTTACCGGCCGTGGTCGGTCCGAAGCTCTGGACGGTGCCACTCGCGCTGTCCGTGGTGTGAAGCGTGAAATCACCGTCATCGACACCGCTGACGCTCTCCGAGAACGTCACGTCGAAGTCGACGCTGTCGGCGTTGGTGGGGTTCGATTCGCCGCTCGCCCGCTCGATAGACGTGACCTCGGGCGCGTCCTGAACGGTGACGGTCGGCGTGACAGAGACGCTCGTGTCGTCGGCCCACGCGAACTCGGGGCTGTAACTCCCATGGTCCGGTTCGTCGAAGGTGAACTCGACCTCGCCGTTGGTGTCGGTGACTTTCGTATCGCTCGCGGCGAAGCCAGCGAGGCCATCGTCGTCGAGGACTTCGACGGTGACGCCTTCGCCGGCGTCGGTGCCGCTCTCCTTTGCGGTCACGGTGATGGTGCCCGATTCGTCCTCGCCGACGGTCGGGCTGGTGGCCTCAATGCTGTCGACGGTGAGCGCCGTCGCCCCTTCCCAGGCGAGTCGCGGATAGCCACTGGTGACGATCCAGACCGTCTCGAAGTCAAGGTCCCCCATGTTCGACTGCGGTGCGAACCGTTGCATCTGCGTGGTGGTGAGTCCAGTGGCGTCGAACGATCCAGTGCTGGCACCATCCTGACCGTTGCTGTTCACGTCCGCGTCCCAGTATGAGTTGGAGACGGACCCAGCGTTGTTCCCGACGAGTCCACCGAGGGTGCTGGACCCCGAGACGCTGCCGGTCGCAAAGGACGACTTCACGTTGTCGCCGTTGTCGTTCTTGCCGACGAGTCCACCGACGTCGAACGATCCACTGACGCTGCCTGTCGCGTAGGACTGTTCGATCAGATTTCTGTTCTCGCCGACGAGTCCGCCAGCCTGATTTCCCGAGCCGGAGACGCTCGCCGTCGACCCGGACCGTCTGACGACGCCGCCGGAGAGGCCGACGACGCCGCCGGTGTACCTGTCGCCGCTGACCGACCCAGTCACCCGTGTCTCGATGATGTCCCCGCCTGCGTTCCTGCCGGCGACGCCACCGGTCTGGTCGCCCCCCGTGATGTCGGCACTCGCAAAGGTAACGTCAGTGACCAGGGCACCGGATTCTATGTACCCGAACGCGCCGACGTAGTTCGTCCCACTACGCGAGATAGTGAGCCCGGACACCTCGTAGCCTGCTCCGTCGAAGGTCCCCGTGAACTTCGTCCCAGAGTCACCGATGGGGTCGAAGCCCTCCGTCGTCGAGTCGTCGTCGGGGTCCCAGTTGCTCGTCCCGCTAGCATCGATGTCGGCGACGAGTTTGTAGTCCTTGCTCAGCGCGTCCGAGCGACTAGTCGCGTCGTCGTGGTTTTCGTTGATACACTGGAGTTCGTCGATGGTGCTGACCTCCAAGTTTCCTGAGCCGTCGGTGCTGTAGCTCACCGTGGAACAGTCCGGGGCGGTGTTGCCCGCCGCCGCGGTCCCGACGAACCCGGTACTTGTCGCCAGCAGCGCCAGTCCGACCAGCCCGACGAGATACACCGCCAGCAGTCTGCCCGCCCTATGGGTCACGCCGACCACCGCCAGAACCACGGCCGCCTCGCTCCCCGACGCTGACGTGCCCGACCGCTCACGCGACTCGCTGCTGCGGTTGCGGAACCAACGATTCGATGTTTGTGCCTGTCACCGCTGTCCGTCGTCTGTCGATGCTGGCCGCCGGTAGAGTAGACCGCGCTCGTGCCCAGCGACCGACTCTCACAGAGACACGTTAGCAAATACACGTTGCTGTCCGCTACGCATCATGTCGGTGTAAAGATGGCTTGCAAATATACGCAACAGTGACAACGAAACAACCAGTATGTGCGGACAGCCACGCGCCGTCGGCTCAGTCGAGTCGCCCGTCGTGAGAGAAGACATCCTCGAAGACGGCCCGTTCGGCGTTGCGCAGGTGATGGAGGAACGTCGAGGCCGAGGAGCCGAGCGTCGCGGCCACGTCCTCGGCGCTGGCCTCCTGTGGCCGCTCGAAAAAGCCCGCCAGCGAGGCCGCCCGGAGGGCGTCTTCCTGTTTTATCGTCAGCCCGCTGAACGCGCTCGGGTGGTCGTCGTCGACGGTCCGCTCGGTGCAGGCGTGCATGGTCGCCTCCGGCCAGTGGTCCTGCACGGCGTCGACGATTGCACCGAGGTCGGTCCGGCGTGGGAACTCGACGATTAGTTCCAGGCGACCGTCACGGGCGGTAATCGAGCGCAGGACCTCGCCGTGTCCACCGACGAGTTCCCTGATCGACCCGGCGTCGGTGCGAATCGACACGACCGTCCTCGTCTCCGACTCCGTGACGACGGTCGCCGTCCGGACCGACGGGAGCCCTGTTGCAGTCGCCCGGAGTGTTTCGGCGTCCACGTCCGCTGTTTTGAGCAGGAACGTGACACCGTCACTGCCCTGCAGTTCCTCGACGACAACTTCCGGGCTGTCGTCCTCGGCGTCAATCTCGTCGCCGTTATTCTCGCCGGCGGAGTCGCCGTCGGTGTCGTCGTATTCCTGGGCAGCCAGCGCTCTCGATAGGGCCGTCAGGACGTGCTCACCCGAGTATCGAAGCGTGAGTTCGGTCACGGTTTCGCTGGCAAGTGCTTCCTGTTGGCGATGGATCCGCTGTTTGAACGCGAGCGCTGCTGCCACCTCGTCGACCAGCTGTCCTGCCACGGGGCTGCCAGCGTCCGTCCGGACCACAGTGAGCGCGCCATAGGACAGCCCCTCGTGATCCAGCGGCACCGACCGGACCGAGGTCAGCCCACACTGCTCCAGTTGGGCGCCAATCTCTGGCTCCTCGTCGGCGTCCATCGTGACCGTCACGGGGTCGTCAGTGGTGAGTGTCCGTCGTGTCGCCGCGTCGATGCTGCCGTCCTCGTCCGGTCGCCGGAAACCCCAGTCCGATCCGTGATCGGCGATCACCACCGGATGCGGATCGTCTCCCTGTGTCCCCTGCTTCCGGACGACCCAGGCCGCCTCGTAGCCGTAGTCGTCGACGAGCAAGCGACAGACACTCGCGGCGATTTCGGTGTCGGTCGAGGTCTGCAGGAGGAGCTGGCGGATGGCTTCTTTCCCGTCCCGTTCGGACTGGACCTGTTCGCGGGTCTGCTGGAGGGCACGCTCGCGCTGTTTCCGCTCGGAGATATCCCGGGAATTGATGACGTAATTCCCGTCAGGCGTCGGATCCGAGGAGCCGACGGATTCGATCCACCTGTAGGAGCCGTCTGCCATCAGGTGGCGGTATTCGACCGTCTCGACGTGTTGGCCGTCCTCGGAGACGATTGCAGCGAATGCTTCGACGACGCGGTCCCGGTCCTCGGGGTGGAAGTACTCGGCGACCTGCTCGCCCACCAGTTCCTCTTGATCGTACCCGTAGAGGCGCTCGATGGACGGACTCTCGTACAGCACCACACCCGACGGGTCAAGCAACGTCAGCAGATCAGTCGAGTGCAATGGCAGCCGGTCGAGTGATGAGACATCCTCCAGTTCGGGAGTTGTCTGTGAGCTCGACCCCTCGTCGCTATCCATAGGCTCTCGTGTGTTCGATTCCCGATGAGTCCTTCGGTCACGTCACTGGAAGACACACGACTCTGTGATTCTGGAACCACTGGGAAACAGCAGTCTCAACTACTGCGCAAATATCCAGACCTTAGAGAACAACAGCATATGATACAATGTCGAGACTGCTTGCTCGTGCTCCAGTCCCTGACACACCACTGCTTCCGCTGAAAAACCAGTAGATAGCGGCCGGCTTTTCACTCGAAACCTGGTGTGTGAAACCTCGGATCTGAAGATCAAGCGTAATGGTTATTGCTACACAGATTCAACACGAAGACATGGCAGAAGCCGAATCCCCTGAGAAAACGACGGTCAATATCCGGATGACAGAGACGTTCCTCGCCGATGTCGACGGCACCTGGCAGGAGGAAGGATACAACAGTCGGAGCGAGTTCATCCGTGATGTGCTCAGAGATGCAATCAAGCATCCCGATTTCAACCGGGCAGATCTGAAGGCAATGCTCGCAAGTGAAGTCGACATTCAGGAAGGGAGAACACAGACGAGCGACGAAGTGAAGGCAGATCACGGGCTGGCCGGGAACAGCGACGATGAGTGAGGCGTGGGACTGGGAACTCACCGACACCGCAAACCGGCAGTTCGACGGCCTTGACGAGTACGCGCAAGAGCGAATTAGCTCGAAACTGGACGAGATCGTCACCGACCAGTGGCGCGATCCGACGGACTACCTGAAACCGCTTGAGGGCGCGCCCCATCAGAAACTTCGAATCGGTCCATTTCGTCTCGGCTGTCGTGCTGATCGTGGTGAGAAGGTTCTCTACGTACTCACAATCAAGAAGCGGGGTGGCGACGCCTATCGAGGAGACGACGACTAACAACTCGAATAGATTTCGGCTGCTTGATCTCTGATCCATATGCATTGAGAACGCTAGTCTCAACTACCAGGTGCTCGGGAAGTTGAGACTACAGCGGGTTTAGCAGGGCTCTGATGCGTGAATGTAACCGATTCGGTCAGCGGGTACTGCCCCAGATGGCCCTCCAAGCGGCTATTCTTGTAATACACCCAACTATATGGACAAGTTTTCGAGATTTCCAGCAGCGTAGCCACTCAGACGGCACGCTAACCCGAACAGAGTTCCTAACTACCCGATTCCAGTTTCCTTCTTCAGCAGCGTCAGCGTGTTGTCCGCTGTAATCACCGGTGAGTGCTCATACTCGCCAGTCAACTCGGCTTGGACGAGTAGATCGACAGCCCGCCAGATTGAGTAGAGGAGACAAGCGAATGCGAAGTAAAAGAACCGGAGCCCGAAATCTTTCGAGGTCGTCGCAGCCATGAACCGCTTAATCGATTTGTACCCGCTCTCGATCTCCCAGCGGTGGCCGTACTCCGTAAGGTGTCCGCTCCCCCGATTCGTCATAAACACTGAGTACTGCCGGTGATCATCGTGCTCAGTGTTCTCTTTCCGGCGGTAGATCAGCGTCGTCTCGTGCCATTCGTTCTTGCCCAGATGGAGTTTACGGTCGGTCTCATATCGATCCCGGCCTCGTTGGAGCAACCGCTTGGCTTGGGCTTTCTCGCTGGTCTGCATCCGCTTCGGTACAACGTACGAGAGCCCGCGCTGGCTAATCATATCCAGGACGTGCTGGCTATCGAACTCCCGGTCCATGAGTACGTTATCGACGTGAACGAGGTCCTCGGCAGAGTCCAGCAAGTCCTCGACGATTTCAAGTCGGGTTTCCCCCTTTCGGACGGGGCGCGCGTCCAGCACGATTGGGACGGCGTTGCCGACCAACTGGACCGTCGCCCACTGGTAGGCGTATTCGTCGGTCTTCTCCTTCGTCCCGATGATCTCGTCCTCGTAGCCGGTGCGGTCGCCCGTGAAGGGATCAGCTTCAGTAATGTCGATTGCAACAATCCCAGCTCGGAAGAACTGCTCTGTCTCCGAAACTTCGTTCAGAAGCCTTCCGATGGCCTGTCGGTACATCTCTCGGGTCTCCGCAATTGAGAGGTCACGAACTTGCTCGCGATGGGCGTGCCCTAACGGTGTCCGCTCACGAGGCGATTCGTAGGTGAAGCTACGAGCACCCTCATTGGCCGCGAGGCGCTCGCGAAGTCCGAGATACGTCTGTAAGTCCCAGTAGGCGTTCTCGTGAATCTCACAGCCCTCGCCACGGCTCAGCGAGAATGCCGGGAAGACAACGCGGCTGATGTGGTCGCTGATCTTCGCTGCCTGTTCCAAAATAGTCTGATCGTCCGGATTGGTCTCTCCGGACTCGTCGTCGTAATACTGGAGCTCCCGTTCCGGGTCACGGGGAACTGTAACTCCTGCCTTCTGTGCGTTGATGAGAACCGTCCGCGCCGTTCTCTCGACTGTCTCACGTAGGTCGGCATTGAAGCGGCTGTTCCAACTGCGCCAGAGCGTCGACTGATCGGGAACGGATTCGAACCCGAGCGAGCCACGGGTTTCTGAGTGTTGCCGGAGATAGTCGACAAGCGCTGTTTCGTGGTTCCAACCGTACACTTCTTTCAGCAAGAAAACCCTGAAGAGTTGTGGCATCTCGTACCGAGTTGGACCGGAGTACTGGTCGTGTGGGTCGAAAACCACGTAGGAAAGGGGATACTGACAGACGAACGCCTCAACAGAGTCGTGGGAGTGGTGGTTGAACCAAGCTCCAGAGACGGTGCGAATATCTTCGGAGAGTGCTGTCAGGGAACTCCGATCGTACAGTGAGGTTGAGTCGTATGCTGGCCAATCAACGTGTGGACGCTGAGCTATTTGTCGAAAAACATCACGGCGGGAGGTGTTACTTGAGATCACTGGAACACCCTAAATCTGACTCGTGTACGGATTCATCTCCATTGGAAGGTGTTCGGTACTGTCCGAAACGGACCAATCCAAACCTGGCCTTCATGCTCTGCTTTTAGGCTGAATCGACACCACAGAGAGTCAGTCACCGATTGCCGTGATGATGTGGAGAACGAGGACGATTGCAGTGACGACAGTCAGCAAGACGTGCACTCGTCGCCATCGTGAAAAGAGGGTCTCTTTGGTGACGGTCAGCAGACGACCGACGACTGATGGCGTCTCATCTCCTCGTCCAAGGCGAACGACGTGTCGATGCAGATATCGACCGTACAGGCCACTCATCACCTCTACACCAAGTAATACAGCAACCGCGAGACCGAGACCTTCCCACTCTTCGACAGCAATGAAGTGCGGCAGCGTTAGTCCCGTCCCGAGGAGAACGATCCACTGGTGTGTTTGTAACTGATATCGACGGAAGCGAACCGGCAGTAATCGCTTTCGCTTTGCCAGACTGTACCCAAGGACACCGACGACAAGAAAGACAACACCGGCTTCGACCACACCGATGTACGGGGCTTCACTCACTTCACCACCAAGGCCCCACCAGTCTCCGATCAGACTAGCGCCTGTCTCGTCTTCTCCCGAATCTTCTGCATCTTCACCCTCCTCTTCGTCACCGTTCAACCCATTCACGTCCGCATCGGGAGATAGCGATTGTTCTGTTGAGTCGAGACTTTTTACGACTTTATTTTCACCATTTGCTGGCGATGCTCCCACTTGAACAGTGATGATTCCACTAACGACCAGAAGTAGTACAACGACCAGACATGCTCGCCGCAAGTGATGCTGCATAGAAACACGTAGATACGTCTCGGAAAAGTTCGTTCGCGTCCAATCATCGAATTGGATTGCAATCTCTGATCTGTGAGTCTAAACTGAGATCGCTCCATCTCGAATGGATTCGATAGCTGTACGAAGATTCGATAGTTGGACGCGAACGGCTTACTAAGCCTGTCTCCACCGTCTGTTTGCAATGGCAGAACGCAACGACCGATACGTCGAGGGTAGCGATTCCACAATGGGGTGTAGCTAATTATGCGCATCCCAGTCCCCAATAACAAACTCGTCGCTTTCACGCTGGCAGGTGCCCTTCTCACCGCAGTCGTGGCCGGTGGCCTTGCGTTGCCCGGCATTGGTCTCGGGCAGGTTGGCGAGCAATCTGACTCGCCTGGACCGTCTGCGTCGGACGCGTCACAGCAGGCTGCTTCCGATGCCCCGACACCCAACCAAGATTTCACGCCAGCAGTCCAAACGCAATCCGGCTACGAAGACGAGGAACACGAGGAGTATGAAGAACATGAGGACGAGGAAGAGCACGAGGAAGAATACGACGATGAAGGCGGGGACGAAGAACACGAAGAGGACGAGTGACCGAAATGATGGGATCGCTCGCATCGATCACCGAACGGCTCGGCGGCACTCGCCGCGAGTTCGACTGTTGTGATACCGTGTTTCGGGTTCACGCGACGGGCTTCCGGGCCGACACCGCGGTGACTGCAGCACGAAACACGGCCGAGTCACTCGAAGCTCAGCTGAACGCCTTCGACGAGGCGAGTGCCGTCAGCCAGCTCAACCGCGACGGGGAGGTCACGAATGAACACGTCGCCCGTATCGTCCGACGTGGACTCGAATATAACGATCGAACTGAGGGAGTGTTTAATGTCAATCAGGGTCGCGTTGAACAAGAACTCAAGACGTTCCTGCGTGGTGACAGTAACACGCTACCCACAGACTTCGATACTGGGACTGTCCGTGTCAGCGGATCTCAGGTCAGTACCGATGTCGAACTCGACCTCAATGGTCTCGCAAAAGGGTACATCGTCGACCGGGCTAGCGAGGCACTCGCAGGTCTCGGTAGACGGGGGTTTGTCAGCGGTGGGGGAGACATGTCCCCGCCGACCGGCCCGGTGGCCATCGAAAGCCCGTACGGCGACGACACAGCGCTGAAGATTCTGGACACGGATTGGTCCGTCGCAACGTCTGGGGGATACCGACGCTCGCGAAACGGCACGGATCACATCTACGACGCAACCACCGAGTCGCTCGGCTCGCGTCACGAGTCCGTTACCATCGTCGCGCGTCGCGACTGTATGGAGGCCGATGCCCTGGCGACGACGCTCGCCGCACTTCCCCTCGACGAAGCACGTGAAGTAGCCGCCGAGTGGGACGGACTGGAGGCGCTGATCATTCACGACGGTGTCTTTCACACGACAGAGAGGTTCGATACACATGTCATGGACGCATAAGCAGCGAATTACCGTCGTCGCCATCGTCGTGCTGGTCGTGGCCGTTCCGGCCCTCTGGCAAATCGGCGACGTGCGTGCCGCCCAGGCGACTGAAAAAGCACAGAGCGACCTCGTCGAACAGACCGTTTCGGAGAGACAGGCACCGGCAGATTACGACGGGGATGGCATCAACGACTCCGCCGACAAGTGTCCGACCCGCTCGGAATCAGTGAACGGGTTTCAAGACTCGGACGGCTGCCCCGATGTCGTCGAGACGACGGGGGCATCGTAATGTCACAACTCGTCTGGCTTCTCGACCGCGGTGCCGCACTCGTCACGTATCCGCTGCTGTACTTGGCCGTCCTAACGGGCGTTCTCTACAACACGGAGTCGTTCGGCGTACTCCACGAGGCCGCCCAACGCATACACATCGAACTATCCGTGTTCGCGATGATCGTCACGTTGCTCCACGCGGGGCTCGGCGTCCTCGACGCGTGGTTCGTCATAACCGGACAGGTTCCGGCACCAGCATACTCGATGCCGTACTTCCTCGGCGGGGTCGCCGTCGGTGCTGGTGCGCTGCTCATGCTCATCGTCGCGGTGCTGGGCTTTACCGACGCGAAACGCTTCGAGCGGCCGTGGGGCCCACGCGTCGTCCACTCGTTCGCGTACACCGGATTCGCCTTCGGGACGATTCACGCGGCAGCGATCGGGACTGATCTGGCGGGACTCGTCCGTCCCCTGCTGGGCCCCTCGGTGGCGTTTCTCGTGTACGTGCTCCTGTTACGCCTGCTGGTGCTTCGAGGGATACCCTCGAACACGACCCCGAGCTAATAGGTGTCCCAGAGGCCCAGAATCCGGTCGACAACTTTGTCGGTGAACGAGCGCCGGTGAACCGTGTAGAGGTATTTGACCCGGTCAGGATCGCTGACCTCGTAAACAACGCTCCGGCCGTCGCGGTCTTTCGTGACGAGGTCGGCCTCGGCGAGCTTCGACAGATGCCACGAGACGGTCGATTGCGCCTTGTCCACGCGGTCGCTGAGCTCGGTTGTCGAGAGCGGGCCGTCTGTGAGGAGGTGTGCGAGGATGCGGCGACTGTACTCCCTCCGCAGCGCGTTCATCACTTCCCGATCGGCTTCGTCGAACTCGGCGGCGGGGTAGTACCGCGTGTACTTGCCGTCGTCCGAGACGTCGATCAGGCCCTCGTCACCGAGCCAGCGGAGGTGATACTGGAGCGTTCCCTGCGCGTACTCGAGGTCGCCGAGGAGCGCGCGAAAGTGAACGCCCGGCGTGTCGGCTATCCGCTGGTAGATCGCCCGCCGAGAGTCCAGTTCGAGGTCCGGTTCCGACATTGCTCAGTCCCGCGTGAGAGCGACGAAGAACGCCAGGAGGCCCCCGAGAATCAGGATTGCACTCGCGTGTTCGAGCAATTCGAGCGTCGCGTACGGGATATACGGGAGCAGCGGGTACTCGAGAAACACGATGAGCCCGTAGACGGCGAACATCGCGTACCCGAGTGTGACAATTCGCATCCGACTATCACGTTCCCGTCGCCACGCCAGAAAACTGAGTACACTCAGACCTGTAGCGAGGACGAAGATGCCGAGACTGACGTACTGTTCGAGGAGTTGAGCGAGGGTCATAACTTCAGGCGATGAATGCGTCCGATGTGAACTACTCGGCGGTCGATACAACCAAACCGAGGGCAGTGGTTGTCAAAACGATTGGCGTTCAACCGTCGAATCCGGACGAGTGATGTTCCCCAACCCGACGCTTCTGAAGATTCTCCCCTCACGAATCTTTGTCGCACTATCCACGGAGCAGTACGTTCATTTCAATTCGTAACAAATCCCCACTCCATGCCTGTCAACGTTCTCGTCGCCGTCGACGGCTCCCCGCTTTCAGAGCGTGCGCTCACATACGCTATCGAGACGTTTCCGGACGCGTCCATCTCCTCGATTTACGTTATCAACCCTATCGACTCAGTTATCGACGTGGAGGCTGGCGGCCTACCAGTCGCGGAAGGCTGGTATGAGAATGCGAAAGAAAAAGCAACCAGAATCCACACGATGGCCACTGACCTGGCGGCAGAATGGGATACCGAACTCGTTACCGTCACGGAAGTCGGCAACGGCGCGAGAAATCCTGGAATACGCTGAAGATCACGATATTGACCAAATCGTCATGGGCAGCCACGGGCGGGCAGGAATCGACCGTGCGCTCCTCGGGAGCGTTGCCGAGACAGTCGCCCGCCGAGCACGGATTCCGGTGACGATCATCAGCTGAATCATTCGAGCAAGACGGACGGGAGCCACCGTGTGGCCGCCCCGCGTCGTATCCAGTCAGACCGAGACACAATGACAGACCCACAATGCAAAATCAATACACAGTGTATGGAGAGATGGCGTGACCGTTGCTGAATCACCCCCGCTATCGACGTGTACCGTCCAGATCGAACGGCGGGGTGGTCGTGGCGAAGCGGGGGCGCGAGCACTCGAACGACACCTTCGAGATGCACCCGGCGTTCACGACGTTGAGGTCTCGTTTCGAACGGGGAGCGTTCGGATCACCTACGACGAGAGCGTCACCTCCGAGGAGACGCTCAGACAGGCAGTCCGTGAGCGTGACGTCTCGATCCAGAACGAGCCCGACATGACACCTGACGAAATGACCTCTCGCTCGGAACTCAGACGGGAGGAAATATTCGTCGGTCTGACACTGATCGGAATGGTGACCGGCCTCCTGACGGGATGGCTCGACGGTCCGCCACTCCTGATGTGGGCGGGGTACGGCGTTGCGTACGCCTTCGGCGGCTGGTACGGGCTCAAGGGGGCCATCGAGACGCTTCGCCACCACGCGGTCGATATCGACCTGTTGATGATCGTCGCCGCGCTCGGCGCACTCTCGATCGGGGCCCCGTTCGAAGGAGCGATGCTCCTCTTCCTGTTCTCGCTATCGAACACGCTCCAACACTACGCGATTGGCCGCTCGCGTCGGGCGATCAAGTCGCTCGTCGAGATGCGGCCGGACGAAGCGCAGGTCCTGCGCGACGGCAAGGAGGTCACGGTTCCCATCGACGAGGTCGCCGTCGGTGACGTGTTCGTCGTCCGTCCGGGGGACAAAATTCCACTCGACGGCGTGGTCACGTCCGGCGAGGGCACGGTCGATCAGGCCTCGCTCACCGGCGAGTCCGTTCCCGTCCCGAAGGAACCCGGTGACGACGTGTTCGGCGGGACGATCAACGAGAGCGGGAGCCTCGAAATCGAGGTCACTCGGCAGGCCCACGAATCAGCGATCAGCCGCCTCATCACCATGGTCGAAGACGCCCAGAGCGAGAAGGCCCCGACACAGCGGCTCATCGACCGCCTCGAACAGCCATACGTCCTCGGTGTGTTCGCGCTCACAATCGCGGCTATCGGGATTCCGCTCGCGCTCGGAAGTGAGTTCACCAGCACGTTCTACCGCGCAATGACCCTGATGGTCGCCGCTTCGCCGTGTGCAGTCATCATCTCGACACCAGCGGCAGTCCTCTCAGCAATCGCCTCCGGCGGCAGGCAGGGCGTCCTGTTCAAGGGCGGCGAACACGTCGAGACGGCGGCGAATATCGACGCGGTCGCGTTCGACAAGACGGGAACGCTCACGCGAGGCGATACGCAGCTGACCGACGTATTCGTCCGCGACGGGACGGCGGAGCAGACACTGACCGAGGACGCGCTCCTCTCGCTCGCGGCCGCAGTGCAGGCCCGCTCGGAGCACCACCTCGCTCGTGCGACCGTGGCGGCAGCAGACGAACCGTCTTCGCCCAGACCGACTCGAGTTCGCTCGGCACGTTCACGGCGCTGTTCTCCCCGCTAGGGAGCGGCTACTTCGTCTCCGTGATGGGCGTCTACGCCCTCGCTGTCGCCGGCCTCTCGCTCGGCCTCTATCGCGCCGGGATGGCCCACCGCATCGCGGCTGGTCTCGGGACGCTCGTCGGCGTCGTCACCGCCGTCTGGATGCTCGCCACGCTCGTCGCGATCTTCCCCGAACCGATTACGGGAGTTACCATCGCCCTCACCGTCCTCGAGTGGGCAGTCGTCATCCCGCTCGGCGTCTCGCTGTACCGCCGCAGCGGGCAGACGATGGGCGCGACGGACGCGTCGTCCGAGACGCCCCACAGCGCGGATGACTGACGGGCACGAACTATCCCGACGTGGGTTCCTCGCGAGTGCTGTCACCGTCGGCGTGACGGTGCTCGCCGGCTGTGCCGGGACGCACGCCGGGGCGAACGCGAACGGCGGTGAGCCGTTCGACCGCTGGCTGTCGAACACAGAGAGCTACGACCGCATCTACGACCGGACCGGCCAGTCGAGCGTGACTGTCGCCGTCGGCGGTTCGGACGGGATGTCCTTCGAACCCGCGGCCGTCCGTGTAGATGCCGGGACGACCATCGGCTGGGAATGGACGGGCGGCGGCGCGGCGCACAACGTCAAAGCCAAAGACGGCTCCTTCGAGAGCGATTATCACACCGAGGCGGGCGCAACGTTCAGACAGGTCTTCGACGCACCGGGGACGACGAAGTACTTCTGCGTCCCCCACGAGTACGCGGGGATGAAAGGCGTCGTGGTCGTCGAATGAATGGTTCGTCTACCGTGAAACTGTGGGCTCATACAACGCAAACTCATCTGTTTTGTATTCTGTTTTGTATTGGAGAGACCTCGTGGCGAGTGCAAGATATAGTCCGGAGTGCAGCACTTAATTTGTATTCGCAAGCCCCCATATATTCGAAACGTCGCCTTTTTGAGGTTTGTGAACATAGCGAATTTGACTAGGTGCCAGTATAATGGATACAACACGTGACTCAATCCGGATCCTTCATGTGGATGATGAACCGGATTTCGCTGAGTTGGCTGGCACGTTTCTACAACGAGAAGACGAGCGCTTCAAGGTCGAAACCGCAACAAGTGCCGACCGAGGGCTAGACCACCTCGCAAATACCCACGTCGATTGCATTGTCTCGGATTACGATATGCCGGGGGTGAACGGACTGGAGTTTCTCAAAACAGTCCGTGAGAACCATCCAGATCTCCCGTTCATCTTGTTTACCGGAAAGGGCAGCGAAGAGATCGCCAGTGAAGCCATTTCCGCGGGAGTGACCGACTATCTCCAGAAAGGGAGTGGGACGGAACAGTACACCCTCTTGGCGAACAGAATTCGTAACGTCACCGAAAAATGGCGGGCCCAGCGAGAGGCCGAGCAAACACGTTCACGACTTGAAGCAATCACTTCTCACTCGCCAGACGCCATCCTCACAATCGATTCACAGAGCACGATCACGTTTGCCAACGCTGCAGTCGAGGACCTCTTCGGTTATACACCCGGCAGTCTCGTCGATAAGTCACTAACAGAACTGATACCGCCACGGTATCGTGACAATCACCTCGATGGATTCCAGCGGTATCTCGAAACTGATGAGCGAACTATGGACTGGCAAGCAATCGAGTTCACGGCCCAACACCACGATGGGCACGAAATCCCGATCTCAATATCGTTTGGGGAGTTCCAAGAAGACGGAGAGCGTCGTTTTGTCGGGATAATTCGCAATATCTCCGAACGCGTACGGATGGAAGAACAACTCCAGGAACGTGAACGCCGCTTCGAACAGATGGCTGAAAATATTCAGGAAGTCGTCTGGATGAGCGATCCTGAGAAAGAGGAGATCTTCTATGTGAATCCTGCCTTTGCAACCATCTGGGGGCAATCACCAGAGGAACTTTACGAGGATCCGACAGCATTCTTCGACGCAATCCATCCAGATGATCGGGACCGGGTAAAAAATGCGCTGCCCACGCAACGAGAAGGGCGGTACGATGAGGAGTATCGAATCGTTCGCCCGGACGGAACGGTCCGATGGGTGTGGGATCGAGCGGTACCGGTCGAAAATGATGCTGGCGAGGTGTATCGAATCATCGGCATCGCTTCAGATATTACTGAACAAAAGGAACGTGAACGGGAATCAGAGCGGCTGCAGGATATGTTTGAGGCGACAGAACGGATTGCGGATGTCGGCGGGTGGGAGATCGATACCGAGACACAGGACGTGTTCTGGTCCGATCACTTGTTCAGGATGCTTGGTCGAGAAGCCGATCAAGCGCCCCCACTGGAGCAAGCGCTGGATGTCTATGTCAAAGAAGACCGGCCGGCTGTCGAACGTGCCGTCGAAGAAGCACTAGCGAGAGGAGAGTCATTCGACGTAGAGGCACGGTTTGAACGATCTGATGGTGAAATCAGGTGGTTTCAGATCTTGGGTGAGCCGACTCTCGACGGTGGCGATGTCGTGACCCTACGAGGTGCAGTTCAGGACATCACCGATCACAAACAGCGTGAGCGGGAACTTGAGCAGGCCAGAGCAGAGTACGAGGAACTCTTCAACGGGATGAATGATACGGCCTGGGTCATCGATTCTGATGGCGAATTTCTGGCAGTGAACGATGCTGCAGTAGAACAGACTGGCTATGCGAGAGACGAACTGCTGTCGATGAGGCCTCACGATATTGATGCAGAGCTTGATGAGGGTAAAATCACGATGCTTATCGACGATATGCCGGATGACGAAGTGCAGGTCTTCGAGACTGTTCACGAAACGAAAGACGGTGAAGAGATACCTGTTGAGATCTGCTCGACGTTGATCACCTACCACGGTGAGCAGGCGATTTTGAGTATCGGTCGGGACATCTCCAACCGAAAGCAGCGCGAAAAACAGTTAGATGAATTCGCATCGGTAGTGAGTCACGATCTGCGAAATCCACTGGGTGTCGCAGAGGGGCACGTAGAACTTGCTCAAGAAACGTGTGACAGTGAGCACCTCAGTAAGGTTGCAGATGCACACGATCGGATGGAGGTCTTGATCGAGGACCTACTCACGTTAGCCCGCGAAGGGAACAGCATCGGTGAGGTGGAGTCGATCGATCTTGTACCATTCGTGAGGGAGTGCTGGCAAACCGTCGATACTGCTGAAGCGAGGCTCGTTCTTGAGACTTCACACCACATTAAGGCTGATCGGACTCGGCTCAAGCAACTCTTTGAGAACTTCATCCGAAACGCGATCGAGCACGGTGGGAGCGATGTGACTATCACCATCGGTGAGGTTGAGGACGGCTTCTTTATTGAGGACGATGGCACTGGAATCGCTCCAGAGAACAGAACTGATGTGTTTGATATTGGCTATTCTACCACGCATAACGGGACTGGATTTGGCTTGAGCATCGTCGAACAGATCGCCGAAGCACACGGATGGAACATTACAGTCACCGAGGGTGCTGAGGGTGGGGCACGATTCGAGATTACCGGGGTGGAACTCACTGAGTGATGGGCCTGTCCTCAATATTCAGGGAGTTGTAGCGTTGTTGGATTCACATATGGGACGGTCCAACGTGACAGCCCAGCCTACGCTTGTTGTGCAGTCTGATGGATGTATGAACTTCCTGACCTCGAAATTGCACTGTGGCTCACCAACAAGAGCGACATAATAATGTATCTATACGGACTCACACGAGTCAACATATGGTGGTTGATTCCGATTCATTCTCTCTTCTAGCAATCGGGAACGTAGACTTTCAGGAAGAATTGAGTGACGAACTCGCCTCTCCGAAGCGTCCTTCACCCGTCCAGGCCGTCTCTAAAGCGTCCGAGGCGCTTGCTCGACTCAATACCCATACACAAGAGATCGACTGTGTACTTTGCGTCCACGAGCCACCAGATGTAGATGGGCTGGCTGTACTCGACGCGATCCGCAAGGACTTTCCTGAACTTCCAGTCGTCATCTATGCCACCCAATCGGACGAATCGTTCGCAAGAGAGATTCTTGCTCGGGATCATGCAGGATACGTTGCCCGTGACCCAGACGCGTCAGATAGAGCGCTCATGGTCGCAGAAACTCTGCGTTCGACGCTCTTGCAACACCGACAAGCAGACCACAAGGGAGATCTCAGGAAGTGGACTGAAACCGTTGATAGCGTGCTCACTGACGCGACGTGGCAGTGGGATCCAACGACAGATACTCTCACGATCAGCCCGAGATTTGCCGAATCGTTCGGCGTCGAGAGCGATGGTCAACTTCGTTCGGCAGACTGGTGGATCGATCGTGTCCACCCGAAAGATAGACCAAAGAACCGCGAACTCAAAGCGGCTATCGAGAATGGCGAACTGAGGGATTTCGAGCGTTTCTACCGTTTTCGCCAGGGAGATGGAACCTACTCGTACGTGCTCTCCCGTGGCCAGGTTACGACCGACAGCGATGGCAATCCCCACGTGGTCGGTATTCTGATCAAACTCGAAAGCCAGATAGAATACCTGGCACGCTTCCACGAACTGGTCGAATACTCCGTCGACACGATGTCTATTGTCCAGCCTGACGGCACGGTGAACTACATCAGTCCGTCTGTCGAGCAGATCTCCGGGAAAGACGCGGACGCAGTGATCGGCGAGAACATCCTTGACTACGTCCATCCGGACGACCAGGGCATCGTCAGGGAGACGTTCGAGGGTCTCGTTGATGGCTCGAAACAGGTCGCGGGTCCGATCGAATATCGAATTAGAGATGGGATGGGTGGGTGGATATGGGTCGAGTCGGTCGCTAGGGCTCCAATCGAGGACCTTCATATCGATGGATTTCTCGTCAACACGCGGGACATCACCGAGCGAAAAGAGCATGAGCAGGAGCTCAGACGCTTCCGTCTCCTCGTCGAGCAGGCTGGAACGGCCATCTATATCACCGACGATGAGGGCATCATCGACTACGTCAATCCCGCATACGAGGAGATAACTGGCTATACGGCCGAGGAAGCAATTGGAGAGACACCATCGCTTCTCAATTCGGGAGAACAGGATTCGGACTACTACCAACGGCTCTGGGATACCGTCTCCAGTGGTGAGGTCTGGAAAGAGCTGATCGTCAATCGGAGAAAATCCGGCGAGCGGTATACGGCCGTGCAAACGATTGCTCCGATTCAGTCATCTCGTGACGGGATCACTGGATACGTCGCAATCCAGAACGACATCACCGAGCGGGAATTGAACAGACAGCGACTGGAAGTCCTCAACCGAGTGCTTCGACACAATCTCCGAAACGAACTCAATGTCATCGAGGGTCATGTTGGATTACTCGCTGAGGCTGCCAAAGACGACCACGACGTTCAATCCTCAGTCGATAGTGTCTCGAAGACTGTAGACCAGTTAGTGTCCGAGAGCGAGAAAGCCCGTGAAATCCAGGACATACTCCAACAAGAACTGTATGCGGACGAGTCAGTCCGTGACGTGATCGCCACCCTCAAAGGGGTAGCAAGAACGTTCGCTGACGCTCGGGTTGTCTTCGAACCCGTCGAGGGGGAAGACGAGACCGTCCCTGCAATCATGCAGCGTGCCCTCACGGAGTTACTGGAGAACGCAATCATACACAATGACCGAGAGCCAGATGTCTCCGTCTCAGTGCAGCCGACGGGGGATGGCGACATGGAATTCAAAATCGAAGATAACGGCCCTGGACTGCCCGAGATGGAACAACATGTCCTCGAAGATGGACACGAGGAGCAACTCGCCCACAGCCAGGGGTTGGGTCTGTGGATTGCATACTGGCTCGTCCAGATCAGCGGTGGGAGCATCGAATTCGAGGAAAACAATCCGAGAGGAACCATCTTCTCCGTCCTTGTTCCATGCAACTAATCAGGTTTCATATTGAGCAATCCCATTACTAAGAGATAATGAGTGAGAGTAGCGAGCCACTCAGTGGCATTACGGACGACCCCGAACTGCAGATTCGATTGTTCAAACAGGCAGTCGAACAGACTGCACACGCGGTCTATATCACCGACACTGATGGTCACATCGAGTACGTGAACCCGGCATTTGAGACGATCACTGGCTATAGCGCCGAGGAAGTACAGGGCCGCAATCCAAGCCTACTCCAAGCCGATGAACACAGCGAGGAGTGGTACGAAAACCTCTGGGAGACCATACTGAATGGTGACCAATGGCAAGAGGAGATGATCGACGAGACAAAAGACGGAGAGCGAATCGTTCTGGAGCAAACGATCTCCCCAATCACAGGTGAGGATGGAGAAATAAAGAAATTCGTTGCGGTCGCCCAGGACATCACGATACGCAAAAAACAGCAAGCACGACTCGAAGAGCAACGTGACGACCTTGAGCTGTTGAACCAGGTTCTCCGACACGACATCAGAAATCATCTCCAGCTGGTCTCGGCGTATGCCGATATGTTAGATGAGTATCTCGACGAAGAGGGCCACGAGTACCTGACGAAGGTGAAAGAGGGGGCAGAGAACGCGGTCGCGCTCACCACGGTAGCGAAGGATATGGCGGAAGTGATGCTCCGGCAAACCAACGAGCATCGCCCTGTTGCGCTTGCTCCCGTGCTGAATCAGGAAATCGAAGAACTCCGGTCAGAGCATGACAACGCCACCATCCGCGTCGAAGGCACAATTCCAGAGGTCGAAGTCTCGGCCAATTCGCTGCTTGAATCAGTCTTTCGGAACTTACTCACGAACGCCATCCAGCACAATGACAAACCAGTGCCGGAGCTTACTGTGTCAGTAGCAGAAGACTCCGAATCAGTCACGATACGAATCGCCGATAATGGGCCTGGAGTGCCAGATGGACAGAAAGACGCGATCTTCGGACGAGGTGAGAAAGGCCTGGATAGTCCGGGCTCAGGGATCGGGTTATACCTAGTCGAGACACTCGTCGAGAGCTACGATGGAGAGGTCTGGGTCGAGGACCACGATCCGGAAGGGGCTGTGTTCGTCGTCAAACTTCCGCGTGTATTGTGATTTTTGAGGATCAATACCATATATAATTGATAGTTGATCAATCTATTTGGTGTTTTGCTGAACTCATCGGCTATATTCAGCAGAGTGGTTATTTCAGCTGTTAAGAGGTTCAACAGAGCCAACTCACTGGTACGTACCCAGGCGGTCAGTCGTCACTCCGGTTCGGGATTCTCATTGTAATAATGTTCCCGTCTTCATAATCGAAATCGACCTCGGCGTTGAGCATCGAGAGACACCAATACGCGATCCAGAATCCGATCCCCTGTCCGTGTTGCAGTGGTGTCTCACCGCCACTCTGCATCGCCTCGATTTCCATTGCTGGGATCTGTGGATTCGTATCTCTGATCTCGATCCCGAGTTGGCGATTGACTAGTCCCGTATCAAAGATGTGAACGTGAACCGTCGGTGCGTGTGCTTCACTATGCATCACCGCGTTTTCGAGAAACGTAGCCACCGCTAACGCGAAGACATCTCAATCAGTGCTGAAATTCTCAACCGAGTCCCCGATAGTCAGCTTGATCTCGGCCTCTGGTTGGGTACTACGAATTTCCTCGCAGAGCTCGCTCATAATTGACTCGATATTAACACGACTGATCGTTAACTCGCGGTCCTGAACACGGTCGAACTCTCGTGCTCGGTCACCGATTCGAAGCAATCGTTGACTTGCATTCGTGATCGTGGTCGCCTGCTCGGTCACTGTCGGGTCACTGGCCGTTGAGCCGATTGATTCGGCATACCCATTGATAACCGTCATTTCGTTCCGGAGATTGTGTCTGAGCACACGGTTGAGGACCGAGAGCCGCTGTTCTCGTCTCCGCTCTTCAGTTATGTCGTACAGTGCGATGAGACTACCCACATCCGTACCCGCTGGATCGGTCAGCGGCGTGTGCGAAACCCCGAAAACACCACCGGACGCGCCCTCAATCTCAATTTCACCATCGTCTACAAGGGTGTCTACTGTGACACCTGCGGCATCGACAAACGGGACTGGAAGCATGACATCTGAGTCAAGGCCCAGCACCTCTTTTGCTCGGTCGTTGAGGCTGACAATCTGTCCCTCGGTATCGACGACGAGTTGGGGGTCAGTGCGGTCAGCGATCGCACTCTGTTCGGCCGCACGCTGGGTCGTCGGATTCGTCTCGAATATATGGGTGCCGACGAACGCGTATCCATCCAACAGGAGATGCGGGAGAAACAGCATCGGCGTCAGATTCAAGGCTGGAATCGGCCCGAGGTCGAACATCCAGATGAGCATCCCGATTGATGGCGGAGCGATACTCAGGATGACGGCTACCGCTTCCCGTCGATACAGCGGGCCATAGTCGAGTATCGCACTGATCAACAGCAGTATGCCGATCCCCGTCATCGCCAAGCCGAACACGAGCGCGAACCACCCCCACGGTTGGAGTGTGTACTGAACTGTTGCGAGGCCGAACACGGGCTCGAACCGGAAGTCACGCCACAGCAACCCGTGCCAACTATTCGTGACGCCTACAAGGAGATTCACCACCGGGACCGCCAGTGCAGCCACGAACAGCGGGCTCCGGACAAGATCCAACCGACCGAGATACGTGAGACCGAACCCGAGGAACAGCGGTCCCATAAAGCAGAGGCTGACGACCGTTACCGTCTCAAGCGCGAGCCGAAGCGTCGGGTCGAACACGACCAGTGAGATCCCATATGTTGTGCAGAACAGCGCAACTGCGGCGAGTAATGCGATGAACCAGTTGGCACCTGGCCGACCGGAATACTGCCGCAAATACTGGATGAGGAGTACTGCGAGTATGCCTGATCCAACTGAGAGACCGGCGACCACCAGGGACGGATAGAGTGTGCTAGACATACCTTGTTACTCTGAGAGCCAAACCGTTGCTCGTTGGGCCAGGTACCACGACGTGGATCTTCAGTTGTCTGTTCTCTATTCGACGTATCAACAAGATAGTAAGCAGTTAGCCGAGATAGCTATTTGTGGGATTATAGCGTTTCGGTCTTGTCGAACATTCTCCATTCCATGAGAGATTCTAGGCGGTCGTGTATTTGTCTATGCTGGTTAATGGTCGTACTCCTGTATGTATCCTCTAAGCTTTGCACTCCGGCTCTTTTCTGGGGTTGATACTAACTGACTATTGATCGAGGAAATTCACAAGTCAAGGCGTGAAGCACCAGTAAGTCTCGGTCAGTCTTCGGCGTCGATTTCGCGTTCGGAGTCCATCTCCTCTTCGACAGTCTCGACGGCGAGGTCGGCGTCGACATGCACGCGGAAGTGGTCAGTGCCGACGACGAACTCGTACTCGACCGTCGGTGGGTCGTGCGAGACGACCTCCTCGCGGAGGTCACGCCCCAGCGCGAGGTCGTCGACACTCGGACGGAGCGCGTTGACGCCGTGGTTGTAGAGGAACCCGAAGACGGGTTCCATGTAGCTCAGTCGGCCCCAGAGTGAGCCCCACTCGACAGTGCCACAGACCCGACACTCGTAGCGGACGCGGCTGGCGAAGCGGTCACCGCAGGACTCACAGATACCGCCTGAGGCGTCGTGGTCGTCACAGAGGACGAGCGACTCGTCGATGGCACCTGCACAGGCCGGACAGAAGCCGTGTAGGAGCGTCATGTAGACGTGGTTCCCCCAGAGGATGGCGTCGTCGTAGAGGTCAGCCGGGTCGCGCTCGACCAGCGCGCTCGCGGGGATGGTGCCCGCCTGTATCGCCCCCGGCGGCGACATCGGGCTCTCGGGGGCGAGTCCCTCACAGTTCGTACACGAGAAGAACACGATACCGTCGCGATAGCTCATGACGATGCCGTCGCCACCGCAGAACGGACACGATCGACCCTCGACGGAGACATCTTCCACTTCGGGATTGTCAGTGACGCTCCCTGCCTGGACGGCGCGGGCGATGTTCTCGCCGGCGTACGTCAGGGTGTAGCCGTCTTCCGAGCGGGCGAGGAAGGGGCCGACGAGTTTCCCGAGGTGGTAGTTGAACTGGCCCTTGTCGTCGAGTTCGGACGCCTCGAACAGCTCCGAGAAGGCGATCGGGGTTCGTTGGCTGTTCGGTTCCGTCGAGCGACGGTTCCAGAGCGTCTCGATGATCCCCATCCGGTGTTCGTTCGCGAGTGCGGCGAACGCGTCCCCGGCCTGGTGGCCGTTCTCCTCGCCTGACATACCTCCCTGTCATCACTGGAGGATAATAAAGTGGGAAGAGTCACCAGTGGCCCAGACCACCGAATCGGGTCCGAGACGTGGAGAAGAATCCTTCTCCGCCCGGTTAAGCCATTACACCGCCTCTACAGGGCATGGAATCGACAATACAGCAAGAAGGGGCAGACGACACCATCACGTGCGGTCGTCTCCTCGAGAACGGTGTGCCGACGGGCGACGGACTGACACTCTCACGGGACGGTCCGACGCTGGCATACTTCGAGGACGCCGTGACGCCGCTGCTCGGGAATCTCGTGCTGGGCGAGTACGGGTTCGGACTCGTCCGCGGCGGGGAGACGGACGGCGAGTTCGCCCGTGGTGTCGGTATCACTCTCCCCGGACGCGGTGCGCCCGACGAGCACGAACACGTCCACCCGTCGTACGCTGAACGCTTCGAAGTCATCGAGGGCGAGTTCGTCTTCGTCCTCGACGGCGACTCCCGGACGCTCACTGCTGGCGAGTCAGTGACGGTCGAGGCGGGAACCCCACACACGTACCGAAACGACTCGGCATCGGTCGCGTCGTGTCTCATCGAGACGCGACCCGCAGGACGACTCGAAGAGGTCCTCTATACGCTCAACGGGCTGTCACTCGACGGAAAACTCGACGAGCACGGGAACCCACGGTTCCTGCAGGGGATGGTGTTCGTCGACGAACTTGCAGACGATACGATGTTCACGAGTCCCCCACCGCTCGTTCAGCGAGCGGTCGCGGCAGTGCTCGCGCCGCTCGCTCGCCGTCTGGGGTATCGCGCCATCTACCCCGAGTACGAGGACGACGCCTTCTGGGAGACACGGATCGAACAGCCGGTCTCTTACTGAATGAAGTCTCTCACTCAGAGCGAGGGCCTGAACAGCCAGACGACGACACCCGCACTGATGACGTGCATCGCAATCATAATCGCCTGAATACCTGATGTGACACCCGGAAACGTCGGCACGACGGTGACCACCGGAACGAGCGACACGAGCACTGCCACAAACGCTAGCGTGACAAACACGGGCCTGGCTCGGTCGGTTATCCGAATTACCACTGCCCCAGCCGCGACAGCCCCCAGTCCGACGACGACTGACGTGGCTATTACGGCGCCCCATCCGAGAGGTTCGAACGACGAAAGCGCCGGCACGACGGCCGCGCCGAGACCACGAAGCAGGAGGTTGACAACCAGAAGGGCAACGACGGTTCGGGCAGCTATCCGAGCAATCGCCGAGCCGGTCCGAAGGTCTGCGGATGATTCGACATCGGTTGTAGTAGTGGTTGTGGGTTCAGCGATCATGCCAGTCCAGTACGTGGCACACAAGCATAACCGGTCGCCGCAATGCCAGGATGTAACACCCATCGATGGGTGTAACCCTCGGGGACGTGGGGAGCGACCACGGCTGGGAGCGTGAGATTATGTGTCTCGGTAGCGTCTTCTTCGTGATGACGACGACGCACCAACCGAACCGTGACGATGCGAGACCGCAGGCGAAATCGTCCGAACGCGAGCGGTCGGTTCCCCAACCACCGGACGCCGCCGCCGACCAAGCCGTCGCCGCATTATTGGACCTGCTGGCCAGACGTCACACCCTCGAGCTCCTCTACGTCTTCGCGCGTGACCCAGGGCCCTGGCGCTATAACGACCTCGAGCAGGCGCTGTCGATACCCCAGAACAGCCTGACCCGTCGACTCGCCGACCTCGTCGAGGCGGACTTGCTTGACCGCCAGGCCTACGCGGAGATTCCGCCGCGCGTCGAGTACACCGCGACCGACCAAGCGGAGGCGTTGAAACCAGTGTTCACCCGTCTGTACGAGTGGTCACCCAGCGCCACGCGCACGGAGCCTGATGGCACGGAGGAAGACTCGTGACCGAGGAGGTATCGATTCCAGAGGAGTACAGCGACCTCTTCGAGTCGCGGTCGTTCGCGTTCGTCTCGACGCTGCTCCCGGACGGCGCCCCACACGTCACGCCGACCTGGGTGGATCGGGAGAACGACCACGTGCTGGTCAACACTGTTCTGGACAACCGCAAGGACCGGAACGTCCAGCACGACCCGCGTGTGGCACTGGCCGTCGTCGACCCGGAGAATCCCTACCGCTACCTCAGCGTCCGGGGTGAAGTCATCGAGCGTCGGACCGACGGAGCCCGCGAGCACCTCGACCGCCTCGCCGAACGATACACGGGCGAGCCACGCTATCCCGGACCGAGCGGTCAACAGCGTGTCGTCCACGTCGTCCGGCCCGACCACGTGACCGGGCAGGCACCGCCCCGCCGCTCCGAGTGAACGGTCACCGAAATTTGTGCTGTGAATCGAAAGCGGAGACCCCGGTTCGGAGCCTCTCCCCGTGGCGAAGCAAGATCGGGCGTATGCATTGAGATGGCCAGTCTCAACTATTGTGAGCCGGCGGTCTCAACTGAGTTCACCGTATAGAGGCGGAATCAGACTATTCTGAGGTTGCTGTTGGGGTATTGTAGAATATCTTTCTATTTTGGAATAGTACGCTATTCAGTCGATTCTGAAGAAGCAGATTCGCGAGCTTGTTCGAATCGTTCGGCCACTTCGTCTACGAGATCTTCCTCCACGACGGTTCGGAGAAGAGCATCAGTCATTTCCCGAACGACGATGTTCTGGTAGCCCTGCTGGTTGAGCTCGCGTTCCAGTTCATACTTCAGCCAGGAATCGAAGTCCTCGATCGTAGCCTCCCGGGCGTAGAAAGGCCGCTGTTTAGCGGCCTCATAGCTGAACGCTGAATCGGTCATCGGGTTTTGTCGTTCGACGGGTTCCTGAGAGGGCGTCTCCTCGTCGCCTCCCGATTCAGACGCGTCATCCGTATCCTGAGGTTCGTCGTCCGGTTCATCTTCGAGTGTCTCCCCGAGGTCGGCAAACGGATCGTCGTCAGACATGGCGGACCACCTCACCTGCCTCGACGATGTGCGCCAACTCGTCGAAACACTGCAACTGGTCACAGTCAGGGTCGTAGTCCAGCAGGGGTTTGCGCTCGCCATAGGCCTTCGTGATGCTGGTTCGGTCCCGGATGCCCGGTGAGGGTTTGAGATCGCCGGCGTCGACAGCCTCCCAGTCCGTGATTCTCGCGAAATTCGGGATGCGGTCCTGAAGGTTATCGTGCGAGTTGAGACGTTCGAGGAGCTGTCGATCTTGAGTCTGCTGGTCGATACGGCCGCTCAACATGTTCGGAACCAGTGACAGAACGTCGACGTCCATATGCTGCCGAAGCGGTGAGATCTGTCGCTCGATGGTTCGCTCCAAGCCGGCCATCGCCTCGTTCCCCGGGGCGAGCGGAAGCACCAAGTTCGCCGTCGCGACGAGCGCGTTGTCCGTGAGTCGGGATCGGTACGCCGGCGAATCTGTGACGATATAATCGTACGTGTCCCCAAGGAGTGGGTCGACGACTTCCCGTTTGAGCAGCGCAGAGGGTTGGAATACGTCGCCGACGACGATCTCCCGCTCGACCTGTTCTAAGTCCTCGCTGGACGGGAGGATATCGAACTCATAGCTGGTATCGTAGACAACTGAAGTCGGGTCAGCATCGTTGAAGAAGACGTCGCCGATGGTTTCCTCGGTGTTGTGGTACTGGTCGTCAAACCCCAGCCCCACGGACGCGTGGCCGTTCGGGTCAAGATCGATGAGGAGGACATCGTGTTCGTGTGCGGCCAGTTGTCGGGCGAGGTTGACCGCAATCGTCGATTTGCCGACGCCTCCCTTCAGCATACACACCGAAACAGCCCGAGAGTTCCCATCGGTCTGTACCGAATCATATGGGCTATTTGGGCTATTCGTTCTATCTATGCTATTCTTGCTATCTGAGCCACTCATACTATTCAGCAGTATCAACCCCTCTCAACTTAACTCTGTGGTGAATAGTCCGAATAGTATTCTATTCCAAAGCTACACGCTATTCCAGAATAGTTTACTACTCCAGAATAGTTAGGATAGAATCAGTAAATGTGGCTCAGGAGACGAGCTCCAACATAGAGCGAAGTTCAGATTCGATATCAGTCAGTTCACTCCGTTGCCACTCAAACCGTTCTTCCACCCCAACATCGGTAAACCGGAGTGAAGCACGAACCTGCCGGGCGGGATCGTGCTGGAAGAGCGCGAGAGCGTAGGCAAGCATTTGCGGCCGATAGTGGTCAGCGAGGGTATCAGTCGTCGTCGACGAAAGATCGTTCGTCTTGTAGTCGATGATATGATACGCATCAGGAGTGACCAGAAGACGGTCAATATCACCCACTATGCGGGAGTCATCAAGACGAGCGACAACTGAGTACTCGTCATAGGTCGCTTCGAGTGGGAGGTCCGCCTCAGTTTCATCGACGAACCGGATCGCATCCTGGGCATGGCTCACGGCCGCTTGGAGATCGTCATCCGTCGGTTCCTCGCTCCCCATACGACTCAATTGACGAATAAACGAGGGCCACTCTTCTCGTGGGGGACGGAGCTCATTGAGCCGATGGACAACAGTTCCAAAGGTGGTGGGACTCAATCCGACTGTCCCATCCCCCGACGTGTAGCTGTGTCCGTCTTCGGAGGCATCCGCAACAGCACTGACGAGGGTCGTCGCGGCAACGCGAACGGCAGCCTGACGTTCCGGCGGGGAAGGGACAGTAATCGCAGGGTCTAACTCTTCAGTCGGAGCCTCAGATTGCCATTCAACCGGCCGAGGTGGCGCCTGAATGGTGTATGGGGCATCACCAATTCGAGCGTCTGTAGCTCCATCGTGGAAAGCCTCAGCGACTAGCTCATGGTCGTCAAACAGAATGGGCTGGAGCCAATCCCGCCAACGACTGGCGTCGTCGAAATCATCTGGCTCACCGAGTTCGATATGGCCAGACTCATCGATATCGATGTCGTGTGTTCCACACAGCAGCAGGTGGTCCCGAGTTCGGGTACAGGCCACGTAGAGTAGTCGTTTGGATTCCGCACGCTCTTGCGGGAGCAAGCGGCGATCGGCATATTCGTGGACTGCAGTCTTCTCGATTGAGAACGCATCGTTGGGGTGAGGACCACCCACTGCAGGAATTGGTGGGGCATCAGTTGTCCCCTCGACGAGGCGGACATAGCCGTGGTCATCGACGGACCGCCCGAAATTGAGGTCACTTCCGAGATCGGGGACAGTGACGATTGGGAACTCGAGTCCCTTCGCGGCGTGAATCGTCATTATCCGGACGCCCTCCACATCGCCGGGGATGTCAGCCTCCCCTTCTCGGGGGTCGATCTCTGCTTGGCGGTCGATCCGGTGGAGCAACCCAGCAGCTGTGTGAACACCGTTCTCGCTCCAAGTACGGACCTGGTCGCGGAACTTCTCGACGTTCGCGACGGCCTGGTGACCGCGTTCGTCAGCACTCACGCTCGCCAGATACCCCGTGTCGTCGATCACTCGGGACAACAGACGGTTCCACGGGAGGACGCCACCTTCAGACGGCGTCGCGCAGCCACTAAGGGTCCGCCATGTCGTGAGGAGGTCGAAAGCATCCGCGAGCTGTGGATCGTCCGTCTCGGCGAGTGCATCCCACACTGAATCAGCCTCGGCAACTGCCGGTGCGAGGCGGTCATCGGTGAAGCCAAACAGCGGGGACCGAAGCACCCCATAGAGAGAGATGTCGTCCTGCGGATCACCAAGTACCCGAAGTAGGTTCGTCAGCGCCTGGACCTCGGGCGTATCGTAGAATCCGACGCCACCGACGACAGTATAGGGAATGTCGTACTCCTCAAGGGCCCGCTGATACCGATCCAGATGGGTTCGCCGGCGGAGGAGGATTGCCGTGTCGTCCGGCGTAGCGTCGCGATGAACACCCGTGTCGGGGTCTTGGACTGTCGGTGGATCGTCGAACAGGTTGGTCAGTCGAGCAGCGAGCGCTTGCGCCTCGGCCTCGATGGTGTGGTCGAGCGCACCTTCAGCTACCGGATGGTCACCGCCGAAGAGTTCCGCCGCCGTGTCGGCGTCGTCGGGCACAGCGAGATACTCGACGCTGCCGGTGAGTCCCTCGATGTCTTCGACTCGATCGCGCTGTGTGGTCAGCGTCTGTGGTGGCGCTTCGTAGGGTTTGTGGGTGTCCCCCTCCGGTTGGAACAGGTACTCGAAGAGCTCATTCAGGAACGACAGCGGCTCGTCCAGCGTCCGGAAGTTCCCAGAGAGTTCGAGCGCGGTCGGACTCTCGGCCTCGCTGTCAGGGACGTCGTCGACCCCACGGGCTTCGTTGACAGTCTGGAGTTCCGCTCTCGCCGCCCCGAACGTCGTCACGTCGGCCCCACGGAATCCGTAGATACTCTGTTTCTCGTCGCCGACCAGGAAGACGTTCGACGCCGTCTGCTCGTCGACGCCCGTGAGGAGCCTGACCAGCTCCCACTGGCGCGGGTCCGTGTCTTGGAACTCGTCGACCATCACGGCCGCAAACTGGTCTTGAAGCCGCTCCGTGACCGCATCGTTAGCTCGCAAGAACTTGAGCGTCGTCTCGATCACGTCGGGAAAGTCGAGTGTATCCCGGCGGGCCTTCTCGTCGGTGTAGGTTACGAGGACATCGTCGAAGACCCGCATCAGAGCCAGCGCGTAGTGAGTGCTGTTCGCTTCGAGCTCACCGGGTGTGGTCTCGACCGCATCCGCGTGCGGTTCGACGGCATCGATAACCGTGTCGATGGCGTCCTTCAGGTCGTCATAGACGTCACCGTACTCACCCCAATCGTCCCGGTCACCGACGACGTACCCCGAACTGCTGTACAAACCGCCGTTCTTCTTCTCACAGGCCTCGTACAGCTCGAGAATTGCCCGCTGACAGTCGCGGGGATCGCTTTCCTCAGGGTCGTCCGAGAGTGTCGCCGCGACCTCGGTGAAGGTCCGGTAGGCCCGAAAACCGTCCTCGTCGCCGATAGCGCCCTCGCGGTCGACGCGGCCCGCGACTGTGCGTAGCCGCTCAAGGAGTCCGTCCGCATATAGCGTCTGTCGGGCGTCGACGACGTCGAGATCACAAACGACCTCCCAACAGATATCGACGTAGTCGTCGACCTCGGCGTCACGCCACTCCTTGAGGACGGACTCGCTCTGTGGGCGCTCATCGAGTAGTCCAGTGAGTACATCGACCAGCTGGTCACGACTCCAAAGCTGAGCAAGGACCTCCACGTCGTCATCGTCCTGGTTGCGTTCGAGGAACTCCGTCACGACTTCGCGTTGGAGTGTCGCGGCGCCGTCTTCGTCGAGCACGTCGAAGCCGAGCGGGACCGGAGCCTCGACGGCCCGTTCTCGCAAGAGCCGCGTACAGAACGCGTGAATGGTGTGGACGTAGCCGTCTTCCAGGTCGTCGAGAACGTTTCGCCAGCGGTGGTAGGCCTCTGGTGAGTCAACAGCCTCGAGCCGATCGTACACCTCCTCCCGAACGCGCTCGGTTAGTTCGGCAGCCGCCTTTCGCGTGAAGGTGATCGTGACGATGTTCTCCGGCGTGAGCGACGGGTTTTCGGCCAGGATCGTCACGTACCGCTCGGTGAGCGTTGTCGTCTTCCCCGTCCCAGCACCGGCAGTGATCGCGACGTTCCGGCCTTGGACGAGCGCGTCCTCCTGTTCCTCCGTGAGCTGAATCTCCTCGGATTCCTCAGTCATCGCTCATCACCGCCTCGATATCCTCGTCGTCGCGAACACGGAGCGGAACGTACGCAGCGTCGTCCTCGTGAACCTCGTCGACGAACTCCCGCTTGCGGTGGTGGCGGACATCGCACGCACGTCGATAGTCACAGTATCGGCAGTTCGCACCACGGGCCGACAGGAGCGTCGTGTGGAACCGTCCGTTGCCAATCGCCTCGTCAATCTGGCCCAGCCACTCCGGAACGACGTTGTTCAAGAAGCGACGAAGGTCGACCTCTGAATCGAACTTCGATTCGACACCGCGTGGAACCTTGAGATCGTTGGGTGGTCGCACCTGGTAGTACGTCGCTGAGAGCGAGCCCTGCTCGAATAGGTCACCATCGACAACCTCGGCGGCAGCGAGTAGATAGATGGGGAGCTGGAACTTCGTGCCGCCGGTCGTCTTCGTCATATACGGTGCTCGACCAGTCTTGTAGTCGTACAGCGTGAGCGTCGGTTGCTCACCGTCCCGGGTCACGTCAACGCGGTCGATGTACCCGCGAATCGAGACGGTCGACCCGTCCGGTCGCTCAACTGTGAACGGCCCAGCATCCGAGTCGGGAAGTCCCTCGCCGAACGGGGCTTCGAACAGGTGTGGGCGGCCAGCGCCGTCCCGCGAGAGTTCGTTGTCGAGGAACGTGGCGAACAATCCTTGTTCCGGTGCGTCGTGGGGCTTGCTCCCGGCCTCATACGGGGCAGTCTCATCGTCGCCAAGACCCGCGAACAACTCCGCTTTCCACCGTTCGTAAAATAGGCCGTCGTACTCGAAGTCAGCATCCCGGAGTTCCTCGACAGCGATCTCGCGAAGGTGCGTCGCTAGGTCGTCCCGGTCGAACTCAGCGAGATTGACACCATCCTCAGTCTCGTCCTGGAGATCCGCGAAGAACCGTTCGAGGACATCGTGGACGTACGACCCGGTTTCGAGGGGTGTGGGGACAACTTCGACGTCGTCGGGGTCTTCGATTCCGAGTACCTTGTCGGCATAGAACTTGAACCCACACTCGACGTATCGCTCGATTCGACTCGCGCTGTAGGGTTCCCGCTCCGACGGAGGGTATACCTCATCGACTGTCTCGGGTTCTAATACGCCATCGTGTTCGGAGAGGCCAGCCGTTCCCCTGTTGTCCGCACAGTGGAGTCCTCGATCAGTGCGCTTGGTCTGCTCGGGGGAGAGGTCACCTCGGTCGCCGGCGCGGCTGACTGCCCCACGCCGGTCGTCCGTTGCAGCGACGCGCCGCTGGAGGTCTTCGCGGGAGCCCACGCGGTCGTCGACGCCGTCTTCGGGGTCGATGCCAGTCACGCGCTGGAGTTCGTCGAGGACCGGTGACCGGACGACGGCGGATTCGTCGTCGCCTGTCTCCGGTGTGGTGATCGTGAGCTCGTCAACGTTCGCGAGGAGCGTCGCGAAGAGATAGCGGCCACGGAGGCGCTCGTCGCCGGTGTCGAACCGTGGGTGAGCGTCGGTCATCTCCTCGAAGAAGGCCGGTCGCTCCGGCGTCACCGGGAAGTGCTCACTGGTCAGGCCCACGAGGAACACCTTTTCGAACGACCGCATCCGGGCGTCGAGCAACCCCATCACTTCGACGTAGCCGCCAGCAGCGCGCTGCGGAACCCGGATCGGCACGCCGTCGAACGCACGGGTGAACAGTGCCAGCGGAGAGAGGTCACTATTGACCGCCGCCAGAGACTCGAACGAGGACAAGACCTCGTCCACGAGGTCGTAGGCCTGCTGTTCGACGGCTTGCTCGGCGCCGCTGGCGTAGTCCTCTGTCGCCGCCTCTAGGTCGAAGCGGTCGTCCATCAGCCGTTGGAGGGTCTCGGTTGCGTCCTCGATGTCGCCCGTTCGGAGGGTCTCCAGCGCGGCCAGCAGCTCTTCGACCAGTGACGCGACCTCGCCGTCGACGTCGTCGAGCAGGGGCGACACAGAAACGGTGTCGCGCCGGCGAGCAGCTGCCGTGACGGCGTTGGCCTGGTCGGTGTCAACGATGTCGACCAGCGGATTCGCTAACAAAGACGTAAGGTCCTCGGCCCGCGGATCTGGTTCGGCCAGATTCAGCAGATCGTGAACGACGCTTCCGGTGAACGTCCGGTTCAGCTGTGATGCGGCTGTCGTGACGTGCGGAATGTCGAACGTATCGAACGTGTCCTCAACGTACCCCGAATAGGCCTCCGTCCCCGGGACAACGACAGCAAGGTCGTCGGGATCGCGCCCACCGGCCAATTCGGTTCGGAGCTCGCGAGCGACGAAGCGAATCTCGCGCTCGGGTGTCGGGAGTTCCCGCCACCGGAGGCCGTCTGGAACAGGGGCAGTATCCGGGTCCGGGCGGTAGAGTGACTCAGTGATCGTTCCGAAGGTCTGCCCCGACTGGTCGATCGGCTCGGGTTCCATTATTTCAAAGTCAAGCGCTTCGTAGACCTCCAGGGCATCTTCCGCAACAGCGTCGACTCCGCTCCGACCATCCTGGTGAAGCGGTAGCAGTGCAATCATCGGAAGTTCGTCGACGAGGCGTTCGATGAAGCGGCGTTCGACGGGGCGGAATTCGTGATACCCGGAGAGGACGACGACATCCAGTTCCGGGGAGAGTGTTGAGAGTGACTTCTCTGTCGTCGCGACTGCGTCGAACATTTCTCCCCGGGTACAGACCCACTCGTCGACGTAGTCAGCGTGGAGATTCCGGTAGTGTCGGTACGCATCGACAGTGGCTGTCGCGATACGGTCATCGAGAGCGGAGCCCTCGAACTCCGCTGCCAATGCGTCGGGGGTCCCGACGCCGGCGTCGTCGAAGAGTGAGAAACGGCTGCTGAACGAATCCGCGAGAGCGGCCGAGGCGGGTTCGCCGGCGAGAGCGCCATCTGTTTCGGCTGTCGTTCGGTCAAGCGCATACTCCGCCAGCCGGCGGTTCAGCTGCCCGGAGAGGGGTTGAACCGGACCGTGGAGCTCCTCATACCACTCCCGAACGACCGCATCGAGCGTCTCGGCACGAAGACGGAGGGGTGCGTGGGACGCGGCCCAGCGATCCTCGACCATACCCCGGCGAGCGTCGTTCCGCGTTATGTAGAGGATACTCCCCAGCGAATCGGTGGCGATGTCATCAGCCCGCTGAAATGCCCGTCGTTCCAATCGGGCGTGTTTCGGACCGGTGAGAAGCGTTGAATCCATCGAACACTCCCTACCAAGATATCGGTCTCACTTCACTCTTGGCGAGACTGACAGCTTAGGAGTGGCTTACCGAGAGGGACCAAAATAAAGCAGAGAGGACTGAGAACTCAGCCGACGGTCGCTAGCACTCGGACATCTGTGTCCGAGTGTCGTTCGCGCTGAGTTCGAGCACCCCGTTCTTGCAGGAAGTTCTCGATTTCATCGGCCAGCGTATCAGCGTCCTCTCTCTCGACATGAACGATCAGCGTTGGCCGGTCTGGATCGTTATTGTCGATGACAAGCGATACGTCTTTGAATTCGTCCGGCTGTCTGTACGCCTCGAATTCCTCGGCGACCTGGTCAGCCAGGTCATCGAGAATATCCGCTGGGTCTGAGGTCATATTTGGATGAGGGGCGCTTTGAAGACGATCACACCTGACGGGCTTGGAGAGAATTCTATCGACTACTACCACCTCCGACAACCAGTTCGACAAGCAGGTGTTCAGAAGCGTCGTTTTACGAACCGCGAGAGACGTGTTTTCGCATAGAATGCAGAGATGTTACTGTTCGAGGTAGGTCGTCACCTGTTTCTGAAGATGCTTGAACGCATCCTCGGCAGTGTCCACGTCAGAAGCCCCTGTGATGACTATTTTCCCGTTGGCAAAAACCAAGAGAACGGCCGGGTGGTCAGCGGGCCGATAGATGAGACCGGGGAACTGTTCTGGCTCATATTCCACGGATTCCAAGCCCAACGCGATAGAGAGTGTATTCAGATCGACCGGGTCGTCCAGCTGTGCCGTACAGACAACGTTCTGTACCGTGAATCCGGTTTCAGTCTCTGCATCTACGATGTCCAACTCGGACAGTGTTGTGAGGAACGCGTCGTTCGTTTCGTACAACTGTTCGAACGTAGAGCACCCACTGATGATGTATTTCCCACTCCGATAAACCGTGATGAGCGGACCACCCTCAACAAGCCGAAGATAGAGACCATGGTAGTTCGAAGGGTCGTATTCGGTGTATGGCAGATCCAAATCGGACTCGACCTCGGCGACGTCGAGTTCCACACCCAAATCTCCCGACCCGACAGCGTTCGCAATAGATATCATTCGTCCTTTGCCTCTGTAGGAGAGACGACGTACGCCGCTGTTACTAATTCCGGTTCTTGGGGAGTAACGTGCTTCTCTTCCTCAAGCCTGGATAGCTCCTCTTCACGTTCTCGTCGTAGACTCTCGAGCTTCTGCTTCGCGTTCCCAATCGGCGCGGACATATCCGCACCCTGCTCAGCCCGCTGTTGGTACTGCTCTAACCGCTCCTCCCACTCTTCGATTTGCTCTTCGAAGTATCGCTCAGCGTGCTCACGTTTGATTTCGATCTCCCGTTCTCGTTCGGTTCGGGCCTCTTCAGCAAACGACTCAACGTGCGTCCACGCCTCCATCTCTGCGGCCTCGTAGAGGTCCTCAGCCATACTCGAGAGCCGATCAACCTCGTGCGACAACGAGACGTCACTGGGAGCGACCGTCTTCGAGAGTTGAGGAACATCCGTCGTTACACTGCCATCCGGGCGAGCGTAGAGGCGAACGAACTTCTCAGTCACCACGTCGCCGGCACCGGAGACGTAGCCAAGTCGGTAATTGAACAGGATTCCAGGCGGTCGAGACGCCGTCGCAGCGACCTTCGTCGCAATTTCACCCTGGATCCGGTCGCTGTCCAAGCAGAATTCGATGAGCGACTCGACGAGAGGATGGTCAAGCGAGATGAACTCGACATCATCCTCCTCCATCGCGATATCCTTGGTGAACGTGGCCCGTGGGTACTGTCGTGCTACCTGATTTCCACTCAGGACCTCAGGGACATCCAACTGGAACACGTCCCCTTCCATCCTGGCCGGCCCCGGTCGAACGCCCTTGATAGAGCCACCGAATTCGTCGAAGAACACTCGCACGAGCGTCTCGATATCGTCCTCGGACACCTCGCCGTGTTGACTGCGTTCGATCACGTCGAGAATCTCATCGTCTTCGCCGGAGAGGTCGAAGCGGTCGCGAATCAGGAACTCGTTTTCGACGGTCTGAATCGCTTCGCGTTTCTCCTCGATGGTCGCCTCGATATCGGCGACGACACGTTCAGTCGGCTCCCCTTCAGCGATAGCCGCCATTATAGTCTCGTCCAAGTCGACATCCTCGAGGACGCGACCGAGGACATCTGAGCGCATCCCGAGGTCCGACTCGATCTGGTTCGTCTTCTCGATGAGCAGGTTGAGGATCTCGCTCTCGCGGGTATCGGCAAAGAAGAGATTCCGAATCTCGACCGTGTGCTCCTGGCCGTAGCGGTGGAGCCGCCCCATCCGCTGGTCGATCCTGATGGGATTCCACGGGAGGTCGTAGTTCACCATGATGTGGGCGAACTGGAGGTTGAGCCCTTCCTGGGCGGCGTCGGTCGCGAGCATCAGGTTGGCCTCCTCCTCGAATTTGCTCATCTCTTCCCGTCGACGGGACTGCTCGAGGTCGCCGTACACCTGGGCGACATCATGGTCAGCGAAGACCTCGTCACGTAGATACTCCAGCGTGTCCGTGTATTCGGTGAAGATCAGGATTTTCTCGTCGGGGTCCTCTGAGAGAATGCGGTCGACGAACTGCCGGAGCAATCGGGCTTTCGAGTCCGTCTCGATGTTCTTGGCCTGCTGCCAGAGCTGTTTCACGCGGTCCAGCTCCTGCTGGACTTGCGACTGATTGAGCGTAATCGTGACCGTCTCAAGCGCCTCCTCGACCCGAGCGCGTTCTGCGTCGGTGAGCGTCTCGGGTTCGGTACTATACCGCGGAATGAGGTCCTGAACCTCGTCAGGGAGGTCTTCTGCGACGGCGTCGTTCTGAATCGCCCGCATCCGGTTTTCGAGGGACTTCCGGATCGCGTAGATACTCGAGACCAGCCGCTTCTGGTAGATGACCATCGTGAACCCCGCCGCCTGGTTCTCCTCCTGCTGGGCGAGGTTGTAGTACTCGCGGATGTACTCGGTGACGTCGTCGTACAGCTTCCGCTCCTCGCGAGTCATCTCGACCGGGAGTGCCTCGATGTTCTTCTCGGGGAACATTCGGGTCCCGTCGGTCTCGTACATATCGTCCTTCAGCCGGCGGATCATCAGGTCCTCAAGCGCCTCGGGACTGATCTGCGACTCGTGGCTGAAGCGATACGGATCGAGCAGGCTCAGGAGGAAGTAGAATTGGTCTGATTTCCCCTTATGCGGGGTCCCGGTGAGCAACAGCAGCGCATCGGAGTTATCGGCGACGGCCTCACCAACTTGGTATCGCTGTGTCCGCTCGATGGAGTCATCGCTCGACCGTCTGGCCGTAAGGTGATGGGCCTCGTCGAAGACCGCGACGTCCCACTCCTCGTCGAGATTCTGGAGGGCATCGAGGACGGAGACGCGGTCCGACTCGGGGTCGTCGGTGGTCTGCTTCGCGAAGTCGATGGAGGTGATGATGAGGTCCTCCTGTTTCCAGACGTTCTGGTTGGGGTGGGACTTCCGATGTGTACGGACCGTCTCGCGGTCGTAAATGACGAAGTTGCGGTCGAACTTCTCGCGCATTTCCTCCTGCCACTGGACGGTCAGCGGCGCCGGCGCAACGATGAGTACCCGGTCGGCGCGGTCGCGGGCGATGAGCTCTTCGATGACGATCCCGGCTTCGATGGTCTTCCCGAGGCCGACCTCGTCGCCGATGAGGTAGCGGTGGTCGTAGGAATTGAGAATCTCGTAGGCGGCTTGGACTTGATAGGGTTCGATCTCGATGCGGTTGCTGGTCAGCGAGAGGAATCGGTCGTACTTGTAGGCGAGATCGAGTCGGATCGCCCGCTCCCGAAGATCGTAATGGAGCGGGGCGTCGGATTGGCCGGCTGCGAGCCGGTCGACAAGCGAATCGAGTTTCTCGATGTGAGGGAGGCCGCTGGGGAGTTTGCGGAGCTGCCCCTCCGAGGTGTAGACGTGGAGGAGGTGCCCGCCGTTGGGCCGTTCCTCTATTTTCGTGATTTCTCCACGCCCGCCAGCGAACTTGACGTGGTCGCCGACCTCAAATTCAGTCATTCCTCAATCAGGTCAGATAGTGCATCTTCGATGAGAATTCTCTCCTCTTCAGATATATCATAGAGCGTATAAACGAGATCGTCAATCTGGCCTTCTGCTTCTTGGATTCTCTCTTGGATCTCCTCAGACCTCGCCTTCACGTCAATAAATCGCTCCAGCCCGTTTCTACAACTATTGACATCCGGAAGCGTCAGAGACACCAACCGATCTACCAAGGAGTTCGTTGATGTTGCCGTTTCTCTGAAATCTGCGAAACCTCCAGCTTCATCCACTGCTATGGGAATAAATTCGCTAAGCAAAGCCCGAGCCGTGTCAGATAAATTTGTGAACCTCATCGCAGGAATCAGATCAGTCTCGGTGTACCCCCACTGATCGGTTTCAAAATCATCCGGGTCCTCAGGTTTGTACCGAGCTGAAGCTAAAAGCGTGAGGCTGTCATCACGTTCTCGTAATTCAACGCTCCCTATTCTTAGACTGTCCCGCTCATCAGTGGTGTCCGTTAGAATTGAATCTGAAACCCCTTCTGCTGGGAAGTAGATATCACCCAACGTGTCACCGTCGTCATATCCACCAATATAATCGAGGAGATCAAGATTGAGATTCCCAAGTTCATCTTTTAAATCCAGTAGCTCCTGTACAAGTTCCTCTATCTGTCCAGCTATTTCGGCATCACTCGTCCCATTAGACTCGTATATCCTTTCGTCCGGGCGAATATCCTTGATTGGCAGACTTCCCACGTATTGAGCCTTGGGCCGAAGGTATCCCCCGCGGGCTTTCGCACATTCTACAGCAAGGATCCATTCCAACAGGGCAGAATTGAGTAATCCCAGATAGTATCGATCAGAGGATTGGAGTATGAACCCAGTTGTGGTTACGACACTGCCACTAGAATCAATTGTATAATGAGCCCTTCTAGATATATCAGGATAGACGATTTTTTCCTTGGAAGGTTCAACATTTTTGTTCACTTGCTGTAGTTCGTACCACTCCATCTCCCCTTTCGGATATTTGTCCTCGATAATAGCCCGATCAACGAGATCCTCTTTATATTGTTCAAGATAATTCGCCGTCACGTCATAATTATCTATATCTGCTACTTTGACCCCATCTTCTGTCCGGACATAGGGGTACATAATATAGCTGTTCGGCTTTGGAGGTCTGAATCGCTTGATTTCTTTTCCGAAGATAATGGGTCGGAAGAGCTCTGTATCTTCTGTGCCTCCGAAAAGTTCGATTATCTTGTCCTCATCAATAATCAGAACATCATTGAGTCCAGATTTCACTCCAACAAGAGGATCCCCAATTGCCTCATCAACTGGCTCCCCGATTTTCGAAACTCTCTCTTTTAACTCCCTTTCTCTTTGCCCAAGGAAGGTCCACTCCTCGTCAGAGAAGTATGATTGATCCACTTCTTTTCGGACTTCTTCAACTCTATCTGGTAAAGAGGTGAATTCTAAATCATCTATTTGCGCATATTTGAACGGCTGTGTTGGGGAGTCATTTGAGAGAATCATAATCGCAGGGTAGGCACTAACCTCCGGACCGAAGACTGGAAGATCCTGAAAATCAATAAATTCCTCAATTTGGTGATCGCCGATTAATTTTCTAAGGCCCTTCCCAGATTTCACCTTTGTGAATTTATGTGATAGTATGTATGAGAGACGACCCTGTTCACGGACCAGTTCGGTTGCCTGTTCCACGAAATATGCGTAAATATCCGCTCGACCATGATACACAGAGAACTCCTTCTGGAGATAGTCTTTAAAGCTGGTAATCAACTCTTGACGTACATACGGTGGATTACCGATGACTGCATCAAACCCAGGAGAGTCTATATCTTGACCGTCGCTTGTGTAATAAACTTCTGGGAATTCCAATTTCCAGTGAAAGTACTCATCAGTATCCGCCCATTTTTGCGCGTCTTTAAACCACTGCATCTCTTGGATTTCACTCCACTCCTCATCGTCTTCAAGGGCAGCAGCCATCTGCTTATACGCGTCAGACGGGAGATTATCCAACCCAAAGTCCTCTGCAGTGTGAACATTTGTCATCGCCTCAAGCCGCTGTCGAAGCTTGTTCTGCTCGAACTCATCGTACTTAGCCTCCATCTCCTTGACATCGGCGAGGTCCTGGTTCTCAATGGCGATGAAGTCCTGATAGATCCGCATTAGCTGCTCGATGGTCCCCTTTCGAGCCACACCGAAGTCCGCGAGCGTCGCGTTCTGCCCGCCACCGCCAGCATCAGATTCCAGTTCCTCGATTTCCTCGATGTCACTGCCGACCAGCGAGTTCCCCGTTTTTAGGTGGTGGTCCAGGAATGCGAGCGGCTGTTCAGCCGCGAGCGTCCGGAGCCAGAGCGAGACCTTGGCGAGCTCGACAGCGAGTGGGTTCAAGTCGACGCCGTAGATACAGCGCTGGGCAACCTGCCGGCGGGCCCAGTTGATATCGTGACCCTCGTCGACGGTTTCGATACCCTGCTGGGCGGCCTGGCGCTCTTGGGCGTCGATGATCTCGCGGGCGAGATAGTCGATGGCACTCGTCAGGAAGTGGCCACTCCCCATCGCGGGATCGAGGATTTTCAGGTCGAACACTCCCTCAGCGAACTCCTCAGCAAAGCCACCCCCGTCGAACGCACTCTGGCCCACAAGACTGCCTCGGATATCGTCGACAAGCGGGCCGAGAGTCTCCTCGACGATGTACTCAACGACGTACTCCGGCGTGTAGTAGGACCCTGTGGCTTTCCGTTCACCAGAGCCAGTCGTGAGGTGGACTTCGCCCTCCTCGACGATCACTTCGACACCCTCGCCGGCGGGGACGTACTCACCGTCTTCCAGCGCGAGCGGTTCGTCGGCGACGTCAAGCTGGTACTCAAGAAGCCCTTCGTATATGCTCCCGAGGTGGCGGACGTCCAGCGATGAGTAGTCGACGAAGATCTTCCCGCCGCCGTTGCCGTTCTGACTCCGGGTGAGCAGTTCGATCACTTGAGCGAGGTAGGCGTCCCCGACCTGGTGGGTCGCGAGGAACCGGGCTTCGACGCTGTCGTCCTCGTCCGGGTCAGTTCTGAACAGTCCGCCGTTGTACGCTGGGATGTAAAGGTCCTCCTCAGGGATACCGCGCGACTGACTGCCCTGGTCGATGAGTTTGAACAGCTCGTCCAGTCGGTCCCAGAGGTTGTCTTGCCAGTCGCGATACTTCGGATTCGGGCTGTCAAGTTCTTCAGCGACGTTCTGCTTGAGCGTATTCAGACTGTACGACTCCTCGTAGATCTCGTTGTTCGTATCGAGCAGGTCACGACCCTCACTCTCTGCGTAGAGGACGAAGATCAGCCGATAAAGGTAGATGAGAGAACTGTCGTGAATGAGGTCAAGATCCTCTTCGGAGAGGTCGTTGTCCGGGTACTGCATGAACCCTTCCGAGAGGACCTTGATCGCCTCGTAGATGTTGTCCTGGAGGTCGGCCCCCAACTCCTGGGCGAAGACGTTAGACTCGTCGTAGACTTCGTCCAGGAAGCACTCGCCGGTGGAATCCTCGAGGAACGCGCCATGCCTGAAGAAGAGGTAGAAGTATTTGAAATCCTCAAGATCGCCCTTTTCGAGGACGGTCGGCAGGTCGATCTCGTAGTAGGAGTCTAGGCGGTGGCTCGTCGGGCCGTAGTAGAGCCGCCATTTCTTCCCATCAGTAAGCACGGCCCATCGCGCCGGAGTCTCCTGCAGATAGACGTGAATCTGGTAGCTCGGGTTCTCGAAGTCCCGCTCGTGTTCTCCGCTCCCACGGGTGTCGAGTGGACGACCCCAGCGCTTGGCGTCCGCGACGGCGACGGCGTCCTTGTAGAAATCGCCACCTTCCTCACGGCGCTCGAACGCGCCACGGGCGGCGTCCTCGGACTCAAAAAAACCGTAGTCAGGGCGTCGCTGGGTCCGGCTGGTACTCTCTTCGACCTCGAAGGGAATACCCAGCTTCCGGAACATCGGCCGAATGAACTTTTCTTCGAGCTGGGACTCGTTGCGTTTGGGTGCAGTCCCGCTCTCGCGATCCCACAGCTCCATTATGTCCGCTTTCGCCTCGCGGAGTTCGTCGTCGCCGATTTCATCCCATGCCTCAGTCTCGGGGAGATGCTCGTCGAGGTAGTAGTTCGAGAATAGGTCGCGATTCGTCCGGTAGGTGAGTGCCGTTTGCATGAATTATCGTGGTGTAACGATGAGGAACCGATCTGCGTCCTTACTGTCGATGAGCGCGTGAGCGACGTCTTTAGTATCAGCAACGTCGACGTCGACATCGTCGCCGATCTCGGCTTGAAGCTCTTCGAGCTCCGAGCCAGAGATATTGACTCGCCCAGAGTTACCCGAATTCCGGGCGATTGATTTGCGAGTCATGCGCGATGCTTGGGCTAACTGACCGACATAATATAGTCTTTACTTAGACTATTCCGAGTCAGGTTTCACGACTGGGTGGACGATTACCTGAAAATCAATTAATCGGGGCGAAGATCGCGCCATCGGACGTCGACAGTCTCCCCATCCTCCAAGTTAACGCGGAAGAGATACCCCTCTCGTTCATCCCCAGTTACAGCACCTGCATCGTCTGAAATAACCTCAACAACTGTTCCCCGACGCCCGTGGAGTCGGTTATGATCTGGATCCGTCTCGTCCGGGATGTCAATCCGAACCGAGTCTCCAGTATTGAAGCGTCTCATAGCGTTTTCAGCGGGTTTGTGTCCAAAAGAGGGTGGCTAGTCCAACCAAGAAAATCCCACCAACACCAAAGCCAATTATCGATGGAGCTGGCAATGAGGGAACGGATTCTTGGACAAGAGATGTGAGAATGAACCCGCCCGCGTACCCCCCTACAGAGACGTATCCGGCGGCCAGTAGACGAACGAACCATTGTTCCACAATCGTATGCGACCGGTGGTCGGCATCCTCTGCTGGACGAGGATCAACTATCTCTGGGTCGGGTTTCTCACGTTTCAGATATCGCCATTCATCGAGATACATACGAACTGGCAGGACCGACTCGATCTCGTTCAAGATGGCGTATCGAGCTTTGTTCAGGCGACGGTACGATTGAAGACTCTGATACCAGAAGTAGCAGATCAGACTGCCGAATCCTGATGCAAAGAGGACAATTACAGCATTAGTGGTGGTGAGGTCGCCACGGGCAAGCGCAAAGAGGCCGGCGAGTATCGAGGTCAAAATCAGACCAAAAAAGCGGTTCATTTGGACCCGCTGATTGGCTGTCTCAATTGCCACCTCTCCGTAGTGAATGTACTGCTCCATCACCCGGTCTTTTTCATCTTCGCTCAGATCGGCTAAGGGACCAGCAGTGACATCGCCTTCCTCAGATGATTCATCAGGATCCCCCCCAGTGACCTCCTCAGAATGTTCGGGTTCTGTTTCAGGCGTGTCCTTCTCGTCAGGGTCAGTCCCCTCCTCCTTGGGAGTGACCGCAGCTTCATCGGCTGAATCAGGCATGGTCAGCGAGCGCGTCGACGAGAGAGGCTTTTCGCCACCCGACCTGAGTGTCTGCGATTTCCTGTATCTTCGACGGAATCTTCGATTGTCCCTCTGGAATGATTGCGATGACCGGCTTATCCAGTTCTTCAGCGAGTTCCAATTCTTCAGGGATCCATTTGCTGTGGGCCCCGTACATCCCACTGCTAACGATCACGACCGACGCGGTCTTCATTTGATTTCGTAGTTCAGAACGAAGAGCAGACTCAGTGTCCACCGGTAATGGGTCGGTTGAGGGAACGCTATGATTTTGCCACTTGAGCGACGGAACCTCGTCGAGGAAATCGACAATACGTTCGTAGTGATCGTCGTACTCCCAAGAATGGGAGACAAAGACGTTGTACTGCTTGTCGTCAAGTCGGTTCGCGGCGCGTGCTAAGCGAGGGAGTGATTGGCCAGTATTTCCGCCTGAAGACGAAGAGGACTCTTGAGTAGACGAACCTGCGGAGGCCAAGGCTTCCAGCCCTTTGTAGGCCGCATATAGGAGCAAAGCGCCGCCAGCGAGCTTTTGTCCAGACGAGAGACCCTGCTGGTTCTGCGTGTCTGCAGAACTGCGGCTCAGAGAATTATCAGTCGGGACAAGACCGGACTGTTGGTCCTTCGGTTCAAACAGCGACGATCGAGAGGAACTGAGCTCTGGGAGGCTGCCATCCCCAGTTTGCGTGACTGTATAAACAGGTCCGAGTTCTCGAACTGTGAATTCAGTTCCGAGATCGTGCCCCTTGTAGGTCGGCAGCAGACGATCTTCGTCATCGGTGTAGAATCCAGTAGGCAGACCACTAACGGCCGACTTCAAAACGAATCGCACTGCTGATTCGGAATTCGGACTGCCGCGAATATCGTCGAATGCAGCCTCCCAGGTGGTTTTCAATGGGGAGGAGGTGTTTTGACTCATGACCGTGTGGTCATTCTGTTTTTAAATAGTATAAGTTCTTCCCACTGAACTATCGACAACTGTAGATTCGGCACCAGAGTGGGCCATAGTACTAAACGAGTGAGCCGTCAACAATCCGCACATAGTAATGAGTTTCAACAGCAGATCCTCAAGCAATCGTCGGAGCGAATATAGATTGTTCATCTCGCACTCTTGGGAATACAGCGACGAGTACAATCGGATGGTGGAACTGCTTCGCGACTATCCGAATTTCAGTTTCCGAAACTACTCAGTCCCGAAGGTGGAGGAAATAGATGCCGACACCGAAGAGGAGCTGGAACAGGCACTTCGAGAAGACCAGATCAAGCCGGCCACGGTCGTGATAATACTCGGTGGTATGTACGTCGCCCACAGTAAATGGATCAAGAAAGAAACTATTTTAGCTGAAATCGAAGGGAAGCCAATTCTCGGCGTTACACCACACGGAAACAAGCAGATGCCTAATTTCGTTGAAGACCACGCAGATCAGATCGTGGGTTGGCGAGGAAAGAGCGTGGTAGAGGGGATTCGAGATTTGGCTGATTAAGTTGACGAGAGTGTGTATAAACTATTGAGGGAGAGTCTGGCTAGCGTCGAGACTGTTCCCGACGCCACGAATTGGGTAGAGTTCGATCGCTTTGTACTCTCCGTCGCCGTCAATATGACCCAGTTTTGAAAACAGAGACCGACTCTTGTCATTCGGTTCGTCGATGTAGTAGATCCCATCCTCGCAGTACTCCTTACACCAGGCCTGAATCAACTCCTTAGCAATTCCCCGGCGCCGGTATCGATCCCGGACAAACAGCTGTCGAAGAACCTGTATCCCATCGAGTTCTTCCCAAGTGACGTAACCAGCTGCGTCGTCATCTCGAATATAGAGCAATCCTTGGTGGTTCTCAGGGATGTATCGGGCGAATGATGAACTCGTGTCACCACCATAGCTGGTCATCGCGCCGATGACTCGCTCCGTCTTGTCTATTGGGCGACCATCAGAATATGCGAGAAAGGAATCTTCAGATCCGATTTCTACGATGTCATCCGGAGTTGAATCGGTGAAAAGCCACTCAGCACTGAACACCTCGTCGAGATCCAATCTACGGCCCTGATACTCGATACCGTATAATCTCATACAGTCACGACAGCGGAATTCCGCTGACTCCTCAATTTCAGACATCCCCGGAACACGTCCAACTGACGGGTCGCCAATCCCTGAGCAATCGCAGTCCTGTCTGAGTTCCTCGAATTTGTCTCCCTTCCCTGATTGACTATACGGAACAAATCCCATCTTCCAATGCTCCTCTATCGCCTCGCCGAGTTCTTGAGCGAGTTTTTGAGCGACTCTCGCGTCTTTACCCACAAATGTAACGACGGCATCAAGGAGGTCGTCGACGTGAATAATCGGATCTTCAGACAACTCGTATTCTGTGAGCAATTGCCACCCACTAGGTGCCCGGTAAATCATCCGAAGATAGTCTTCACAGAGAAACGAAACAGCAACGACCTCGATCCCGTCATCTGTTTCAATATAGAGGGGAATCGTTTGATCGATCTCCTCACGTTGAGCAAGAGTTTCGAGCCAAGAGTGATCCCCGAGACCCGCTGGAAGTGGAATATTCAAACTCATTTCCGTATCAAAAAGTGGCCCTGTTTCAATATAAATGATAGGCGACTACCACTATGTAGTTATATAAAACCCGCATACGACAAATCGAGATATGGAAACCAAGCGGATCGCTGAGGTCGTGGAAAATATAAATTATTCTTACCTATTACCAGCGATTCAGCGCGAGTTCGTCTGGGAAACAAGTGACATCGTCGATCTGTTTGATTCCCTGTTACGGGACTATCCGATCGGTGCACTTCTTCAGTGGAACCTCTCCGCCGAGGAAGCGCAGGCTCAGCCCAAATATCGGTTCGTCACTCACTACGTCGACGAACCAAACTTTCCGCAGTCACTGACAACCCCGACCCATCGGAACCCCCCGCACAATTCCGAAGACCCACTCCCGTCACCGGTCAAACTAGTTCTCGACGGCCAGCAGCGGCTGACCGCGCTCAATATCGGACTCACCGGATCATTCTACGAGCGGAAACACAACCACCCTCGAAACAAGGCCAGTTCCTGGGTCCAGAAGCGACTCTATCTCAACCTCCTCTCTGATCCGCAGACGGCAGACTCGGAACTCGGTAATAAATACGACTTCTCCTTCCGATCCGAGCAGTCAGCAACCGCGAATGCCTATTGGTATCCGGTCAACCGAATTACGTCTATCTCGGACAACGACGAATTTTATGCGGAACGGCAGGAGATCGAGAGTGAGATCCGAGAGCTAGTCGAAGATCACCCGGAGATAGAGAATTCCGATAGTCTGATTCTCAACGCCCAGCGCAATTTCGAGGACCTTTACCGGGCAGTCCACAAGGACGAGAAGCTCCACTTCTTTACCGAAGACGAGAACGACATCACCCGTGTTCGCGACGTCTTCGTTCGCATCAATCAAGGCGGAGTGACACCGAATCGCGCCGAAATCCTCCTCTCCTTGATGACCAGTAGCTGGCAACAAGAGTCGCCGGAAATCAACGCCCGTGACGAGGTTCACGCGATGGTCGACGAACTGAATGGGATCATCGACGGTGGGAACGCGCCCTTTGCCACGAAGCACATCCAGAAGGTGCTGCTCGCGATCAACGGCAATGAGATTCAATACCGATTCGATAACTACACGCTTGACCTGCTGCGGAATCTCAAGGATATCTGGCTCACGGATACGTTCTCGAACACGATGGAGCAACTTGCGGAGCTCTTGAACAGCTACTATCCGACGGTGACCTACATCCTCAGTCCCGCCCTCTACACGCCTATCGCCTACTATCTCTACCAGAACGAGAATCCCTCGCTCGATTCGACCTCCATCAAGGGTCGCGGCCGGCGTCGTGACATTCTCTACTACATCTGCGCGGCTCGACTCAACGGATTCACCAGCCAATCATCGAACCAGATCGCAGAACTCGTCCGGGACGTTATCCGAGAGGAAGAGAGCTCGGAGTTCCCACTAGAACGGATCAGTGATGAAGTGGCGTCCAGTTACGGGACCTCTCTCCGTTTCACCGAAGAAAAGCTTACCACACTTTTCGAGGAGCTCCAATACGGCAAGCGGGACATCGAGTTCCTCCTCCAGCTTTCGCACTATCCCGATGAACCGGCGCGAGGCAAGGACTACGATATTGACCACATTATCCCGAAATCAGTTCTCCCCGAGGAGGCGGATGCTGACCGAGTAGGGAACCTTCAGCTGCTGATCGACAAGACGAACAAGATGAAATCCGATGATGACTTCGAGGACTGGATGAAATCCCGTACGGACGACTACAAGCAGACTCATCATATCCCGGAGGGCGCCAAGGAGATGACGTTTGAGGAGTTCGTGGATGCCCGGGAGCAGCTCATCATGGAGCACATTCTCGAACACCAACCATTCTAACCGCAGTCAAGCTTCCAGTTCGAAAGCCCTCGCAAGAAGTGTGGTTAGCTCGTTCAGGGCCTGAGTCGCAGTCTCGTCGATCTGGACACTAACCCGATCAGTCTCTTTTGGGTGTTTCTTTCCTAACGAGAGGACCACATCGTCATCGGGTGAGAGGGAAGCCGAGAGCCAGGAGGTGACTCGAGGAGAGCCGGCGAACCAAGCCGTCGTCAAATCATGCCAAGGGCGTTCTCGATCTCCCTCAGGCGGGCGATCCGGTCCAAACGCTAGCCGTTCTAAGTTTTCAGAAAATGAGCGGAGTTCCTGGGTATCCGATTCTTCAAGCTGGACGGTGACTCGGTGGGTGTCTCCATCCCAGCCCCAGTCCTTCTTTCCAAGCTGAAGAGTTAGCTGACCCGTTGGTGAGCGAGAAAGGGTCGCCCAAGCGCGTCCCTTCCGTCGAAGATCTTGTTGAGCAACAGTCACCCATTCATCCGACTTGTCGAACGATGCCCAATATTCTCCGGGAATAGGGATCTCTAACGAAACAGACGGTGACTTCTCTTGCCAGAGCCATCTGATGACTTCCGGATACCCCTCTGTATCAGACCGCGACGGAAGCGCATAGGGCCAGACGGTCAGTATACCGGAGAGATCAACATCGTACTCGGAGAAATCGTCCTCATCGAGCCACGCAACGCTATAATCATGCTGTAAATAATGGTCAGTAACTGCCTCAATATCTTTGCCCTGATTCCGATACTGAGCTTCTATCGCGATACCTTTTCCATAGGGTTCTCGGGGAGTGTCGAATGTGAGCAAGACATCCGCAATTCGTCCGTCAATGCCGGATTCCAACTCAACTGTCGCGTCGGGGAAATCGTGCTCCAATCGAGCATACGCAATCGACTTCATCTTCATATGCTCGTCCGATTCACCGGTACACTCGCCGGCGTCTATGAGGTCGGCAAAGGTCGCCTGACCGCCAGTTTGCCCCATCTCAGAACGACCCTCCTGTTCGTGGTGCCGAAAATGACGAGAAATGAAAGCAGAACCTCGTTCGTGAGACCGTACAACAGCCATCGGTTGGTCACACGCAGGACAGGTAACAGTCGTGCCGTCGGCTACTTGTGGTGGGATAACCCGTGTTCCGTTTAGAACTCCAAGGTATGGCATCGAAGAGGTGCGTGTATTGGATGTGTTTGTCACTCAAGTATATTGACCATTTCTCCGGTATCCCGTTGTTCGAGAGTTGAAGAAGAGATGGGTTTCCGGAAGTTTCCGGAAGCCTCGCCTTTCCTTAAACACAATATCGGGGTACAGCGGAGGTTTTCAGATACCCAAGAGGACATTACCAGGGGTATTTCCGGAAACAACCCGGTCAGGCTTTTATGACCAGACCCAGAATCAGACTGTCAGAAACAGATGATTCGCGATGCTCGCGTTCTTCGGGCCGGGTTCGTCCCTCGAGAAGTCGAGCATCGCGACGCCGAAGTCAACCACCTATCCAGCGTCCTCGAACCAATCACGAACGGAGAACCCGCCGACACCGCCATCGTCACCGGACCCAGCGGAACGGGCAAAACGTGTATCTCGCAGTTCGTCACCGAGCGACTGCGTGAAGAGGTCCTCGACGTCGAGGCCACCTACGTCAACTGCTGGCGCAACTACACCCGATTCCGGACGCTCTACCAGATCCTCGACGACCTCGGCGCCACCATCGACATCCACCGACAGTCAACGCCGCACGATGAACTCGTCGACCGCCTCCAACAGCACGACGGCCCGCGGACGGTCGTCATCCTCGACGAGGTCGACCAGCTCGAAGACCCCAGCGTCATCTACGATCTCCACAGCCTCCCGCAGTTCGCAATCATCTGCATCGCGAACAAGGAAGAGGAGCTATTCAGCCGCGTCGACGACCGCCTCGTGAGTCGGCTGCGCTCCAGCGAGCACGTCCGGATGGACAAGTACCACGACGAGCAGCTGTACGACATCCTGAGTGCGCGGGCGAAGTGGGGGCTCGACGAGGACGTCATCACCGACAACCAGCTCTACCGAATCGCCGACGCCGCCGCCGGCGACGCCCGTCTCGCAATCGGCATCCTCCGAACAGCCGCCGGCAAGGCTGATCGCGAGAACCACGAGCGCATCACCGACGACATCCTCCTGGACGCCGCCGAGGATGCCCGGGCCCAGATCAAGCAGAAGAGCCTCGATTCACTCACACCCCACCAACGGGTCGTCTACGACATCGTTCGCGAACACGGCCCGGTCGGGCCGAGCGAGATTCACGAGCGCTATTCCGAGGACGTCGATGATCCACGGACGAAGCGGACTATCCGCACGTACCTCTCGAAGATGGAGCAGTACAACCTCCTCGAAGCGGAGGGGACGAGTCGAGATCGGGAGTACTCGCTCGTCGATTCGGCAGCGGCGTCGCCGATGCAGTAACCGTGACCCCGTTAGCTATCAGGAACTGAACTCGCCGAGGCCCGATTGCTCGTGGTCCAGCGGGTCGATGACCTGCGGATCGTCGTTGCCGGGGTTGTTGACTCGTGTCGAGATCTCGTAGGCGGCCAGATCGTCCTTCGGATACGGCTGGCATAGGTCCTTGCGGGTGTCGGGATCTGCGGTGAGCCAGTCGGACTCCGCGTCCTGCGGAAGGACGACCGGCATCCGGTCGTGGATGGAGCTCATCAGGTCGTTCGGATCCGTTGTGAGAATCGTAACGCACGAGATCGTCTCGTCGTTGCCCTCCCAGACGTCCCAGAGCCCGGCCATCGCGAACGCGGGGTCGTCCTCGCGGTAAATCCGGTAGGGCTGTTTCGACCCGCCGTTCGGCGATTTCCATTCGTAGAACCCTGACGAGGGGACGAGGCAGGGGCGGGATTCCCACGCCCGCTCGAAGACACGTTTCTCGTCGGCAGTCTCGGAGCGAGCGTTGATGATGCCCTCCTCGGGTTCATCCGCCCAGAACGGAATCAGCCCCCAGTGGTAGGCATCGATCTCGTCTGGAGCCTCGTTCGTGATGATGTGGAGGTCGTCACCAGGAGCGATGTTGTATCGGGGTGTGTACCCGCCGTCCGCGACGACCTCGGCATCGAAGCGGGCCTCGAAGTCAGCCTGGTCGATGAAGAGCGAGTTTCGGCCACACATACCGAGGAGTTCGGAGGGAAGCATCTTCAACGTGGTCGCACAGGAATCTCACCGTTAACCAACAGATTGTCCCGATAAGCCTGAGTTGTTGGTTAACGACAAGGGGGCGAAGAATCTCCTAATGCCAAACGGTACACCTAAACAAACGATAGAAGAGGTTACACTAACTACGCTCAACCAAAATGACCCACATTCTCGCTGTATCTGACTGGCGCTCTCAACCTCTTGACGATCTCTACACCATTCTCGAAACTGTAGAACCTACTCCAGATCTACTACTGTATGCCGGCGACGACCTTTCACGTTTCAAAAACGCCGATACTGGCACAGATCATCTGGCAGAACTTGCTCGCCTCACGAAGCATCAACAATCGCTCTATGTCCGAGGAAACGACGACTTCCCTCCGTCAACCGGTCCACAATTCGATTCGGAATTTACCACCGACCTCCACAGGACACCATACATCTACGAGGATTTCGTGTTCATCGGCCAAGAAGGATCAACCCAGGGACCTGGTCTCATCACCTATACCGAGGACGACGTCCAGCGACACCTTTCCGAACACCGCACCGCTTGTGAAGACAGAACTCCGATTCTTGTCACTCACACACCTCCCTTCGGCATTCTCGATATCGGGAAGCGATTCGGGCAACAACATATCGGGTCGAAGGCCGTCAGCAGCTTCATAGACGACATCCAGCCCCCAGTCACCGTCTGCGGTCATTGCCATCAATTCGGAGGCAGAGCTGAAACCCTCGAGTACGGCACGGTGATCAACATCGCATCCCACGACGGAGTAGACGACCCTGGAAGGTACGCACTCATCACCATCGACGCCTCGAACGGGTCTATCGAGTACGAGTTCTACGACACTCGCCATCTGCTAGGAAGCCGGCTGACTGATCTCGTCCAGGTCGGGAGAAACCGAGTGGAACAGTTCAGTGAGTTAGGAATCACTAGCCCAGATGAGATTACCGAAGAACGGCGTGCCGATCTCGAAGCCCTCCCTGGAGCCTCGTCATGGCACGTGGACCGGTGGATTGCTCATCGACAGGCGTTCGAAAACGATGAGGTCGTGATTCTAAACAAGTCCGCCTTCGACGACCTTCACGATACGGAGCCTCTCCTCTTGGACATAGAAACGGATCTTCAGCAGGATCGGATCTGGCTGGTCGGCACCTACAGTTACCAGAACGATGCGTACCGACAATTCTTCGAGCCGGACGACGAGTCAGCACTCCTTCAGGAGCTGTCTGAGTACCTTGATGATCATGGCTCCGAGCCGATCATCTACTACGGAGGGAACTACTTCGACGAACAGTGTCTCAGTCGCAGATTCGACGAACACGGCATTACTGAGGGGATCGACCATCTGGAGCGAGCGCACGACCTCGGGATTACTGCCCAACAGGAACTCTTCGGTCCCTTCAATCAGCATAAATTGGATGTCGTAGCGAGCGCACTCGGCTTTGAGTATCAAGACCCAACCGTCGATGGATTTGTGGTCGGGAGCAAGTACACACGATATCTCCTCGACGGCGAAGAACCAGACTGGGATCGACTCAAACAGTACAATAACGACGATGTAACCGCGCTGAGAACAATCGTCGATCACATCAGATCGTAGGCTCGGGAGATATACGGGCCGTCAGCAGAATTACGTGAGGGCGATATCATCGTGGGATCATAGAGTCTTAACCAACAATTGAGCTGTGATCCCCCGGCCTGTTGGTTAATCCGACGATGCTGTCCGCCTTCCTCTCTGGAAACGTTCTCGGAAACGGTCGAACGATGGCAGAAATCCGTTGCCTGAGTCCGGTTCTACATACCTTCCAGCCCTTCCCTGAAACGCGGAAGCGACACGCCGCGGCTTATCGGGAACGTAGACAACTAGTCGAGTATGGGAGAACACTCAACGTCGAACCGATTGGCGGTGGACCAGCCGACACGGGGAGCTGATCGCAATCGGTCCCTTGCTGACCAGGCCGATCCGGCTACGGACGAGATGCTGCTGCCACAGCTTGACGACGGCATCACGCTGCTCGACGTCGAGGGAGGCCGCGGCGTCCCGATCCTGCAGTCACTCGTGCTCGACCATCTCCTCCTGCACGACGGGCCCGCCTTCTGGGTCGACGCAAACGGACACGCGACGACGACGACACTCGCTCAGATCGCGCCCAGTCAACGGTTGCTCAACCGAATCCACGTGGCACGCGGATTCACCGCCTACCAGCACTACGGCGCCGTCTGTGATCTCCCGGCGGCAGTGAACAAGTCGATCCAGATGTCCACCACTGACGCCGGGGCGGCCGGTCAGGGGGAACCGAGTCGTGACGAGGACACGTCGCCCCACACGCCCGCCCTCATCGTCGCGCCCGCCGTCGACGCCCAGTACCGCGCCGACGATACCCTCGGCGAAACCCACGCGAAAACCCTCCAAGCCCGCACTCTCGCCCGGTTGTCGACCTATGCTGAGGGGTACGACATCCCGGTACTCGTTACGCGAAACGAACGAAACGAATTCACCGAGTCAGTCGCGACGGTCGCCGACCACTATCTGGAGTGCGAGCAAACTCGGATGGGCCCACGGGTCGTCGGCGAGGACTTCGAGACGCTCGTCTACCCCGTCGACGACGGCGCGTACTACCAAACGACGTTCGCGTACTGGCAGCAGCTGCTCGCGGCACGCGCCACGCAGGTCGGCGTGGAACCGACGACACCGGCGCCGTCGACGCCGACTCCGGAGAGTGTCGGGACGGGCGTCACAGCTGACGGTGAGACGGTGTCGGCTACCGCGGATCCCTTGCTCGATGCGTGGACCGCGACCGGGACCGGAGGACGATAACGATGGGGCGCACGAACCCGACGTATCGCGATGCGCTGCGGGCCATCGAAGAGCGCTGGGCGGAGTTCCGGCGGGCGCTGCGGCGTCGCGACCAGCCCCGGTTCGACCGGCTGTTCGAGTACGCCCGCGAACACGCCGACGCGAGCGGGCTATTGAATCACCAAAACCCACTCCTGCCGGCGTTGCTCAGCATCGATCTCGAACAGGAGGCCCGCCTCGACCACCACGAGGAACGCCTCGAGGAGCTCGAAGCCGCGGTCGCAGCACGCGATGACCAGGAAGCCACTCCACCGGACGCGAACTCGTGACGATGCCGTTCAGTATCGACTTCCTCGATGACGATCGCGTTCTGGAGTGGGAGGCAACCGCCGACGGCGCCGTCGCGACCGAGCGCGATGACTACACCCCACGCTTCTACGTCGCCCCTCGCGACCCTGACGCCGATCTCGATCTCACGACTCTCCAGTCGGTGTACGACCAGCACCCGGACGTCGTCGCGACCGAAATAGTTGCGCGACGGCCCGACTTTCGACGAGACGAGGAGGCCGTTCTCGCTGTCGACGTCGCCCACATCGACCGCGTCACCCCACTCGCCCGGCAGGCACGCCAGCTGTCGGCCTATCCAGTCGGGGATCTCGCCTGCTTCAACGTCGACTTCTCGCGGGAGTTCCGGTACTGTCTGGAAGCCGGCGTTGATCCGACGCCGGCGAGCGAGCTGTCGACACTCCGGCTCAGAGTTCCGGTGACCGACACGAGCAACGATGTCTATGGGGAGCTGTCCGTTGCCGGCGACACCGTCACCGGCTCGTCGACGGATATCCTGACCGCCGTCCAGGGGGCGCTCGACGCACATGATCCGGACGTCCTGGTCTGCTCGACGAGCGAGATCGTCCCGACCCTCCACGAGATGGCGACGGACGCCGGCGTCGACGACTTCTCGTTGAGTCGGTGGCCAGACGTCGACTACCAGCAGCTTGCGAGCCGGTCGACGTACTCGAGTTACGGTCGCGTCGGCCACTCGCCGGCGCGGTACAACGTCCCCGGCCGAGCGATCATCGACGAGTCGAACACGTTCTTCTACGGGGAGACGAACCTCAACGGCGTCCTCGACCTCGTGTCGCGCTCGAACAAGCCCGTCCAAGAGCTCGCGTGGGCGTCGATCGGGAACGTGCTCACGGCGATCCAGATCTGCGAGGCCCACGACCGCGGTGTCCTTGTCCCGTGGAACTCCTGGCGTCACGAGTTCTACAAGCCGATGGGAACGCTCCACGACGCCGACCGCGGCGGTTTCATCTTCGCGCCCGAGGTCGGCCTCCACGAGAACGTCCATGAACTCGACTTCTCCTCGTTGTACCCGAACATCATCTGTACTCGGAACGTTTCGCCGGACGTCATCCGGTGTGACTGCCACAGCGACCGCGACGACGTCCCCGGCCTCGGGTACTCGATCTGTGACGACCGGGGCTACCTCGTCGACGTCCTCCAGCCGATCATCGACGCCCGCGACGAGATCAAGGCGGTCATCCGTGGCGAGAAGGAACGGGACGACCCCGACGAGGACCGACTGGCAGAACTCGAGGGGCGGTCGGGAGCCCTGAAGTGGATCCTCGTCGCCTGCTTCGGCTACCAGGGGTTCAGCAACGCGAAGTTCGGCCGCATCGAGTGCCACGAGGCGATCAACGCGTTCGCTCGGGAGATTCTGCTGACGGCGAAACAGCGGCTGGAAACCGGGGGTTGGCGCGTCGTCCACGGGATCGTCGACTCCATCTGGGTGACCCCGGACCCCGACGTCGACGACGAGGACCGCGAGAACCTCAAGACGCTCGCGACGGAGATCACGGAGCGCGTCGAAATTCGGCTGGAACACGAAGCTCACTACGACTGGGTGGCGTTCGTGCCGCAGCGCGAGAGCGACGCCGGCGCGCTGACGAAGTACTTCGGGAAGGTCGCCGGCGACGACGATTTCAAGATCAGAGGTATCGAAGCCCGGCAGCGCTCAACCCCGTCGTTCATCGAGGACGTCCAGCGAGACTGTCTCGATCAGCTCGATGCCACGCGGTCACCGGACGCGGTGCTCGGACGACTCGAACGAGCGATCGATGAACTGCAGGCGGGCAACGTAGCAGTGAAGCGGCTCGTCGAGCGGAATCGTGTCTCCAAGCCGCTGGAGGGGTACTCTCAGAATACTCAGAACGTGGCCGCCTTGACGCGAGCTCGCCAGCAGGACCTGGCAGTCCACCCGGGCCAAGATATCGAGTATGTGGTCGTCGACGACGAGAAATCCTCGCGAGACCGGGTCGCCCTCGCCCACGAAGCGATCGAGACCTACGACGCCTCGTACTACGAGACGCAGCTGGTCAGAGCTGTCGAGAGCGTGCTTTCACCGCTCGGGTGGGATCGGAACGACATCCGACGAGAGCTCAACGGAACACGTGTAGTCGGTATCACGGACTGGACCTGACGAACCCCCTCCCCCCTTTTTCGAGTTGTAAACTTGTGGTGGTGGGGAGGGGGTGAACAGCAAGAGAGGTTCCAAAACAGCCAATTGTGACGAATATACACGATAGAGAGGTTGAGTGTCTAATATTCTAACTTGTGACTAGGAATGCGAAAGTTTATGTTGTACGTTACCTTACCGCAACCGCACTAGAGACAAAGAAAACATATCGTCAAGCTCAGCTAGACGATTGACATCTCGGGAAGTAGATGACTTCCTCATCTCGTCCGTGGTTCTGATTCCGTGTACTCTCCCGTCTCGACGCCTCTATGCCAACTTCAGTTACCTCAACTCTCGCTACGCTACGTCTTGGATGGCCTGTTCCCCCGCGACTTACAACTCGAAAAAGGGGGGAGGGGGTGAAACATTCGAGATCACCAAAGTAGCTTCACCAGCAATCATGTCCAAAACCCGGTATTCCTCTCATTCGTGAACGGGTCCTACGAGCGTCGTTCTTTTGCGACCATTCCGGTGCTTACTACTCGAAAACGGGGAGTGTGAGAAAGACCGTTTCACCCAGAGCATCATTCACAAAATCCGGATTAATTGGATTTTGCTCCGAGACCCACCTCGACTCACTTCTCGTTACAACGCGAGTGTGGGAGAATCGAACCAGGTGTGTTACCGCCCCTCAACGTCTTACAACTCGAAAACGGGGGGTCTGGGTCATCAAGGAGGTTCGACGATAGCGTCCTTCGTCGAACCGTTACAACTCGACAACGGAGGGCGATAGATTCCGAAGACGGTATCTGACCCATTCAGTGGATATGGGGCTGTAGTCGTTAGATAGCCTGTTTTCGCCCGGTTACAACTCCACAAGGGTCCATATTTTTATACCCAGAGTTCGAGGGGGTTCATAATGGGACGAGAGGGACGTAAAGCAGGATCGAATAATCCGGAAGGTGAGGAGGATCGTGAATCTTCTGCTGGCGATCCTGAAACTTCTGAGTCGACGGATGAGGAGGTGGCATCTCTTGGCACGTCACAATCGACCTTCGAGAACGGATCAGATTCCGCCGATTCGTCTCAAGAAGCAACTAACGGCGACGGTGGCGGCATCTCAATTCGTGATCGGCTCCAAACCGAGTCGTCCGGTGGCGTTTTCGCGAACAAAGACCTCGTCCGGTCAGATACCATCATCGACGAGGATCGTATCGTCGGTCGTGACGACCAGCTGGGCCGTGTCGTCGACAATCTAAAACCGGTTCTCCAGAATGAGGGGATTCCCGATATGCTCCTGAGTGGGCCATCTGGAACGGGGAAATCGCTCATCATTCATGCAGTCTGCAAACAGATCGTCGAACTATGTGAATCCCAAGGCAAGACATTCGGGGTCCTCTCTATCAACTGCGAGGGACCGAAGACTGCAGATCGGGCCGTCTACCGGTTAGTGAAAGCTGCTGCCGACGACCTCGGTGTCGATCCTGGCGTTCCCCAAACCGGCGTCTCAACGGATCAGAAGCTCGAGCGACTGTACGAACTCATGCGAGAGTATTACGACGGAGTCATCTTCATCCTCGATGAGATCGATATGCTCGAAGGGCCGTATCAGGAAGCAGAGTACAATTCTCTCATCTACCAGCTTTCACGGGCTCGAAAACTCGCCGACTTTGATGGTCCCATCTCGCTCACGACGATCACGAACTACGCCGACTTCATGAAGGACCTCAACAGCCGCGCACAGAGTTCTTACAACCCTGACGATATCTTCTTCGACGATTACGATGCGAACCAACTCCGTAGTATTCTCCGCAACCGGCGGGACGCCTTCAAACCAGACTCTCTTGCAGATGACGTTGTTCCGCTTGTTGCTGCGTTCGGATCCCAAACGCACGGGGATGCACGGAAAGCGATTGATCTCCTCAGATGGGCTGGCGAATTAGCCGAGCGGCGTGGGGCTGACACGGTTATCGAGACTGATGTCCGTGATGCTCAGGAGAAGTACACCGAAAACCGCAAGCTCCGCCATATAAGCGGGATCTCTACTCAAAAGAAACTCTCCATCTACGCTGTGGCGGCGACTGCTAACTACGCAAGAGAACATCCTGAGTGGATCCCTGCTGGACCTGCGTTCAAGACGTACCAATTCATTGCTGATACGATGGATGCGGATCAGTACAGTCGCGAGACATTCGTCAATCACGTCACTGAGCAGAGTACGTACGGTGTATTGGACTTCGAGAGACGGGGTAAGGGTCGAGGTAGAGGAGTGCATATGTATTTCTCCCTCTCTGAAGATCCGGAAACGATTATGGAGACGATTCGTGAGGATTCTCGGTTCGAAGATCTAGCTCACGAAGAGGCGACTATCAGCGCGGTTGTCCGCGAACGGCTGAAGCAATTCCGGAGTAAGAACTAATCTGGCCCGTATCCTCCCCACACTTACTTCTCGAAAACGGGGAGTGTTCGTATCCCGCGTGATGCGTTACAACTCGAAAATGGGGGGTGTCAGTCGCCGGGATGTCTCGTTACTACTCGAAAACGGGGGGTGGGTGACCGTAGAAATCCGACGTTCTATTGGATGTGATGTGCCGTCTCCGCGCCCTCTCCCATTTACAACTCGAAAACGGGGAGTGTCCTCCTGTTCGAGTTCATTCGTCTGGATTGACTGGGCCTTTGTATTTGGAGGTCACCTTGTCGCCTTCCCTCCATTGCCAGTAGTAGTAGCGATTGTCGTTGATTTCCTTGATCGTAATCGTCGCTTTGGCAGGGACACCGTCCGGGAGATCGTCTGGTCGCTCTTCGACCTCGTCTTGATCTGCCGACTCCTCGAGACGGGCCTCTCGTTCCTTGTGCTCGGCGAGTGCTTCAGCGTACGTCGCAACGTCTCGGAGCTGCTCCGGGTTCGATTTATTGAGCGTGTTGACGATCTCCGTCGGGAGGTTCGCCGGTGGGGTCGGGGGTTCGTAGGACATCGGCTACTCTCGTGTTAACCAACACGACCCGCGAATCCATAGTTATGTTGGTTAAGTCGGTGGAGAGGGTTCTCGCACCTGCTGGATGTAACACTACTCGAAACTTCTTTATATACGAGTTTCGTGCAATGTTACACCGTGCTCCGGCGCATTGAACTTGAGGTCCTCGCCACGGTCGACCGCGGCGACACGATCTCCGAGCTCGCGGCGAAGCTCGACCACAGCGAGAGTTACCTCTCTCGTGCCGTCGCCGACCTCGTCGAGAAGGGGCTCGTCTACACGGAACGCGATGGCCGGCGAAAACGAGTCGTCCCGTCGGATGCTCGCGCCGTCGAACTCTATCGAGACCTCGTCCGCCAGCACTCCCACATCGAGTTCCCCGAACTGCTGACCGGGAAGGCACTCGAGGTGCTGTACTACATCGACCAGCCGCGAACCGTCTCCGAGATCGCTGACCGGAGCGACAACTACCGCAACACGGTCAACCGTGTCCTCAAGCGGTTTCGTGACCGTGGTCTCGTCGGGACGGCCGACGGCCGCTATGACTTCAACGCCGATTTCGACCGCCTCCACGAGTTCGCCCGGGAACTCGCACACCATCTCCATCGCCAACGCCTCGAAGCCGTTGCCCCGAAGGGGACGATTCTCTGGGAGGACTACGACGAATTCCTCGCCCAGACCGAGACGGAGATTGACGCGGAGGCGTTCCACGAAACCGGCCTCGCTCGATTCGCGGCCTTCGGTCTCCAGTTCCTACTCACTGGCCATCGATACTACGTCTACTCCGAGGAGATCGACGCCGTCTCGCCGGCGGAGCTGTGTTGTCACACGCTGTTGATCAACGACGGAAGCCGCCACCGCTCGTACTGTCTCCTCCTGCTCAGCCACGTCGACGTCGACGAGGAGGATCTCCGAGAGCAGGCGGCGAAGTATGGCCTCGAAGACAAAATCGACGCCTTGCTTCGCTACCTTGAGACGCACGGCGAGGTCGACGATGCCCGGCTCCCGGCGTGGGACGAGTTCCAGGAGCTGGCTGCTGACTACGAGGTGCCACTACCACAATGAGACCAACATTCGGACGTGAGTACATCGAGAACGAATTCCAGCGAATCGGGGACGGGCTATCTGAACCGCTCACGGTATACCTGATTGGTGGTGGTGCGATGTCGCTGCGCGACCTCAAGGGGGCGACGAAGGATATCGATCTGGTCGTCCCGGACGGCGACGCGTACGGCCAGCTGTGGGGCGTTCTGATGGATCTCGGGTATGCGGAGGTTCAATCGCTGGATCCAGATTACCGGGCGCTGGGGGCGACAAGCTGCGTCGAGAACGATGATGGATGTCGCCTCGACATCTTCAACCAGCAAGTCGCGAACAAGCTCGTGCTCACTGATGGGATGCAAGAGCGCAGCGAGCCGTTCCTCGATACGGACCGACTGACGGTCCGGCTAGTCAGCAACGAGGATATCTTCCTGTTCAAGGCGATCGCCGGCCGCGACGACGACATCGAGGATATGAATATGCTCGTGCAGGCCGGCCTCGATTACGACGTCGTCCGGGATGAACTCGAAGCCCAGATCGAACGCCTGGGTGACGATCAGTTCGCCACGTTCGCGAACGAGGCCCTAGTCGAACTCGAGGAGCGGTATGGGGTGACCACGCCGATCGAGGCCCGCGTCCAGGAGCTCACGAATAGGTACTACCGGGGGCTCGAAGTCCTCCAGGCACTCGACGAGCCGATGACCGTCGACGAACTGGCCGCCGAACTGGAGCTAGATATCGACGAAGTTCACGACCGGATCGCGTATCTCTCAACGTTCGACCGGGTTCGTTGGGATGGCGACACAGTCCGTCCCGTGGAGTAGCTAAATCACGACCCTACGGGGAAGGAAGGCGGCCGTCTGGTCGGGGAACGCGGCCCCGTTTGATCTCGTGATCGACGCGACGCAGGTGCTTACAGCCGCCTTCGGGTGAACGCTGTTGCCAGTCGGGACAGGTACACGATTCGTCGACGACGTCGACTTCGTACCTGTTACCGGATGCGGACTGCACCTCGTAGCGGCCACCTTTCGAGAGGAGTGAGACGTCCATCGCTTCGGCGACGGCACGCTTCGTGCGGGGCTCGAGATCGTCCTTCGACTCTGCGTTCTCGTCGACGACCAGTCGGTCGCGAACGTCGCCCGTTCGGCCACCGTCGGGAGCGACGGCTTCCGCAGGGCTACTGAGCCGCTCGTGGAGCACTTCCTCCACCGGATGGTCTTCCGGCCACAGGTAGTGGACCTCGCGGCGCTCGCGATGGTCGTAGGAGCCGCACGCGGCTGCACGTCCGGTCCACACTCGCCAGGCCCCGAGCGCGGCCATCACGTCGACGATGTCGCGGGGAACCGTCTGGTGGTCGTCCGGGAAGAACACCCGGAAGCGTGTACACGCCTCCTGGGGCGGGACAGTTTCCCACCAGTCTTCGCTGGAGCCCCAGCTGTCGTACATCGCCTCGTCGCTGCCGTAGCCGACGGTCACGCCGTCGATCGGCGTCCAGTCTGCTGGGAGGTGGTCCGACTCGCCTTCAAGCACTCGGAGGACGGCGTATCGAAGGTACTCGTGGGCTTGGTTGTCTGTGGTTCGAGCGACCTGGTCGTGTTGCTCGGCAACGTGCTCGGCTTCCTCGAGGACCGTCGTGAGATAGGGTTCAGTCATCATTCGACGGAGGTCTGAATGCGCCTCCGCCCCTCCGCGGGCGCTGAAAAACTTAACCAACAGAGCGGAAGGAATCCATCACTCTGTTGGTTAACTAGATTAGGACGAAGATTCGCTTTCGAGCACTTCGATGAGCTCTTCTGCTGTGGAACTGATCCGTCCGAGCCGCTCGCGAACGACCTCGGGATCGTCCGACTCCCACGCAGCGAGGTAGAAAACCGACTTACTGGTGCTGAAAAAGTATCTTTGCTAATAATGCCGAAAACTGGTTAATTCACCGGCATACAGGGCAAGAGATGTTCCCTGAGCCCTCCTCGACAGCGAAGGAGAATCCGCAGTCACTACACGTCACTTGGTCTGTTTCGATAGCCAGGTGTGGCGAGGGGGTGTTCCGGTGACCGAAATCGATATCGTCTGTATTCGTTTCGACTTCGATGAAATCGCTTGATCCCGTACCGCTGAATGCGTCTTCAAACATATCTGCGAACTGGTCCTCCAGCATCTGCCTCGCCTCATTTTCTGCAACAGCATTCCCGTACTCTGCCTGTTCCTCTGTGAGAAACTCGTCGAACTCCGCGATCCAGTCACAGTATGGACACCGGAGATTCAGATAGTGTTCTTGTTCGTAGGTCTCTCCATGGATCGTGAACTGACCGTCACAGCTCGGGCATTGACGGGGAAGCATCCCGGCCTCGTCGGTGGGTAAATCGATGTTGGCTACCATATCCGTCATACGACCACCGTCCCGTTCTGCCAAGCGGCCGTAAACTGGGACTCAATGGATTCCCGATTGATTGGTCGGAGCTCAGAGGCGGTGTGCTGCGTATCACCGGCGTCGTGGAACGAGTGACCCCATGCCCAACCATCCTCCCGGTCACGTATGATGTAGCGGTCATGGAAATCCCAGTCGCTGTCCGAGAGATACCGGACCTCGATATCTGAGTGCTGCTGCGCAAACTGGGATACGCGCTGCTGGTAGCCCCCTCCAGTCACGCGATCCGTCGTCATCACTTTGATTTCGACGCCGTTCGGCACGTGCTGGAGCAGATCATAGAGGCCTTCACGGGCGTACCGATCGATGATAATCACCTCGTCTCGCGCAAGTTCCACGAAATCCCGGAACAGGTGCTCAGCTTGTTGCGACTCGTTAGGGCCAATCGAGGCCTGCCGAAGTGATCGGTGCGTCCCTGTCCGCGGAATTTCGACACCATCGTTCCGATATGCTTCGAACCGATCTGCACCACGGTCTGTGATCCTGGCGCCGTGGTAGAAGAGTCCGCCGCCCCCTCCGTGCGTCTCGATGAGTCGCTTCTCCTTCAGGTACCAGATGTTCTGGTCGACGAGCGTTTCATCCCCAATTTCGTCAATTAGTTCGTCTCGCTCGGCGAATACTACCCCGGTGTTCTCTCGATCAAGCTGGTACAATTCCTCTAGGATGTCGTACCGGGTGTTGCCGTCGATGATGGTTTCGCACCCGTCTTCGTGCAGTTTCTCGATCCCTGCCGCAGTAATCTGGATTGTGCTGATTCGCTGCCCTAGTGCCCCCTGTACTTCGACGTATTCTCCATCGATTCGCTCCGCCACATAAGCCACGTCGTCCTGCTCGTACTCCTCCAATGCCTCGTACAATCCATCCCCTGTCAGGCCACGGTACTGCACGTCTTTGAACTGATCATAGAGCGCTTTCAGAATCTCCCGCGCTATTTTCTCATCTTGTTGCCCTAGTGATGACATCGTTTCGTCTAAAATACTTAGACCACATATCATTTAAAATCGTGCTGCAGCGACCGGCGGCAACGCAGCTGTTACGAGAAGAACTAGTACAGAAGCAAACGCCGCCTCTCTCTACCTCTTCAACACCTCATCAAGGCCAGCTTTTTCGATCAATAGGAGTGCCATTCCGCCAAGGAATACGATCCCGATTAGGGTACCAAGCAACCCGAATACGGGATGGATTACTGTCGAGATAATGCTGGGAGCCATCCAAATCAGGACGATACCAGATAGGACGAACCCCATCGTGTAGCGGATGTTCCAATTTTTTGCCGAGGTGTAGATCCCTAAGAAGATAACAACAAGCATGAGCAGGTACACCAGTCCTGCTACCACCGGCCCCACGAACTCCTTGATGACCACGACGATGATGAAAACGCCCACCGGCGGCACGAAAACCTCTTGGACAGCTCGTCCGACTCCATCAGTTCCCGTTGGTGCCGGCATACAATCTCATCTAAAGTGCCGAGTGACAAAAACAGCCACCCGATACGCTGGCAACACAAAGCGGTACTGAGTCTAATAACAACCGAACAGCGGAGTACCGGATCGAGTGCTGGTTAATTCCTCAATTTTCGAGTATCTCGACGATTTTCTCTGCTGTGGTACTAATCCGTCCAAGCCGCTCGCGAACGACCTCGGAGTCGTCCGACTCCCAGGCTGCGAGGTAGAACGCTGACCCACTGGTGTCGAGCCCACAGTACCGCCCGACGACGTACGCGACGGCTTCGGCCTCGACTTCGCGTTTTGCCCGCTCGGTGTCGTCGTCGACGTCGAAGTGGAGCAGAGCGTGGGCGTACTCGTGAATCAACGTCCGCGCAAGGTCGGCCTCGTTCTCCCGATCTCGCACCTCGACGAGCGGTTGGACGTCGACGAGGCTCAGTTGTTCGCAGATGCCCTTCGCCTCGCCGTGGGTCCACTCCTCGGCTGGGACGATTCGCACCGTCACGCTGAGGTCGTCAGCGGCGGCAGTCAGCTGTTCGACGAGGTCGCCGGCGTCCCCAGTCGCTGCCGTGTCCAGGTCGGGAAGCGGCTCGCCCTCGGTCTGGGAGACATCGAACACCGGCGCGGGCTTGAATCCGACGAGGCCCTCGGACCACTCCTCGGGCGGCGTCTCGTCGTACTCACAGTCACTGTCCTCGTGGTAGCTCGGCGAGTTCTCGCACTCCGGGCACTGCTTCGTGATGATCGGCGCCCAGATCCAGATGGCCGACTCGCCCTCCGTGACGTGACGATCGAACTCCTCCTGCCACGTCCGGTAGCCCGCAACCCGGCTCGCCTCGGGACACTGCCGCTTGATGAGGAGCGTGTTCCGGTAGGAGTAGTCGTGAAAGCGACTCTGGACGTCGAGCCACTCTTGGAACTCCTCGCTCGCCTGCGCGTCGTCAACGCCGGCGACGAGCTCGTCGATCCACTGTTCGATGGTGCTGTTCATCTCGTCGTCTCGCGTGTCGGTCTCCTCAAAGGAAACCGACGAGTCACTGGTCGTAGCCATTGTGTTCACCGAATCGGGTTTACCACGATTGCATCAGTTCAGAACGCGCCGCATCCCTCTGGGGCGAATAAAAAATCGCCCTCTTGGTTAGCGGAGTTCGTGGGTCTCGTCAGCGAAGCCGACCGTGACGAGGTACTCGAGGAACTCGTCGAATCGATCGACGTCGCTGGGCGTGTCGGTCGCTAGATGACGCGTCCACTCGATGGCCCACCTGAAGGCGGGATCCGTTCCACCCTTGCCATGGATGTACCACCAGCGAACCGCTTTGAGAACGACCAGGGGGTTCGTCGGCGGCTGTTCGCTCGCTAGACCACGGGTGATCGACTCGATTTCGTCGGGGACATCGGCGGGATCGATATCCCCGGACTGGGTGTTCGAGATATCGATTGGAATCTCATCGACTGAAACGTCGTCTGCAGTTTGTTGCTGACTCACGGAAAGTCACCTCTGGACGAAGGTTCACGACCGAGCCTCCGCCCTCTCCCGGGGCTCGAAAAACAGGTCGCTAAGTCACGCCGGCGGAATGTAGACGCTCTGCTCGCCGGCAATTTCCTTCAGGTTGTTCCGGTGACGGTGACTGAAGTAGCACTCGTAGCTGCAGTATCCACAGATAGCGCCGGTATCATATTCGGCGACGTACGGGCCGCGGCGAGTTCGCCAGACATTCGCCCCGCACTCGGTACAGGCGGCGCCCACGAGGTCGGCAGGACTCGGTCCCTCGTACTCGACGTTGAGCCCCTCGTCTTGCGGTGTCGATTCGGGCCAGATTCCGTGGGTCCTCCAGAACTCACGGACGCGAGCGAGGCTGTGGCGCACCGTCTTTCGTACGGTGACGTGGTCGGCGTCGCGACCGCTGTCGTCCCAGCCGTCGGCCGTCCAGAATTCACCGAACTGTGCGCCACGATGCAACCCGTTCCAGTCGACGCCGACGATGTCGGCCGGTGGCTCGTCAGTGAGTGTCGGTCGGGTCAGCTGTCGAATGGCGTCGAGCTGCTTGGGTGGACTCCCGCCGAGGATGTGGACGCGCCGCCCTCTCCAATCGGCTGGGTCGGAGAACTCGTGGGCCAACCGGTCAGCATAGCCTCGCGAGTAGCCAAGGACGAGGTTCTCGGGTATCGCGTCGATCACCGCCCGCGACTTCGGAACGACGATGAGCTGGGCCTCGGGATAGCTCGCTTGGATTTCACGAGCAGCAGCGACGTGGGCGTCGACGTCGTCGAGTTCGTCGACGTCCCCGATGACCCCGACCTCTGGTTCGTACTCGTAGAAGCGGTCGATGAACCGCTCCAGATCGGGATTCCGAAAATCGTTGTCGAGCATCCCGACGAAGAGGCTGAGGTTCTGATACTGCGTCTCTTGGTACCCACAGTCCTCGCGAAATCCGGGGAGAAATCCGAGGGCTAGAGCATCGCCGACGAACGGAGCTCGATGCAGAAACGCCACATAGTCTGCTTGTCTGGCGGCGGCGATTTCGCGGGTGGTGCTGGCGCTGGAGCTCAGATCAAGGGACATGATTAGGCTCGCGAGGCCGCTGCTGGCTGCCCCGCACCCGTTCAGGGGCCTGAAAAACCGGGGTACAGCGGTTTAACCAACAATAGGGAATTAATGCGGAATATGTTGGTTAAGCACAGGGCTTACTCTTCGTCCTCACGCAGCTCTTCAGCCTTCCACTTGAGCCGGCGCAGGATCTGCGTCCGATTCTGGTGAGCGTTCTCGTAGGCAACACACTCTTGGAGGGTTTCCATATCCGGGATCGTCGCGATACCGGCCTTGATCAATCGGTAATTCGGTGCTTCAAGACGTTTCTCGGGTGGGAATTCGTCGTCACTCCCGTCGCTAATCGTGGACTGTTCCATCTCGGTTGGCCTCCACCCCTCCAGGGCGAGAAAAACAGAACAGACGACTACGTCACCGATGTGGCGTCAGGCCATCGCCTCTTGGAACCGCTCACGAAGCGCGTCCTCCCCCTCTTCGAACTGGTCGACCTTCTCCTGCAGATCGTCGCTGACGCGCTCGATGTTTGAGAGCCCCCGTTCTCGCCCGCTGGTGATGCTTGTAACCTATCGGCGCCTTCTGCCTCCGGATGTTACTATAGAATCTGGGACAATAGACTCGATCGGATGTTCTTGCCTTTCGGAAAACGAACTTAGGTCGGATTTGGAATTTGACTCTTCGAGAGCTTTTCGATTACATCTCGTCCAGACAGTAGCTGTACCTCTACACCTTTTGTTTCCATAGCAGCCCGCCTTGCGTCCTGAGTAAATCCAGACGATGTTGCGACCACGCAGACATCTGCGCCTTCTTGTACTGTCGCACCGATTGCGTTTCGGACCTCTGGACCAGACACGTTCCCGGCCCCGTTAGGATCGTAGCGTTTGGCCTGAATAGCGATTGTTCGCCTGCCGTTGCGTGCAATAGCGTCAATTCCTCTATCTCCCGATTGCTGTGTGACCTGGACGTCGTATCCATTCTTTTGATAAAGCTGTCCCAGAACCTCTTCAAACTGCGTTGGCGTTAATGAAAGCAGATCCGATGGCTGCCACGTCGAGTCAAGCTGGGCCATTACTTCATCCCTGATTGATTTGATGCGAGTGTAGTCGTTAGTGGCGCGGGCTTGGTCAACCCGATTCTGGACATCAGTCGGGTCGATAGAACTGTGAGACAAGTCCGTAGTTGCGAACATCTGTGCCACTTCCTGCTCGGCGACCCATGCCTCTGCCTTCACCATCGCCTTCTCGATGGCATCTAGATCGCCCTCCCGAACCGCATTACAGGCGTCCTCGATCGTTGTATCCTGTGCTTGGCCAGCTGATAAGGGATGAGACGACCCACTGTTGCTTCGTAGTGGTTCGGTCTTAGCTGCGAAATCTTCAACCGCCTTTGCTTGCTCGCAGAATTGATCGAGAGTTCCTTCAGTCAAGATGGTATCAAGACGTTCCCAGATCGCTGTTGGCTCAACCACTTGGCTATCGACACGAACAGCCAGCTTACTTTTCGCCGAGTCTGCCGGACTACTACTGGGCTGACTCCACTGTTCGACGGTTGCTCGGGCGTCCTCGAATCGATTTATCTCTGCAGCAGCCTGTTCAAGCTGGTCATCTTCCGAGGACGGAAAGTCAGCAAGGGTTTGGTCAAGCAGCTTGGCCCCATCGTAGCTTTGGCCACGAATTCTAACTTCAAAGCCAATATCAATCCCCGTAAGCACGTCATTTAGATCGCTCGCGGTTGCGGGATCGTTGTCACTCCACGTCTGGGCTGCGAGTGACCGAACCTTTGTCCTTGCAACCGGTAACTCCTCGAAAGGAAGTCTTGAGAGCGTCTGGTCCAGTACTGCGAACTGTTCCAGCCTCTGACTCCAATCCTGAAGATTCTCACGCGGAGCTGCTTGAATAGCCTGTTCAACTGGTGATCCCGCGCTGGCTGTAGTCTCTGTGTCGAACTTGTCGTCGAGTCTCTGTGCTTTGGAAAGGAGATCCTGGCGCCATTGTCGATCAGCGTAGCGTTGCACCGGTTCGGCGAGACGGTTACGAACCGACTGGTTGAACGTCGGTAGTGTTGCACCTAGGAGAACTATTGCAGCGAGCAGTCCCCATGCCCGTGGCCGTTCCCAGAACGGTCGATATACTGTGTAGGTTCGAAGTATCTCAAAACGATTGGTTCCAGCGTTTGACGCCGCGTAATAGTATAATGTCGCCTCCGTAGGTCCGACCCCTTTCGGTGCGATTGACGCTGGCAAGTGTAGTACTCGTTCGAACGTCGCGTATTCGCCCTGCTCGTATGTGGAAGTGTTCGCAAAGAGGACTGTCCCCTCTCTGGCCGCCCGTTCGGGTCGCCATGATGTCGGTGCGGCGATAACGGCGACTTCAAGCGGTGCTCTTGGCGGGCTCTCTGTGTTGGCATATGGATTCCCCCACCCGGTCTGCATCCGTATCCGGACACTTCCGTTTGTAGCGACGCCAGTTGTCGGAGTCGTGATTTGGATATCGAAAGTCCCGTACTCGGTTTCTCCTCCTGTAGTCGTATATTCAAGCGGTACTGACGTTGAGCGCGTTACAGGATCAACTTGGTCAAACGTCCCCGTAACGGGGACTGAATAGACGAGCAGACATAGTCCGAGGACGACGAGGATAGCCCGTGTCGCTTTGAAAGGAAAACCGGGTAGGTATTCGGAACGGTCCGTGGGGATATCCATATCTGATTATTATCTGATTACCAGAGCAGTCTGGTAATTCTGGCGGTAATAACTGTGCTTGGGTCACGAATCACTCCTCCCGGTCGTTGTATCGCTCCAGTTCGCGCCCGATTTTCTCGAGCGCCTCGACACCACGTTCGAGGAGCTGGTGGGTGGCTCGCGCCAGTCGAAGTGTCTCCATCAGTGCTCCCCCTCCGGGGGTTCGATGAGGTCGTTGCTCTCTTCGGCGAGTTCTCGGATTACCCGTTCCACGTCAGCCTCCTCGATAACCGTTCGATGTGCGAGCGGGGCAGGATATGTACGGTCGCCCTGGCTACAGAGAACGACAAGCCATTCGTCGCTTCCATCCCCGAGCACGATGTAGTGGTCGCGATCAGCGCGCTGGAAGACCCGCCGGTCCGGGCGAGAGACGGTTCGCCAGTTCTCGGGGAGCGTCGGCGACGGCCGTCCGCCATCGGCGAGGGCGACGACGTCGTCGGTAAGGGTCGCCATCGCGGCGTCGATTTCCTCGCCGGTGAGGTGCCAGCACGCCGCGGCCCCGTTGCACTCCAGCTGTGAGATCACCTGATTCCGGAACGCGATGTAGTGCTCACGGGCGACCTGCTCATCGTCGTAATAGTCGAGCAGGAGTGCGCACGCGAGCTGGGCAGGCCCGCTACCACTGTATCCCCACTCGAACCCGCTCGGACTGTGGTTGACGAGGTCCAGACTGCGCTCGAGGGAGAGTCGCCGATGTTCCGAGAGGTTCAGCACGACGGCTTGGCCGTCGACGCGGAAGCCTACGTACTCGACTGCGTCTCGGTGAGACTGTGCGGGCGATGCTACTGGAACCGATTCCGAACTGGCCATAGGTACATTCCCGTTCATCGTTGCTCGCGGGTGGTTCGGTGACCCCCGCACCCCCTCTGGGGGTTCAACAAACAGGACGGCGTAGCGTTCGGCAACGTATTTGGCAATTGCACGTACTGTCCACATAATTGAGGATGGCTGTACTGGACGAGCTCTCGGGGTTCGAGTTTGAGGACGTGATGGAGGACGTGTTCCGCAACCTCGGCTACGAGAACGTCCGCCAGGCCGACCGAACCGCTGACGAGGGCCGCGACGTCCTCATGGAGGAGGTCGTCGACGGCACGCGGCGTGCGATCATCGTCGAGTGTAAGCACACGGGGACGGTCGGGCGGCCGGTCGTCCAGAAACTCCACTCGGCGATCGCGACGTTCGACTTCGACGGCCCCAAACGCGGAATGGTCGTCACGACCGGCCGGTTTACGAACCCGGCTCAGGAGTACGCCGACCGCCTCCAGCAAAACGACGACCCACACCCAATCGAGTTACTCGACGGCGAGGACCTCCGGGAGATCGCCGACGAGATCGGCCTCGACCTCTACAACGGGCGCATCGAGATTCTCTGCGACGAGACGCTCCGCCCGTACGCCCCGGCCGCCGACGTCGACGCGGCCGTCGCGGAGGCGTTCCGCGACATCGAAAACATCGAAGCCGCCGATCTTCCAGAACCGCATTCGTCGGTGTCGTTCCGCCCGGTGGTCGCGGTCACCGCGGACACGAACGCCATCTTCGAGACGTCGGTGGGTGTCATCCATCGGATCAACGACCGGACGCGATTCGTCGCCCACGCCGAACGCGGGCAGCCGCAGGTCGTCGACGAGGACGTCGGGACGCTGGTCACCGAGAATCTCCACGCGACGGTCGATCTCGACGCCGAGCAGTTCGGAGAGGTGTTCGACGACGTCGAGGAGCGGCGGTTCGGACAGACCCAAACGGAGTACAAGGAGTGGGCCGTGGACCGCCTCCAGCACCACCACACGACGACGGTGACCTACACCGGTGACAACAACGTCACGTACAACAAGACCTGCGAGCCGAACCGCTCGGACATCTCCGTCCAGTCGATTGAGCCGGTGTACCTCCCCGTGGTTCGGCACACCACCGACATCCAAGCGTACACCTATCCATACGAGTACTACGCGGCAGGCCCGTCACGAGTGACCGCCGAGGACGGCATCAATCGGTGCGTCCACTGCGAGACGAGCGGCCTCGACGAGACGTACACGTACTGTTCCAACTGTGGGGCCATCGCCTGCCCCAGCCACACCAAAACGGAGCGGCTGGAAGGCGAGCCGGTCTGTACGGGCTGTGCAGTCACCGAGCGGTTCGCGCTGAAGACGAAGTACTTCTACGACGACCAGAACCTCGAGGCGTTCCGCGAGGAGTACGCCGACATGCCGCTCCACGAGAAGGCGATGGAGAACAAGATACTGGCCGGGGGAAGCGTGGTCGCGACGCTGCTGCTCGTCATCGGCCTCTTCGTCATACTCGGGGTGATCTAGATGTCGTCGGTAGCCGTCAAAACTCCGCGAGACTCCGGTTCTGTGCAGGTGTCGTCGCTCTCCCAATCTGGATGAGTTCGAACTGCGCCAGATTGACATCGACGGCTTCGCCGATCTGGTTCCGAAGCCCGTTATCCAGCGATGCGACCTCGATTGCCGTTAGTGGCCGCTGAGTCAACGCGTAGCTGCTCGCCAACCCCGTTGGTCTGATAGCGAGCACGGAATTGGATGGTGCGTCTCCGAGCGCACACTCCGCATCTCGGTGGGTGTAAACTCTCGCCCGCAACTCTTCCACCGGCAGCAACGCAACTGCGTCCCCGTAGTCGAGATATCCGCCTGCATCGAAAAAATGCCCTATACTCATCAATTTATACTTGGTGATTACCTCTACTTATTTCTTGTGCTGGCCGAAGGATTATTCGCCGCGAAGCCGAGGGCTGGGATAATGGGACGAGACCTCTACGTCTGTACCGCGGGTGATCTCGCAACGCGGTCAATTGCGTCACAATCACCTGATGCCACGGTCGCTGCGACCACTGACTGGCTTGAGTTGGAGGGATATGATGTCGCACCCGTAATCGACGGAGAGACAGTTGTCGGATATGTCAAACTCGACCACCTGCAGGAAGCAGCGGCCGACGATCAAATTGCAGCCCACACGAGCCCAGTAACACTCGAGGAGATCATCAGTACCGACGCCACGTTCGATGAGGTACTTTCGGCACTCTACGAGGCCCCGTTTTATTTTCTGGGCGGGCGGAATCGGCTGACGGGCATCCTGACGCGTGCCGACCTGAACATGTCGCCGGCGATGATCCACCTCTTCGATCGCATCACATTACTCGAAGAGCGATTCCGTGAGCTCGTTCTTGACGAGGCCCCCGACTGGAAGGATCGTGTACCCCTCGATCCGGATATTGTGGAAGATATCGAAGAGAGACACGCTGACGCCCGCCGATCAAACATCGAACTCAATGAAATCCATTACGCCCAGTTCTCAACGCTTGCGACAATCATCAGCAGTATCGAGGCCTGCTGGGATGCCTGTGACTTTTCGAGTGATCACCGAGCGTCGAGCCAGCTTGACGATTTGACCAAGTTGCGAAACTCCGTTGCTCATTCCCAACTGATCGTTCAGCACACTGGCGAGGGGTTGGGAAAGGGCAGAACGATCGGGTCCGTAGAGCAGACCTACACGACACTCACGGACTGTCTGGATGCTGTTTCAACGTAACTACGGACAACCACAAAAACACTCTCGAAGAACTACCTACCTACCTTCGAGACTTCTACAATTCTAGGGCTACCGATTAGAACATTTCCTACACGGGTTCAGCGAGCAGATCGTCGAGAGCGACCGTCAGCGCCCCTTCGAACTGCCAAGTCGCCCGCTCGAAGGCTTCGTCGGTCGGGCCGTCCCAGCGGGGGAACGCTGAATGGCCGCTCACCTTGACTGTCCACTCGGCCGGCTCGTCGAATGCGTTCGTCGTCGGGAGTTCCACGACGTAGAGGAACTCCTCGTCGCCGTGGATGCCGTCAGCTGGATTCTCGACGCCGTGGCCCAGCAGGAACAGTGGTTGATCGAGGTGCTCCATGTTGGACGTCTCGAGAAGGTCTGCTGGCTGCGCTTCGTCGATCGTTCGCTCCGGGTCGCCGTCCAGATAGAGCTCGACCGTCGAGAGCTTATCGAGGAACACGAACGTCGCTGCTGTGTAGGCTGGGCCGCGTTCGGCGCGCGTCGCATCGAGAAGGTCCTTCAGTTGCACGAGATCCCGAAGGACACTCGCCGGATACCCGTCTGAATGGCGGTACACCTGTGCGATCCGTTCAGCGTCGCTATCGCTTTCACCAGGCTGTTCGACTCGTTGGACGAATCGGAGTTGACTTCGAGTCGACATCGATCACCGCCGGCGCGTGTGCGCCGGCACCCATCACCGGCGCAACAACAAACTCGCCGCTGCGACTGACAGCTGCTACGCTAGATGTGACACCTCGTCTGGTTCCTCGACATCGTCGAACTCGCCCCGCTCGACCGGTTCCCAGTCGTCCCCCGGTGCTGGACTCCACCAGTCGACCTTGTAGGCACCTGGTGCGCCGAGTATCTTCACCCGTGCCGAGCCGTCAGGGAGGTCGCCTCGTAGCTTCTCGTCGACGTGAAGGTTCCACGTCGAGTCCGTGTCGAAGCAGGCGAGGACGGCTTCCTCGTAGCCACGCGTTTCTCGGGACTCTTGGAGGACGACCTGCGTGTTACAGTTCTTGCAGAAAACGCCCTCGAAGGGAATGTGACTGAACACCTCGTGCCCGCAGACGGGACACCAGAGGAACTCGAACAGTGCCTCACTGTGTCGGTTGAGTACTTCAAGGCTCATTGTTGGACCGGCCCGATCGAACCGGGCCACCCGTTCCTGCCCGGACGAAAAACAACGCGACGGAGGTTCGCTCAGTCACCGCTCGGCCCCGTAGACGATGCGTGATGGTGCTTCGTACCCGCAGTCCGGACAGTCGAACCAGCGCTGAACCTTCGCCCCCTCTGCTGACTTCTCACCGACGAGGACATCGTCGTTCGGGCACTCGGGACAACTCAGCTCGGGCGTAGGGCGCTTCCGGAGTTCGTCCCGGAATGATTTCGCGTCTTTCGTCTCGTACCCTCGCGACCACACCGGGTAGCCGTCGACGAGGATCGCTCCTCGCCACTTGTACCGGTAGGAGTCGGGGGCCCGGTGCAGGACAGCCCGTGCGCCGGTCTCGGTGTTTCGATACGCGAGCGTCGGTGTGCGACTTTCTCGTGCCCAGTTAGTGATCCGTGGCATCGTCGGTTAGAAGTGAACGTCCGCGGGGACGATCCAGAGCGTTTGACTGTCCTCCTCTTCCTCGAGGACACGATCCAGCTGGCCGCGATGCCGAATCCCCTGTGCGTGCTGATCGTACATCGGGATGGACGGCCCCTCGTAGGCGCCGACCTGGTGGAACGCGTGCCGAGCGAGGTCCTCGTCGCGCATGATCGCCTCGTCGCTGAGCTCGTCGAGGGCCTCCTTCACGCGGTCGAGATTCCGCTGAAACTCTTCCTTGGTGGCCTTCCAGGCCCGGTCGAGGAGTTCACCGCCCTCCTCTGAGTTGATGGGGGCTGCCGTCGGCAGGTCACCCCAGCGGGCCTTCCCGGCGACCATCGTATCGTCTTCGTCGAAGGTGCAGTAGTAATCAAACACGGCGCATCCGTGGGGATTCGCGCCGACGAGACGGTCGAAGACCGCTTTCCCTTCAATCAGGGCGTCGTGCTGAGTCGGTGCTTCGACTAAGGCGTAGATGACCATATGCATCTTCGTTCACCTCGGAGCGCCGACTCACCGGGCTCTGGTCCGCTCTGTCTGCTCGGTGCGCCGGCACCCATCGCCGGCGCTCGAAAAATCTGGTTCGTGAGATCGCGTTCAGGAGTCGGCCGCACGCTCGACGGTGATCGTCAAGTCGCCGGCCTCGTAGTCCGCCTCGAAATCAACGCTGAACGCATCGCATTCGTAGGCGGCATGGTAGGCACGGTGCAGTTCGAGCGACCCGGTAGCCTTGAAGTGGAAGAACGCTGCCGCCGTGTAGGGCTTGCTCTGGGTTTCGATTTGCGTCTCGACGGAGGCCGGGAGCGCGATTTGGGGCGTGTCCGTGTCGATGCTCGCTGCGAACGCCGTCGCCTCCTCGACGGTCGCCTGTGAGTGTGCGGGTGTCTCGCCGGTCAGTACGTTCACCGGTGTCTCCGTCTCTTCGTTGAACAGGACATCTTCGAAGGTGCGTGTCCCGAGGACTGCGTCGGGACCCAACTCGCAATCGAGGAATGGATCGGCGTCTGGTTTCTCGGGCATCAGATCACGAGCCCACGGTGGGGCTCAGTCCTTTCTGCCCCAGACAAACCACCATCTGCGTCGACACAGATCGGCCTATGAGCGGCTGATCGTGGCGCCGGTAGACGGTGCTTCACCGCCCGGAATTCGCAACTCCTGACGCTCTCCGACCCACTCACCGAGCTTCTGCTTGAGATACTGACGAGCCGTCGACTGGGTGAACACACCCTTGTCGAGCATATCGCCGGTGACGTCTTTCAGGGCTTGGAACTGGCCCTGCAGGTGGCCGTCGCCGACCGGCTCGCCGTCGTACCAGCGCACCGTCGCGAGCGCACCGTTCCCGACCGTCTCTCCCTGTTCGACTGTCTCCGAGTCGTACTGGAGCCCGAACCACAGCGTCCGATAGGCGGTCACCTCGAACGTCGTCGACACCACGAAGAACGCCTCGTGGTGGAGGTAGTCGAGATGGTCAGCGACGATCTCGTCGAGGGTGAGCCCGGTGGCGCGGGGCTTCGGCTCGACAATGGTCGACGGTCGATCCTCGCCGGCGAGGTAGCCGTCGACCGCATCTGCCTCGAGGCCATCGGCCAGCTCTGCGAGGAGCTGTTTCGCCCATTTGGAGTCGGTGTCGTCGCCACCGAACGGCGACTCAGCCGAGATTCGGTGCTTGAGCTTCAGGTTCGCTGCACCCCAGTGGCTGTAGTGGAGCGTGTACTGTCCGTCTGTGCGTTCGTACGCAACGAGTGCGCGGTGTCCCATCGAGCAATCACCTCACGGGGCGACCACGACTGGATCGCCCCGCACCCCTCCCGGGGGACGAACAACTCTACTCGTCGATCGGGTCGAGGGAACTGAGGTCCGCGTGGAGGACTTCGCCGTCGCGAACGACGTACCGCTTGGCCAGGACTGGGAAGCGGCACTTGGTGAACCCCGCCGTCTGGATCTCGAACTCTTCGTCGGCTTCGAGGTGGTTGGCGAGTTCTCGCAGGAATTCGTGGGTCACGATGCCGCCCTCGTAGTCTGGGAGGCCGTTCTCCCGCGCCTCGTACACCTCAAAGTCGTCGTACCCCCAGATGGTGAGCTCTCCGTCTTCGGTCACCTCCCAGTCGAGCGTCCCGAAGCAGTAGCTCTCACAGAGCTCGCGGACTGCCTGCGGATCCGATACGATCGCGCCAGTCGACGTCGTCGCAGCTTGCAGTGTCGCCATGTCTGGAGTTCACGGGGTCGCCCCCGCACCCCTGTCGGGGGCGATAAACCGACGCGAGAGTTGCCTCCCTGGTCGTGGCCGGGGACTCCAGTCAGGAATCTGCGTGGGCGTCCGCCCCGGCTCCGTCGCTCGGCCGCGTGAGAAGGCTCACCTCTTCCAGGAGGTCTCTCGCGGTCTCGACTCGCTCTCGATCCGCGTCGTCCAATCGGTCGACGTCGAGTCGGTTGAGATTGCTGAGTATACGATGCATCCGGTATCCTTGTTTGAACTCTTGCTCCATCGAAAGCGCCTCACCGCTCGCCGGCGCGGAAAGACGCCCCATCGAGATTGGCGTCGGGCTTGGAGGAGCTCGCGGCCTTAACCAACGAACCTCGACGGTACTCGCAGTCTGTTGGTTAATCGAAGCCGAGCACTGGGGCTACTCGAGATTGGGGCCGTAGCGAGCCGAGCCACACACCCCGCACTCCCAGATCGGTTGTCCCGTCCACGCTTCATCCGGGATCGACTCGTGGGTGTTGAACCGATGGTCGGTCGCCCGTCCACAGGTTTGACACTCGAGTTCCTGCGTCGTCGGTACCGACGACACCTGGCGATCAGCCACAGCCTGGCCAGTAGATTCGGTCAGCGCCATCGCTGGAACCAGCCACACCGCGTCGTCGGCGTCGTCGAGGACCGCATCGAGACGCGACGCGTCGCGGATGCCGTCCCCTCGCTGGTCGTAGAGCCGCGTCGGGGCCTGCTCCTGACGCTCCGACGCTCCCTGCCCGTGCCACTCAGTCCGGTCACGGGCGGCACTGAGAAGCCGCTCTCCCTCCTTTGAGGCCACCTGTACCGCGTCGGGGAGTGAGGGCCATTGCTCGACCAGCTGGCGCGCCGGTGCTTCGTCGAGATCGTAGATGAGGGTGTAGTTGTCGACGGCCGGCTCCGCCTCGTTGGCGGAGAGGAGGTTCGCCGCTGCGCCGCCCTTCGCGACGGCGCCGTAGAACGTGGTCGACTCGACGATCAGGTGGACGATACCGAGGAACGTCGTCGACGCTGTCTCGTTCGTGCTTGTGGCGTCACTCCCGAGATGGTTGGTGAGACAGAACCGGCATTTCGTCTGGCCGATCGGGACTGACGCCCCACAGGACCGACACTCGCCGTCGGCGGCCGTCGGCGCATCAGGGTAGCCACCAGCGCTCGTCGCGACGCGTTGCCGCCGGGGGGCACCCTCACACCCGTCGTCCAGCCTCGTGTCCGGAATGTGGGACGCCTCGCCAGTCGGCCGCAGTTCCTCGAAGTCAGAATATCGGTTGTGCATCGGTTGGCTCATAGCTTCTGTCGGTATCGCATTTCAACGTCCGGAGGCCTTCGCTCGCAATATCCTCTCGATTATACGAGAGAGTACAAACATATATGGGAGTACAACGCGAACACTGTTGCAAGAGGTGCCAAGCATGTCCGAATCCCCGCGAGATGGCGTCCAGACGTGGGCTGAGTCGATGAGTGCCCGCGACCGTATTCGGGCGGTCGCCGAGACGCTTCGCGAACCGCGGTCGGTTAACTGGATCAGCGAGCAGGCCGACGCCGCCTGGAGTACGACCAACGAGGAACTCCAGGATCTCGTCGACCAAGGCCAGCTGCGTCGCGTCGAGGCCGGCGAGACCACGCGCTATCAGCCGGACTACACGCGCCTGCTCTTCGAGGAAATCCGGACGCTCATTGAGGAGAACACGCGCGAGGAGCTACGCAACGAACTGGCGGCGATTACCGAGGAGATCGAGGAGTGGCAGGCGACCTACGACGTCGAGACGTGGGAGGAGCTCGAACAGTCGCTCGCCGACCGTGATCTCGCAAGTGCCGAGCTCCGCGAGCGCCGTGACGTCATCGCGTTCTGGCGCGAGAACGAGGAGGATCGCCGCCTCATCAAGCACGCACTGGAACTCTACTCCGACGTCGAAGCCGCCCGTGAGCAGATGACCGACGTGGCTGACCGCGCCACGAGCTAATCCTTTCTCTCACAGAATGATCTTTCTTGCCGGTCGCGACCGCTATACACAGCGGACCCTTCTCCGCGACGTTCACGACCGATTGACGAACCAGCCAGGGTGTGAAGAGGTCCGCTATCGCCCGTCTCGACGCCGACCCCGGTACGTCATCGCGGATGTCGATCCGACGACGTTCTTGGGTGACTCCCACGACGCGGCGACCGCCCGACTGGAGATTCGCTTCTGGTACCCCGCCGGCGTCGACCACGAATACTACCGCATCAACTGGGTCGAACCGGAGCGGAATCTGATGCTCGGCTTCCATCAAGACGCCGACCATCCGGACCTTGGGCCCTGTCACATCCAACTCAATCACGAAGACACGCCTGTCGACCGGCATAGCGCGACGTTTCTTGATGCGCACCCACTCGCCGTCCTCGATGACCGACTACAGCAGTTCCCGGCGGCGGTAGAGGCAATTCGCTGGGAGAATGGGGCGCCTTCGCTCCCTACTTGGCCGGTCTAGACAGAGAGCTCATTGAGCGTCTCGTGATGCGTCCGAACCGTGGTTGGCGTGACGTCCCCGGACTCGGCAACGTCACATTGCGTCAGCCATCGCCCCTCCTCATGACCGGCCTTGTAGAGGCAGGCCGCTGCGAACCCGGCCGGATGGACGCCCGTCGTGACGCCGCGCTCCTCGGCCTGCTCTGCGAGGGTTCGGGCCCGCTGTCGGATCTCGTCCGGACACTCGAGATCAGAAGCGAGGCGCGGCACGAACATGCTGGGGGAGACGGGCTCGGCGGGAAGGCCCAGCTCTTCGTTGAGCGTTTTGTACGCGTTCGTGACTCGTGACTCCGCCACGCGAGCCATCTCGCTGACGTCATCCACCAACCGCGAGCGGCCGTTGCACCGGCAGGCCCCGTAGATGCTGGCCGCGGCGATGGCCTCGATGGATCTGCCACGAAGCAGATCCTCGTTCTGAGCGCTCCGGAAGAGCTGACACGCCTGGTCACGGACCGAATCGGAGAGTTCCAGGGCACTCGCCAACCGACGCACTTCGCCCAGTCCGTGGGCGAGATTCCGTTCTGCTTTCGACCGCCAGCGACCACGTGTCTGCTCACGGCGCATCCGCGCGAGTCGCCGTCGCTTCTGCCCAGAGATCTCGTTCCCCTTCGCGTCGGTGCCGCGACCGATCTCCGTCGACAGGCCGCGATCATGGCGGGCCGCAGTGAGTGGAGCACCCGTTCGCTCGCGCTCCCTGTCGTCGTACGCCCGCCACTCTGGCCCGTGATCGATGCGCTGTTCGTCGATGACCAGGCCACAGTCCTCGCAGACCGTTTCGACCGCGTTCGTGGTGACCCGTCCGTCGCACTCGGGACAGTGGTTCGCGCTCGACTCCGTTCGGATGTCTTCGTCGAAGCCAGTTTCGTAGATGTCTCTCGTTGCCATTGTTCTCTCCAGTTTAGTGGGAATTCGCCGTTACGGCGATCCCCTCACCCATTGAGGGGACAATAGACTCTATGCCGAAGCGTATGGTTGAGACGATAGGGACACATCCAGTAGGTCGATTTTATAATCGAGTGAGCATAATCCGTTTAAGAGATGAGTTTCGCTTCTCGCCTCCCGCCCGGTGCAGAAGCCGGTGCGACGAATCTCATGTGTCCGAACTGTGAGCACCGGATCGGAGTCGTACAACTGCTTCGACACTTAGAGCAGCAAAACATCCCGCTCAGGGATATCACACCGAACAGTTATACACCGTGTCCAGCCTGTGGCGCACTGTTTTTTCCCGAGAATGCATTTCTGGTCTGCCTTTCTGATATTGCAGATACCGGGGACTCGTACCGATCCTATCCCTTCGGTATCGCCGGTCATCAAGGAGTGAACTATACCGATGTCACAGTTGGAGAGACGTCCGAACACAAACTGAGCAACCTCTACCAAGGTTATGAAATTGAGCGCGGGTCGCTAATCCTGCAAGGTGCTGAGCGCAGTGATGTTGATCAAGATGATCGGTTACCGATTGATCGCCATGAAGACTCAATGACTCGGGCGACGTTAGCTGATATCCTCCTTGTCTCGGTTACTCAGGTTGCCCCTCGCCAAGTCCTTGTCACTGCCAATCTCCGAAAAGACGAGGATGCCCAAGATGCCATCGCGAAAGGTGATGATATCACCTTGATTTATCAACGAAATCTGCTCCAGACAGAAGGACGGGATCCCCCCTGGCTCACCCTTCTCCGTGAAGCCAAAAGCGCAATCAACCGTGACAATCCATTAGCAGCTGGGCCACTTCTCGTATCTGCCGTCGACAACTGTCTCTATCGGCAGATCTACCTCTACTATCGATGGCAAGGCCAAGATCACACCGAGGCCATCAATTCAGTCGACCAATACCGTACTGGCAACAAGATTAGCCGAAAGGATCTAGCAAAGGACGCCTTGAACGACATCTCGGGCGTGACTCTCACCAGCCACGAGGACCCGTACTTCGATGAATGGAACCGGTTCCAGACCTTCCTCCAACAGCGCCACGACATTATCCATCCTACTGATGATCCTGTTCCTGCGATCGATACCGACACCGCTGTCGACTGGTTCAACCTGACTGTTGACCTAATCCTCGGCCACTTCGACCTTGTCTGGCGAGAGATTGATTAGTCTCTCGGCTTGGACCCCTCTGTAGGATTGAATCGTTCATATAGACCGCTGAACGAGGTTGTGGCTGCGCGCGCAGCGAAGCGAGCACGGAGCGGAGGGTGGGGCGGCGGGGTCTGGGTCGGTCCGGCACACAGCAAAAAATGAAGGCTGCGTCAGCTGGCTACTCTTCCCACCACCGGCCGCGCTCCGGGAACTCGATCCTGCTCCAGCCCGTGATGGCGAGACTGCACCGTCCTTGGTACCAATTTTTCTTGACCGCTCTGAACCGGACTGTCTGCCCTTCTCGAACCACCGTCTTCTTGCTCTTCTCCCAGATCGTGAATTTCGTACGCCCGCTTTCGTCTTCGATGAGTCCGACTTGGGCGATTGCTGGGGAACTAGGATCCCAAAGTTCGCTCACTGTGCCTTCGACCGTCACCTCACCGACCGGGACGTCCGGCACGTCCGCGATGGGCACGATCGCCCCCGGCGCTGCCTTCAACTCCTCGAGGGTCTCCAGCACCGCCTTCGTGACGTCCCGACCGCGTGCCACCTTCTCGGCCAGCTGCTTCGCGACGACCGCTCTCGACCAGCCGCCCTGCACCTCGTCGCTGATCCGCATCGCCTGCTTGTTCACCTTCGCGAGTTCGTCTTGCGTCACCTTCTCTCGGGGATCCGTGCGCTCCGTCGGCGCCGGCTCGTCACGGCCACACAGTTCGCTGACGACCTCCCGCGTACGCTGCTCCCGGCCCTCCTGCGTTCCCAGCTCGGCTTGGGCACTGATGCGCTCCAGTTCCGCTTCCCGCGCCCGAATGCGCTCCTCTTGTTCGAGGGTGACACCGTGAATCCGGTCTTCGCTCGTGTCCGCGATCCCATCCGGGTGGTTCGCATCCACCTTCGCCTGCGTCTCCTGCTCGACCGCGGCCTGGAACTCCGGCGTCTCGTCGACGACTGGGAAGCCGTCTTCATCGACCGCCTGACCGCCCGCTTTCTCGAATGCCTGTTCATCCACCGAAACGACCTTTCCGCTAGCGTTGTTACTAGACATTGGTATCACACCAAGGTACCACTGAAGGCGCTCACGCGCCGACACCGCGATGCTACTACATCGCGGTTTTCCGACGACAACGACCGACAGAACCATCTGCGCGCTCTCGCTCGCGCCTTCGCGAGCGCCCTACCGGGCGCGAGCGAGAGCGCGCCTGCATGAGGTGGCCCCAACCAGCACCGCGCGCCGACCCGCCCGGAGCGAGCGGCCAGCGCATTCCCCGTTCGCCGCGACGCAACCACGTCCGTCGCGGTCGGCTGTGCCGAGGTCCGGAGGACCCGAACGGGTGAAGCGCTGGCGCCGAGGGCACATGCACTTTAGCCCGGCAGTCCGCCCGCTACTGCAGGCAGACCGCCCGGAATGGTCGGTCGCGAGCGACGCGGAGGGCGGCAGCGGCGAGCGGGGCGGGCCGGTACGGACACACCAGCCAACCGATGGGAACCACTAGCCCAGCAATAGACTCCGGGTGGGACTGAAAGGGGCCGGGCGCTCGACGTGCCCCGACGACGCAAGCACCGCAGGGACGAGGCGCGCAGCGGTGGTCGCGGGACGTCGAGCGGCCGAGGGCTTTCGAGAGTAATCGCTATCTCAACTGCTGCGGTCGTTATTCGTCGACCGAGTCGGACTCGTCCTCGACGATGACGTCCACACCGTCCGGTGAGACAGAAAGGGGAATCCCCTCGACAGTGAACTGAACGACGATCTCCTCATCGGCGGAGGCAATCAGCTGTTCGAGCGCACCCGGGTCCACGTAATCGTGGAGCTGATAGGTGTCGTCCTCGAGCCCACACGCTTCCAGTGTCTCGATGATCTCGACGAGGAGGTCACTCGATCCATCCGAACTGCCGATGGACGGGGAATGCATCTGTATGCTCGACGCTTAACGTGGCTGGCGCTTAAAACGTTTGGAGTCAACTGTAGAAGCGCTACGCTTTGCTACTTGACTTAGCGCGTTCGGGATACTGTCGGCGCAACCAGAAGCGATTATGCGCTTTGACGCCGACTGGATGTCTCGCGCCGATGACCGCATTCTGGAGCATCTCTCTGAGGACGGCCCCGACACCCCGAAGGAAATGGCGGACAGCGATCGCGTGCGCTTTTCCCGCCAACACATCAACGCCCGCTGCAAGACGCTGGTCGAATATGGCCTCGTCGTCCACCTGGGCAACGGCGTTTACGACATCACTCGCCAAGGAAAAGCGTATCTCGCCGGTGAGCTCGATGCTCGTGATCTCGACCCCGAGTAGCGTCAGCCGTCTCCGGCGACCAGATCCTCGATGAACCGGAATCCGTTCACGAACGTCACTGAATCCCCGTACCCCTCACTCCCGAGTACGGTTTCAGCCCCCTCCCCAGCCGCAATATCGGTCGTGTAGATGTAGACCTCGGTTGCTGTCCCGGCACTGAGATGCTGGGCGGCTAGCGCAGCGAGGGCGGCGTCGGCACGCTCGACCTCGTCCGCGGGCCGGTCGTCGGCGTTCGCGATGTACCGCTGGACGCCGTCCATCGCCCGTGAGACGATGGGCTCTGAAAACTCGAGCGACGGTGCGACTGTCGCCCAGCCCTCGTCAATCGCGGCGTCAATCGGCACCTCCTTCACGTTGGGGTCGTCGACGGTCAGCTCCTCGTACACTCGTTCGGGGAGTACGAAGGTGACGTCGCTCCGGCGAGCGAACCGCCGAACGGCCTGGTACCGACTGTTCGACGGCTGCCCCATCGCGACGAACAGGCCGGTGTCGGCGATGTGGAGCCGGCTCACGCGTCGTCAGCTGCGTCGCCGTCGTCGATGTTCAACTCGTCGAGTCCTGCCCCCGCCTCCTCGATGTCGTAGTGCTCGTGGACGACGGGCCGGAGCGCCTGGAGGATCATCTCCGCAGCCAGCGGCGAGATGTCGAGGTCCTCCGCCATCAGCCGATGGGTCACTTCCCCACGCTCCCGAGCAACCGCGTAGGTGAGCGCCGTCGCGAGGCCGGCGACGCCGTGGCGGTCGATGTAGGTGTCGATGTCGGCGTCCGTCTCGCGGCGGCCAACGGCGTCGATCAGCGCCGGCGTGATCGTGTACTCGCGGTCGCCGGCAGCCGTCGTCACGGTCAGGTCGATCTCCCGGGCGGCGTACCGACGGGGTTGCTCGTCGTTGGTGACGTCGACGACGCCGGCGTCGACGAGCCTGTTGACGTAGCTGTAGGCGGTCCCCTGGGCCAGTTCGAGGTCGTCCATCACGTCCTGGACGGTTGCCTCTCCCTCCCGAGCGAGGTACGCGTACAGCTGAGCCAGCTGTGGCTCCTCGAGGAGGTCCGCGACTGAGAGGAAGTCGCGAACGATGTCGCCGTCAGCGCGATTTGAAGTGCGTGACACGGATCGTTCTTGATTACAGTTTACAGCGAATCAGTAAAGAGTGTTTGGGTCACTCCGCCGGCGTCGTGACGAGGTGTTCCCCGAGGTCACGCGTCCAGTACGTCGCGAGCCCGCCCGGACTACAGCGGGCGCACAGTTGCAACGGGCCTTCGAGGTGCCCGAGTTCCACCCGGAACCGGGTGAGCGCCGCAAGCGTGTCGACGACCAGGCCACAGCCGTCACAGGCGACGTGATCGCGCTCCTCGGGATCCGGCTCCGTCTGAATCGCGCAGTCGACGCAGATCGGGTGGGTGACCCGCTCGTCCTGTCCCCAAGTGTGGGCCTCGCCAGTCTCAGTACCGGGCGGGGCGTCGCAGAACGCACAGCCGACGAGGGTCTGCTGCATCACTCGTCCTCCGCGTCGGCGTCGCGGCCGGCCGCCCAACCACGGTGGAAGGCGGCCAGCTGCGTCGCCGAGTCGAACGTGGTGCCGCTTGACTCGTGAACCAGAACTTGGTCTTCGGGAACCGGAGTGACGATGTCCGCGTCGATGAGCTCGCTGACCAAGTTCTCGGCCGTCGCGTCGTCGACGTCTGCCGTGTCGACGCTGGCGGCGTCGCGGTCCTGTGCGAGCTGTTCCTTCTCGAACTGTTCGTAGTCGGCACTCGTGTCGTCGTGAGGATCGGGACCAGGCATGGTGAGTCACGCCGCGCACGCTGTCGCGCGCTGCACGCCTCCCGGCGCCGATAAACAGTCAGGAGTGACAGCGTCAGTCCGGTCGGGGGTCGCGATAGCCGATGACAGCGACGTCGTCGATGAACAGGACGCCCTTCATGAAGTCAAGCTTGGTCAGACTGTGCTGGTAGAGGTTATGGCGGCCAAGGTAGTTCACCGGCACCACCAGACAGCCGAACTCGATTTTCGGCCGGCCGTCCTTCTGGGTGCGGTACCCCTTCTGGAACTTGAGGAGGTCGTCGCTGACGTTCTTCCGCTCGCTCTTCTCGACCTCGATGGCGATGCGAGTGTCGGCGTCGTAAAGGTCGACGCTGTAGTTAAACCCCTGATGCGACCAGAGCTTGCAGTTCGGGTTGTAGCCGCCGGCGGCGTCCCCTTCGTACTCGTACTGCGAGAGGCCGTCAGCGATTGCGGCATCGAACGCCCCGACCTCCGTGTGCTTCGTCGAGCCGTCGAAGACGCTTGCTGGGACGGCTTCGACGGCCGCCTGAATCGACGCCAGCGATTCATCCGGAAACGCCTCGGACGAGGTTTGGGTGCGGCGCTCGCTTAGCTTGGTGACCTCCTCGAAGACGACCATACTCGCTCTCGACGAGCAGCGACCCGATAAAACCCGTCGCGACGGCCATTCGAGTCGACCGGTCGCCAGGCTTCACTCACTCGAGTTTCAGGGCGGCGGGCGGGGACGAGGGAATGGATCCAGCCTCAATGTTAACCAACACGGTGCCGGTTTCGGCCGGGATTGTTGGTTAATTCTAGCCCCTACGGCGTTCGGAGCTCTCGAACTGACTTCACGACGAAGGTATCCGGCTCGCCAGCTGCTCCCTCACCTGATTGTTCCGCCGTCGTTGAGGGCGACTGTGTGAGTTGGGCGATGAGCTCGTCGCGAACGGTTCCTCGGGGGACGGTGGTCTCGTGCCAGCCCAGCCGGTCGTCGAAGTGCCGTTTCTGGAACTGCTCGCCGACGTCGTCGGCTGCGACGTACTGCGTCCGCGTCGACCGCCCGACCTGCCGTGAGACGAAGACGGCGCCCACGGCCTCGTGCGTGAGTTCGACGAGAGCACACTCCACGAGGGCAACGACCGACGTATGATCTCGGTCGGTCGGGACCACCACCTCGAGGTCTGCCCACGGCGCCTGGCCGTCCGGGGTACTTGCCGCTTGATGCGCTGATCGTGTTTCGCTGCGTCGTTCCGAAGCCATCGTCTATCGGGGGCACCTGATGCGCCCCGCCACCCCCTCCCGGGGGCAACAGACTCCACCTGAACACACCCGCTGAAACTATGCGCTAAATCTGATACGTTTCTGAATCCAAGATCCCGATGACGGCCCCTCGGCCTGAGAGAGCCGGCGGCCTTCGCACACTGCATATCGCCTCTTTCTTTGGACGAAAACCGCGATATGCAAGACGCTATGACGCCCTCAAATCGTAGAAGAACTTCGTCGGGCTGATTTGAGGGCGTAGAAAGTACCTCGACGAGTTCGAGAACAGTTCTATGCCTTCTAAAATTGCTCGACGACAGGGTAACGAAAGCGATATCGGGCGTATCTGGATTTCTTTGGGTCGCTGCTCTACCCACTCTGGATCGCTCGAAGTTCCTCAACTCAGTGCCTCGAATCCTGAAATACCCCGATTCACTCGATTATCGTCGTGTTAGCCGCTGAAATTGCTCGACGGGGAACCAGAAGGGTCTGGCATCAGGCTGTACCACAGTTATCAGAGTCCCGAGGGAAGCCTATGAATTAGAATTGCTCAGTAGGCCCAGCGGATTCCTCCTCAACCTGATCGTACATCTCGTCCGGGAACGGAAGGCTGCCCCAAATGGAGTAGGGACACTGGTCCTGGCCGATGCAGTAGCGCTGCAGATCGTCGTTATCGCAGTTCATCGGCAACGGCGTGTCGCCGTCGATCGTGTTCGAGAACTCGTATCGAACCTGGTACTCGGTCTCCTGTTCGTCGTACCACGGCCACCGGGAGAAGACACCCTTGAGGTCCGCGACGATCTCGTCGAGGCTGCTGTCTTGGTACTGCGGCAGCCACATCACCATCCGCGCGAAGTTGTAGAGGTCCTTCCGGACGGGCTTCTTCTCGTGTAGCCGCTCCTCCATATTCGCCATACAGGGAAGTTCGAAGAGGTCCTCGATCTCCCGGACCTCGATCTGTTCGGCGCCGGTTCCGGCTCGCCCGATTCGGTACGTATTGACGCGCCCGTCGCGATCGATCGTGACGGCCGAGTGGGACTCGTGGTCGGCCAGCGTCTTCGCGAGACTGCTCGGACTCGAGATCCAGTCCGTTACAGAGGATTCCCAGTCGTCCTCGGCGTCGTACGCCGTAACCGCTCGGTAGAGCTCCTTCGCCGTGTGGAACTCGCCCTTTTGCGCCACGTCGTCGGGGGCGTCACTAAGGGCCCGTCGGAGGACGCGGATCGTCCGTTCTCCACGGTCCCAGTTCCGCCAGATTCGCTCGTGATGGCCGGTCTCGAGGAAGCGGTCGATCCGCTCCGTAATCGCCGACTCGTTCGTGGTCAGCCACGATAGCTGGTCGTCGGAGAGTCCGTCTTCTTGCACCCGCAGGAGCTTCTTGAACGCCCGCTCAGCGTAGTCCCGATACTTGCTGTCGAAATCACCGACCGGGACGTACAGCTTGTTGTCTTTCACTCGCGTCAGTATCTCCCCACCATCGTCACTCCCCGTCGACGCCTCGTCCTCCCGAACAAGGCATTTGCGTGACGCCGCAGCCATCGGGATTTCGAGGTAGAGGCCATCCCCGAACTCCGGCATCTCCGTGATGCCTGTACAGACCCGACCCGGATGCGGGCCATCCTCACCTGGCTCCTTGCTGTACAGTACGTCGGCGATGTCCTGCTGGAGTGACCCATCGCCGTGGGCGCGGATGAGGGAGGCGAGATTGTTGACGTACAGCTCCCGGATGTCGTAGAGTACCTGGATGTTCCGGGGTGACGCGTGCTCGAACTTCGGGTGTTCTTTCACACAGATCGCACTCAGCGTCGCGAGCACAGCAAGCGTCCCCGGTTCGTCGACGAACGGCTCCTCGGCAGCATCGGCACGAACCTGCTCTTTGAACGCCGCCGTCCCGAACCGCTCGACGTCGTTCACGAGGTCCTCGGGTTGGTCCTCGCCGTCGACGACGTATCGGTTGTAGCCACGCGTAAACAGCTGGTTGATGCGGGTCTCACCGTACTCCAGCGGGAGTGCCGCAACCCGATACGCCATCTCCTCGTCGTCGGTGGGCGTACTCGGACTCATTCGTCGATCACCTCCGGTGTCGCCGACCGAACGTTGAACGCCGGGCTCTCGATGGGTTGAACGATGCTACAGACGTCGGCGTGCAGCGAGTAGGGCAGGCGAGCGACACGCCGGCGGTCGGCCGTCACGACGGGATCGATCGGGATGTCGTACGTCTCGAGGAGGAGGTCGTTCAACACTTCGCGACTCTGCTCGTCGTATCGGTGCGCCGGGTCGGTATCCAGCAGGTAGACGTGGACCCCCTGCCCGCTGTAGACGACCATCGTCTCCTCGGCGTCGAAATCGTCCTCAAAGATGTCGCGCACCTCGAACCCGTACTCGATGGCGCGGTCGACGTCTTCGAAGGCGTATGGATACCCCTCGGGAGCGGTGTCGAGGATACCCGCAGCGTCGAGGAGCGCATCGTCGTCCTGATCATCGACGGCCGCCGACACCATCTCGTCCGCTCGGTCTCGGGCGATCTCTTTCGCGTCGATGTCGACGAGGAGGACCCAGGGTCGTTCCCAGTGATCCAGCGCGTAGTAGACGGCGTCGGGACGTGGGTCCGGTTGTTCCAGCACCTCCGGATCAGCAAGCGCGAACTTGCTCCGCCCCAGCGGGTCGTTGCGAGCGGGGTGTTGAATGAAGTCGACGACGTCCTCGAAGTCGTTGAACTCGGATGTCGTTCGGTCCCCCGACGGATCTGTCTGCCACGTATCCCGCCGGATGAAGTCCTTGTCCGGCACCCCGTCTTTGCGCACCGGGTGGGACTCTCGGAAGGCGATGGCGTACTGTTTCGGACCGGTCGCCGTGATGAATTCCGGCAGGTCGTCCAGATAGCGGGGGAACTCCTCGGCGTAGTAGGCGTAAATCTCCTCGCGGGTCGCCTGTCGCCAGGTCATTGGTTGAGTTCTTGATCGAGATTTTTGAAGCCCCGAACGGTGGTCAGGCCCGCAGCATCGAACTCGTCGACGGCGTCTCTGATGGTCGCGAACGACCGTGCCGCCCGCCCGCTGACCCGCTCGCCGATCCGATCGGCGTCGGCAAGGCTATCCAGGACGTCGAGCGCCGTCTCGCGATTGTTGAAGGCCCAGATTGCGTCGGCGTCCACCGCGCTGAGTTTGTCGTAATCCTCGACAGGGGCGTGCCGGTTGTTACTCGCGAGCTCTGCTTCGCCGGCCCAGACAAGCTCGCCGTCCTCGTCGAAGCTGGCCACGTCCAGTACGGTGCCGTCGTCGGTTTCGTAGTACGGTTCCACGCGAACGATGTCGTTCCGCTGGTGGAGCCACAGCTCGAGGAGCCGGACGCCAACCTTGTGTGGCGTTTTCTCGCCGAGATCGCCCGCTCCTGGCCCCGCCTTCAACTCTCTCCCGAGGAGGTCTCGACCGTCTGGGAGGACGGTGTAGTACTTGCGCCCGGCCGCGGAGTCCGCTTCCAAGAGGTCCTGTTCCGTGAGCCGCTCCATATGGAGGTCGTCGTATTCGTCCCGAAGCTGGCTCATCCTGTCCAGTAGTGTGTACTCGTCGTCCTCTCTGTTCATAACGTCGAGAACCCGAGTTAGGAACCGGACGTCGTCACGACTGAGACCCCGCTTTCGGAGTTCGTCATCAGGAACGGGCACGCTGCTTTCCTGGACGGGCGTTGACCCATTCACCGGTTGCGCTGCTTGGTCGGCGGCTCGTTCCTCGTCCGTCTCGGTGGCCTGCCCGAACAGGGGGCTCATCTCTGACTCGTCCGCATCTGGGTCGCTGTCCGTCTCGGGTTTGGGGGTCGACGTCGACGCGTCCTCGGTCGTCGATTCGGTGATGAACGCGGATTGCGTCGTGTCCGTTCCCGAGTCGCCGTCAGCAGCCGAACCCGTCGCCTCGGCACCCGAACTCCCCCAGCCAGTCTCCTCTGGGGAAGTGCTCGACTCAGTCGGCTCTGTCAGCCCGTACTGGGCCTGTGTCCGCTCGACCATCCGTGGCCGGGACACGGACTCGAAATGGTCTTCCTGGGGCTCTGTGAGCGGCTGGTCGCTTTCTGGATGCCCCGGCGCAATCGGGAGCGGTTTCAGCGAAAACGGCGGCGGACCAGTCTCGCCGAACGATGGACTCGGGAGCTGCGCAATCCACTCGCCACTTGGGAGCGTGTTGATTCGGTTGCGGAGTTCGGTCGGGCTGAGGTCCTCGTGGGCAAGCGACTCCGCGAGGTCGCGTTCGATCGAGATGTTGCCAATGAGCTTCGTCTTGATGTTGTTCAGCACCTCGTCGTAGGCCCGCTCGTTCCGGTTCCGCACCTGTTCGGGGAACTGCATCACGAGTCCCATACTCAGCCCGAACGATCGGCCCTGCGGCAGTAGCTGCTCGGAGACGAGCTTCGTCGACGCGACCGGCGCTGCCTCCTCGATGATGAGGTTCGTGAGCTTCTCGTAGTCGGTCTGGCTGTCGCGTCGGCGCACCTGCACGGCGTCCCAGAGGTTGCTCAACAGCAGGAGTGTGATCGCGCGCTGTGCCTCCGGCCGGAGGTCGCCGAGGTCGAAGATGATGGTCGCGTCTTCATCGAGGAACTCGCGGAAGTCAAAGCGGTTGTCAACGTACTCGCCGGCGTCGTTCTGCTCGGGAACGTGGCTGAAGATCCGGCGGAGATGCGCGTCCTCTTTGAGCTTGTCGAGGCGGTTCCCGACGGCGTCCATCGACACCTGGAACTGGTGGTTGTCCTTCGCGAAGTGGCGCGTCAGCGATTCCTCGATGTTCTGGTTGTCCGCTGAAACCGGGGGAATCGTCTGGTCACGCTGCATCCGGAGGGCAGCAGCGAAGAGATCGTCCAGCCCGAACACGTCGCTCCCGTACTCCTCGTCGAACAGCGCCTTGATCAGATAGCTCAGAATCTCGTTCGCGACGAACGCCTGCCCGTACTGCTCGCGACCCATAATCATCCGAAGGATGTCGTGGAAGTGGTCGACCTTGTCTTGAATCGCGTCCTCACGGTTGCGGCCCGCTTCGAGCGCCGGGCGGATGTCGAAGAACGAGAACGCGGGGATGGTCTCCGGGACGCGGAAATGGTAGACGTCGTCGAGGCCACCGAACCGCTCGTAGTGGCAGCGCAGGTAGTTCTCACACATTCCGTCCCCCTTCGGGTCGACGAGGACGACGGGGCCACCCGTCGACTCGCGAAGCGAAAGGGCGTCGTTGATGATGGCCTTCGACTTCCCGCCACCAGTCGACGCGAACCGCCCGTAATGCGTCGGCAACAGGTCCGGCGGAATCCGAATGGGATCCGGCCGTGGCTCACCGTTCTCGTCGAGCGCGTAGCCGATTGCCATCCCGTCTTGGAACTGCTGGATTAGATCCGGATTCGGCCACGGGAGCGGGTTCCGACTCTGCTGTTCGGCCCTGGTTCCTCGCGTCCCTTCGACGGTCAACTGTTCGGAGGAGGGAACGAGGACGAAGTTCGCGAGCTCCGTTCCACAGAGGACCAGCTCGGGGCGGGTCTTCCCCCGGCCCGTCGTTAACTCGCGATTGAGGAGGCGCTGGAGAGCGGCCCGTGCCTTCTTCTCTTTCGTCTTCTCACGGAAGCCGCTGTCCCGGAGGCGTTGCCCCTCGACCTCGTAGAACGGACCATCAAGCGGGTCGAACACCGGGAGGAGCGAGTCCATCCGACCATCGAGGTCGTCGCGGGTGGTGTCGGTGGGGACGCCGACGGCCCGGATGTTGACCGTGAACGACCGTTTGGCGTTCTTCGCGTCGATGTACTCGATGCGCTTCTCGACGGCCTCGCTGAGCTGCCGGTCGTCCTGGTCGCTCCGTTGCTCCTCGACCTCGAGCAACGACCCGACGACCTCCTGGAAGAACGTGTCGCGGCCGTCGACGAGGTCCTCTTTCCGTACCTCCGCGTCGGATTGCCAGCTGGCACGCCGTTGGAAGACGACCTGGAACGCGGTCGGCGCTGTCGCCTCCATCAGGTGGTCGATCAACGACGCCAGCGCCGCACCCGGTTCGTCGACGGACGAAAGGTCGCCGTTCGTTTCCTCCGCTGTGAACGGCGTCAGCGAGGTCATCCAGTCCTGCTTCCGCGACGCGGCGCCACACCACCGAACCCCGAGCGGCGAGACAGCGTCTTGTGCCGGGCGAGCCAGAATCGTTCCCGCCGGTGTCATCGTCGGCTTCTCGATGGCCCGTCGCTCTTCCTCGTCGTCTGGAAGTGCATCGGGCGGCGCTAGTTCCAGGGTTGAGTCCCCAACAGTCACGTGATGATCGGGGACGCTCGTGGCTGCTGTACCGCCGTCGACAACGGGGTCTGCTTCGGATGACTCGGCGTCCGCTGATTCCTCGTCGACGATATCGTACTGTTCTGCCGGGCCAAACTCGTACTGCAGCCGCCCAGCCTCGTAGTGGTCGACGAATTCCTGCGGTGTGAACTCGACTGGCTGAATGAGCCGAGCGGCGACGTCGACGTCGACGCGCTCGATGTCGAACGTGGCCGGATAGATGGAGCGGAGGCGCTTCTCGAGCGTATCGAGATGAGCATCGGCCCCGTAGAAGAACTCTACCGGGTCGTCCGGGCCATCACTGATCGCGAGGAACTCGAATCGGGGTGGTGTCTCACTGTGTAGTGGGTTCAGCTTCGCCCCGAGGCCCGACGAACCGGGCGTGGTCAGCTTGTGGAGACTGTCGAGGACGCGGGAGATGCTCTCCGGGTCAAGTCGCTCGGATGTCGGCGTGACGCGCAGGTACTCAGCCATCGTTGGTCTCCTCCGTCGACCCGCCGTCTGGCTCAGCTTCGACGGCGTCTGAGCCCTCGTTCAGTTCGCTCGTTTCGTTCGTTCCGTACGTTGCTCGATGCTCGAGCTCTTCCTGGAACTCCTCCATCTCGGTATCGACGGCCTCATCGCCGGCGCCGGGCAGCGAGGATCGAACTTGGGAGGTCGGGTCGAAGTCGATGACCTGCTTCTCCTTGGGCATCGCTTTGACCTGGATGCCGCGCCACTCGCCGTCGACGCCTACCAACGCCTCGGAGAAGCCGGCGTCCTCGTTGCCCGGCACGGCATCTTGGACGAACCGCATCTGTGCGTAGTTCAGGCCGAACTCGTCGGCCCACTCCTCGTCCATCCCGTCGAGGCGGTGGAACTGCTTGACCGCACACTGGTCCAGAATGGCCTCGCTCTCGGCGTGCTCGAAGAACTCGTCGACGGTCTGCGTGACCAGCCGAATCGAGAGGTCGTGGTGCCGGTGGTGGCGGAACACCGTCTCAAGGAACGCCAAGCTCGCGGCGTCCTGCATGATGTAGCGTGCCTCGTCGATGTAGAACACGACCTCCTTCTCCGAGACTTTCGCCCGCTCGTACACCAGCGAGATGAGTAGCTGCATCGTCAGCGCCGTGCTGCTGTCGACGCTGCCCTCCTGCTGGGCGAGGTCGAGGTAGATCACCTTCTCGTCGCGAATGTCGAAGTCGGACTCTTGGCCGAGGTTGGCGTGCCGACCGTCGTCCTCGAAGGGGCGGAGCTGGTCGAGGAGCCACGTCGCGTCCTCCTTGATCTTCCCGGCCTCCTCGTCGGACCGGACAACGAATTCCTCGGGGTCGTCAACCATGTCCTCGAAGACGTCCATCATATCCTGAATCGTCGGACTCGGGTTGTCGTGCGTCGAGATGTCGTCGGTGATGCCGTTGCGTTTGTACGCTCGCTTGAGCCCGAGTTCGAGCGTCGTCCGGCGGTCACCCAGCGAGATGCCCCGCAGCGCGAAGAAGTTCGTCAGGAAGCTCATCGCGTCGTCGAGCTTCTCGTTGAACGGGCTCGCGTCCTCGCCCATCGCCCGCTGGACGTGCTCGGGCGTCTCTCGAATCTCTAGGGGATTGAGGCCGAGCGTCCCGCCGACCGTGATGCGTTTGGCATCGAGCGCTTCGGCGACCCCCGCCCAGTTGTTCAGCGGCTCAAGGATGATGCCGATGCGATCCTTGCTCTGCTCGATGGAGCGGATGAAGTTCTGCTTCGAACTGAACGACTTCCCCGAGCCGGTGTCGCCAACGGTGAACATCGCGTAGCCGTTGTCCCGGGCGAACGGGTCGATGACCACTGGGCTCTGGTTGTCCTTATGAATCCCGAACTCCACCCCGCCTTCCTCGAGAATCGTCGCGTTGTGCGGCGAGGACAGTAAGGCGCCGACGGCGCCGCCGAGCGCAATCGACGTCCGCCCGAACTCGTTGTCGCCGATGGGTGCGGCGGACTGAAGTGCGAGATCCTGCCGACAGATCGCCGTCTTCGGTGTGAGGTTCGCCGGGTCGTCACGGAGCGCGCTCTTGACCTTCTGGACGGCGTCCCTGAGTTCCTCCTTCTCGTCGGCTCGTACCGTGATGAACATCCCCTGGTCGAAGACGTTCGCGCCATTCTCGACGGCCTTGTACGTCGCTGCGGCCTCGTTGGCTCGTTCCTGTAGGTAGGCACTCCGCACGCTCTGTTCGAGGTCAGCGTCCACCTGGAGGTCGTCAGCGATATCCTGCAGTTCGTTCCGGGCCCGCTCCTGGTTCTTCGGCGTGATGTGGGCCGTCAAATCGAACTGCACGTCAGTCATCTCGAAGAGTTCGGAGAGGTAGCCGTCGTTGGGGTAGTCCGGGTAGTCAGCGATGTACAGCGTCGTCGTCCAATGCTCGCCGACCCGTGCCGCGCGCGTCTCCCACTCGATCGCCGCCGGCGCCGTCACCGTCTTGTGTGACTCAGCGATGTCGTCGAGGAGCTGGCGTTCGGCTTCTCCTTGTTCGATGGTCTCCTCGTTGAGCAGGTCCGAGAACTCGACCTCTTCCTCGTCGTCTTCGGTGTACCAGTCCCAGAGGAATTTCCCGCCGATCCCGACCAGTACCGCGAGCAGGATGTAGAGAGCCGCACCTTCAGCTGAGGTTGGGTTCGTGAGCCACTCTGTGAGCTGGCCGATGGCTCCGCTGCCCGTCTGGAGGACGAGGTTACGCATTGTGGTCATCCTCCCGGCGCGAATGGCCGATGATGGATTGTTCGCGAACGACGCTCTCTGCGTCGTCGTACTCGTGTTCGCGGCCGTTCCAGAAGTCCATATTCAACACGAAGAGCTCGACCGTACTGAGCCGCCGAGCGGACCAGCCCGACGCCTGCTGGATAAACTCCGAGCGCACGTCGTTGACCCGGCTATCCAGCTTCTCGAACATCTGTGCGCGGCGCTCGACGTCGGTGAGATCCTCGCGGCGGGTCACAAATGGGTTGAACAGGAACCCGATGACGGGGAACTGCGTCAGCTTCTCGGCCGGCGTCCCCTCGTCGCGGAAGCGGTCGTAGACCTCCAGCGGGGTGACCTCGACGCCGATGTAGTACCGCACCTGCTGGATGCCCCGTTCTCGCATCTCCTTCGGCCGTGTCTCCCGATACTCCTCGAGGAGTTCCCGGAAGATCGGATTTTCTTTGACGTCTTCGTCGTTCAGTCGGTCTTCGATGTTCTCCGTGATCTGTTCGACTGGGAACGAGCGGGTCGTGGCGTGGAGTTTGAGTTTCGAGTCCAGTTCCTTGTTGGCGAACTCTTCGCCAGCGTCCTGGAGCTGTGCCCAGTCGTCGGACATCGCGAAGTCCATGTTCCCAGGGTCGATCTCGATGAACGCCTCCATCGTGCCGTCGGCGCGCTGGATCGCGCCTGCCCCCGGCCACGCCCGCTCGATATTCGTGAGGTCCTGCGTCCGCTCGTCGGGCTTGAACGGCGTGTAGTTCGCGAGCCCGCCCTCGTTGCGCTCTGTCTCGTTGGTACTACTGTCGGCCTCCTCCGGGGCGCTGAACGTGATCTGGGGGCGCTTGACGTAGCGATAGACGTCTTTCGTCCACGTCCACGCGTTGAGGTGGTCAGGCGAGACGTAGACGATCGCGACGCCGAACCCGAACCCACCCGCGACGAACGGCAGGGCGAGTGATTCGATGCCGGTGAGGCCGGCGATGAACAGGCCGACGATCGGGAAGGCGATCAGGACGCCGACGTCGCCTTCCTCGATGTTGAGGTAGGGGATGCGACTCTCCTCACCGAACTGGTCCATGATGCGCCGTGCGGCTGCGTTTTCGTCGATGGACATGGATTGTTAGTAACCTCCAGGGTCGTTCTCGGTCCGCCGGTAGGACGGCGTCCCGCCGTCTTCGTCGCTGTTCGCGCCACGGGCTGCAGCTTTCTGCGCCACAGCGTGTCCCGCTGCGGCCTTCGGTCCCCATCGGGCCGCGGTCGTCGCGACGCCGGCGCCGCCGATGTAGGCTCCAGCGGCGACACCGCCGATGAGGGCCGCTCCTTTCGTCGCACCACCGAGAACCTTCGCCGTGAGTGGGGTCGCGTATTTGAACGTCTTCCACGTGACATAGAGCGCGACGAGAGGAAGTGAAGACGCGACGAGGTACTTGAGGAACGCTGTTCCCGGCGTCAACGTCCCTCCAGAGTAGAGTAGGTCGTATCCTTTGAGGACTATCGCCGCAGGCAGGGGTAGGATGGCCAGTGGGACGAACCGTTTGCTGAACCCCATCGCGACATCAGAGAGGACAGGAATGTTGCCATAGGCGACGGCGAACGCGATGGGCATCCCGTACAGGTAGACGTAGAGGAGAATCTGCCGGATGTAGAACAGCGCCTCCAGTGCCCACATCGAAATTCCTCCGATAAGAGCAAAGAGGAGACCAAGACCGGGGTTGGTAATCGACCCCGTTATGAACTGCAACATAGCAGAGCCCAGCGAGGACAGCTCCGGCATCAGGGCAATCGTGAACCCATCAACAAGGTAGAGCGCGAGCGCCCCAATCCAGTACCAAGTAATAATCAGAAAGGCTCCGACCCAGGCAGTCTTCTTGGTCTTCCGAGCCTCGTACGCACTCCCGATATTGAAGATGCGGATGGTGTGTCGTCCCTGAACGCTCATCACAAGTAGCAGCAGAGAAATCAACATGATCTCGCCGCCGATGAGCCCTTCTTGGATTGCTGGCCAAGGGGCGTTACTTGGTTCTCCAAAAATGAACGTCCCGTCAGTCTGGGGAGTCGGAGTGCCAAACATCTCTTCGGTCAGCGTCTGATACCCCGACCGAAGCCCGTCCATGAACAGACCGATGAACCAATCGACGACGTCTTTGAAGCCCTCGAGAACGACGTCTATCAGGTCCACCATCGTTAGGCCTCCGTGATTGAAACCTCGCAGTCACTCATCTCCGTGGATCCGGAGTACTGTACATCGAAGGATTCCGACACCTGGTCGCCGCCAACCTGGGTTCGGACTGTGACAGTGAACTGGCCGCTATTCCCGTCCGGGGAGCACCCCATTCCCTCCTCAGATTCGGACCCAAACGGGAACGAACCACTGAACAGGTCGGTAGTTTCTCCCGGCGAGATCACCACCTGCTCGGTTTCATACATCCCGCTACCTCGGGGATCTTCAACCGGGTTTGGAACATCACCGGAGAAAATTAACTCAACAACCGCTTCTGGTCCGCTTCCGGTGTTTTCGACGGTGACGTACGCTTCCCCGTTCTTTAGCCGATCCGTCTCGGTATCTCCGTAGACTTCGTCCCACGGCTTCTCAGGGTTATTCCGGTAAAGACCGACCTCTTGAATTCCAATTTCCGGCTGAATCAGTGAGGAACTCTCAGCTAGCGTTTCTTCACCGCTGAGAGCCACAACAGTATACTCTCCAGGCTCGTAAGAAGTTCCGATCTCGAAAGAGACCTGCTGTGACCCAGCAGCGGTTTCTCGCTGACCGAACAGTTCCCCATTCGGCTGGACGAGGTTGATCTGGTCGACTTCCTCCTCTGAGGAGTATTCAACGACGAGTTCTGTCCCCTCTACAGTGACTTGCTGGATGACTCCTCCTTCATCAGACGGTGTTGAGTTCCCATTACCCGGGGAATCGCCGTTGTTGAGGCATCCGGCCACGCTCACGAGAGCGGCGCCGGCAACTGTTCGGAGGGCGGTCCGTCTACTGAGGTGGGGATTGTCCTGAGTCATGGTTTCTGTCCGAAGATGTCTTCTGGGCCGAGCATCCGCAGGAGGCGCTTGCCAGCGTAGAACATCACGAAGAACGGCAGGAGCTGCCAGCCGACCTCGAACACCAGCGCAAACCAGCCGTCGATCGTCCCGAGTGGATGCCAGCGGGCCGTCGCGGTATCACTCACGTACGCCGGGTCGTGCCCGAGCCACGAGCCAGGGTGGTACCGAGCCGTGTAGATGCCCGGTTCGTCGATGGTCACGATCGCCACCCCGGAGGCGTTGGTCTCGACGCGCTGATCCGCGACCGTGATGTACCCGTTTCGGGTGGTGCCGCCGATTGGATACTGACGGCTATCGTCGAGCCCGATCGGCGCGCCAGTCTGATTATCCCGCAGTTCGACCCTAAGCGTCGCTTGCGACTGATTCTGATGGATGACCTTGACAGTGAGATTACTACGGCGGAGCTGTCGCTCGGAGCCGGCGTCCGGCTCGACGATTGACGCATTCACTCCCCGGACGATTCCCCCAACGTGCAGCGCCTCCCGATCGACGTTCTCAGCTCGAACAGCGACGCCGTACGTCGTCGTGTACGACTGGTTGACGATGTCGATATTGATGTTCCCACCGATGGTGCCGACTGGTGACGAGCGGTCAGTCCCCCAGGTCTCGATGAGTTCCGGTCCGTCTCGAACCGGCTCGGCACGCGGCCCGATCCGTGAGGGATAGGCGTGGACGTACACCGGAATCGCGTCTGACTCGACGGTGGCGCTATCCGTGCGATTCGACCGGACGAGCGTGTCCCAGTTGGTGTTCCGAGCGGTGTAGAACCGCCAGATGCCACGGACCCGTGCCTCACCGTCCTCCGTGAGCGTGTACCCCTGCCACGGCTGCGACTGGAAGATGGCCACGCCGGCATCGCCGTTCGGATACTCGGCGTAGTAGGGGTACGCCGAGAGGTCGTAGATCTCGACGGCGATCGAATCGGAGACGTTCCGTGTTTCCGTCCGATAGGTGATGTCGACGTCCGTTCGGTCACCCAGGTCGGTCCTGACGGTTTTCTTCAGCCGGACGCTAATCTCCGCTTCCAGCGTGAGATTCGCACTCCAGTCGTCCTCGATCTGGTAGTCGAGGGCTGGCGTATGGGCTCCGTCACGCTCGGCGATGGTCTCGCCGTCCTTCTTCAACCGGACTTCTTCGATCTCGTGCTCCGTGAGCGACCACGAGATAGTCGTGTTGCCGGAGGAACTCCCGTTGGGGACGCGAACGCGGTAATCAACGAACCCGCGCATCGTCCCATTCGGCGCGATGTAGAGTGGGGTTTCACCGGACTCGAGGTGGCCACGAGTAGAGGGCTGAACCGCGAAGATCGTCGCGTGAGCATCCTCGATGAAGACGCCGTCCTCGAGGTCTGCGTGCGGTGGATGTACGGACGTATCTGGGCCGCCGGCGTCGAGGTCCTCGAAGTCGTTCCGTGTCCACGTCGCCGCGGTCGCGGGCGGGCGTTTGAACGTGACGTCGGTCCCGTTCGCGACTTGGTGGACGGCGGAGCGGTCCTCGCCGTACCGCTGGCGGTACTCCTCCTGGCTGATGTAGTTGTCCGCATCACGTGACCACAGCGTTGCCGACTCGTTTTCCGTGAGCCCGTTCCCCTCCGTACCTGGTCGTGGCGGGTCAGCGGCGACGATACCCGTGACTAGGCTCGTCGCGAGCAAGCCGGCCATGAGCACGGAGAGCTCTCGATGGTTCATAGGGCTCGCAACGGGGACTGCGGAGTGGTTACCAGGGGACGAGGTCGACGCACTGCGCCAGCGGGAGGCCCATCATCGACCCGGCAACCGTATAGAGCGGGCCGAGCACGACGAGGACGACCGCGGACTTCATCGCCGAGCGCTTGTGACGCTTGAGGCCCTTCTTCTGCTCGGGATTGAGGGTGAACATCTCGATGAGGGAGTCAGCCTGCCAGACGATGGCGAGGCCGACGATCCCCAGCGCCGTTGTCAGCTGGAAGAACCCCTCAATCATACTCGGGAGGTTGTCTGCGCTACAGACCGCGTTACTCTGGGCGGCGACCGGCTGGACAGCGAACAGGCTCAGGAGGACGACGGTGAGCGCTGCCTGTCGAGGGATCTTCCCGGTCAGCGGTGACTGGTTTTCGACGCTACGCTCAGGGTCGGAGGGAGTCTGATCCTGTGACATAGCGGGCTAATCATCGGTGGCGTCTCCAGCCGTGGGCTGGTTCTGCTGCTCTTCGACGAGCGACTGGAGGTCGTCGAAGCGGTTGGTGTCCTCTGCGATCTCTTCGAGCGTGTAGCCCTGCTCGCGGGCCCGTTCGAGGAGGTCGCGGAGTTCATCGGGGTCAACACCGCGGACTTCCATTTCCTCGCGGAGGGCGCGGCGATAGAGGGCGGAGGCGTTGATGTGGTCGTTCCACATCAGGTACAGGTCATCGATGTCCTCGATGGTGACTGACCTCGTAATCATACATGCGGGTGTGGGTATGCACCGGCTGAGTCCCGGTACATATTGGCGCGGTAGCTGGATGATACCTAAATGCTTTCTGGCCAGCAATAACTGCAAATTTGTTGAGTAAATTATAACCAAATTACTTGTTGGCCTCGTAGAAAAAGACTTAACCAACACATGCCGAGTGCGGTGGGGAGTCTGTTGGTTAAAGCTGAGAATCAGCTCGCTTACTCGAGCTCCACAACTTCGCCGCTCCCCTCGTCGAGGATCTCTCGCACTTCGGCCAAGAGTTCCTGTCCTTCCTCGTGGAGTGCAGTACCTTCATCGAGATCGCATTCGTCCGCGTCGAGCTGTTCAATGATCTCCTCGACGCGACTCAGTCGATCGTGGATTTCGGCGTCTTTTGCCACGGTTAGATCACCCCCAGCCAAAGTCCGGTGATGACCAACAACAGCAACAGCAGCACTACGATGGCGACCTTGTAGTAAATCGGTGGGAGGCCCTCGGGTGCGGTCGCTTCATCGACTGCTTCGGCGAGCTCCTGTTCGTGTTCGTGCTCCTGCTGGAAGGTCTCGTACGCAGTGTTGAGCTGTTGCTCCAGGGGCTCGATCTCACTCGCAAGGAACTCTTGGCGGGAGTTCACGATGTACTCGCCGGCGGCGGTCGGCGTGATCGTCGCGACGTCCGCCACCTGATCCGCGATGAGCCGGTCATCGGTGTGTCCAATTGCGGTGACCACTGGGGTATTCGCGGTGAAGATTGCCTCCGCGACTCGTTCGGTGTTGAAGGCTTGGAGGTTCGAATCGCTCCCACCGCCTCGTCCGACGATGATGGCGTCGACGTCCTCCGAGCGGTCGAGATGGTGGATGCCGTTCGCGATGGACGTCGGCGCGTTCGACCCCTGGACGGTTGCGTCTTTCACCAGGATGTCAACGGTGGGGTCCTGTCCGTGAATCGCGTTCTGGATGTCGTACCGGGCGTCTCCTCGAAGGGACGTGACGACGCCGACCCGCTCCGGGAACGCCGGCGGTTGCTGTTTCTGCTCGTCGTCGAACCAGCCACGCTCTTCGAGTTCGCTTCGCAGTCGCTCGACGGCAGCCGCTTGGTCGCCGTCGCCGACGACGATCACCTCCCACGGTTTGAGGTCGATTTTCCCACCTTCGACCCAGTAGTCGATATCGCCCTCGAGGATGACTTCGGTCCCGTCCTCGAGGTCGGCGTCCATCTCCCGGTAACGGTTCGCCCAAATCATACAGGGGAGCTCGGCGTCGCCGTCGGTGAGCGTAAAGTAGAGTGCCGTACTGTTCTTGTGGAGGTCAGTGACTTCGCCAATACAGCGGACGCCATTGAGGGCAGGCGTGTCCTGGACGACCGACGCGATCCGGTCGTTCAGCTGGGACACGCTAAGGACCTCTCTCGCATCGGGTTCGACCGCCTGCCGTTCGGTATCCGGTGCGTCCGCCATCTCCGTTTCCTAACTTCTGAACAGGAACCTCAAAAAGCTACGTTCGAGGGGCGGGGTTAGCTGCGTTACGCAGGCCTACAGGTCGCGGGGCTGGACCGTCTTCCGGTCGTTGGCCTCAGCACGCTCTGCGGCGTCGTCGAGCAGTTCGGCGACCTCTTTGTTGAGGGCGTCGTAGAAATCTGCCGAGACGTTGTGGTCCGAGAGTGCATCCTTCACGGCTGCTTTGACGATTAGGTCAGACATTCCATCGCCGACTTCTTCTGTCCACTATATAAATGTTCGAAGTTCGAACCCGAAATTTCGGCAATTGTACTGCCATACCCTTCGGTAAATCGATAGAATGGATCTGTTGAAATCCTCAAGGAGCGACAGACGGGGATACCCATCGGTAGTGGGTTTTATGTGTCATCTGGTCATCGCCGAGAGCATGGTTGAGGGCGGCAGGAATCTGGAAAATGAGATTTTAGAATCATTCTTCGAGAAGGTGTCTAACGACGATTCCATCCCGGAAGAACTCGTTGAAGAGCTGAAGCGACTGGAACGGAGAGAAGAACTGAGCGAGGCTACCGAAGTTATTGAAAGCGCAAAGGAGGTGATGAATAGTGCACATACGGAAGATTGAGATAGAAAATATTCGAGGGATAACCCACTGGGAAGAAGAATTTGGGGATGAGAACGTTCGTATCTTGGGCCCGAACGGCTCTGGAAAAAGCTCAGTGATACAATCTGTCGAGTTCGTTCTTACTGGAGATATCTCAAGACTTCGTGGGAGCGGAACACAGGATATCCCATTCCCTGAGTACGCCTCACATATGGAAGCAGAACCCGATGAGGCCTGGGTTGAGGCGACGTTCGCTCACGAAGGGGAACAGGACGTGGCAGTAAAGCGGTTGGTGTCCGAGCCCAACGATCCTGAGGTGATCGAACCAACCAGCCTGAACGAAATCCCAGACTGGTTGGATGATCAAATGGCCGCTGCAGAACTTGGGCATTCTATTCTCGACCGTGATCGGTTGTTACGTTTTGTGACTGCCCCGGAGGGGAAGCGAGGTGACCGAATTGACGAACTGTTCGGGCTTGAGGATGTCGACGAGAAGCGAAAATCGGTGAAGCACGCTGAGCGGAAGCATCGAAACGAGGAAATTGAGACCCTAAAAAAGGAGAAGAGCCAAGCAGATCAGCGGTTCTTCGATTTATTTGAGCAAGGTGTTTCTACTCGTTCGGGAGCGCTGGAGCGAGTGAACGAGTTGAGGGAAGAACACGGTGCCAAGAAGCTCGAATCCCTCGATGAAGACTTCACCGAGGGAATTGATTTAGACGTGGAAATCTCCGTCGATCCACTTCAGAGTGAGGCTACTGTATCACTTCTCGGACAGGTATCAGACCAGTTCGAGGGGCGTCAAAACCAACTTCAAGGCAGATACGACCAGTTGCAGGAGTTGACCTCGGAGTTACAAGCAGCAGAGCATCTCGAACGAGAGTTAGAAACGCTAGAATTAGTAGATAACGGCCTTTCAGTGTTCGACCATTATAACGACCAGTGCCCTCTCTGTTTGGCTGATTGGGAGGACGAGCGTTTACTTGAGCGTCTGGAAGAGCGGAGGGAACAGGCTACCGGCCTGAAAGATCGAAAAGAGAAGTTGGAGTCGCTCTACGATGAGGTAAACGAACTGGTCGTCGGATACACCGATAGCTTAGGGAGTCTCAAGGATGAACTGCAAGAGGAATATCCCGAAGCCGAAGTCAAAATATCTGAGGAAATTGAGAGAGCACAGTCATGGAAATCGCAGCTCAACAAAGGACCACTAACTAATCTGGCTGAGGGGATTGACATTCAGGATGCGATATTCACTGGTGCTCTCGAAAACGAGATCCAGCGGTTAAAGAATATAGCAGATGAGAAACCCGAATTGAAGTCGACAACCAAGAATGTTGACCTACTAGCGAGGGCCGACGACCGATATGACGATCTCGTGATTAGAGAGAGGGAACTGGAAGAAGCAGAAGAAATTCAGGAGGTTCTCGGGAGCATTAAACAGCATTTCCTGGATGCCCGTAGTCGGGTTCTAACGGACGCATTCGGTGATATTCGGGAGAAATTTGAACAGTACTACGAGGAGATGCACCAAGACGCTGAAGCGAAAGACTTCTCAGCAATTCTCGAACCAACAGACACCGGCGTCAAGTTCGAACCCGAATTCTACGACCAAGGTCATCACCATCCTAGTGCAGTCCATAGCGAAGGACATCGGGACAGTATGGGATTGGCCCTGTTCTTGGCAATGTCAGATGTTGGTGGCGAAGCGATCGACATTCTGTTACTCGATGACGTGATGATGTCGATTGACTCTGGTCATCGGTCGAACATTGCGAACCTTCTCGCTGGGGACATCTCCAACCGTTACCAGATCCTATTGACTACGCACGACAAGACGTGGGATCGTCACCTCCATCTCACGAGTGAGTTTGATAAACAGGTTCGCTTCTCTAAATGTTCGCTCGAAGGAGGACCTCTCCCTGTAGAGAGTATATCTGAGCCGTGGGAGCGGATCGAATATTTCATCGAGCGAGATGATGTCACGTCGGCAGCGGCGTGGATCCGGAAGACAGTGGAGTGGTACTCGCGACGGGCCTGTGCAGCTTTGAAAGCCGATGTTCCGTATCACGAATTGGAAGACGAATCCCTTCAGATTGGGAGGCTCTTCACAGCCGCGATCACTCAGTATCAGTCACTTCTGGAAAATGGTACTGTCGTCACCCAGACGGATTATCCGCAATCGTTGTACGACCAGGGACAGATTGACGATGATCTCGAGGAGCTCGAGGAGCTCAAACAGGACTTGGAGCGACACTTGAATTTGCTTCATCGCAACGTACACCACAACGACGCCGAGGCAGCGTTTTATACAGGAGAGGAGCTGAAGAGCGAGCGTGACGTATTCAGGCGTGCCTATGACTTGCTGTACTGTGACGACTGTGGATCGTGGGTGAAAAATCGGGATTACGTCTACTGTGACTGTACGATTCGAGTAGAGCCTTAGCTGGTGAAGTTCGTGATATCACAGTCGCCGAGTACTCGAAGAGATATCGTCACTCCACACGCGGTCTACTTCCGATGTGATCGATTTCTTCTAGAGCTTTCGTGGCGACATCGCCCAGTTCCCCGGCCTCAATATGCGAGTACCGTTCACGAACCATCTCTTCGGAGTTATCGAGATACCGCGCCGCTACAGTGTACCCAAACGCACGGACAAGTACCTCACCCATCCCTCGGCGACCACCGTGCGGAGCAAGATAATCGTGTTTCGGATGGGCGATGTCGATTTCGGCGGCCTCCGAGAGCCGTTGGAGAATCGACCGTGCGCCGTCCGTCGTGATTGACGGCGGCCGGATATCTTCATCAAGCGCCAGCAGGAGGTCGCGAGCGTACTCAGCACGCCGCTCAGCAATTGCCTCTGGGCGCTCTCCTCGGTCGGCGAACTCATCCTGGACGAGCCCTGCGAGCGTCCGTTGGTCGAACGTCGGAAACACCGGCCACCGCTCCGTTGGTGGGTCCATCAGCTGGCGATAGCTTCGCAGCGGGGAAATCACTGGATCGGGGAGACTCGCTGCGCCCCATTGCTGTTTCTTCCGGTAGACGTCCATACTGCCGTCGTCGAGGGAGAGGTCCTCCCAGCGGACGCCGCGCCGGCGCGGGTCGTTCGGATCGCGGAGGAGTTCGCCGACGCGGACAGCTGTGTACGCCAAGACGAACACCAGCGCCCGGTCACGAGCCGCCTTCAGCGCCGCGTAGCGTCCTCGCTGGTTGTCGAGGGGGTCAGTATCCTCTGGGAGTGTCGTGTACGCCTCGACGGCGTCGCGGGCCCGTTCGTCGACGTGGCGGGTGAGGGCGTGGCGCTGTTCGGACGTCCAGGCCTGCTGGTCGCCGGGCTTACGGCCGTCGTCCTCCGGCAGCGGCGCCATCGCACTTGCCCGCTGCGCGCAATGCGCCTCGAGATATCCCTCGTTGACGCACCAGCCACACCACGCAGAGATATAGCGGTAATAGGTTTGGACTGTGTTCTGCTTGAGTCCCCGATTTCCACCAAGATGTCGGGCGTACTCCCGGAACACGCGTTCGTCGAGATCGTCAAAGGTCGGCTCGCGGTCGACGTCGTCGGGGACGATCCCGGTCCAGTCGTCGGCGCCGCGGTCGCCGGCGGCCCACTCGGCGAACCGTTCGAGCTCGCGTGCAGCGTTACGTCGATAGTTCCCACCGTCGCCGCCGCGGCCTTTCCCCTTGTCTTGGAGGTAGCGCTCGAAGCTGTCGTCGAGCGGCGTCGAAAGCGCTCGGTCAGGCATTCACCGGCCCTCCACCGTGCTGCGGGCCCGGTCTCGGGTCCTCTACCCTGGGGGAAGCGCCGTCGTGAGGCGGTTGCAGCATTCGTGCTTCACCGACAGCGTCGGGGTACTTCAATTTGGTCGTGATTATCAGAGTAATCATAATCAAAAGGTAACTCCGACTCATCGCCGATACTCCGGCTTCCTCGGGCCGTAAGCATCGATTACCGGGTTCTCAGCGAACGATAAACTGTATGTCGTTATACCTATTCGGTGCTCGGGAAGTTGAGACTACAGCGGGTTTAGCAGGACTGTGATGCGTGCTTTCAGTCGAATCGACGAGCTGAAACTGGTTGGGTCGCTCTCCCAACGAGCGTTCTTGTTATGTTGGTAACTAATTCGGAGTGTTTCCGAAACTTCGGGTAGTGTAGCCACTCAGACACTGGGCTAACGCGGGTGGCGCACCCTCACTATCCGATCCCTGTCTCCTTCTTCAGCAGCGTCAGCGTGTTGTCGGCTGTTACGATCGGCGAATGTTCGTACTCACCAGTCAACTCGACCTGCACGAGTAGGTCCACTGCTCGCCAAATCGAGTACAGCAAGCAGGCGAACGCGAAATAGAAGAATCGCAACCCGAAATCCTTCGACGTTGTCGCGGCCATGAACCGCTTGATCGACCTGTACCCACTCTCGATCTCCCAGCGATAGCCGTACTCCGTGAGGTGACCACTCCCGCAATTCGTCATGAACACCGAATATTGTCGATGGTCGTCGTGCTCTGAGTCTTCTTTTCGACGATAGATTAGCGTCGTCTCGTGCCACTCATTCTTCCCGAGATGTAGTTTGCGGTCAGTCTCGTACCGATCCTGGTCCCGCTGGAGCAATCGCTTCGCCTGGGCTTTCTCGCTGGTCTGCATCCGCTTGGGCACGACATACGACAAGCCACGCTGGCTGAGCATCTCCAGGACGTGCTGGCTATCGAACTCTCGGTCCATCAGCACGTTGTCGACGTGAACCATCTCCTCGGCAGAATTCAAGAGGTCCTTGACGATTTCTAAGCGGGACTCACCCTTCTGAACTGGCCGCGCATCAAGGACGATCGGGACGGCGTTGCCGACTAACTGGACTGTCGCCCACTGATAGGCGTACTCGTCAGTTGTCTCCTTGGTGCCGATAATTTCGTCTTCGTGGCCCGTTCTATCGCCCGTGAACGGGTCAGCTTCGGTAATGTCGATCGCGACGATCCCCGCTCGAAAGAACTGCTCTGTCCCGGCAACTTCGTTCAGGAGCCGAGTGACGGCCTGCCGGTACATCGCTCGAACCTGTTCAATCGAGAGGTCGCGGATGTGCTCGCGATGGGCGTGGCCCAGCGGTGTCCGATCCCGAGTCGATTCGTAGATAAAACTGCGAGCCCCTTCGTTCGCAGCCAGCCGCTCGCGAAGTCCGAGATACGTCTGTAAGTCCCAGTAGGCGTTCTCGTGTATCTCACAGCCCTCGCCACGTTCCAGCGAAAACGCCGGGAACACGATGCGGCTGACGTGTCCGGTGATCTTCTCTGCCTGCTCCAACGTAGTTTGATCATTCGGGTCTGACTCACCAGACTCGTTCCCGTGGTATCGGAGCTTTCGTGCCGGTTCACGCGGAGTCTCGACACCCGCATTCTGGGCTTTGATGAGAATCGTTCGAGCCGCTGTCTCGACAGTCTCTCGGAGGTCAGGGGTGAACCGCTCGTGCCAGCTTCGCCACAGTGTCGATTGGTACGGGATCGTCTCGAACCCCAGTTTATCGCGGAGTTCAGGGCGGTTCCTGAGGTAGCCAACGAGTGCGGTTTCGTGCTCCCACCCGTGGCATTCTTGCAGGACGAACACCCGGAAGAGAGTGGCCATCTGGTAGCGTGTCGACCCCGCATACTGATCATGGGCGCTAAATCGAAAGTAGGCTAGCGGGAGTGCACAGACGAACTCCTCGATAGAGTCGTGACTATCGTGATCGAACCACGTCTCTGAGACTGTCCGGATATCAGATTCCAGTCCAGCGAGCGACGTTCGATCGTACAGTAGTGTCGAATTGTACGCCGGCCACTCACTATATTGTCGTTGGGCGATCCGTCGAAACGTAGTCCGACAGGACTCACTGGTGTAGGGCATCAGTCTATAGAAAGTAGAACGAACTCAAAACGCGTGTTATATTTAATTAAACGGGGGTGGGGGGGTGGGGTGGGTGTGCCTCTGACGCTTCGCTGGATACCAGTTTGAGAGGTATCCGGTTCGATCATTATTGAGGAAGAATATAATTCTGAACCCAATAGATATACCTGATCAATATTGTCAACGTCTAAGTATTGGCCTTACTATCTATCTTCTAACAGCGAGAGAATCCCGGCGTTCACGCCGGGCGTGAATCGCGTAAGCCCGGTGCCACAGTCCACGCGGGTCTGTCGGGCCGGATATTCTACTTTCACTCCGGTTGGCACGCCATTATGTAGCCACTCCGCCACATGCTATGTATGGCGAATCTGGTCACGCGCACCTACGTTGCGTCCATTCGCAACCACCAGCAGGTGCGCGACGACCTCAATTCGCTTGGGTTCGCCGCCTCGAAACTCTGGAACGTCGCCCGGTGGACCTGCGACTGTATCTGGAGTGAAACCGGCACGATTCCAGACCACGGCACGCTCAAAGCGTACCTCAAGAGTCACGAACGCTACGCGGATTTGAACGCTCAATCCAGTCAGGCAATTCTCGAAGAATTGGCTGAAGCGTTCGACTCGTGGTACGCCCACCGTCAAAATGGCAACGGGGACGCGAACCCACCCGGCTACCGCAAGCAGGGCGACGAGCATCCCCGCTCGACGGTCACATTCAAAGAGGACGGTTTCAAACACGACCCCGACCACAACAGGATTCGACTCTCGAAAGGAGCGAATCTCAAAAAGTCGTGGTCGGACTTCGTTCTCTGCGAGTACGCCACCGGCCCGGATGTGGACGTACAGCACGTCCAGCAGGTCCGAGCGGTCTGGACCGGTAAGGAGTGGGAGCTGCACATCGTCTGTCGCGTCGACACTGGCGATCCGGACCCTCCCGGCGACCGGGTGGCAGGTATCGACCTCGGCATCTGCAACTTTGCCGCCGTCGCGGTCGGAGACGAGGCCCTGCTGTACCCCGGCGGCGCACTCAAAGAGGACGACTACTACTTCCAGAAGGAGCGAGCGACGTGCGACGACAGCGACTCCCACAAAGCGCAACGACTAGACCGGAAGCGCCGGGGGCGGCGTGACCACTTCTTGCACGCCGTCTCGAAGGATGTGGTAGCTGAGTGTGCGGCCCGCAACGTCGGGACGATTGCCGTGGGCGACCTCTCTGGTATCCGCGAGGACGCCGATTGGGGCGACCACGGCAATCTGGACCTGCACGGATGGGCGTTCGACCGCTTCCTCGAGATGCTGGAATACAAAGCCGCCGAGCGCGGCATCAGCGTCGAGCGCGTGGACGAGCGCGGCACGTCCAAATCGTGTGCATCCTGTGGGACGACCGACGACAGCCAGCGCGTCGAACGTGGGCTGTACGTCTGCGACGAGTGCGGGGTGGTCGCCAACGCCGACGTGAACGGAGCCGAGAACATCCGACAGAAGGTACTCCCGAATCTCGTCTGTGACGGGGGAGATAGGGATAACGGCTGGATGGCACAGCCAGCGGTGCGCCTGTTCGACAAATCCACGGGGCAAGTCGCCCCACAAGAGTGGGCGTCCCGCGAACCATAAGATCCCAACGCTTGGGAAACCGCGCCGTTCACGGCGCGGAGGATGTCATGTATAGTGTAACTCGTAGATTGCCTCTGCTAATAGGTGTCAATACTCTATCCAGTTTTAATCCGTGAATTGCCGCTGCGATAATGCATCCCCCTAAACCGTTTATAAAATGAGGGTTTGGACCTTCATTGCAGAAATTAAAGCAGAGAAAGCAGCATAGCAAATGATATAATTAACACAATTGAAACATATAATAATAAACCGACAAACTCGATCAATCTCATATCCAAATGAGTACCATATTATGAAGCGACACAGCGCTCCATACGACCAAAACTGAAAGGTATGCTACATTGCTCCACAGATCGATATTATGTCTCGATTGTGCGACCCAGGGAAGCAGGTATTCACCAAGAAAGAATAATAACACTAGTGACACCGACGAGAGAAAGAATAGGCCGGGGATGATTCCGAGAGTCTCAACAATAAGTACGACAATCGGATTGGCTTCTCGCAGTCCGATGCTTAGCCCATAGTACGTGAGACTCGCATCTATAGCTCGTACGAAGACCAATCCGATGAGCAGCGGATATTTATTTTCTGCGAGTACTTCGATACTGCTGCTGGGAGCACAATTAGTGGATGCCACGGCTCCTCGCACCATATCAGAACTGCTCTACAGGTTGGGATCCGATACGCTGGTCTCTGACCAGCATATCGATCTGATAATCTGTTTCGAGACGCTGAAGTGTCGTATCAGCTTCCTCCTCCAACTCCCGTATTCTCTGGAGGAGATCGCCGTATCGATCGTCCTTTTCCAGCTCTGTTTTGTCAAGGTTCGCTTCTAACGTGGCTTTCCTCGCGGTGAGTGAGAGAAGCTCTGTGAGTGAATCTTCGTATGTTAGAATCAGCTCTGCAGCTTCCACAGCTCGAAGAAGCTTTGTCCGGTCGATTGGTTTGAGAAGATAGTCATCCACATCGATGGACGCTAGGTCTTCCGTTGGCTGAACAGCTGTTACCATGATCACCTGCTGGGCATCGCCGCCTTCACGAATTGATTGTAGCACCTCCGTGCCAGAGAGGCCCGGCATTCGACGATCTAAAAGGACAATATCAATCGGTTCCTCAGCGAAGATTTCCAGTGCATCTTCCCCGGAATAGGCCACATGAACCTCGAACTGCTCCTGTAGCCAAATGCCAAACAAGTCAGCGAGATTCTCTTCGTCTTCGACGATCAGAACGGTACTGGAATGGGTCATCTGTTCTCACTCACGCATCTCGTTCGACGATGACACGCACTGTTGACCCATACAGAACCGTCACAAGGGCGTGCTGAAAGAGAAACTCCACAGAGGGCATATGGCTGGTCTCGTCGACTGCACGCGTTTTGAACAGGCCATCTAACTTGTCTGCATCCACGAATTCGAACACCGGAGGAGATCTATTGAGGTCCGGCCAGTCTTCGACAGCTTCCATAAGTGTCTCAATGACCGCCTCCGAGACACAAACGGGCCTGTCAAATTCCCGTATAATGAGCGAATCCGTACTCCATCCTTTGGGTCTGGACTCTCGGTGCGGAGAGCTTTCGTCCATACAGGATACATCTATTCTACAATGAAACGTCTTCTACCCTCTAATATCGGGTTGCCAAATTTAATGCCTATATGGAAAGGCCCACTATTTGGAGCCAGTTTTCCGAATGTCGACAATCAGGACAGCCCGAGTACTGTAGAACGTGGTACTGAGGCAGGTCACGGCTCGGTTGAATCCTGATAGAGAGTCGTCAGCAGATTAGACTCAGCAGCTCGAAGATGCTGGTTGAACGTTGACTGTGCGATATCGAGAGTCTTGGCAATCGACGTCGAATCTGCATCCCGCGGCCAATTAAAATATCCTGCGTAGAGCGCCGTCTGTAAGACTTCTTCTTGCCGGGCGGTAAGAGCTCCATCAAGACGTGCTGAGAGAGAGGTATTAGTTTCTCCTCGCTCACTATCCAGTTTGGATAACAGGGTGAGATCGCTGTAGTCTTCCCGGAGTGAACTCAGATATTCCCCGACGTCGACGGTGAATGGCACGGTTACTGAAACCACGATCTCGTTGGACTCGGAAGCGTTTGTGATTTGATTTATCGCAACTCCTTGGTCGGTCAGTTTCTCGCAAAAGCTGCTGTTCCGCACCGGGACTTTACAGTAGATACCATTTCGAGAGTCGCTCAAAATGACCGTCTCTGGATCGAAACCAGCAGCTTCGAACGCCTCGGGAGTAACGTTTTCACCGGTCACTCGCGCGAACAGGAGGTGATGTGGACTCTCAGTCACTACATTCAACACTTCGAGATCAGTCTCCATATCCGAAACAAGGGTTGTGAGGCCAGTATCGTCCTCAAACTGGATCTCGAGGAGTGTGCCCCCACCGGATAGGAGCGCCGCTTTTTGCCGGAGTGCTGATATCCCGTGACCTATTATCTGACCGAGTTCTGTGAGGGCTGTCACCTCTTCTTCAGCGAAGGCGTTTGGCAGTTTGGAGTGGACTTCTAATACGCCAAGGCTCGAAGCCTCGCTCTGTAGTGGTACAGCCACAATCGAGTTGGTGCCATTTTTCAGTGCGTCTTGTTCCCACTCCGTTTCGGAGCGAGCGGTCATTAAGTCGCTCTCCACGACCGAATCTTCAATCCTGTATGCCCGTTCAGCAGGTGGCAATGTAGAGTTACTCCGTTGGGTATTGTCATCTGCTGGACCGTCGTCCGCTCCCACGTTTTGATATGTGAGCGACTCCGTTTTGGCTCTGACCTCGATCGTATTCGTATTAATATCTTTTTTACCTATCCACGCCCCGCTAATCAGATTCAGATGAGCTAAAGCATTACAGACCTCCTGCTCCAGTTCTTCTCGTGTATTTGCACTGATAACCGTGGCACTTATCGACCGTATCAGTGTGTTGATGCGATCCAGTCGTGTCAGCCGTTCGTTTTGCTCGTTTAACCGCTGGTCGCGTTCCCGAAGGGCCGCCTCTTGTGCTGTTCGTTCGAATGCGCTTGCTGCGTTCGCTGCTAACGTTTTTGCCAATTTGTTCTTTCTCGAGGGGATCTCTGGCGTCGTGGTCATACCCACCAACAGAACCCCCTCTGATTCTAGTGAGTAGAGACGCCACGACGAGAACTCCTCTGTCAACCACTGGCTTGACTGGGTATCTGTAACGTCTTCGTCTTCGGGACTCAACTGTTCTGTTCGAGTCACGTAGGCTGTCCAGACTGGTGTGTCTCCTTCAGAGATAGTGGGAAGGTCAATTTCAATAACATCTTCCGTGGATGCGTGTGCTAGTGGGACCAAGCGTCCTGTGTGCTCTTCTCGTGTATATATCGCGGCAAACTCGAATCCGAGTTCCCCGACTGCGGCAGTTGTCACGGTCTCGCCGATGCTACGTTCCGAGTCCGCTGTCATTAGATCGCGGGAAACCGCATGCAGATCCTCAAGCTGTTGTTCATACGCGTACCTCTCTGTAATATTGTGGTAGTGTTCAATCCGCCCGCCTGCATAAAGACCAGTTTGAATCGGCCCGCTCCAGTACTCCAACCACTGCTGCTCTTTCGAAGCCGTCTCAGGGATACGGACGATGGCTTCGACTTCGGAATTCATGTTCTCTAGAGAATGAGTTACGAGGTCAGACAGTGTTTGCTCACCTGAGGGATATTCCTGGTACGATTCAGAAGCAATTCGACTGTAGTCAGACCCTTGGATATCGTCTCTATCAACTCCGAGTAATTCTTCGGTAGTTTCGTTTGCCCACACCACTTGTCCATCACGGTCAATTACAATGACCCCTTCCTGTGATGTGTCTAATACGTCTTCAGTGAGGGACTGGTACTGCTGTTGTTCCCTGCGCTCTGCTGCTGTTCGTTGCAGACGCTCGATAGCCACTCGAAAATCCCTATCTGGCAGGTTCTGGAGGTACCGTTCGACTTTATCCTCGAGTTCTGTGATTTGGTCTGTGAGTGCCTGGTATTTTGGGCTCGTTTCGAGGGTATCTGCGTCCATGACGGCTTCCAAGGTCGATTGGCGTTCTATCAGCGAGAACAGCTCTTGCAGATCCTCGTTGTACTCGGCACGAGTGAGCATCTGGGAGATAACGTCTTCGAGGTCGTCAGCTTCAACGGGCTTTTCGAGATACGCATCGAATCCCATTTTGACGATATCGAAGTCCGGTGTCACCGCAGAGACGATAACCACCTGGCAGTTCGACTCATATTGTCTGAGTCGCGTAAGAACCTCTCCGCCGGATAACCCGGGCATCATCCGATCCAGAAGGACGATATCGACAGTCGCATCAAACGCTTCTAAGGCTTCTTCGCCAGAGTACGCGGTTTCGACAACATAGCGGTCTGCGAGCCACTCTGCATACAGCTCAGCCAAACTCTGGTCATCCTCGACGACCAGGATTTTTGTATTTCCGTCTTGGGTCATAGTTTACGACACGATGCCCGGTTTTTCTGAGTCCTCTCGAGCCGGTTGGGTGGGGACTTCCAGTCTGATCTCACTCCCATCGCCCGAGGTGTCGACTGAAATCGATCCCCCGGCACGAGTCACCAGTGATCGCACCATCCACAATCCGAGCCCCTGACCGTGACTTAGCGGTGTTTCTTCGCCAGTTTCGAGGAGATTTTTCTCCATGTCTGGGAGTCCAGGCCCAGTATCGGAGACACAAATCTCTACCCACCGTTCATCGGCTTGCGAGACACTGATCTGTACGGATGGATGCTCAGTATCGTTCGCTGTGATGGCGTTCTCAACGAGCTCAGAAATCGCCTTCTCAAGGTCACTCGGTATTTGTGATTCTATATCGTGGTCGGCTGTGATAGTGATATTCGCATTAGCATATTCGTCTTCTTTTTTGGCTTGAATATCCTGAGCTATTTGCTGAGCACTCTGGTAGGAAGCGAGAGCGCTCTCGCTCGTGAGTATATTCTGGAGCTCTTGGGTCTTGTTTGCCATTCCTTCCCACTTGTCGAGAATGTCTCGGATCGTCGCAGCGCGCTGTTCACGAGTGTCTGTCTCTGTGTCCGACGCAAGCAGATCGACATACCCTCTCACTTTCGTCAGATCATTTCGGATATTGTGCCGCATAATCCGGTGTAAGACCTGGACGTGTTGCTGACGCTGTTCCTGAGCTGTAATATCTCGTGCCTCAAATACTAGGAAGCTAAGCTCCCCGTGCTGGCTTGAGATCGGCTTGATCGAGAAGTCGAAGCTGGCGAGTCCATCAACGCCTTCTGCTTCCACGTCGAACCGAACGAATGAACCCGAAGATGCTTGAGTAACTGCCTGTCTAATTTGAGTTTGCACTTCAGACGAATGCGCGAACAGAGGGCATTCCCAGAGCGGTGTGCCTCTGCTCTCCTCCACACGTATGCCGCCGAACTCCATGAAGGGGTCGTTTAGCTCAAGGATTTCACCACTCTGGGTCATCAGACCCGTCAATTGGAACGTTTGATTGAATACGGATTCGAATTTTTTCTTTTGTTCTCTTATATTACTGATGTCACGTATATATAACAGAAACCCACCAATTGCTTCATCGTCAAAGAGATTCCGTCCACGTGCCTCTACGGTAATCCACTCGTCATCCGCATCCATTGCTTGGAACTCTAGCTGAACGCTTGAATCGGAATCCTCCACGGCGGCGAAAAACGCTTCCATTACACGTTCCCGATCCTCTGGATGGATATAATCAAAGACACTCTCTTGATTTAGCTGAGTTGGATCATATCCAAGAACCCGTTCAGCAGAGCCACTAAGATAGGTGAAACACCCGTCGCGATCTAAGATAGACACGACGTCGACTGATTCCTCAACGAACCGCTCTGTTCTACGCCGCTGTTGACGCTGGTTAGTAAGATCTCTGATGACCATCCCGTATCCCAGGAACACTCCATCTTCAGTTTGAAGGGGAACGTATGAGACTTCTGCAGGGAACGACGATCCATCCTGACGGACTCGCTGTCCTTCGTGAGTACTTTCTCCTGCGAGTGATGCCTGTTTTAATAACCGATCAGCAATCCCACGTTTTTGATCCTGTTCAGGGTGTAACTCTGCTGCTGGCATACCAATTGCAGTTTCTTCGTCATATCCAAAGATGTCGGCTGCTCCATCGTTCCAGCTGTCGATCTGTCCATCGTCATCGAGAAGTACAAAGGCGTATTCTTCGAGACTTTCCGAGAGGATCTCGAATCGCTTCCGCTCCTGTTGAATCTGCCGAATCCGTCGTTTTTGATCCGTTATGTCCGTGGCAATCGCGACAAGTCTCTCTCCAGTTTCGTCATCGGGTATCAGAACAGCATCTGTGTGTATCCATCGCGTTTGTTCGTTGGCATCAATAACTCTGAAATCCGCAGACAAGTCGTTGATATCGCCGACTCGTTCTAGTGAATCACGAACACGGTCCCGATCTTCCGGCGCGACGATCTGTACGAACTCTTCATAGTTGTCCGGATCATGGCCAAGTAAATCGACAAGCGTGTCGTCGAATGATATCTGATCCGTCTCAAGACTCCACTCTGCAATACCAGTGTCCGTTCCAGAAAGAACCAATTCGAGTTTCCGGTTTTGTTCTGCCAGGCTCCGAGTCCGTTGCCTCCGACCTGTTACGTCCTGCTGTATGCCAATAAACTTCGAAAGCGTCCCATCTGCATCAGTGACTGGCGTGACAGACAATCGATTCCAGTATTCACTCCCGTCTTTTCGGTAGTTTTTCAATTCTACCGTTACCGGTTCACCGGCCGCAATCGCCTCTCGAAGCTTCGATATTTCGTCTGGGTCTGTCTCGGGTCCCTGGAGGAAACGTGGATTACGACCTAAGGCGTCGTCCTCCTGGTAGCCAGTAATGTCGGTGAATCCTTTATTTACGTACTCGATCGGGTTGTCTTCTCGCTGTGGGTCGGTGATCATGACCCCAACATTCGAGGAGTCAATCGCTTGCTCCTTGAGTTCGAGTTCGCGCTTCCGTTCTCGTTGTGCAGTCTGATCGCGCACAGTACAAACGAGGGGGCCCTCATCGATGATGGTCAGAGAGAGATCAGCCGGGAATGTGGTCCCGTCCGGTCGGGATCCGGTTACCTTACCCCGCCAGTGGCCCTCCGACTCAAGAACAGGGAAGGCTTCCGACTCAAGACGCTCTACCTCATCTTCGTCATAGAGCATCCGCCAAGAGTCCCCGAGGAGTTGGTCAGTACCATCGAATCCATACATATCCACGTGTGTGTCGTCGATGTAGGTGTATTCTCCATCCTCAAGAATAGCGAAGCCGTCTTTCGCATCCTCGACAGCCTGCTGGAACGTCTCTAACTCGCGACGTCGTCGCTCACGGGGAGTAATATCACGGCTAGAAATGACGAGCGATTCGACTCCAGATTCCCCTGTAACCGGACGGATTGTGCCCGTCATGAACCGACTGTCACCGTCCTGATCCGGATGTTCAGCCTGGAAACTAACATACTCGCCAGCAGCCGCTCGTTCGATCCAGTTTTTTAGATCTTCTTGTAGGTCCGAGGAATGCGACCACCAGTCTCCTTCCCAGAACGGTTCCCCCAAGATATCGGATTTGTCGTTCGAAACGTAGTTTAGCGCTGTTTCATTGACCTCAATCGTCTCACCATCAGTTTCTAATAACGCCACCAGCATTTCGGGGTCTTCGAACACCGACTCGAAACGCCGCTCATTCTCCCGAAGTTCCGCTTGACGCCGATATTTTTCAGACACGTCACGGACAACACAGACGATTCGATCGTCTTCCAAGCGTGTCAGCGATAGTTCGGTCGGGAATTCTCTCTTGCCTTCTGGAGATGCAGTTACAGTGCCTCTCCACTCTCCATCAGATCGGAGCGCTGAAAGCGCCTCATCCTCTATGCGCTCGATTTCAACGGCATCAGTATACAAATCACGCCAAGTCTGCCCCAGTAACTCATCTTGGTCCTCGAACCCGTACATTTCGGCATGCGTTTGATCAACGTACGTGTACTCCTCGTTCTCCAAAATAGCAATCCCATCACTCGCGTTTTCGATAGCTGATTGAAATGACTCCAGACGACGTCGGCGTTCCCGCTGTTCCGTCACATCTCTCGCAACGGTATGCATATAGGCCGTCCCATCGCGCTCGATCCGACGGTTCGAGAACTCCACATCAATTTTACTGTCGTCGCTCCGAAGCAATTTTGCGTCAGTGGTTGCTGGTTCGCCAGCTAAAATTTGGGCGTGGTAGTCCCGATAGGCATGTAAGTCGACCTCTTCGTGAAGATCGGGAATACGCATCGAGAGGAGTTCCTCTCGCTCATAGCCAGTTAACTCGCAAGCAGCCTGATTTACTTGGACGAAATTCGCATCTGAATCACTAATGAAAATGGCATCGTTGGAGCCTTCAAACAACGTGTGTGTCCAATCACGTTCAGCCTGTAGCTCCTCGTGTCGTCGGATTCGTGAGATTGCAGCTTCAAGATTCGAAGCAACGAGTTTTGCCAGTTCTGAGTCTTTCTCGGTAAACGCATCCACTTCAGTGGCTCCGACACTCAAGACGCCGAAACCTGAAATTGGCACAAGAATTTCGCTCCGAATCGGGGTGTCTGAATTATACGTGCCGTCGGCCTCGTGGACATCGTCGAACGCTTCCGGACGATTCTGTCTGTACACACGCCCGGCGAGAGAATCAAGTGGAAGGATAGGTGCATCGCCGATCACCGCTTGTGCCTCAGTTGATTCGGCGATTGGGCGGAGTTCGTTTCCCTCCTCATCGTATTCCCAGATCGCCGAAAGAGGCGCATCAAAATTGAGATCCAACATTCGGACAGCAACGACAGAGACGTCCTCGATAGAACCAGCTTGGTTCAGTTCCGAAGACAATTCGAGAAGTCCCGCGGGGGTATGTTCCGTGTACGTGTCTCCATCGCTCATACATCCGATGTTGTTGTTCCGCTCTATTATGTTTTCGCTTAGAGAACCATTTCATATCGGCCCTAATAGAATTAGATCGATAAATATAGGGTACAGCTATTCACCCTTGAGAATCAATCGTGGTAACAAGATGTCGACGGAAGCAGTTGAGGTACTCGGGCGGAAATACAGCGTAGATATATTGCGGGCGGCGAAGGAACCGCGATCAGTTAGCTGGCTGAGTCAAGAGCTAGATATCCCGATTGCCACCTGTTATAGACGTGTGAAGGAACTTTCTGAGAATATGTATTTAGAAGAGGTCACTGCGGACGAGAGCAGGGATAGAACACAGTACTGTCGAACGGCGGATAGTATTGAACTCAACCTTGCATCTGACGTATTACTTAGCGGCTCTCGATCTTGGGAAACTCGAGAAGTACCAAGGGATACAATACCGTTAGATTCCGTTACGCTTGATGAGTTCTCCCAAACGATTGATATTGTCGAAGCCTACTTCGGGAGTTTGATCGACGATGTTGCTGTTCATGCATCCATTTCACGCCGGCAGCTTGTGGCGGTGCTGGCACGCGCTCAGCTCTCGGGTCGTCAACTTGACACCGAGGGACTGACCGATAACGGCGATATCATTTATCAGTCGAACGACGAGACACTCTTTTGGCTTGACGGTGATTTCTGGACGGAGCTGGGCGGGCTCCACTACTTGAGCCCAGACGAGGGACGAGCAGCCAGAGAAGTTCATCGCCGACTCATCGAAGCGGTCGCCGGAGACGTCGCCGACTACAATCGCGAGCGCGATCCGTTTATTCTCATTAACGAACCTTCTGGGCGCTAATATCGTTTCTGCCTGGTCACAAACCTCGAAGTCACTCGTAACTTCGCTCAGCCGCTGGCAGAAGCCTACCGGCGTCGGTGGGGAATAGAAACGTCCTACCGAAAAGTAACCGAGTTTCTCCCGAAAACGTCGTCACCGACGTTCTCTGTTCGATTGTTCTACTTCCTGCTTGCCGTAGCACTCTACAATCTGTGGATGTTGACGAACCTGCTACTTGCATCGGGTCGGGTGGTCGGGAGCACTGCTGTCCTCCCGCCCGCCCTGTTCCGGTAATTTCTCGATCTAATATAGTCACGGATGTCCGGTCCCACAGGTGATCGAAACGCATAATTCCGAAGCAAAGAGATTGAGAGCTGTCCGACTACACGAGAAACGCCAGTTCCATCTACAAGGATACGAGAAACGTACCTCGCAAGAAATCACAGGCTAACCAACCGAGACAAGCACCACCCATGACGGCTCTTCCAACGATGACCATCGAGCACGACGGTGAAGAGTTCTCAATCAGTTACGAACCATGGTTCACGTGCGGCGACTGCAACGAAAGCTGGGAAACACGCCACAGTGGTGACTCCGACCAGTTCACCCAGCAGGATCGTACCTGCCCACACTGCGGAACAACAAGCGGGCACACCTACACCAAGCGCATCCACTACTACACCAAATACGACACCATCCCGTTGAACGACCCGCCACTCGACATTCAGACCCACGCAGATGCCGTCCGTCACTTTGCAGACAAACTTGACGCGCTTGAAGCAAACGGCTGGGAACTGACACAATCGGATGGCGTGCACATCTACATCGAGAAGACCATCACCGAATCCACCGACTCTCCGCACAAAGTAGACCACGAACTCCAGTGACTCGTCGTGCAGCCGGAGTCTTTTCCGGTCGCACCACGGCTACGTGCCAAGCATCGGGCCCAGGGAGTGTACAAACTTGTGGAAGCCTCCACACGGGTCGGCGAATTGGTCGCTCCTTATGCGAGCTATAGCAAACCGAAATAGAGATAATTAACTACGCTCAAACAGACTGCTCACAGCCAAGAAGACAGAATAAGGAGGGCTGTCTTCAGGATGACGGAATACGGTAACTCGGAGCAAGAACGCCAGCAACGGGATTTCGAGACTGTTGTGGAAGCCGTGCTCAGAGATGCGGTCGAACTGTTCGAGAGCCAGAAGCACACCAATTTAACAACACTTCATAGAGCTAAGGACAAGTTTGTCACATATGCGATTGATATGTATGCGGTGCAGTCAGTAAGTTGTGAAATTGTAGACAAACCGGCGAATCCACGACTAATCATCGAAAAGAGGGCTGTCAACATGTTCAAACAGCGGTATAACAATCACAATAATAACGGGACTGATATTCCCCTCTCCTAAACTTCCGAAGCGACGGGAGTTGGCACACCGTCAGTCGCGCCTTCTCGTATTCAACGTCAATTCGTCTCAGAAAAAGTCGGAGTTTCGGCCTATATGTGGCGACTTGGTGTCCGCGAGCTGTGATTTGAAAAGTAAAATTGAATAGAATCAGTCCCGTTAATCGCAGGGTGCCCACCGATGGGGTGTTTGAGCTTCCGCCCTGTTGGTGGGTGGTTAACCGAGGAAGTGTCCTCGCTCCAAATGGTGATGAAACGCTCCTGCCCGAACCCCACAAATTCGGACCATCGCGCTCAACAACTGGTGTTGGAAGGGGCGGGGACAGCCTTCCTCTTCGGGCAGCATATTTCGACAATCGAAGTGTGAAAACCCGTGGTGTGCTACCCTTGTCTCATACGTATTGGTAGTGGGTATTTCCACAGGGTAGCCACTACTTCGTGGTAGCAACTTAGTGGTGAACCGCCTCGGGGTCAAGCTCCGAGGCACTCGGCCTGCTCCGCCTGTAGACATAGCACTGGACATCTCCAGAACTTTCAACCATTTTGACGCTCTTCGTAGGCGTTGAGAACCTCACGATACCGGTTTCGAATAGTGACGTTACTGACGTCAGCAACCTCGGACACGTCGTCTTGAGTGATATTTTCACCACAGAGCTTCCCCGCCGCATAGACGGCACTCGCAGCAATACCAACCGGGTGTTTCCCGCTGTGGACGCCGTTAGCTGTGGCCGCTTCGACCAGTTGGCGGGCTTGTCGCGTCGTGTCATCGCTACAGTCCAGTTCGGAGACGATACGCCCGACGTATTCTATTGGATCCGTCGGCGGAATCTGCACGTCGAGTTCCCGAACGACGTATCTGTAGGTGCGTTTGATCTCCAGCGAGTCGACACGGCTGACGACAGCGATTTCGTCGACCGTCCGCGCAACGCCATCGAGCCGTGTCGCGGCATACAGAGCCGCGGTTGCAACCCCCTCGATCGAGCGCCCTGGCAAGAGACCTTCCTCTAACGCGCGCCGATACATCACGCTTGCAGTCTCGCGTGTCGGCTTGTGTACCCCCAACGCAGAGGCCATCCGCTCGATCTCGCCGAGTGCCTGCTTGAGGTTGCGCTCTTTCGAATCCCGTGTACGGAAGCGTTCGTTCCACGTCCGTAGTCGCTGGAGTCGCTGGCGCTTTCGTGGCGACACTGGATTTCCGTATGTGTCTTTGTTCTGCCAGCCAATATTGGTCGAAAGCCCTTTGTCGTGCATCAATTGTGTCGTCGGCGCACCAACGCGTGATTTCGCTGCCTTTTCAGCCGAATCGAAGGCTCGCCACTCCGGACCGCGGTCGATACGTTGCTCATCAAGGACCAATCCGCAGGCAGTACACACCTTCTCCGACGTATCACTCTCTGCGAGTACGTCCTCGCCACACTCGGGACATCGCTGCTCCTGTGCTTGCTCTGTTTTTGACTCTGCGGGTGGGGCAGTCGTCTCGCGAGTCTGGTTGGTCATATCTCCCCTTTCATCTCATCAACAGTAAACTTTTGTGACCACCAATAGTTCCTATAAACTGTGAAAGAAACCTATTATAGTTACAAATTGTAGTTTGAGTACCCTAGCTTTATTCTCTCATACTACAAACCTCGATTGATGAGTTCCGATCAAGAGCACCTCCGCGAGACCGACACTGAAGACCGATTCGATTTCAAAAAAGAGGAAGCAGCTGCGTTCAAGGCTGACCAAGGGCTGACAGAGGAGACGATACGGCTCATTTCTGAGGATAAAGACGAGCCTGAGTGGATGTTGAAGCGACGACTACGTGCGTTGAACCTCTGGCAAGAGATGCCGATGCCGACTGATTGGCCGGGACAGCCGGACCTCTCGGAGGTCGACGTCAACGAGATCGTTCCGTACATCCGCCCCGACGTCGACGTCCGCGCCGGCGTCGACGACTGGGAAGAGTTGCCCGAGGACATCAAGGATACATTCGACAAGCTCGGTATCCCGGAAGCCGAAAAGAATGCGCTCTCCGGCGTGGGTGCCCAGTACGAGTCCGAGGTCGTCTATCAGAATATGCAGGAGCGCTGGGAAGAGAAAGGCGTCATCTTCTGTAATATGGATGAGGCTGTTCAGGAACACGAAGACCTCGTCCGCGAATACTTTATGACGAAGTGCGTGCCGCCGAGCGACAACAAGTTCGCGGCGCTGCACGGCGCCATCTGGTCCGGCGGCTCGTTCGTCTACGTTCCCGAAGACGTCACCGTCGAGATGCCCGTCCAGGCGTATTTCAGGATGAACTCCGAGGGGATGGGGCAGTTCGAACACACGCTCATCATTGCGGAGCCAAACTCTGAGGTTCACTATATCGAGGGTTGCTCGGCCCCGAAGTACTCGGCGTTCAACCTGCACTCGGGTGGCGTTGAGGTGATCGTGAAGGAGAATGCCCACGTCCAGTACTCGACGGTGCAAAACTGGTCGAAGAACACCTACAACCTCAACACAAAGCGTGCGATCGCCGAGAAAGATGCGACTATGGAGTGGATTTCGGGGTCGATGGGCTCGAAGGCGACGATGCTGTATCCATCGACGATCCTGAAGGGGCCGGGCGCGACTGACAACCACATCACCATCGCGTTCGCCGGTGAGGGCCAGAACATCGACACCGGCGCGAAGGTGTACCACAACGCGCCGGACACGAAATCGACGATCGAGTCGAAGTCCATCTCGAAGGACGGCGGCCGTACGAACTACCGCGGGCTGGTCCACATCGCCGACGGCGCGGAGAACTCCTCGACATCGGTCGAGTGTGACGCGCTGATGTTCGACAACGAGTCCACTTCCGATACGATGCCGTATATGGAGATCAACGAGTCGACGGTCGACGTCGCTCACGAGGCGACTGTCGGGAAAATCGGCGACGAGGACGTCTTCTACCTCCAGTCGCGCGGTCTGGACGACGACGACGCAAAGCAGATGATCGTCTCGGGCTTCATCGAGCCGATCACCGAAGAATTGCCCATCGAGTACGCGGTTGAACTCAACCGACTCGTCGAACTCGAGATGGAGGGCTCGCTCGGATAGTAGTTCATCTGGACTACGCCACTCTTATCGAGGATATCTCATGGCTATCGATCCACACTTCGAAGAGAACCGCGATGTCGCCGAGCACCACGAGGGGCACCGAGTCTGGGGGCCGGTCGACGAACCGGAGAAACTCGGAATCCACGGCACACACGTGGCTGTCGACTTCGACATCTGCATCGCCGACGGTGCTTGCCTCGAGGACTGTCCCGTCGACGTGTTCGAATGGACGGATACACCGGGCCATCCCGAGAGCGACATCAAAGCTGATCCGATCAACGAGACACAGTGTATCGACTGCATGCTTTGTGTCGACGTGTGTCCCGTCGACGCCATCGACGTTGATCCCGGGAGAGCGGGGCGCCTGTGAGGGGTGATTGAGGACTCGCTTATGACCCTACCACTCCAGTGCTACCGGTGCGGGACAGAGTATACCTATCTCGGTGAGAGTCCACATCCCGCTCAGTGCCCGGCGTGTGGATCGTCGTGCGTCCCGCCGGCTGGCTGTCTCACCGTCGTCAACAGCGTTCACTGGGAGAGTGCAAACGGGCTCGCGAAAGTCTGGGTCCACAGCGTCGATGAACGTGACCGACCGTTCGAATTCGAAGTCGCTGCACACGGTCGCCGTGGCAAATTAGTTGCGATCAAAGTTGACGGCGTGTCGATTAACCCACAGATTGACAAGACACTGGAAACGCTCCCACCGGCAGTGAGGGCCAAAATCGAAGCACAGGGAATAACAGACATCGAGATTGCGACAATCACGAACTCGAAAGCATGATACCAAGCCAGATTACGCAACGACCGACATCAGCGAGCATCGGCTCGAAGGATGAACTCTGGCGTACGGTCGGAAGGGGGCCAGTAAAAAGATGAGCACCGACATCAGATTCACCGACTTCAAATCCGACAAGCAACCCACATGGTGTCCCGGCTGCGGTGATTTCGGGACAATGAACGGGATGATGAAAGCGCTGGCGAACACCGGGAACGATCCGGACAACACGTTCGTTGTCGCCGGTATCGGCTGTTCCGGGAAGATCGGGACCTACATGCACAGCTACGCGCTCCACGGTGTTCACGGCCGCGCACTCCCAGTGGGTATCGGGGCGAAGCTGGCGAATCCGAACCTCGAAGTGATGGTCGCCGGCGGCGACGGAGATGGCTACTCGATCGGTGCGGGCCACTTCGTCCACGCCGTCCGCCGCAACGTCGACATAACATATATCGTGATGGACAACCGCATCTACGGCCTCACGAAGGGACAAGCCTCGCCAACCTCGCGTGATGACTTCGAAACCTCGACGACGCCCAAGGGGCCGAAACAGCCGCCGGTCAACCCACTCGCGCTCGCGCTAGCTGCCGGCGGGACGTTCATTGCGCAGTCGTTCAGTTCAGATAGCCAGCGGCACACCGAGATCGTTCAGAAAGCCGTCGAACACGACGGGTTCGGCTTCGTCAACGTCTACAGCCCCTGTGTGACGTTCAACGACGTCGATACCTACGACTACTTCCGAGACACGATTGTCGATCTCGCCGAGACTGACCACGATCCGACGGATTACGACGACGCTACGGACGCGATTATGGACGGCGATAAAGAGTACCAGGGTGTACTCTATCGGGACGAGCACTCGGTTGCCTACGAAGAGCGTGAAGGGCTCTCAGAGAATATGGCGGTCATACCTGACGGAGCGCCGGACAATGCAACGGATCTCGTTCGGGAGTTCTACTGATCCCTATGCCTGAATGCGCTACCTGTGGCGGACATATTTCGGCTCAGTTCGCACGAGTGTTCGGCGACAAGGACGGCGTCGTTCTCGCGTGCCCGTCCTGCTCGCCCAATGCTGGTATTGGAAAAGAAATACGACAGCGAACGGATCATATATAGGGCTTCTCTCTCCCAGGCCCTAACCCAATTGTATTGATGTCCGTGGACGGGCCGAGTCGTACAAATTATTAGAATGTACCTTCGTTTATTGATTGAGTATACCACGACTACGATTACCACTCATCAAGATCGTATATGAGCAGTAATGACAAACCCAATCAATCGAGGTATCGTGCTCTGTTTGAGAACAGTCGTGATGCGCTGTTGTTGTTCGACCGTGACGGGTATTTTGACTGCAATACACGCGCAGTCGAACTCTTCGGCCTCAATGCAAGGGAAGAGGCGCTCACGTATACACCGTGGGATCTTGCACCGCCAACCCAACCTGATGGCGCCAACTCGAAAGAGGTCGCACAGGCACACATCGAGACGGCATTTCAGCAGGGCGGCGCGTTCTTCGAATACACCCATCAGACCGTAGGCGGGACAACATTTCCAGCGGAGGTGAAGTTGACCCGGTTTGAAGACGACGGCCGGCCAGTCCTGCACTCCCTAGTCAGAGACATCACCGAGCGGAAAGAACGAGAACGCGAACTCACAGAAAGCGAGGCCAAATACCGGAACCTCTTCGAGAGCACCCAGGACGCTCTTATGTTACTGGACAGGCAGGGATTTTTTGATTGCAACGAACACACCTTGGACCTATTCCGCATTGAGTCCATAGATACGTTTGCTGAATGTACCCCGTGGGACCTAGCACCGCCAACGCAACCGGACGGGAGAGACTCGGAGGAAGCAGCCCAAGAGCACATCGAGACCGCTTTCGAGACAGGAACCGCCTTGTTCGAGTGGGTACATCGTCGCCCCGACGGGACTGAGTTCCCCGCGGAGGTCAAGCTTAGCCGATTCGATCATCGTGGAGAACCACGTTTGCACGCATTAGTCCGGAACATCTCTGACCGGAAAGCGTACGAACGACAGATACGGGAACAACGCGATAATCTCGAAATCCTGAATCAGGTACTTCGCCACGACATCCGTAACGACATCCAATTGATAATGGCATATGCAGAGTTGGCTGCCGACCAATCGGGGTCTGACTCTATTCGAGAACACCTAGATATTGTTTTAGAAAACGCAGAACACGCTGTCGAGATTACGACGACTGCTCGACAAATGGCAAAAGTGATGCTCTCAGATACTGAGAATGTCGCTCCAACTCCTCTTGGCCCTTCGCTTTCCAGCGCAATTGAAGAAGTACAGAACACCTACCCGGACGCCCTGGTCACGCCTACTGCTGCCGCGCCGGAGACACCGGTTCAGGCAAATGATATGCTCGAGGCGGTCTTCCGCAATCTTCTGAAGAACGCGATCCAGCACAACGACAAGGAAGTCCCGGAAGTGGATATCTCGGCACGTGAACGGACAGACTCTGTCCTGGTTCAGATTGCGGATAACGGACCGGGAATCCCGGATTCAGAGAAGGAGACCATCTTTGGGAAGGGGGAAACGGGCCTCGACAGCTCCGGCACCGGGCTCGGCTTGTATCTGGTCAAGACGCTCGTAGAATCTTACGGCGGGGTAATCGAGATAGATGACAACGAACCCGCTGGGGCGGTTTTCAGCGTCACAGTTCCGAAAGCGGGCTAACCGCTATAGACGTATTGTATGTGGCTTCAGTCATAGACGCTCTTCATTATGATTTACTCGGATCCGTCAATATCCCACCTCTCGTATTCCGTAGAAAATTCACGACCCGTACAATCCCCTTTATCCAATCCGAACAGGCGGAACTCCACGTTTTCAAATGGGATTCCCCATACCCCAAGGTCAGGAGGGAACTCTGCATTCGACGCGATACTTGCGTATGCTTGCTGTTCCTCCTTTTCTGGAATCTCGTATAACTCTCCTGTGATGATAATGCCGTCTGGTAGCCACGCTTTAGACACTCGAAGTGCTTGCGGTGGCTATCACCATCGTGAGTGAACCGCCTCGAAAACCGGGGAACACTACAGCACCCCATTTCCGTGGCAAACGTGTATCGTTTCTAGTTCCGTAACCCTATACAAAATGAGCTACGATACGGAACACGTGGGAAACGCGGGTGACACTCCGAAGATGATCATCGGATCCCCACGTTCGCAGAATTACTCGAGAACCCGTCCCTCGCTAGTCTCTATACATCGATTCGGCGCTCAGCGACTGCCACGGCCCCCGAACTTGTTGAGTCAACGACTGACTCGAAGAAGACGGTGTTCGACTATCTCGATAAACTGGAGCAGGCAGGCCTGATCAGCAAGGTTGACGAAGATGGCGGAACCGCCGTATACACCGCTGAAACTGCGTATGATCTCGTCGAAGCGCTCTATTCGATTTTCGATCTTGGTGACGATGAGCCGGGCCCGACGACGTACACACCGGATGATTTCGACGAGGACGAAGGCGATCTCCTTGGGGAATTTGCCGACAAGTAGACCGAATGACGAGGCTCAGCTCGTACCGGTGAGCGAGATGACGGAATTCTTGATACCACGGGGAATAGCCCTACGAAATGAATGGTCTCGAACTAACGCTCCGCCTACTGAGCGGTGTTTTGCTTATCCTCGCAAACGGATTCTTCGTCGCGATCGAGTTCGCACTCACTCGCGTGCGACAGTACCCTAAGTCCGAGTTCGACGTCCCGGGACTCGAGCGAGCCTGGGAGATGACACAGGATCTCGAAATCTATCTCACGAGTTGTCAGGTCGGCATCTCTGCGACGAGTATCGCCGTCGGCATCGTCGCGGAACCGGCCCTGGCTTCGTTGATCGATCCAGTGTTCGAGAACACGCTGCTCACGTCGATTGGGGCGGGTGGCATCCTTGCGTTCGTCATCATCAATCTGCTCCACCTGACCCACGGCGAACAGACACCCACGTATCTCGGGGTTGAGCGGACGAAGTTCGTCGCTCGGTACGGCGCGACACCGCTGTACTGGTTTGCCAAGCTGCTCTATCCGGTCATCGTGCTCGGAGACAGCGTCGCCAAATGGACGCTCGGGCTGTTCGGTGTCGAGATGACCGGTGCCTGGCTGGAAACCGAAACCGACCGGGTCGAATCCCGGGCGGACCTCCGCCATCGGCTCGGGACTTTGCTTGACCAAGGGAATCTTTCTGAGGAACGGCAAGAAGAGATCCTGAACGCCTTCACTGTCGGCGAACAGCCCGTCAGCGATATTATGACCGATCGTGAGGACATTATTTTTCTCTCGACAGCCGTCTCTGCGCAGGAAAATTTCGATCGAATCGGAACAAGCCCGCACACGCGATTTCCCTTGATTGGTGACGATCCAGCCGACTATCGAGGGGTTGTCTACGTCCCTGCAGTTGTTGATCAGATCGACGAGCTCCGGCATGGCGAGGTGACGTTCGAGGATGTCGCTGCTCCACCGATGACGCTCCGAGCAGACACGCTCATCAGCGATGCCGTCGATCAGTTTCAGGACGAACATCAAGAACTCGCGCTTGTGTATGATGAGGACGAGGAGAACGTCGTGGGACTGATCACTGCGACAGACGCCCTCGAAGCAGTGATGGGTGAAATCGAAGACCCCCTCGACATCAAACTCAAGGAACAGAAAAGCGCCCCCCAGTGAACTGGCTGTACGAGTCCAAAGCCGACAAAATCTCCACGCGCTCCTATTCAGAGCAATACTTTTCAACTTACTGATTAATAACGTACATTCTCAAACGCTTTATTCGTCCGGCTACAATCACGGATATGAAATTTGATTTCACGCGCTCAGTGGTTCCGCTCGCCGCAATCGTCGCCGTCGCAACAGTCGCGCTCACGTCCGTAATGGCTCCCTCAACGGTCTTCATGATGGTTCTGCCCTCAATGATCGTCTTCTCGGTCGTCGCGTTCTTCTTCGGACTGAAACACGGCGAGTTCCGTGCCAGTCCGTAGCGGTCCGGTTCACTTCGGGATGTCCGCGAGGAAGCTCCACTCCCGCTCTGAGTTACGCTGATTCTGGGCAACTTACTGACCTTCAGAAGTGATATCCAACGCTCCTTCTTCTGCCAGACGGCGTCGGGAACTTTGTGAGGAGAGTAAACAATACCCGTGGTCACGGCGCCGTGTTTTCACCGTCTGCCTCGACAATGTATATAATAGTAGCAACGTATACTCCACTTGGAACGGAATGGCTGTACTGGACGACCTCTCCGGATTCGAGTTTGAGGACGTGGTGGAAGACGTCTTTCGAAACCTCGGCTACGAGAATGTCCGGCAGGCCGAGCGGACGGCCGACGAGGGGCGTGACGTCATCATGGAAGAGGTCGTCGACGGCACCCGTCGTGCAATCATCGTTGAGTGTAAGCACACGGATACAGTCGGACGGCCGGTCGTACAGAAATTACATTCGGCCATCGCGACGTTCGACTTCGAGGGGCCAAAACACGGGATGGTCGTCACAACCGGGCGGTTCACGAACCCCGCTCAGGAGTACGCTACCCGGCTTCAGCAGAACGACGACCCGCATCCCATCGAGTTGCTAGACGGCGAGGACCTCCGTGAGATCGCCGACGAGATCGGCCTCGACCTCTACAACGGTCGAATCGAAATCCTCTGTGACGAGACGCTCCGCCCGTACGACCCGGCAGCCGATGTGGAGGCGGCCGTCGCGGAGGCGTTCCGCGACATCGAGAACATCGAGGCCGCCGACCTGCCAGCGCCATACTCGGAGGCGACGTTTCGGCCAGTCGTGGCAGTCACCGCTGACACTAACGCGGTCTTCGAGACATCGGTCGGCGTCATCCACCGAATCAACGCACGGACGCGGTTCGTCGTTCACGCTGACCGCGGACATCCACAGGTAGCTGACGACGACGTCGCGACGCTGGTCACCGAAAACCTGCACGCGACGGTCGACCTAGACACCGACCGATTCGGCAATGTATTCGACGACGTTGAGGAGCGCCGGTTCGGACAGACGCAGACCGCGTACAAGGAGTGGGCCGTCGACCGCCTCCAGGACTTCCACACGACGACGGTGACCTACACCGGCGACAACAACGTCACGTACAACAAGACCTGCGAGCCGAACCGCTCGGACATCTCTGTCCAGTCGATCGAGCCAGTCTACCTGCCTGAGGTGCGGCATACGACCGATCTCAAAGAGTACACCTATCCCTACGATTACTACGCGGCGGGCCCCTCTCGGGTCACCGCGGAGGACGGGATCCATCGCTGCGTCCACTGTGACACGAGCGGTGTCGACAAGACGTACACCTACTGTCCCAACTGTGGAGCGATCGCCTGCGACAGCCACATCAAGACCGAACGGGTGAAGCAGGAACCGGTCTGTACGGGCTGTGCGGTAACTGAGCGGTTCGCGTTGAAGACGAAGTACTTCTACGACGATGGCAATCTCGAGGCCTTCCGTGAGGAGTACACCGAGATGCCGATCCACGAGAAAGCGATGGAGAACAAACTCTTGGCTGGGGCGAGCGTGGTTGCGGCGCTGCTAGTTGTTATCGGGCTACTCGTCATCGGCGGTGTTATCTAGATCACGGGAATCTCCAGATTGAGGAGCCCAAATCAGTCGGCGCGTGGGTGTCCTCAACACAGGCACGAAGTTTCTCGGACATCTCTACCCCAACCTCGATACGCTGGTTCAAAAGGAGCTGGTCAAGAAAGGAGACAAAGACTGCCGGGCAAACGTCAATACAGTTACCAAACGCGGACAGCGAGTACTCGAAGCCCGGCATGACTGGGAACGCCAGTACGTCGAGTTATAATTCGTACCGAGCGATATCACTACAATCGCATTCGGGACAGGAGTCCTGGAGCTCATCTAAACTGGTCCCGCAAGATCGACACTCGAACAGTACTGTTGTATCAGGTGAGCTCGGAGACAGCCGCTTTAGGACTCGTAACATAGAGACTCACTGTGGGTCAACGACATCCCGGCACTCGGGACATTCAGCCCAGACACCGCCCGCATACTCTATCAGAGTATGACGGGACAGAATCTCACAACCGCAATGCGGGCAGTCGCCGAGGTGCGGGTCCTGAGTGCTCATATGAGTGTGAAGCGTGTGACTGAGGGACGCAATTCCCTCTGCTTCTCTCTAAGGGGACAGGCCCACATATACCTCAGTGAACCAAAGTGAAAGTGGAAGCAGAGGTTAGTCTACTTGAGGTAAAGCCTGCCGTCTGAGAGATTGTCGTCGTCAAATCAATCTGGTGAGCGTTGCTCGCCCAACCGTTCACGTACGTATATACGAGAGTATCTTGATATCCTCCCCGTCCTGAAGGCGAACTTTTAGCCTTGCAACTTCGATAATTGGCGATTGACAGAGCACTAGTTTCGAACGAAGAGTATGAAGCACCGAAGCCGCCACGTCGAGTCACAGGAACCACTCAAACGCGACCCACAGATTGAATCCGACCGGTCGCATGCATCTACATAGCGAATGCGGATCGAATTCGACGACGGAACCCTCCTGCTCCGTGACGCGCCCGAGAATGTGCCCTACGCGGAGTGGGACGACCGCGTCGACGAGCATCGCACACAGGCATATCGATATCGAGCCCTCCTCGAATGGGCCGGCACATGGACGGGCAGCGACGACCAAGCCACGCTCCGCGATGGATTCGGTCGGTCCTGCGAGGATGCTGCTCGGGCCTACCCCGACCTGGAGCTTACGCCGGCGCTCCACATCGAACCGCGCGACTACCAACAGGCCGCCCTCGACGCCTGGATCGACCACGACCGGCGAGGGAGCGTCGTGCTCCCCACGGGCAGCGGGAAAACCTTCCTCGGGCTGCAGGCCATCGCTGACGCCGGCGTGAGTGCGCTCGTCATGGCGCCGACAATCGACCTGATGAACCAGTGGCACGCCACGCTCACCAACGCCTTCGGCGACCAACTTACAGAGTCGGTCGGCGTCCTCGGTGGCGGTAGCCACGACGTCACCGCGATCACAGTCACCACCTACGATAGCGCCTATCGCTACGTCAACGAATACGGCGACCAGTTTGGGTTGCTCGTCGTCGACGAGGAACACCACTTGCCAGCCCCGACCTACCGGCAGATCCCCGAGATGATGATCGCGCCGTATCGCCTCGGGTTGACTGCAACGTATGAGCGGCCCGACGGCAAGCACGAACTCCTCGAGGACCTCCTCGGCCCGGTCGTCTACCGTGAGGACGTCGACGAACTCGCCGGCGAATACCTTAGTGAGTACGAGACGATCCACATGTCTGTCGAGCTCACTGTTGATGAGCGCCAACAGTACGACGAGGAGTACCAGATCTATCGCGACTACGTCGACAGTCACGAGTTCGACCTCTGGAAAGAGGAAGGTTATGCGGAGTTTCTTAAGCGCACGTCCTACGACCCGCAAGGCCGGCGGGCACTTATCGCCAAGCAACGCGCCGAACGAATCGCCCGCACCGCCGAGAAGAAACTCGACACGCTCGACAATCTCATCAAGCGCCATCACGACGACCGCGCCATCATTTTCACCGCCAACAACGACTTCGCCTACGACATCTCCCAGGAGTTCATCGTCCCATGCATCACCCACCAGACGAAGACGGACGAACGCACCGAGATCCTTGAGCGGTTCCGCACGGGCGAGTACTCGATGCTCGTGACTTCCCAGGTCCTCGACGAGGGGATCGACGTCCCGGCGGCAAACGTCGGGATCATTCTCTCGGGGAGCGCCTCGAAACGCCAGTACGCACAACGGCTCGGGCGGATCCTCCGACCGACGGACGACCGCCAGCCCGCCCGTCTCTACGAAATCATCACCGAGGAGACGATGGAGACCTACGTCTCCCAGCGACGCCGGGAGGGGGTGACAACTAATGCTGACGGCTGACCTCGCACGCTCGCGAACGACCGACGAGATGACTACGCCGCTGTTCATCGATCCTGATGAGGAGCGCTACCGAAAGACCGCTCGGGAATTGCTCCAGTTGTTCGAGGCCCATCTCGGCGAACCAAAAGGCGATCTTGAGGACGCGATTGACGAGTTGACTGTCGCGGATACGGACTACAAGATCGTTCAGGGCCTCGCAAAGCTCCTCAAAGACGAGTGCGAATTCGAGGTCGTGGCCTCCGTCGAACCGCGCGAGATCCGCCAGCAACTCTTCGAGAAAGCTAACGAGCGCTATCCGATCGTCCGCCAGCCCACCCTCGGCGAGGACACACAGAAACTGGAGGTGTACAGCGCGGTCGCCGACGACCTCGGACTGTCGCTCGAAGAGTGTTATCGCGGGATGTACGCCGATCTCGAGGACAACAAGCGACTCGTCCGAATCGGGACGCGGACGGCCGACCAGTGCGCCAGTGATGATGATGCATCGACGTCGACGACCAACCTGACCGGCAGCAGCGACGCGGAGTACGAACACACGGATCTCACCGTGGACTGGTTGTTGACCCGGTACAACCTCGCGCTGGCCCAAGCGGTGCTCTACGATGCGACGGAGATGCGAATTCGCGTCTGGGATCACTTCGGGACGGTGTTCAGCTACGTGAAGCTGTTCGGGTTGATGCACCGGATCTATCCGATCGACGCCGACGGTGAACGCGTCCCGAGTACCGACCAGGCCGCCGGCTACGAGGCCGTGCTGGACGGGCCCGCGTCGCTGTTCTCCCAATCGCAGAAGTACGGGATTCGCATGGCGAACTTCCTGCCGGCGTTGCCCCTCTGTGATCGGTGGGAGATGACCGCGACGATTCTCGTCGACGAGACGACCGGCGAGACTCGACAGTTCGCGCTCGACCACACGGAGGACCTCGATTCGCACTACAGTGCTGGCGACCAGTTCGATAGCGATGTCGAGCGGACGCTCGCCCGGAAGTGGGAGCGAGCGAATACGGAGTGGGAACTTGTCCGAGAAGACGACGTCTTCGATCTCGGTGCCGAAGTCATGATCCCCGACTTCGCGATCGAACATCCGGATGGACGACGAGCAATCTTCGAAATCGTGGGCTTCTGGACACCCGAGTACCTCAACGAGAAGCTGGCGAAAATTCGGGGGGCCGATCTCGACCACCTGCTTGTCGCAGTTTCGGAGCGATTAGAGTGCTCAGCGGACGACTTTGAGGGGGTGAGTGACCGCGTTCTCTGGTTCAAATCAGGGATTCACGTCTACGATGTGGTGGAGTTGGCAGAGGCGCACGCCATCGACGGACGCGCCCCTGATCACCGACACTGACCGGGGCCGCTTCGCCCCAGATATTCCTCAGGATGACTACCAGCCTTCGCTGGGTGGCGGATACTGCTCGACAGGCTCGCCTTTCTCTTTCGCGACTTCCGGCTCTGTATCGCTGGTTCCGCCCTCGTTGATCTCCTTGAGGATGGCATAGAAGCGCCATTCGTCACCGTAGTCGAAGAGGTAGCAGATCCGGTCGCGTTCGTCCAAGTCCAACTGACGGGCCATCTGACCGACTGTCGTCTCGCCCGCGTCATACTCCTCACCACCGCGCAACATTCCGTCTGGGGATTGTTCGATCTCTCCAGGGCGCTTGTACTGGACGTCGCTGTCCCAGTAGTCTTGGTCAGTTCCGAAGAACCAGAGGTGGTCCTGGTTCAGTCCGACCGCGCAGTTGAGCACCGACTGGAACTCGTCCAGGGTTCGGTCCGCCCCGACGATGATGTCCCGCCACAGCGACCGGGGATCGTGCTCGTACTTGACGCGGAAACGGTAGGTCGCCATGTTTGTGGAGTTCTTTTGTATCGACGATCAGAACCTGTGGGGAATGAATAAGAATGTTCACTACTCCGAGCCCGAAGTCGCGTCGTTCACCAGGGATGAACTACAGTCGAACATAGAGGATTTCGAGAAAATTTTCGAGGTGGTTCATTGTGACGACTGTGAATCTTGGCGAAGTGAGACTGATACCGGAATTGAGTGCGATTGTTCGATATTATTGAAATCATAGATATATCCTCAGTGGTGGAGAGCAGTCGGGACTTCCCAGAAAAATATACTTCGTACATCTATGGTAAAATTCTGGAGTGATTATGGGTAAAACCGCAAGACTGCAGACCTAAATTCCCACAACTGCTCTCGGCAGTCAGTATATTTGGGGAATTTGACGAGTACGAGGCCCCCGTGCTCTGGTTTATATACAAGTACGAAGGAAGGGATGCGTGTAGAACGAAAATGACTGCACCCTCCAATGGGAACGGGTCTCCATTCGACACCGCCCCAGACGCACCCTCCAGCGAACCAAAGTACTCGCCGGTCTCCGTCTCCGCGCTCCACGCCGCAGTCGGGCAGCGTGGCCTCCCGCCCGAATACCTTCCGCTCTCTGTCCGTGCCCTTGACGAACTCCAGCTCGCGCTCTCAGCCGCGCAGAAGGGGAACTTCCTCACACACCGGCTCATCGAACAGGCAGACCGCTCGAAGTATCTCGATGTCCAACGCTACAGCCCGAGTGATGGCGACGGTGACGAACCAGTCGGCTCCAAACTCGACGCGGTGGACGACGGCGACGTGGGCAATCTATCAGCCGGTCGCGGCCCCGCCCACTTCGACGACATTCTCTTCCTAAGCGGACCGTACGTGCGAACGCTCCTCGAGAATGCACTGGGATACGCCGTCCCCGAATTTGTCGGGCCAATTGACCGTTACACACTCACACCGTGGGCCGAGCCGTCGCAACCACCAGTGGAAGACATCCGAATCGAGGTCGTCCCCACCGGCTCCGAACCTGGGCCCGAGGAGAAGCTCATCGCTGGCATCGACACCGATGCCGTTCGCGCTGAACTCGTTAGAGTCGTCATCGACGCTTTCAGCATCTACAGCAGTGAACCCGGATTCATGCATACGATTGACTCTGTCTCCAGTCCGACACTCGCCGTCCGTGCAGCTCCCCACGACGACCTCGTGATGGAAGAACCGGGGCCGTACTCGGCGCCGATCCCCGGCGCGATCAGGCACAATTAATCCGATTTGACCGGGTAGGTGAGCGGAGACAGACTCATCCGCCCATGACTACCGAATCACACGCCTGAGAATGCGGAGAGCCACTCTGCCAACTACTCGGAGGACTCGCAGGGCATTGTGTTCGCCCTCATCGTACTGACTACCAGTCAGATGGCCGTGGATACCGTCGTGACAGTACTGACAGACCGTCACGAGGTTCGCCAGATGATGCCCCCCGCCGTCACGGAGTGAGATTAGGTGGTGCGCGTGGAGAGTCGCCCCGCCGTCGCCGGCGTGAGGTCCACTCCGCAACCCACAATCCTGGCAGGTGTAGTTATCGCGTTCGTAGACGGCCTGCCGGCGAGCGTCCCAGTCAGGCGGATACTTCCCGTCGTGACTGCTGGGATCGTCGTATTTCGAGTTGATTCCGGAACTACGCCCAAACATCACTCGTTAGTCCTCGATCAATGTTTCCTGTTCCGGCTCTTCGCCGTCGACGTCGTCACCCTTGGCTTCGGCTTCCTCGAGACGCTCCTCGATCGTCTCCGCATCGAGCTCCGTCGCAGATTCGTCACCATCGAGGAGGTTCTGGAGCGCGAACGCCGCGACATGCGCGAAGTACGACCCATCATGGCCGTACTGTTCGCGAGCGAGTGCGGCTACCTTCGGGGAGGTCTCCCGCGCCGACTCGACACGCTCGAGTGTTCGCCGCGCTGCCTCGAATACCCAGATGTCGCGCGTACTGATGTCGACGACACCGATGTCCTCGGGGACAAGTGAGACATTAATCGTTCCGTCGTCGGTCTTGTACGTCCGGGGCTTGCCGATGACCGCGAGGAACTCGGGTGGCTGAATCTTCTTTAATTTCTTGAGTGCCTCATGCTGGTACTGCCCGGCGTACACCCAGAACGTCCCAGTCGGGTCGACGACACGCACTCGAAGGTACTCCTGGTCGTCGGTTCCGACATCCTCGACGTCCGTGACCGTTCCCATGACACACACTCGGTTCGCTCGCACTCCGGTAGGGAGTGCAACGTAAACCGGGGCACGCTCGTCTTGTGAGGTCTTGAACGTGTATGTCGCTTCGTTCAGCTCGGCGGCAAAGACGTGCTTCGCCACCTCGCGGTCTGGGACAGTCGTCCCCTGCTGTGATTGAGAGTCGCTTGTTGCCATCTTTTCAGTCGCCTCCAAGACCGCCCGCGTGTGCATCATACGAGCGCGGGAGGTCTTCGATAGACGCAGCCGTGAGCCCCGGCCCATCGTAGTTGTATTCTGCGAGCAGTTCCACGACTGCTTCTTCGTAGCCATCCGAGAACGCTCTCTCCGGAGTCTCTTCGACTTCTTCGATGAGGAGATACCGCCCGAGCAGGGGCCCTTCGACGGTGAAACGCCGCCCGATCAGAATGTCAGTGAAGCGGTCGGAGACGACGGTGAAATCCAGCGCGTCGGCCGCGAGCTCCTTGGCCTCCTCCAAGTCGATCCCCGTGACCTCCTCGGTGACGCCATGAGTGAACAGGCATTCCTGGGCCGTGTGCCCATCGTCGATGACCGCTTTGATACGCAGATCGAACTCGCCGTCGACGGCGCCGTGTTCGCTGCACTCACCGCCCGTGACGACGCGAGTGCAATCGGAAGCCGAGCACCGCTTGATGAGTCCAGACAGACCTTGGATCGCGACAAAGAATCCCGCGTGCGTCGTAATCATCGTCCCGACATCGGTCACGACTTCCGCGCTATCGTGCGCGTGCTCGGTGATCTCGCTACGCGAGTTGATTTTCACCGAGTAGGAGCCTTCGTACTCCTCAACGACGACGTCTTTGAACGTGTAGGTCGTGTCTTCCTCGATGTCTGGTGGGTCCGACTTTGCCCACGCGGTAAACTTGAGCCGTCCGCTCTCATCGCCGATGAGGCCGACCTGGTGGATAGACTCGTGCTGCGGTTCCCAGAGTTCGACGACCTTCGCGCGAATTGTGACCCACTCGTTATCGGTGGTACACTCAGCAAGAGGGAGAGGATCGTCGGTCGTTCCCCGTTCACTATCGCGTTGAGCCGCCCAGAACGCGTCAGTGTCGATGCCCACCTCTTTGAGAACGTGGCCTCGAACACTCTCGAACGCCTGGGTCCTCGGCACTCGATACGTGTTGACGTAGGAGTCGAAGAGCGTCGCGAGCGCGTCGATGTCATACTCATCAGCGCAGTCATCCGGCAGATGGGGAGCCAACTGCTCATGGAGTGACTGCGCGTCTTCTCGGAGGGTGCTCATGTGATCTACGGCCTGAACTACGCTTTCTGGTAGTATAAAGAAATCCAGCAAATTTGAGTGTCAGCGCTGTTTTTTGGGCCGATACCCCCGGAATCCCGCCACTCTTCAACACGTCACCTTACCGGCGTGTCGCCACCAACTGAAACAACGTCCAGACACGGATGGAGGTGTGAATGTAGATGCAAAATACACTCCAATAGCGGGGTGTCCCACCTTCGACTGCCGTCTCGCAGTCGAGAACAGGTCAACCCTCTACCGCAACCGCTCGATACACAGCACCGCGAGGGGGAATGAGTGCGTCACTGCTGTCCTACGTAACAATCTGTACGACTACAATACAAAGCGTAACGTAGGGAAATTCGCGATGTCACGTTCGCGCTGTGAGGTCCGGGCAGTACGGGATGAAGTGGAGAGGACCGATGGGTAAGAAGCGCTTCTACTGGTAGCCGATGGCCGAGTCGTCGGACCCGCCGTCATCATCTGCCTTCGAACGGACGGCGACATCCCGATCTCGAGGGTCGTCCTCGTCGTTATCCCCGTCGTCGACGGTCGGGAGATCGTCCGTCTCGGGTTCCAACTCTGTCGCTATTACTTGGAGGTCCTCAGTCGATGGGAAGTCGTCACGAGTCAAAACGCGAGCATCGCGGTCAGCCGCGTTCCGTCGGGCCTCGTCGACGAGGTCAGCGAGATCCGCTCCCGTCATCCCAGCCGTATGCGTCGCGAGATTCGCGTACTCTGCATCCGAGAGCGACGACGGCACATCGGTCAAGTGCGTCCGGAGGATGGCGGTACGGGCTTCCTCGTCCGGGAGGCCAATCTCAAAGTGTGCAGCCAACCGTCCCGGTCGAAGGATCGCCCGGTCGATATCACCCGGTCGGTTCGTCGCCGCAACCACGATAGCCTCACGGTCCTCGTGAGTGAGCTGCGCGAGAAATTCGCTGGTCACCTTCCGGTCCTCAGCATGCGAACCCTTCCCTGAGTATTCGCGCGCTCCGAACAGGTGTTCGGCTTCGTCGAGGAAGATGACACACGGCCCAATCTGTTTTGCCTCGTCAAACAGCGTCTTGACCCGGTCAGTGCTCTCGTTGATCCACATCGACGTCACGTCCGCTGGAGAGAGCTCGACGAACGGGACAGTGAGTTCGCCAGCAAGCGCTCTCGCGAACATCGTCTTTCCCGTTCCCGGCGGGCCATACAACATGATGCCGCTCTCAGGTTCGACACTGAACCGCGAGAAGCGGTCATCCCCATCGCGATGCGCCAGGAGGGGATCGAGAACACGGCGTTCGAGATCGGCCTTCACCTCATCGTAGCCTCCGATGTCGGTGAATCGCTGCGGCGGGTGCTGCCAGTCGTACGTCAGGTTCCGCAATTTGGCCTTGGACAGGCTACTCCCGGTCGAGGAATGAGTTCCCGGCGGCCCATCGATGGATACATCCTCGGCGACGACAGCATCGTTGGCGTTGTGACTGCTCGGGCTCCGATCCCCATTCGCGTTCACGGTCGTGTTCCGGGTCAGGGAGTAGGTAGTTGGGCCGGAGGGGATTCGTTCTCGCTCACGCTCTTTCTCTTGGTTGTTTCGCCCTTTGTCTGTCACCGTGATCACAATGTACGTCCCGACGAAGATAGCGAGTGCGTTCCCCACGGCAAACGGAATATTGAGCGCGTCCGAAAAGTCAGAAACCGGCATGTTCAGGAGGAAAACGTTCACACCCCCGAGCAAGAATACCGTGATGATGAACAGCAGTCCACTCACCCCGATCGAGGGGAGCAGCGGTCGCCCGAGGAACCAGAACGCTGCGAATATAGGGATGGACAGCGGGCCGTACACCGCGAGTCCCCCGAGGCCCGTCCAGAAAGGGTCGAGGACGGCTGGTGCGACCATCCACCCCCCTGCCATCACGACAGCTGCGACGAGCGAGGCTTCGATGAGGCGGCCACGCCGACCGTACGTAGGGAACCGGTCGTCCATTCGGACGAATCCGTAGACAAGGTCGGCAGCGAGGTAGGCGATTGTCGCAGCGAGTAGGGACATGTGTCGATTCCGGTATTGTCTTGATTTGTTGAGATGAGGCGATCGATTGTCGATTCAGCGTTTTTCGTGAGAAGATACCTGTGAACCGCGCGAAATCCGCAGTCGTTCAGAGTGAGTTAGGTAGTATATTCCGTGTTGTTATATAAGCCTGCGTACGAGTGAGCCGCTCACAGGGCCTAGGGACGACCGATCGACGACCAGGGGGGTGCTAACGCTACATCCCTCCGCTGTTGTCGCTGTTGCCTGTGCCTGTCTTACCTATCTCGCCGGTTTTGGACGCCTGCCCACCAGCTACACGGCCGAACTCTGAGAGTGTGTGGTTCGGGTTCTGATTGGGGCCGCCCGAGCCGATCATCGGCTGCGATGCCCGGCGACCCATAGAGTGTGCGAGATACGAGTTCCCACCGACACCACCGACCATTGCGGCTCCACCGGTCTTCGTCGCGAACTTCGCGCCCTTATAGACGGGGCGAGTCCCAGCCTTTCCAGCTCGGCCTACGCTTCTGGCTGTATCCACGCGTCCCTTCTTTTTCTGAATGCTGTCGATCTGGGACTGCGCCGCTTCGACCTCTTGGCCGGCATCATGCTGCTCGGTCTTCACGGACTTGAACTTCTGTGTGAGGTTGGCAGAGCGGGAAACCCCGTCCGTTCCCATATAGCTCATCTTCACGTCATTCGTGAGGGGGTCGGTCTTGAACTTCGGCGTTTGTCCTTCGACGGGCTCGGCGTCGAGGATCCCCTGCTCTTTCGCCTCGGCCATATCCATGTCGCGCGACGCCATTGAGTTCTGGAGGAACTTGGCCTGCGAAGCGGCCGCCTGTTCATCCTGTTGCGCCTCGTCCAGAGAGGATCTGGCCTCGCTAAGCTTCTGTGTCGTCCCGACGTGATCGAATTTCTGGGCTGCCTTCTTACCAGCGGTCTTCTTCGCTTGCCCTACCATACCCTTCGCTCGGGTCGTCATCCGACTTGCTAAGCCTGACCCACCTGCACCCACGTTCGCACTTCCGGCGCCTCCGGCACCTGCACTCGAGGCAGACGCAGACGCGCTACCGCCCGATGCACCTCCAGCAGTTCCACCGGCCGCCGCGCCACTACCGCCGCTACCGCCTGCTGCACTGCCGGCCGCGGACGCACCGCCGCCTGCTGCACCGACAACGGCGCCACCGACAGCCGCCGTGACAGCCATCGTCGTGACCGCAGCGGCTTCACCAGCCCCGATGGGCTGGCCTGCCCACGAAATGAGCTTCCAGATTGTCACGATGAGCAGAACCGGGAAGATCAGCATTAGCGCAAGTTCGGCAAAAAGAAGGCCGGCATTCCCAATAAGGCCAGTCTTTGCGGTCTGGAGAATCGCGCCGGCCTCGATGACCTGGAACGTCAGCACAATAATGGCGATTACAGGTCCAGCCAACAGAGAAAACACACCCATCCGCATGAACGTCGCGCCGACGCTGCCGACGGACTTCAGCGGGCCTCGTCCTGCAAACCAGACAACCGCGAAGAACGGCGTCCCGATGTAGGCCATCCAAACCATGAACCAGCGCAGGAGCAGAAAGAATATCGACAGTATTAGCGCCAGGACTGCGAGAATCGCAGCGACTACCGAGACAATGAACTTCAGCGCCCACACGCCGGCTGTAGTGGAGCCTCCAAGAAGCCCGTTCCCGTATCCGTAGTTCACACCCGGAGCACTTGGGTCAAGATCTAGGATGGCGACCGTTACAGCGTTTGTTGCATCAATCGCGAACCCCCATGCCGGCTGGGAGATGCCAATAAACAGCAAGATCATCACGACACGGACGACGAGGTCCAACAACCCGGATTCACGATCTTCGCTGAACGGCCACGCGATGAGCGCGAGCGCGATCATTATCGGAAGCAAGACGAGCGATATCTCGAATATTCCAGTCCACGCGTTGGCCGCCGTCGCTGATTCATATGGGTTCGGGATCTTCAACAGACCCTTGATGAGTTCGTCCGTCAGTGCGGTCGACACTTCGATCGCAATCGCTTCGGCCAAGTCCGCAAAGAACCCGAAAATCGCCTCCGCTATCGCCTCGGGGATGTCACCCAGCCCGAGTTGGAGAGGGACGAACGTCATCAGCAGGAGCGGCTCGACCGGTATCGCCATCGCCATTAACGGTCACCAGAGCCGGATGTCAAGGAGTTCGTCGTGTCGTCGTCAGCGATACTCTCGGGCTGTTCCTGCGTCGTTCTGTCTTCTGCGAACGCACTCGACAGTTCCATGTCCAGCTCCCGATTCGACACCGGAGGCATTTCGGACGTCTCGAAATCGGGCTCCGCATTGGGATCAGCTTCACCGGGGCGCATCGGTCCCTCGATTTCCTCAATGTAGTCCCACGGGTCGAGATTGTCGTCGATCATGTAGTGCTCGAAGTCACCGGAATGGATCTCGAGACGGCGGCGCCCGTGCTTTGTCGTCGACAGCAAACATCCGGAGTATCCGGACTCCTGTCCACGTGGAGCCGATTGGAGGTACTTCACCTCAGCCGGAGAAAGATCGAAGTACTCCTTCGTCGCGTCCGACACAGACTGTGCATAGAACAGGAGTTTGATGTCGCAGTTCTCATAGATTTCGCGGCGAGCGTCCGTCCGCATAAACTCGTGAGCCGTCTGACTCATCAGGGTGAGGCCCGCGTCGTAGTGGCGTGCGTGCCTGATGAAGAGATTGATGAGATCCCGCGTCGATTCACGCCCCAGTAGGTAGTGGGCCTCATCGAAGGTCACGTCGAAGCGATCTGGCGACCGTTTGGCCTCGAGGTACGCCCACTGGAGCATCGCATGGAGGATCAGCGGCATCTCGCCTGTATCGGCAAACGAACTCATGTCCATCACGACGAGACGCGAGTTCAGCTCGAGGTTTGTTTGGCCGTTCAGGTTCGCGTTGATACCACCTGGTTTGAACGACTCGAACTTTGGTTCCAGCGCCTTCGCGACCTCCTGGTGCTTCTTCGAGGGCGTGATTACTGCCATCGGTACAGAAATGTGCGTCTCCGTGACTGGGTTGCCGTCCTTGTCGAGAATGTCCAACTCTTGGAAGTGCTCGAGCACCGCCCCGTCGACGAGGTCCGATTCGAGCGCCTCCATGAAACCCCCTTCTGTGATGATTTTCACACCCTTGATGAGATCGTCGATGATGGGTGATTCGTTCGCGTAGGTGTCGTACTCGCCAAGGATGATCCCCTTCGAGAGGTAGGCGTAGTGCGTCGCTTGGATGAGCATCCCCTCTTCCGCAGCAGGGAGCCCGCCACGGTCTTCGTAGTGGGTGTTCAGCATCTCTACCACGGAACGCACCGTGAGAGGGTAGGTGTCCTCGGACGCTCCAATCTCACCCGTGGGTGCTGAGATGTCCATCGGATTGACTTTCTGCGACCCACCAAAGCGGATGACCTCACCACCCAGTTTCTTCGCGAACTGTGGATAGTCATCACCCGCCGGGTCGAACAAGATGCACTGCACCGTGGGGTCGGTCAGCAGTCGGCGGTAGATTTCGAGTTTCCTAGCGTAGGACTTCCCAGAGCCAGTTTTCCCCGAGATGGTCATCCCGAATCCGGAGTGGGCGTAGCGGTCGAGGATTACTGGGCGCGATGTGTCGTCGAAGCCCATCATGATGCCGTCTTCGTCGTAGATCGGCGGCTCGACGAGGTTGAACAGCGTCCCAAGCGCCTCGAGCTGGATGGGGTGGACGTTCTTGATTGTGTCCGTCGCGAGAGGGACAATAGTCCCATTACCCTCGATCTGTTGGTGGTGCAGTACCGTTGTCTCGACGTCCTGTTCCGCGAGAATGGTGTCAACGCGCTCGCGCATCTCGTCGAGTTCCTCGTGCGAGTCCGCGGCAAGTTCCATGTAGATGGCGATGTCAAAGACCTTCGTTGTCCCGCGAATCACGTCTTGAAGAATCCGTAGGAGGTCCTCGCGCTCCAATTCCTCTTGGTGGGTGTCCGTCCGACCCTTTCGGGACTTGAGCGTGAGCGCCGTCGTGGTCTGCGTGTAGCGGCGCTGGAGCTGTTTACGTGTCTTTGCCGGGTCTCGTGGTGTAATGTGTAGCGAGAGGCGGAGGTTTACGTCCGCGATAGTAAGCGGTACGAGCCACCCGAGGTTGACTTTCCGGGGGAAGGCCGTGACGGTCATGATTTGCGTGACCTTCTCTTCACGGACTTGGAACTCAGGGTGGCGCTCCATTGCTCGCGGCGCGACCAGCTTCTTATCAAGCGTCTCTCGCTCTTCGAGGGATTCTGTAGGAGAGACAAGCGGAACTTCTTCGGCCTGGAGCTGGTAGGCCGCCCACTCGATGTTCTTCCGGGTAGCTTCCCGATCGAGGAGTTCTAGGTATTCGAGTGCGACCTGGGTTTCCTTGCCGGAGAGATCGTCGATCGGAATACGTTCAGGCTCGTCTTCCTCGGGTTCGTTCTTTCCGAGGAGTTTCTCAAGGGGATTCATTTTGTAACCTCAGATTCATTTTCAGTCGTCCTGGGGTCCGTGGTGTCAGCGCCAGTATCAGCATCTGGGCCCTCTATTTCGACGCCGTTGGTGTCGACCTCGACAACACCGATATCAGTGTCACGACACTCATCGAGGTCAACGCCAGCGTCTTCATCGTCAGTGTCATCGACGGGGATGGAAGGAATGCCTGCGCCCCCACCGTCGGTCGCCACATCAGACGCGTCGGGGTCAGAAGCGACTACTAGGTTCGAGAGGTCCACCTTTTGTCGCGAACGTACCGCGAGGACGACAGCGATGAGCAGCGCGAAGATGCCCACCGCGTACACCTCAAGCGTGAACGTGGTCACAGCGGGATTTGAGTCCCAGTCTTGGGGATACGCTCCAAGGAACATAGTGAGTGCATAGCCTGCCGCTGCGAGGCCGGCCACTGCGAGTCCCTTCGTTCTTCGCTCCGAAGGGAACAATACGACAAGACTCAGCACGAATCCAGGCAGACTCGCCGCAGCCGTCGCGAACGAAACGGTCCGAGCCAGCCAGTAGATGTCCGTACCGCGTTCAGCGATATTCATCGACCAGATGAACGTGCCGAGCGCCCCCACACTGAGTATGAGGCTTAGGAGGCCCAGAAACACACCCGCGTAGACCGCTCGCGGGACGACTGGGAGTGATCCATGTCCAATAGGCCCGATATTACGAGCGTACCAGCTCAGGATACGCGATTCTGCGACGCGCTCAACGGAGTCCGGGTGTGCGTACCCACCATCACCAACCGCCGCCAGCGGGTCGGAATCAAATTCGGAATCTGGTTCGGGTTCGATTTCGGGATGTTCGTCGGAAGCGCGATCGAACTCGTAGTCACCATCCTCATTCGCCTCGGCCTGTGCCGCTTCTTCGGGAGTATAGGCTGCGTTGGCGACCTCCTGTGCCTTATTGGCCGGGAGTGAGAAGCTACCTTGTTCGAACGAGATAGGTGGCTTCTCTCCGTGATAGACTTCGTAGAGGACCTCAAGAACAGCCGGGCGAGTGTCCAGAATCTCGGCTTCCACCTGCGTCTGGGGGAGCTTCGACGCCACACGCTGGGCGCGGGCTTTCACTTCCTCGATATACTTAGCTTCGTCATCGACCTCAACGTCGTTCCCGCTAGGCATCAACGACTGGATCTGGGCCTTGAGGCCATCGTCAGCCTCCTCATCTTTAGCGACTGCAACCGCGAAGTAGAAGTCGCGGTCACGAATTTCCGCGACATCGACGACGCCCCGGAGCCACTCAGTGTGGTACTTTCGGCCGTAGTCGAGCAGCGGCGACTCATCCAACGGGTCAACATCTTCCTCGTCGTCGCCCGAGTTGATGAGCATATTTTCGGCTCCCTCAAACTGCTTGAGGTAGGGTTCGGGATCGTATGCCGTCGTCATCGAGAGGATCTGTGTTGGGAACTGAACCCCGCGCAGGAACGTCAAGAACGATAGATAGAGGCTTTCTTTGCGTTCTTCAGAGAGGATTAGCCAGTCTCGAGGCTGTATCTGCATCACCATCGCATAGGTGGTAGGCGTTTCCACGACGCCGCCGTCACGGACATTCTTGAAATCCATGAGGTCCAGCGTCGAACCGGCGTCTTCGTATTCAGTCATTTGTTTGTCCTCCATACGTCGCGATCGGCCAATCCGTGTCAAGGCCGTCGTCCGAGTCCGTTGGTTCGTCCGTCTCCGTCTCCGCACCTATCTCGTCAGCATCATCACGAACTCCGTCAGCATCGGCGACAACTGGCTTGGGGCGTCGCGTGATCCACGCCTCAAAGGGTTCATGATACGCGAGATCGTCCTTGTTAGGCTCCGGAGGCTTCCAGACGTAATCCGTTCGCCCACGCAGGTGCCGTGCTATCGCTGCTGCATATTGCAGAGGGCGCTGTCCCGGCGGAGTGCGGCTATAGATGAACAGTCCCACGAGGAATCCGACGAACACCAACGGGAGCGTCACCAGCAGCGGGAGGCCGATAGTGTAGAGTATAAGCGGGAGAATAAGGGGCGGCCCCATCGATTCGGCCAATTTGCGGGCCGAGACACCGAACATCTTCGAGGCGAGAAGATTAGATGCCACCGGTACGTCCTGGCTCATTTCGCCACCTCGTCAATCTCGGAGTCACTGTCACTCTCTGCTTCGGCTTCGGTATCGGCCTCAACGTCGCGTTCCGCTTCGATATCGGCGTCCGATTGATCAGGGGCCGAAACCACATGCTGGGTTCGGAGTGCCGGCGGCCACGTTCGTTCAGCAGCGAGAAGTCGCTGTTCGGCTTTCAGCATCATCCCACGCCAGGTCAGTCCGAGACCTTTCCGAACCGAATTTAACCATTCATACTCCTCTTGCGAGGGGATATTGATTCGCGTATTGTAGTCCGAGGGACTCGACGGCCGACTCATCGAAAATCACCGTCGTATTCGTCAGCATAGCCCTCGTAATCATAGCGCGGGCCGACCATATCCCACTCTTCGCGGTCGCCGGGGTGTCGAAGCACATCTTCGACATCCTCGTGTGCGTCCGCGGGGTGAAATGGTCCACCACCTTCGGCGGCCTGTGCCGCTTGAGCATCCCAACGCTCGTATTCTCTTTCCCGGGTACGTTCGGCCGCAACCGACCGCTGCATATGGTTGGGAGCGGGGGTGCGATTCTCCTGCACCTGAGCGACGGCAGCACTCACGTCAAAGTGCTCGGCATCCTTATCGTCACGATCACCCTCACTATCGACGTCACTACTGCCGTTCGCGTTAGCGTCCATATCTGTATCTGTGAAACCAGACAGTGGGATTTCGGTCGTTGAGCGAGCACGTTGCCGTTCGCGAATCTGCTCGTGCAGTTGCTCGGTGACATTTGTTCTCTCGGCAGAAACGCCAGCGTGGTCACCCGGTCGAGAGTATGCGAGTTCTGGGTGTAACTCAACGAGGGCTTTGAGGAGGTCTATACTTTCTGCGTGTTTGGCTCCCTCAAGGAGGACGCCGCGCCATATCATCCCGTGCCGATCACGGAGATCGCGTAGGCGGTCAGCTTCTTCCCGAGAGTACCAGTCGACTTGAATTTCAGGCATGGGAGGGTGCTCGCATTTCCAGGCTAGAGGAAGGGCCCTGTTTGGAGCTCACCGGACAGACGCAGTCACCCTCGCACGTATCGTCACGTGCAGGCGACTCGCGCTCGTCCTGGAGGGACGAGCCATCACTCAACGTAACGGTGAGCGACTGGATTTTTGCAGGACTTGCCATCAGCCGTCATAAGCAGCAGATAGTTAAGGACTTTTCAAATCTACAACAACTGTGGTGAATGTAGCGTATGTGGAGGGTGTGAGTAAAGAGAATATTTAGTCGCAGATAGCCTCAGATTAGCCACTCCAAGCGTCGTCGGCACCGCTGGCGATGACAGAACACCATCTCATGAACCCCCTCCAACTAGAGGCGCTTGAACTGTTTATCAACTGGCTCATTCCCGTCGGTGGAGTACTGTCGGCAAGTACCGATGTTGCCCATCTTACAGGATCATACATTCGAGGAATCACCGGCCCACTCGTACCACTCGGAGGGTATCGGGCCATCTCCACGTTCACGCGTATACTAGCAGAACTCGTCGGGTACAGCCACGGTCCCCTCCTATATCCTGTCGTTGATACTGCGGCGAGCGTACTCCTGTATACCGACACCCACACACAGCAGGCATCGGTTATCCCACTCCAGAGTGGCCCCGACCTCAGCACACTTATTTCCGATCTAAAGGCCGCTGTTACACTCCCTGGTTGGGTCGGGAGCGCACTCAAGTGGACGGGTCTTATCACGCTTGTCATCGGCATAATTGCGTACTTCATCAGCCCGTCCATCAACAACCGCCGTCGAGGGTTCGCGATGGCAACAACCGGGTTCGTCCTCACAATCATTGGGTTCGCCTTCCCGATCTTCATCAGCCTGATTCACTATGTCCTCTCAGGCTGATTCACGTCGGGACGGAGAGACTGGATCGGTACACGAGGACAGTTGGGCCGATAGGCTTAGAGGACGTATATACGCCTTCTACGCCGCGTGTGCAGCGAAACTCACTACCACAACTAGTGTGGGGATGAAGGCCACCGCGAACGCTTTCCGGGGCTGGTCACACGGATTCCGCATCCTCGTGACGGTACTTTTAGCGACCAGCCTCGTGATCGCACCCGTCACCGTTGTCTACGCTGCAGGTATCGGCCCAATCTATGACATTCCGAGTCCCGAGCCTGGCGTCGATAATACCTACGACGAAACCTATCGTGTCCTCGCGAACAACGACGTGGATGTCGATCCCGCGGATGTCAGTTACACCGGCTACTTCGAGAACGACTACCCGGCCTACCCAGTCGACCTCGGGCGGGCTACACTGTCACCCTCGCAATCGCTTCGGTATTCCACAACAAGCGATGTCTACATCACGGACCTCTCCGATTACAACGCGATTCCCATCCAGGATGAGTGGAAACCCTACTCCAGCATGCCGTTCTATACAGAAACGCAATTCATCAACGTGCATGAGAAGAACACCTACGACGGGCCAAAAAGTAACGACGGTGAGTGGTTCGTGCGTGCTACTAACCAGTACGGTGAGTGGCGGCCCGTCTATAACGCCGACGTGAAATGGGATCCAGACGCGGAAGAACTCTACGTCTCAAACCCTGACGACGCCCTCGTTCACCAGGCCAAGCACGAGAGCATCATCTCACGGAACCTCCACGCGGCCGAACAATACACGAAGTACGCACAGGACTCAGATCGGATCGCCATCCCGAAAATGAACGGCAGGGAGCTTTACCCCACCTCGAGCGGCGCGAGTATGTCCCGAAAATGGGGGCAGAGTGACTTCAATACAGTCCGCGAGTCATGGGTCGGCATCAACGACCTCTTTGGCGGTGCCTGGTATCGTGACAGATACGTTTCCGGGTCGACCCCAACCCGAGGTGCGTACGTTCCCTATGATCACCGAGCCGTTGCCCCAGCGGATTTCAGTCGAAGTGCAACGTGTACGAGATCGCACACGCACGGAAACAGTACTCACTCACACACCTACCCGAAGACCGAGTGGGCCGAATACGATCTCCTCAATTCGACGGCGAACGTCACGTCCGTCCGACTCGATCGTCCCGGATTCACGGGCGAGTCCGAATGGAACCGATTCGGTAAGGTAACCTGGATCGCGATTGAATCTATATCGAGTAAGAATCTCGAATATCCTCGAGGGGAATACACCCTGACGGCGACCCTCGAAGTCACCAGCGAAGTCGAAACTCGGTGGGGTGTCACCAGCTCGAAATGCAGTGAATGGTCGCGAACGAGTGTGAGCACGAACACTCACACGACGAAATACAGCGTCCCCGTCACCATCACGGACTGGGATTCCCCGAATCTCGAGATCGATGTCGCTCACATCGACGGCGCTGGTCACGACCGCCTCGCCGTGAGGTGGAAGGGCAATCAAGACTTCCCGAGCGACCCCTGGAGAAGGATCAGTGTCAATATCGACAACAAAACCATCCACCTCACCTCTCCGTGGCGGTTCTACGGTATCTCCCGCAACGACGAGGTAGAAGTCCTCACCGGAGGCGGGTCAACTTCCCACAACGCGACGCACACCCACAACGACCGCTGGCCTGCCATCTACCGCTACGAGACAGGCGTCGCCAACGTCACCGCCGCTTTCCCACAGAAGGGTGAAGACAACCAAGTATGGGGATACACGAAAACCGTCGATAGCCAAGTTTCGACGACGCTCCCGGGAGCACCACTTCCTGCCAACGTCAACGATCCCGATAACGATCAGCCGACCGACCTCTACACACATCACGTCATCGACGTCAGATCGAGTGATCTCGACACAGGTGAGACGGTCACCGTCGACGCCTCGAATCCGTTCGGTGCTCCACTCGACGGGAAGACAGTCTCCGGCGAAGACCAGCTCGAAGTCTATAGCCAACCATACGAGTCAACCGTCCTCCAGATGACAGAGGTTAATGTCTCATCTACCGGCGCGGATCACGATGGCGTCCTCGTTCTCACGGACACTGACGGCAACTCCATCAAAAATAAGGAAATCACTGTCACCCAAGATGACGGAACGACATCGACGGTTACGACTGACAATAATGGCCGTGCCAAGATCGCGTGGGACGGATCGGTTCTCCGCGCTCGCTACGACGGCGACGTGTTTTGGTCACCCGGCGACCCCTACTACAAGGGTGACCGACTCCTCTATATCCTGCCACCCTCACCCCTCGATTTCGAGGCCGTTGGCGCAGTCGGGGAATACATCTCGGCATCAATCAGCAATGTTCTCATCTTCGTCGAGTGGCTCGCCCTCGGGATCTTCGCCGTGTGGTGGGTGCGGATGCGTCGTCGCACCAGCAAGGGGGAATCAGGATGAGCAAGGTTAGTGAATTTACTGAGCCCGCAATCGAACTCCTCGAAATCGCGACCATTATCGGGCGCTACGGAACACTCATTGCGCTCGTCATCGGTATCATCGGCTGGTGGGGTTACGCGAAAAGTCCTCGAGCGATGGCCCGCTTCCGGGGGATGGCCGTCGGTGGCGGAGCCGGCTACATAGCGATCGTCGCTATCGACGTCATCTACGAGGTTCTCGTGTTCATCCTCGGAAGCAAGTTCCTCCCGGATGGGTGGCCCTACGGCGCCGTGACCGGCGTTCACGAAAGCAACCTCTCCCAGCTCGCCACCGCTCTCAGCATCGTCCTCCACAGCCTTGGCCTCGTCTTATTCATCATCGGTGTGACGTGGTGGGCGTTCGGCAGCCGCGATTCGCGTGCCGAGTCTCGCGGCCGTCGTGGGATCGTAATGGGGCTTACTCTCATCGGTGGAAGCATCGGAGGCAACGTGTTCAGCGTTTTCGCGTGGATTTTGCTATGACCGGCAACGGCCAACGCCCGGACGCCGGAAGAGATTGTGATGGAAATCTCGACCGCAGGCAAGAACAGGGACTTGATCAGGAGCAAGAAGAGTACGGCCCCACGAACCAACCGTTGCTCCCTGAAGACACAATCGCTCGGCGAATTGTTGACCGTCTCAAGAACCCCTGGGTCATCGCTATCCTCATCGTCGTTTTCGTACCGATGGTCGTATGGGTCGGCTATACTGTTCACGCAGACCTGACTTCTCCCGATTACGGGACTGCGACCATCTACGACGAGAGCGGCGACTACCTCGCGTCCGTCGAGGGAAATGTCGCCGCCACATGGCGAGAACAATACACCGGCCTCTCGAATACTGACTCCCTCGAAGATGGTCACGGGATGATTTTTCTCCACGACACAGAACGAGAACGCACCTACGTGATGCGGGACATGGCCTTCCCCATCGATATCATCTTTATCGACAAGGAGGGGCGGATCACCGTGATCCACCACGCTGAACTCAAAAACAGGGATCCCCTCACAGAGTACCGGGGCCAGTCGAAATACGTCCTCGAAGTCCCCTACTACTGGACCACCGAGAACGGCATCGACGTCGGTGATACCGTCGAGTTCCGGTGGGGCCCCCCGCGCACCGAAACAGGTGGGATATCGATAGCCTCCAGTAGCGGCCCTCACAACGATGTCCCGATCAATTCGAAACGCCGCCCGACGGCCAGCTCTCCGTAATACCGTGCTACGTCAGTGGGGAAAGGAAACCAGCGTGAAAAAGAACATGTTGTAGGTGGGTCGTTCGTCTCAGTCTGAGTCGCTAGGATGTGCGTCGGACATTGACGGAAGGTACTTGTTCTCGATCATTTCAGCCTGTGGGAAGTTGATTTTTTCAAGGATTTCGTTGATCGCTTCGTCGTACGACTTCTCTATCAGGGGGTTGTCGTTCTTGTAGGCGGTCAACCGCGTATGCGTATCCCGGTGGAGGCAGACGTTGATCGTCGTCTCGGGGTCGCGGTCGGTGTTATCACTCGAGGTGGGCTTGGAGCTGTTTGTTGGCACTGCAATCACCTATGGACAAGGAGGCACTAGAGGGTGTTCCAAGTCCAACAATTAGGTGTGCTATTGGTAACCACATAACTGTTCCGGTGAAAACCCCCGTAATCCCGCCCGTTGACACCCTGAGACCGCCGTTCTACATCTGCCACATTAGATGTAGTCTACTCTTCTTTATAATAGATTCTCACCTCTTCCCGGTGGGTAACATGAGCACCCTCCGAACAAAGAAACTCCTGAGAAAGCACAGCACATCCCTCGTCTTGGGAATCCTCGTCCTAGTCGTTTTCGTGGATCCAGTCGCCGCGCAGAGTGGGCCCCCAGCCGATTTCGAGGGTATCATGACCAATCTATACGACACCGTCCTGCTCGTTCTGAAGTACGCTGGCCTCGTGGCTCTCGCCTTTGGCGCGATCGTGTGGTTCACTGCCCGGAAAAACTCCGACCGCGCTGAGAACGGGATGTGGCTCATGATTGGTGGAATGAGCATGACGATTTTCTACTTCGGCGTCACGATCTTCGTGGCTGTCTTGGAGTGGATCGCCACCCCGTAAACCGTCTAGATGGGCTAGACGGTACGGACGCCGAACCCGTCGCCGCTCGTGTCCGAATTTCCAATTGTGGGTGGATTAGGTCACAATCCAGTAGCGGCTGAATCAAACGACACAACACAATCCAAAATGACAACAAACAGTCCAATAGTGTGCCTATCTAACCGAATCGCCCGATGGGTTGGGACGCACTCGACCGTTACACAGTGTCGGCGGAGGAGTGTGTCTACGCGCAAGAAGACGGTGGGCCAATGACTACCCCATCCACGGGGCCCAATCGAGACGATCATGAACAGGACACCCTCCACGATCGCATCAACTCTTTGTCGTCAACGCGCGGAGAAGACTCGACCAAATCGGGACGGGACCACCCCACTCAGAACCAGGAAGAATCGACCAACTTTGACCGCGTCCCTCCGACCGAGAACGGGGTCGATCAGGAGAACAAAGAGCGTGAGGATCAACTCACTTCCTACGAGGTCAAGGGCACGACTGGGCCGGGAAAGAAACTCAGTGATCCGATCGAAGCCCGGCCGTATATCCACATCTCACCCGCCCGTGAGCAAGTCACGCCCGGGAACGTCATCGCGGGGCTTTTTGGCTTGTACCGGGCGGGCGTGACGAGCACTTCGCGGTTCAATCTCAAAGCCAGCCTCGGCATCAAGGACTACAAGAAGACCTTTGAGTTTATCATCCACAAGCCGCGGAACACGAAGCGATTCGACTTCTATATCTCCGTGACGCCCTACGAGGCGACTGCGTTCAAGACGCTCGCCGCAAACGTCGCCGCGATGTATCCCGAGTCCTTCGAGTTCGAGATCGTCCCGTTCAACCCCGTCGCGGCGTTTGACTCAGAAGACGGGAACGCCCGCGTTGGCGGGCGACGTATCGCCTCGCTCGACGACATTATCGACCTCGAGAACCTCGCTGGCTTCGAGGACCCCGAGGTTTTTGTGGATCATAGTATTGGAAGCGGGCATGATCTTTCTTCCGAGCAGGCTGAAGAACAGCTCGTCAGGGAAGGCGTTCCGCTCCGTCCCGAGGAAGTCCGTGAAGAGAAGCGTCCCTCGCTCGTCCGGTGGAAAGGCATTGCCTCAAAAAAAGACGACTGGATGACGCTGCTTCGGCCGTTCAGCGATTTGGCTATCGATAGCGACGACCAGTATCGCTCGCCGCTCAGTGTGCTGCTTGAGCAGGCCGTCCACACCGACGATCCGTTCATCTTCCAGGCCACCTTCAGGCCACGCTCTAACTGGACTAGTGAGGCTGAAACCCACAAGCGGAACCTCAAAATGGGCAACCACGGGACGCTCTCCGCGTTTAAAAACGAGTTTGCCCGGCAGATGTTTGGAACATCCGACCAGGAACGCCGAAACATCCACCGTGGAGACATCTCCGAGCAGGTCGGAGGGTCCGTCAGCGCCGGCGATGATGACAAGATCACGGGGTCGCGGATGGAACAGATCGACCGCAAACAACCCACCACAACGTTCGACCTCACACTCCGAGCTGCTTGCGACGAACAGACTGTCCAGAGTATCTCAAACGCGTTCACGTCGCTCTCGGGGCCATATTATGGCATCGAGGGGGAACTCCTCGGGTTCAACAATAAAGAGTTCGCCCGCCTGTGCCACGCCCGTCAGGCCAGCATCAGCGGTTTTACCGGGCGCTTCAGTAAAGGTGACCCACTCATCTGTGCCTCTCCCGACGAACTCGCGAACTTCGTCGTCGTCCCGCACACGGACGCCCTCCCGCGAGCCTCGCGTGGGTCATCGGGCGGGTCACCCGACGCTCGATCGCCACTCACGGCAACAGATGAAGACCTGCTCTCGCAGTACGATTACGGAATGCACATTGGATACGCCGAGACCGCCGTCGACAACCGGCGAGACATTCCCATCCGTCTCAGTGCAGAGCAGCTGACGCACCACATTCTCCGCGCAGCGACGACGGGCGGCGGGAAGACAACCGCAATGGTCAACGATGCGCTGTCGGCCTATCAATCGTTCGACGGTCCCATCTTCGTCTTCGACCGGAAAGGTGGGACGATGGCCGACGAGTACAAGAAAGCACACTTCAAGCAATTCGGCAACCTCGATGACGTCCTCCACGTCCCCGTCCCGGGGCCGAACGACGAGGTGCTTGCTTTCCCGTACTTCGACATTCGACCGCAACTCGCTGCCGGCGTCTCACGCACGGTCGCCGTCCAAGAGAAAGTTGACCGCTACAACGAACTCCTCGTGTACGTGCTGGGCCGAGAAATGACCCAGCAGGCGTTCGTCGCCCAAGAGATCCTCAACAACCTCATCAAGGCGATGTTCGACCCCGTGTACGGCCGGGACGCATGGCCCATCCAAGACCTGTTCCAGGTTGCCTACGAGATGCAGCAGGGGCAACTCCCCGAAGTGAGCGACCGGACGCTTCGCCTCGCTCTCACGCGGCATCTCCACGCCGACGAGCAGCGGTTCCAAACGTCGATCGATGCTGTGATGAACCGCATCACGAAGCTCGCTGAGCGGAGCTTTGTCTGGCGTGTCCTCAATTTCGTTCCCGAGTGGAACGGCGAGAAGGGCTGCTACGCCAACCAATCGCCGATGTTCGACATCCAGGACGTCCTCGCCTCGAAGAAGGTCGTCCTCGTCGATACGGGTGACCTCCGGCCCGCCTCGAGCAATCTGTTTACCTTCATGCTGCTCGACTACATCTGGTCGGGCGCTCGTCTCCGTCATCGACTCAGGAACACCCCGCCGGTCGAGGATGGATACGTTATCAACCTCATCATCGACGAAGCTGCGGCGATGCTCCAGTCCGAACTGGTACGCGACGACATGATTCCTGACGGGCGTGAATTCGGTCTCTCCCTCGAAGTCATCGTCCACTTCGCAGAGCAGGTCAAGGCCGATGCCCTCGACGTCTCCTCGTACAAGGAAATTCTGCGGAACATTAATACGAAACTCATCGGGAAACTCGCCGTCGACGACGAGCTCGTGATGACGCTGTTCCACGAAGGCATCGAGGACGAGGAACTCGTCGACCGGATCACGTCGCTCCCGCGTGGAGAATGGGTCGCTCAACTCCCTGACACCGGGTTCATGACCGATATCCCCGAAATCGTGACGATGCTCCCCGTCGATATCCCCGACGGTCACAGCGATTCTGACAACCCCGTGATCAACAAGACCGTGTCGACGCAGGGTCATGTCTTCAGCGACATCAACGCAGAAATTACCCGTACAACGCGGCGTGACCACTGCCTGCTACCCGGAAGCAACACCGACGCTTCCGACGAGCAGCTCTCAGCCGAACACAGACGCGGCATCAACGGTAGTGAAAATAGCCAGAATCGTGACTTCGAGATTGGCGTGTCCGGCGAGAACCGAGACGCAAACGGCGAAGGCAAGAAGACTGGGTCCAACCCTCAGACGCAACTCGGCACGGGGAGTCCAAACACCCCCAGCACAGAGGGACAACCCCGATCGAACGAGCACGGCGAACAGGCCGAATCAGGAGCTAGTCGAGTTCCCGCAGACGACCTCACAGACGATCTCGGTTCACGCCGCCCGCCGCGAGAGACGAACGATGAAAACGAGACCGATGGCGGGGTTCCACGATCAGCTGATGAAGGAGACAGTAATCTGGGAGATCGAGTTGACGGCTTTCTCTACGGTGGAGTTGACCCTAGCTCCGAGGATCCGTCCAAAACCGACGATGCAGACACCGACGAGGAGAGGGGAACAAGTGCCGACAATACAGACGATCAGAGTGCGTCTGATGCCCCCAACGAGAACGCCACTGAGAGTGCCGACAAAAAGGATAGAGAGACTCGAGAAGGTATAGATAAGAGTCTGACAGTTGAAGAACGCCATTTCCTGACCGCGATTGTCACCACAGTCAACGGCAACCACCCTGCCTACGACGTTGTGAACTCGATGGAGAGGATAAAGAATCAGTTTGATGAGGTAGACGAAGAGAAGCTCATCGAACTCGGCTACCTCGAGAAGCGGACCGAAAATCTGCGGGTCTACTACACTGTGACTCGCGACGGCCAGCGAGCGTGTGGAGCGAAGGTCGCTACCGGCGAAGATCAGGGCGATGTGAACGAGAAGACCTACCACAAGGTGATGGTAGAGGCGTTCGCTCGCTCACTCGCCCGTGACCCGAACAATCACTATTTTGTTAAAAAATATACGCCACTTCACGGGACTGATGTGAAGCCAGACGTGGTCGGCTACGATGGCAAAGATCCCGTCATTATTGGAGAGGTCATCTCAAACGTCCATCCCTCGCTGATGGTCAAGCACTATGACGACTTCAACAGGTTCGACGTCGAGATGAAAATCTGGATTGTGCCCAATCTATCAGTCGCATGGGATATCACTCGAGCCCTCGCAAATGCTGGCCGGATCGACGAACTGCCCCCCAAGAGAAGTAAGCGGACCTACGAGAAGCTCACCGAAGCCATCTGGGGTGAAGATGGTGAGTGGACGTTCGTCGGCGCTCCAAATCTCCTCGATGATCTCGACTAGTCACATCCACGCATTCGCACAAAGTCCGCGCACGACGCGCACGAGCAGTACGGACGCTGTACCCCGCAAATCCGCCTTTTCTAACACCTATTCAGTGTCAGCACTTAGCGCGCGCGTTCAAGGCACTTTAGAGGCTCTAAAACGGTATTTCGAGGCTCAAAGCGAAATCACCGGGTTTGCGGGGGTTTCGAATGCTCGCAACTTCGCGCAAAATTCGCGTGTGACGCGCATCGGCAGTATGGGAGCTCTATCGTCAGAATCCGCCTTTTCTAACACCCCTTCAGCGTCAGCACTTAGCGCACGTGCGCAAAGCGCTTTAGACAGGCTATCAACCAACCAGATCGCTCCATTCGACACCTCCGGAGTGATTTTACATAGTATTGGATACGGGAGGGGGATCATTCGCTCACAATTCGTGTGCTGTCTGTTGGTTTTCGCCCTGAGTCGGGGAAAATCGACGAAATCGGTTTGTCTCGCCCGACGAAACGAGGCGACGAGGCGGACTGACAATAGGTAATATCCATGCCAAAAGTAGACGTAGCTAAAGACGGGATCCCGGACAAAATCCGCACTATCAGGAATTGGATTTGCTGGCGTGAAGGTATGCGTGACGGAAAATCTACCAAGATTCCGACTAAACCATATCGGACGAGTGGTGACATTAATGCCGACGTTACCAACCCCGAACATCGCCGAGACTTCGACACCGCCTGGGATTCACTCAACGACTCTCGCGTGAACGCCGATGGTCTGGGGTTCGTCTTCAGTGACGACGTCACCATCGTCGGTATCGACCTCGATAACTGTCGTGATTCTGATACTGGTGAAATCAAGGAATGGACGCAAACAATCATCGACAAGGTCGACTCATATACGGAGGTTTCCGCTTCCGGGACTGGTGTGCATATCCTCGCAAGTGGGAAACTTCCGCCCGGCGGAAACCGGAAGGGCCCTATTGAGATGTATGACTCCGGACGGTACTTCGCTACGACTGGTGCTCACGTCGAGGGAACCCCCACAGAAATCCGGAAGCGTCAGGATGAGATAGAGACCGTTCACCGCGAGTTCATCGAGGATGGCGTGAGACCAGGTGGACAGACGACTCTCACCAGAGGGACGGAAGTTGAAGATTCAGAAAGCAGAGGTGACGCGGATGGTCGCCGCGGCACCGAGGCCCGGGCGCAGCAGAGTGCGAGTTCGCTCATCGAGCGTTATGGAGACGCCTTCAGGAGCATCCACGACCCCGCAATCAAGGAGGCCCTCGAGCGGGTCGCGACGAAGTACCTTCCCTCCAAGTGTCCGAGTACGTTCGCCGACCTCGCGGGACCCGGTGTGGACCTATCAGATCAAGAGATACTCACGCGGATGTTCGACTCTCAGGGAGGTGACCGCAGGCAGCGTCTCTACGAAGGCGACGCCTCGATGTGGGGGTCCCATGACGCCGATTATCCAAGCCAGTCCGAGGCAGATATGGCGCTCGCTCACAACCTCGCGTTCTGGACGGCGAAAGACCCCAAACGGATGAACGCACTGTTCGAGGAATCCGGCCTGCACCGCGATAAGTGGGAGCGACGTCACTACGCGAGTGGCGCAACCTACGGCGATGTCACGCTCGCCCGTGCACTCCTCCGGGTGGACGATTACTACGAAGTCCCGAGCAAAGATGGTGTGAAGTTCTCGAAGGCCGATTCCAACGGCTCGGATTCATCGTCATCCTCGGGGGCGGACGACCACGATCTCCCGCCGATGGATTTCAAGATTGGCTCCGATTCCGAGCCGTCCGAGACTGTCAACGCCGCTACGGACGAGACAAAACCACTGCACAGCGAAGGGGCGAACGGGGGATCCCCCGCCGTCAATACCGATGTCCATCCTAACCTCGAGGACGACGAAGAGTTCATTCCCGTCAACCCCGACGAAGATGGCGACCCGGCAGCAGTCGCTGACGCCTACGCAACTAGGCAGGAACCGGAACAGGGGAACAGCCACGCCCGGGCCCATGGTCATGACGCCGCTTCGTCGACGGCCACACCCAAAGGTTCCACGACAGCTGGGACAAGTGCTGATGATAGTCCTGTCTCAGGGCAGAGAACGGCCGGGCCAGGGGCCGCGCCGCCGACGACGGATGGTCGCGAACCCGCTGACCCGCGTGGGGTGGACACCGATTCCGACCTCGACGAGAGCACCCAGCGAATGATGGAAGCGTCCGCTCGCGACGCCGGGCCGGGATGGGAACGCACCGACCCGACGCTCAATGATGACGAGAAGTACCCAGCGGATTGGACCATCGGTGAGATCCGGGGCTACTCCGCGACCGACCAGGCAATGCGTCTCGCTCGTGAAGACCAGCGAATTCTCGCTCGGAAACTCGACCGGCAATCAAGGGAACTCGCCGAACTCAGCGAGCAGGGCGAGGAGAACGAACGCCTCCGGTTTGTCCTCAGGGTCTACCTCGAAACGATGGATGAGCTGATGGAGGAACGCGCTCAGTATCGTACGCAACTCAAGCACCTCGGGGAGCTCTCGAGAGACGCTGCCGAGCTCCCAGACGACCCCGTGAAGCGATTCAAGCAGATTATGCGTCCGAAGATTCGGCGCGAAGACGCACAGACAGCAAAAGAGACACTCACAGGAATCGACGCCGTCCTCCAGGAGTACGAAGAGGCGAACGAACGTATCAAGGCCGAAGAACGCGAACGACGCAAGAAACAGGGCTTCCTCTCGCGTCTCTTCAGGTAACGGCGCTGTTCCGAACTGTTCGGCCGGCGGGCTGATCGCGCCATTCGTTCCGTGTGTACCCCCGCTCCTCGCAGCGTGAGTATTGGACCCCAAATGGGGGTGAGGGAAGTGAGATGTACGACAACATCAACCCCGATGAGCGGCGTATCGACAGGGATTTCAGCAGATCAGCGACCGAAGCCAAAATTGAGCCGCGAGAACCCGTGAGCGTTCAGTTCAAGACCGGCGATGGCCCCGAGTTCAGGAAGCCCGACCATGACCCACATGGCGAGACGTTCGCCGCGGTCAGCCATTCCTGGGCGTCGTGTGACGGTGGGTGTGGGATGTCGGGCCTGGTCCCGACCACGCTCCTCGAAGATGCCGACGGACTGACCGGGTGGCCGCCATTCGACATCCTCTGCGAGGCGTGTGCCGAAGCTCGCGATCGCGACGACTACACCTTCTAGTCGTCGAGGATGTGAACGCGATTCTGTACGTACTGCTTTCCGACTAGACGGCTCGGACGGGCAAAGCGCCTCTGTTCTCTCGGTTTCCCCAGCTCCTCGCAGCGTGAGTTTTGGTCCCCAAAGAGGGGTGAGGGAAGTCAGAGAGGGGCGCAGCGGTGACTGCGTTCATTCTCGCCGAGATCCGGGGTTCAACCTCGGAGCGAATCAGTCCATACGGCGGCGGTCGGGATGTCCCAATCGTCGCTTTCCGGTTATCCTGCTTGCGTCTCCCGTGAGTATTAGCCCCCAAAGGGGGTGAGGGAGAGCGGGTGGGGTGGGGCGCGACGGTCGAGTGCCCAGTCCCGAAGCCGTTTCTCAGAAATCCCCTCAGAGAGTGACAAACATGTGTGCAAACATTACCACAGACGTAGCACAGCGCGCGGAAGACATCAGCGGCGAGTTCGGCGAGATGGGCGTGGAGATCCCCGTGTCGAGCATTGAAGAGAGAATTGCGGCCATGCAGGAGTTCTCCGTTCCGATCGAGACGGCGGTCGAGACGACAGTTCGTAACGTCATCAACGACTACGACCTCGAATCCAACGACCTCTCGGACGGGGTCAAGGCGGTTGCCGGCTTCGTCGGCACCGGTAACAGCAGTTCCCGGGGCTTCGACCGGATAGCTCTCGAGGATATCTCGAACCTCGGTGACGAGGAATGGGTGGACGTCCGGGCGCAGATCGTCGACCTCTGGGAGCCGCACTCCGATTCCATGCGGCAGGTCGGCCTCATCGCCGACGAAACGGCCCAAATGAAGTTCGTTGTCTGGGTGAAGAACACCGACTCGCTCCCGACACTCGAGGAAGGCGTCACCTACGACATCACCTCGGCGGTCACGAACGAGTACGAGGGAAAGTACTCCATCTCGCTCAACAAGGCGAGCAGCGTCACGGAGTCCGAGGAGGCCGTCGAACCCACGGACGGGTCGATTCGCGCCACTGGGACGCTCGTCGGCCTCGATGAGGGTTCGGGCCTCATCAAGCGCTGCCCCAGCGAGGACTGCACGCGCGTCCTCCAGAACGGTCGCTGCTCCGAACACGGTGACGTCGATGGCGTGTTCGATCTTCGCCTGAAGGCCATCCTCGACGATGGCAACCGTGCTGTCCGCACGCTGTTCAACGCTGAGATGACTGAGGCAGTCTCCGAAGTGAGTCTCGATGACGCCATGGAGATGGCTTCCGAGGCCCTCGATCCCAGCGTCGTCGAAACGGAGCTCCGTGAGTTGCTCATCGGCAGGACGTATGATATCCGGGGCCCGGTCATCGGCGAGTACTTCCTCGTCGACGAGGTCGAGGAGATCTCCTACTCGGGAGAGAATGCCGGCCTCAGTAACGCAGCCCTCGCAGACGCCGCCACGCAGCGCCAACCTGCCAAGCGCGTGTTCGCTGAAGAGCTGAACATGGCGACCCACTCGTTCACCCGTCCAGAGGACGAGGGCGACGATCGTGCGCCAAAGTTCACGCTACTCCCCTCGGGTGAGGCGGTCAACCGCGTGCTCGTGGTCGGTGCTCTCATCGAAACCTCGGATGTCGGCGATGACTCCGAGTTCTGGAAGGGGCGCGTCATGGCAGGTGGTGAAGTTGTGAACATCTACGCGGGGCAGTACCAGCAGGAGCCGATGGCTGTGCTCCGCTCGGCCGAGACCCCGTCGTTCGTCGCAGTGGTCGGCAAGGTCCACCAGTACGAGACGGACGCCGGCGTGAACGTCTCCATCCAGCCCGAGCACATCTCGACGGTGGGCGGGGAGATTCGCGACTCGTGGATGGCTGAAACCATTAACGCGACCCGGGCGCGACTAGGCGCGCTCGAGAGCGGTGAATCGGATGCAGCGGACGCCGTTCTCAGCGTCTACAACAGTGATATCTCGGCCATCGAAGCGGCAGTCCAGGCGGCAGCCGAGGACCTCGCTCCTGCCGGCAGCGACATCGAGTCGGAGCCAGCTCCCGCCCAGTAAGGGCGGCGCGGGATATTCCCGTCCGGCTAGGGTGAACGTCGCCCTCCGGCACGCCGTCACTGTGCATCGAAAATCTGCCGAGTGCCCCCGGTACGACGGCGGTTCGCTGGTCTCAAGCGGTATGCGGTTGCATCGGCTCTTGACCCTTGACTAGCTTCTACCCATTTCTGGTTCCCTCTGGCGCTTCTTTTCTCCAGTTTTTGCCCCCTGAAGGAGGTGAGGGGCGATTCGACCATCTATTAGTGCTCGCCCCATCGATGAGGTCGGCTTATCACTGCCTTCGTCGAAGATCGCGGGCCTCACGACGATCAATCGCTAGCCCTCACCGACCGTTCGACTCTGTTTCCATCGGTTCCGTTCCCGGAGTCTTGGCACGAGTCCTGCCCGTGTCCACTCATAGCAACACTAGAAAGCAATCTGGCAACGCCACCGAACTCATCGCAGAGTCCCCGTCGAGAGTCACAGCCGACCCGACCATACGCTTGAGAGCGTGGTCCTTGGAGGTCGGCCAGTATTGCCAATGCCACGTCTGACGACGCACCTGGCTCTCGCATCGTCACTTTCTGTACCATTCGACCATCCGCCAGCAGTTTTCAGACGGATGCCAGTTCCGGCGCTCCGTTCTTGTCCTACGCAACACCAAACGGCATCTACGTTCGGACTGTAACGTAGGATTTGAGCCTTTCGTACGACTTCATCTCATCTGGAGATACCGTCAACGTCACCAGTTGCGGTCAGAGCAACCCGCTACACATCGTGAAATGTGGCGGCTACATTGAATGTGGTTCGCGAAGAGTTATGCTTGCATTTCACTGCTAGTTCTGACTATGAACACCCACCAAGCTCCTTCCTCGGCATCGTGTGAGTATTGGGCCCTGAAGAGGAGTGATGGAGATCGGAGAGGCGGTGTAACCGCTGTTCTCGGTCGATTTCGTTTATTCCAATCATGAACTCCAACAATACCTCCACGGACGCACAGCACTCGAACAGTACTCTCGGTCGCCGATCATTCCTCCAGGAGGGCGGTGCGCTCGCCGGTGCTGGAGCAATCACCGCGATCGCCGGCTGCTCCAGCTCTAGCGCTAGTGGCGGGACGAATGATGGTGGAGAGAGTTCGACCCCGACGCCTGACTCGGATGAGCCTGTCTTCCCGCTCACCGCCTCGGTTTCCGACCCGTACCATTTCTACCGTATCATTAACGAATACGAGGATGACACCGAATATCACGGCCCTGTCTGGCTTGTCGACCTTACCTTCGATCTGGCCGTCGATATCGGTGACTGGAAGAGTTCCGACGAGTACGTGGTTCCGACGATGTATCCCATCAGAGTCTCGAAAAACGGTGGGAACCCAGAGTACGGCCGCATCTTCCACATCAATAAGGACGAGGGCTGGTACAGAGTCGAGAATAAGTGGTTTGTCGAGCGGTCTCACTTCGTCGTCGACGAGACGGAGACCGAGTATCTCATCCTCGGCTACGGCGAAGATGACGAACCCGACGCGGACACGGACTACAGCGTGTACCTTGAGGATCGGACGAATCAAGACTTCCACAAACTCGTCTCGTTCACGTACGACGGCGATCCCACCGAGCGCAACCTCCTCGATGAGGAATTCCGAGAGTAATAGTGAAGTGCTACTACACCGCTTTGTTTGTGTCCTCCAACAGCAGTGGGAGAGCTCAGAGTTTCCCGTCTTGGCGATAGAATAATATGCAACTTTATTTTTGGCTATGCCGTTCAGGATCCCAATGTTGAGGTTAGTGCTTGGCCTGACAGGGGAGTCCAGGTGATATCTCATACGGGGCTCGCTCTTCCATACGAACAGGTGAATCGGAACATCGGACATACCACGATCCAACGTGGGGAGAGAAAATTCAGAGAGGGGACACCCCTCCGGTTCCGTCGTAAGGAGAGATGGTCGGCCCCCCACGGGTTCCGACGTTAACACAAAGGGACACCCCAAGACTTCCGTCGTAAATGAAGGATAGATCGTATTAGCTCACCAGAGATCAAGATGAGATACCGCACCATTTCCGACGTTAGCATGTGAATCTACTCTCTTAGCATTAGAGCGGAACAAATAAGGTGAAAAGACGGGTGGGGACTATCTCAGAACTCTCGTTGAGAGTGAATAATTCGGCATCCCACAAATGGAATATGAAAGTTAGAGACGAGAGTTATACTCGGGAGACTCTACCAGCCCACGATGGTTGACCCACACCCCTTCGGTTCCGGCGTTAGATGAATTGGTGACCGCCCAGATTGAGGATAGGATGATCAGACACACCCCACCGGTTCCGACGTTAGCGGCCACGAAAGCAGGTAACTAGACTGAAAATATTAGAGGTGATCCGTATCCTATCTCACGATGAAAATATGTAAAATTTGAGTTAGTTTACCCATAGCTTTATGCCAATACAGCTAAAACAACTCCGCAGGACGAAGTACTAGATATGAAGAAGCGAAGCGACTGATTTGTTCGAGACGAAATTCGGTAACAGATTGAAACGCACAGAAACGCCGTAGAGGCGCGTTCTATCCTCTGGACCGTGATCGTACCTATGCTTCCTGTGAGGGGTACACGTTCATCGGTAACGACGGAACCGAAGGGGTGTGTGTGTTGGGGGTCTGTGGTTGTTCGGAGACCGAGGTAGTCCTTCCACTATATTCTCTTCGGTGGTAGATTTACGTCGGAAGTCGAGGTGGGAATACATTTAAGTAATCAGGTTTCGTCGATGCCTCTATGTCAAACGGGACCTCGACTTCCGATGAAAGTCGAGATTTGGAATCTGCGTCTTCAGACGGTCAAGACGACCGATCTCGCGTCCAAACATCGGAACCGAAGGGGAGTCCAGACGAGAATGGAAAACCGCCATCAAGCGACGGGGACGGTACACAATTCAAAGTTGACGACCCGCTCTTTTCTCAACGGAAGGGAATTTTCCAAAATAAGGAGATGGTCCGTGTCGGTTGGGTACCTGATGGCGATCGAATTGTCGGACGTGACGATTATATTTCCACTATCAGCAGCTGTCTGAACGACGCTGTCTATGGTGGTGCCCCAAATCATATCTCAATTACCGGGAAAACAGGAACGGGAAAATCTCTTGTCTCCCGATACGTCACTCGTCGCGCTGTCAATGCATCTGTTGAGGATATCCGAATAGGTCATACGTATCTAGACTGTTCGAAATCCTCAACTGAAGTTCAAGTCATCTCGACAATCGGGCAACAGCTGAACGACGAGGATATCTATGACGAGGATGAAGACATCGTGAAAATGCCCGATACCGGGCTACCGAAAGACAAGTTCTACAAACGCCTCTGGCAGATTCTCGATCACTATGATTCGGCTATCATCATTCTCGACGAAGTCGACCTTCTCAAGAGCGACCACGTTTTGATGAGTCTCGCGAAGGCTGTCGAATCGAATGATACGTCGTGTCAAATTGGAATTATCGCAATAAGCAATCAAATCAATTTCTTCGACGAGCTAAACCCACGCACGAAGAGTGCCTTCCAGACCCAAGAACTCAATTTCGACCCATACAACGCAAATCAAATTCAAGAAATTCTTCGAGGCCGTGATGACGCCTTCCGTGATGGAGTCCTAACCGATGACGTTATTCCTCTTGTTGCGGCTTTCTCAGCACAGGAACACGGAGATGCGCGAAAGGCAATGCGATTATTCAGGACAGCGGGAGAGCTTGCTGATCGCGAGGGATCAGACGTTGTTGGAGAAGATCATGTGCGAAGCGCTCAGGACACACTTGAAAAGGATCGATTCCGCGACTTCCTCCAGGGAACCCCAACTCAAATGAAAGCCGCATGCCTCTCGATCTCTGCCAAGTCGCTCTACTCGCGCGACGATTATGTTATCACAGGTGAACTATATGATGCGTACCAGCAGATCACTAACGCAATAGATATGGACACGATCGGGATACGGCGGTTCCGGGATATCCTCGATGAGATGCAACTCAGTCAGGTAATTGAAACTAAAGAGGTAAATATGGGAAAAGGCGGCGGCCGCCACAACTCTCATCGGCTACTCCACAATCCTGAGACTATCCTTGATATTGTAATGGAGGATACTCGATTTAGAGAAATCTCTAAATCCTCGCTGAAACGGTTCGCCTGATTAGGCCGCTTTGAGGTTGTGATAAAAGAATTTAGTGTAGTCCTCTGGAAGTATGATGAACCGGTAGGATCTATTTACAGTAAAAACCATATAGAATGTATTATTCACGCATAATGTTCTTCTCGGGAATATTTTATGCTAATCCTTCGGGTTGAACCCGCTTAAACTCACGTTTACTTTGTTTCGTTTCTGGATTGGACGTCGCGACCAAGATCCGCGAAGTTCATTTCTGGCTTTTCATCCGCTTCGTCAACCGGTCGTGTCTCCAACACCGTGAGCGGGATGTCCTTCATACGGACGCCCAACTCGCGCTTCGCGACACGCTCGCTCTCCTCGTGAGACTCTGCCAACATCTCGACGATAACAGTCAGTACGACCAGCGCAAAATCCGTCGTACAGAGCGCCGCCTCCATTTCATACCCACAGGAGGGACAGACGACATCTTGGACGAGGATCTCCGACGACCGGGCTTCTGTTGACTTTGTTCGCGTACCGACTTCCGCAACTGCGATGTTGATTGCGTCTTGGACGCTCTTCGCGCCGGCGACGACCCACGGGACCGACAACTGAATTTCGTACCACTGCTCATCGATACTCATCTCGTCGTCGCTGCGCCAGCTCGTCATCGCGATCGCCGACCAGTTACGCGGGCATCAACTGTGTATCGCCGTCTCCTATTCGCTGTCGATGGAGGTCTCGGTGTCATCGGTGGAGGGAGAATCCGCTCGATCCGCCCACGTCAATGACACAACGAGGGCCGAGCCGAGCCAATTCCGTGTTGTTGGAGGGTGTTTCGACCGGTCGCGTCAGCGGCCGGGATGACTAAACATCCCGGTTCGCAACCGTACCGCACCCAACGCTGTCACGTTATAAGATGATTTGCCGTTCACATTTACTGTAGCCTCACATCCGTCACATCCGTCACATCCCCCACATTCCACTTCTTTCGATATCGTCTCGATATCCTAAACATGGATGACTGCGAGATCGCGATCGATATCAAGACCGCTCGCTCTGTGGTCTGTGAAAAGGAAGGATTAGTTTTCTGAGTTCGTCGGGGGAACTCGGGTGGTTGTTAGGGTTCGTTACATTTCGGGGTGACAGTACGGAGACGGTATTCCGTCATCGAATCCATACCGAGGAGTACGCACTACGCGTGTACTCATGCAGTATCACCAGTCTGGGCAATGCGGGTGAGCTCATCGGCGATAAAGTCAGCAATCATCACTGGCTCGGGCCAGGAGACACAGACTTCACCGTCGAAATTCGCAGCCTCACTCCGGGGAACTGGTTCACCATCGTCAGACGGACTCGACGAACGACCAACATATTGCGGTCTGGCAGTCGTCGACGTCTGATCGGATGACTTGACAGGAGCGCGTTCGACAATCTCGATTTCAGATGCCCATCGTGAATCGAGCTTCGGTTGACCTTGGTACGTCTGCTTGGATCTCTGGCGTGGAAGCTTGAAATCCACCAGACGCACAGTGTCGCCCTCGTTCGGTTCGATGAAGGTCTTCTTCGAGATTAGGACTTCGCCATCGACATCATCGGGGTCAGCCGTTGACGCAGTCTCTTCGTATTCGCTGGACTCCCAGACGGAAACGCGGACCTCATCCTCGCGGCGGTTACCATCCTTTAGAATCATAGCAAACTTCAGGCTAGGAACTGGTGGATAGTAGATTTTCTTCACGACGCCCTGTGTCGTGACATAGCCTTTCGAGGACGCGAGATTCGCCTTCAAAATCGCGTTGATCCTGATGACGTTTCTCGGGTCGGTCTGCTCCTCTTCGACAAGCGAAAGGAACGCGGTCGTGATGTCCGTCCCAGCCTGCACACGGCGTGCAAGTTGGGAAGCGACAGTGACCGGTGGTTTCCGAATTTCGTGCAGTGCATTCCCGTCAAGCAGTCTGCGTGTCTCGGCAAGAATTTCTTCACGAAGATCGGGATCTTCCTTACCCAGCTCGCGCAACGGAGCAGCTCGGTCGTAGATCTGCTGTTTGAACCGTTGTTCGAAGCTCCGCCGGTTTCGATCCCGTCGCTTAGGAAGCGTGCGATCGTGTTCCGTGCGGAAACGAGCAAGGATGTCTGTGTGTTGATTCAAGAGAGCAGCCACACCTGTCATGTGACCGTTTTCGTCGATACCATGAGAGCTCCGCTTGAGCTCTTCATCCAACGCTAGGCGGAATTCGATTCCGGTTATCGACGACCGAGAGTAGTCCTCGGGGTTCGGCACGACGCTCCGAAGGGAGGCAACTTCGCCATAGGGAAGCAGCACTTCTAATTCGGACGTCGTGACACCTTCTAATTCGCGAGGCGTCTGTTCATCGTTGGGGATGATCTTCAGCTCACGAAGCCGTTGAGTGTCCGGGTCGAGGGTCTCGACAGGTTCGAGCTTCTGTCCCAACTGTACGGGGGCAGTAGACGAACTCGTGGGGATGTACTCTTCAAGACCAGACGCTGTGCCCGTCAACTGATCGCCAGTTGGGTCGGTCAGGCGGTCGTGGCCCATGTAGATGTACTCGCCAGTCGAGAGAGCGTCGGGTTCAGAGATCGCGTCAGCCGGACGGCCTCTCGCGTTCATCTCAGCCCTCCGCTCGTCACTACGGGATGGGACCATCGGTTGGTCGTTGTACCAGCCGTAGTAATCATCGGAACTCTCGCTCTCGAACTCATGTTCGGAGCCAGACGTGAATTCAGAGATTGCGCCTTGCGACTCCACGTCGTCCGCATCGAGGCGACGCTCGGACTCATCGAGGCCAGCGTGCCAGCGGATAGTCGGCGACTCCACGTTACCGTCCAAGCGACGGCGTTCCTCGCGATCGAGGGAGCGGAGATCGTCGAACCACCCATCGTAGCGACGGGCAATGTGGGTCGGATTCTCATATTCGATTTCGGTTCTACCGTTCTTCTCGTGACCAGCCTCAGAGAGGTGGACACTGTCGGTGTTTCCACTCATAACAATGTGGGAAAGCGACCGTGCTTTCCATTCGCATAGACGCTCGAACCGTCTATAACTGTATCGCGCCTATCACCGCGCAGTAATGCGGTTTTCTGATGAAAACCCCCGAAATACCGCTCCCCTCTAACAGAGCCTCCGACTAGATCGCTCGCGCCAGCAACACTCATCGTCGCCCATAGCCTCTCAATTCGTCCTCACAGACCGTTATAGAACGTCGCAATCGCTCAAGAAGTGTGGAAGTGGAAAGACGAGAATCGCCTTTCCCACATTGTTATGATGAGCCGTTCAAGGCTCACTATTAGCTACTCAGGATGTAGATATAATCGTATCGGCTACCGACCACCCAGTCCATAGCACAGTAGCCTGTCCTCGGACGTTACCCCTCATAATCCCGCCCGAACACGCTCATCGACTACCCCCAGCGAATGCGGGCGGGAACTGACCGGGGGACACCTGAAGACGTGACACGTTCCTAAAGACGCGATTGGCTAGCTTGCGCTCAGTTTTGGACCCCAAATGGGGCTGAGGGAGTGAGAGAGGGTCGACAGCAGCGCCGCTGTCGGTTCAGATCGCCTCAGACCTCACCCAGATGGAGTGACTACCAGATGACGTACTACCACAACGGAGACGACCAGCTCACGAACGGCGACGTCGAACAGGACGACCGGTTCGACGAACTCACCATGCGCGGCCTCTACGAGTCACCGCACCTCGAAAGCGACTGCCTCGGCATCCGCCTCGAGAACGCTGGCGAGCTCATGATGGCTGCCCGTCGTGAGCCCGAATACGACGAGTTCGGCCTCGAAATCGAAGGAAATGGAAACTACGAACTCGACGCATACTGGATCGGTGCGAGCCTTCGCACTACCGAAGGTCGCGACGTCGATCCTATCGACCTCGCCGACGAGGACCTCACTGGACTCCCACTCGAAGCCCAGGAACGCCTACACGGACTCCGTGAGGAACGCAAACGCCAGCGCGAGAAGGCCTTGGCCGCCCACGTGGTCGGCATCGACCGCGAGACACGATGCCGTAAGGAGCTCGTCGAAGAGCGCGAGGAACGCCAGTCCAAGCGCAACGAGCGCGTCCTCGGGGAGGGAATCATCCGCAACAACGCATTCGAAAATATCGACGATAACGAGGCTGAAGCTGTCCGCGAGGCCGCTGCTCGAATCGAAGACCACCTTATCACCGGCCCCGGTGACGAAGTACTCCGACACCTGCTCGCACGCAAAGTCCGGAGCGGTCAGGACGTCTTCACCGCTCAGTCCAACACGTTGGACCAGCTCTATCAGGAGGCGAGCGTCATCCAACCTATCTCGTCCGTGCCGATTATCCCCTCGAAGTACAACGTCGAGGCTGACATCCAGGGCGAAGTCACGACCCTCTGGCAACCCAAATCAGGGAGCCAACAGCAGGTCGGCCTCATCAAAGACGACGCCGGCGATACCATCAAATTCACCGTGTGGACACGCTCTCAACAGGGTGTCATCCTCCACGAAGGCGATCTCGTTCGGATTCGTGCCGGGAAAGTCGGGAAGTACCAGGGACAGGCCACTCTCGCCGCTGACTCCGAGACGCATATCGAAGTTCTCGAGCGTGGCGACGGACCCGCTCCCAGAGGCGACATCCCGAACGTAGACTGGGAGAAATACGCCAAGCGTCACCGCGAACAGGGCATCGAACAGCCCTTCCAAGTGCACAGCGCGTGTACGATTCCCCCCTTGGGCGCTCCCGGCGTCGAAGAAGTCTCCCGTCCCGTGCATGCTCCCGTCGACAGACTCGACCAAGAGAAGGGCGAGAAGCTGGACGCCCTCGAATGGCTCAAAGCCACCGAGATATTCGACGAGGACGATAGCAAGATACCACTCCCAACTTGGTGGCGCGAACAAGCGAACGTGGTCTCCCTAATCGTCGACGTCGACGCCGAAGGGGACGAGATCGGCGCGGCCATCCGGGAGGTCGTCTCGACGGGCCGTCCCGAATCCACGCCTGTTCCCGTTACTCCCGTTCCCCAGGGTAAGCGTCGTCTCTGGGCGCTTATCCGTGACCTCGACCTTTTCGGAACCGCCCTTGATGACGACAAGGAGGGAGAGGTAGAGACGGAGACAGCGGACGACACGAACGAGAGCGTACTCACTGGCGTTGCAACCCCCGACACCTCGGAGACTACCGTGGCGAGCGACGACAAGCCGGGTCTTGGACTTCCAACGACCACGTGCCAGTGTCCAGAGTGTGATCACGATCGAGCGCAATATCGCCTCGTTCAACTCCGGTCCATCGACGAACCACCGACGAGACTCCTCTCCTGTGTGAATTGCGGCCAGAGATGGCGCGAAGACAGCTAGTCGACAGAAGCAGCACTTCACTCCGTGCATCCAGTCTCACTATTCCAATAGAACGATGTCAACCAACAACTCCGACCACGGTCCGACGAACAGTCACAGTCAACCACTCACGAACGAGGAACTCACCGGCGACGACGATGTCGACTTCCATCTTGACATCGTCGACGGCGAAGATCCCAGCCGGCCCGTCACCGACGACAAGAACGAGTTCAACCCGTACCCGTCGGGACCCGGTCCCCTTCCAAGAACGATGCGGTTCGTCAGGCTCATCGACGGCACCTGGGCGTTCATCGAGCGCGGGAACGTCGGCGGCTGGATCAGTGCCGAGGAAACCATCAACCTCGATGAAGTCCGGTGAGTCGCGATCGGCCACAAATACCTGTGTTTTGGCTCCCCCAAGGGGGTGAGGGGAATCGGAGGAGGAGCAAACATCCTGGGTGCTGCTCCAGCAGCCGTCCTCTGGGCACTCCCACTCGAATCTCATCTTCTATCTAGTCTCGTTCACCAAGTCGAACCATTCCAGCCAGCGACAGCAATCGCGCCACTTCCAGAAAATGTCAAGCAACACAAAATCCGCAGAACTAGCCGTAACTGTCTCCGACACAGACCTCTCGGAGGCTGCAACCGGCATCCTCGAACAGTTCCCAGACGACCTTGATGGCGACCTCCCCAGCGTAGAGGAAGTCGCGAGCCGTCTCGAGAAGATGACCAACCAGTACAAGGTTCCTCTTGACGAGGCCCGCCGCGCCGCGGTCAGCCACTATCGCGACGTGTTCGGCCTCGAATACGATGACCTCGAGTTCCCTGGCCAGAGCGCCGGCGACGTCACCCTCGCCTCAATCAACCAGCACGAGCAGTGGGTGGACGTGACCGTAAAAATCGTCGAACTCTGGGATCCCACCCACGACAGCATCGACCAGGTCGGGCTCATCGGCGACGAGAGCGGTCGCCTCAAGTTCACCAAGTGGACGAAGGCCGAACTCCCAACCCTTGAGGAGGGTAGCGTCTACAAGCTTTCGAACGTCATCACCAGCGAGTACCAGGGGCGATACAGCATCAACCTCAACTCGCGCTCGAACATCGAACCTGTCGACGGCGACATCGACGTTAGAGCCGATATCGAAGATGTCCAACTCTCTGTCCCGATGGTTGCAATCCAGTCCGGGTCGGGACTCATCAAGCGGTGTCCCGACGGGGACTGCACGCGCGTCCTCCAGAATGGTCGGTGTGCAGAACACGGCGACGTTGAAGGGGAATTCGACCTTCGCATCAAAGCGGTCTTCGACGACGGTGAGACCGTCCAGTACGCAATCTTCGACCGCGAAGCGACTGAGGCCATCGCGGGTATCACGCTCAATGAGGCCATCGAGCAGGCGATGGACGCTCTCGATACCAGCGTTGTCGAGGACGCCCTCATCGACGCGCTCGTGGGCCGGTACTACCGTGTAGAAGGCTCTATTGTCGGTCGATATCTGCTCGTGAACGAGGCTGAACAGCACGGGTAACCTCGAATCCGAACCAGAACGCGACCCGAGTAGCCTGACTTTCGACTCCACAACCGTCACTAAACACTTTATGAGCAAATCCAACCCAGAAGCGACATCCAACAGCACCGACACCGAGAACAGCAATGCCGGCCGGCAAGGTCGCCAGGTAGCGAAGCGTGCCTTCGCCGCCGAAATCAACGACGCTACCCACGTCTTCAAACAGTCTGATGAGGAACGAGCCCCGAACTTCGCGCTGCTTCCGTCGGGCGAGGTCGCCAACCGATACTTCCTCGTCGGCACGATAACCGAAGTCAACGACGTCGGGAACGAGGACGAATACTTGCAGGCTCGCGTGGTCGACCCTACGGGCACTATGTTCGTCTACGCCGGGCAGTACCAGCCCCAGGCCGCTGCGCTCCTCTCCAGCCTCGAACCCCCGGCGTACGTCGCTGTGACCGCGAAGCCATCCGCGTTCGAGAGCGATGGCGAGACGTACGTCTCGCTCCGGCCCGAGACCACCACCCGCGTCGATAATGAAACCCGTGATCAGTGGGTTTCCGAGACCATCGAATGTACCGAAGCCCGACTCGACGCCTTCCCCGATAGTGACAGCGAGTTCGCCGCGATGAGCCGCGAGCAGTACGGCGACAGTCTCGACCTCGATAACTATCGGGAGGCCGTCAACGACGCTCGCGAGGACCTCGGAATTGACATGGACCACCGGTCGGACAGATCCAATAGTGAGACCACGACCGAGAACCAGAACGACGACGTCAGCGTAGATGAAGACGGCGTCACCAAGGAAGCGACGGTTGAGGAGGCAGAAATCGCCGCTGCCGTCGCAAACGCCAGGTTCGAGGAGTAAGCCCAAGTAGGAACACCTCCGTTCACTCCCGGCCACACTTTGTGAACTACCCCTGCCTACTCGCCGCCGTTGACGGCTCCTTGAGGCAGGGGCTTCCCGCTTCCACGACGCGCTTTGCAGGAACAACCGCAGTTCCCGTAGGGAGCGCAGTCTCCACAGGCGTACCTTCGGAGTGACCCACTCCTAGATCAGTGAGTCCGCGAGAAAGAATATTCCACGCTGCGTTTGCGTCTCTGTCCGTCTTGAACCCACACGAAGGACAGGAATGTTCACGCACCCACAGCGGCTTGTCTGTTTTAACGCCACATGACGCACATTCCTTGGTCGTGTCTTCCGGGTCAACCTCAACGAAGTGCGTGCCTCCACGCTTGCACTTATATCCGAGCAGATCGGTGAAGGTGTTCCACGCAGCAGACGCGGTGTTGCGGCTGTTGCCCGGCGATTCCAGCATCCCTTTCACGTTGAGGGCTTCGACGGCCACCAAGTCATACTCCCGAGCATAGTAGTTCGAGAGCTTATGAAGGAAATCACGCCGCGTGCGCTTGATTTGCTGGTGACACTCTGCAACACGCCGACGTTGCTTCTCCCAATTGTTCGATCCATGCTCTTTGCGTGAGAGGTTCCGTTGCTCTCGTTCAAGTCTGTCGCGTTCTTCCGAGAGATCAGGTGATCCGACTGCTGTGCCGTCTGTATCATGGGCATACTTCAGAATACCCACATCGATACCGACCATGTCGTCAGTGTCAACATCCTCTAGAGACGGCTTGGCTGGTGGTTCCGTGTCCATCTCGATGCCGAAGATAGCGAACCACTCGCTGGTTTTCTCCTTTTTGAGCGTGACTTCTTTGACTGTGGCATTCTCGGGCAGCGGTCGGTGAACTTCGATGGGGATGTCTGCGAGTTTCGACAGCGACAGCACAGTCTGGCCACTCTTTTTGTCGAGTACGAACCCAGACTGGTTGTAAGTGAAACTGCGAAATTCCCGAGGTGACTTCCATCGGAGTTCACCAATCTTGTAGCCCTGTTTTTTGAGTTGCCCAAGTGCGGTGATGTTTTTGGCAATCCGCATGACGGTGGGCTGGAGGACCTTCGAGTAAATGTCGGTGAGTGCGTCCCACCAGTCTTTGAGGTCCGGAAGCTCGTCACGAATTGTGCGGACACGCTGTTTGACGGTGCCTTCGGATTCAGGAATCTGGTTAAGACGGTACAGGGCGTGGTTGTAGAGTTGGCGACAGGTATCGCGGTGGTAGTCCAGCGTCTCACGCTGGTTCTCCGTGGGCTTGAGACGATACCTGTAGTTGTAGTTCATGCCACGCAATTCAACAGAGGGCTGACTGGCGTATGAACGTTTGCCGTCCGGAGTGAAAGTAGCCCATGGACCTGTGGGCCAGCAACAAGAGCGTCTCTTGAAACCAATGACGACGGTGTATCCCCTCCCTACTGGGTTACTCGTTCGCTGCGTTACTCCTTGAGGAAGGGGGCTTACCGTCTGCAATCAGCTCACGTGGTCGCACAACTCTCTCGGGAGGGCTTTCACCCCGCCCCACTCCGTCGTTCGTTCCTCCCCGCCGAAATCCACCTTCCCTGAGCTGTAAGTGCAGTTTGACTCTACGGACAACCTATTCGTACAATAACTGCGAGTGTCTGTTCGTCCTCTTCTCGCACCGAAAATCGAGGAATTACTCGTAGTAACTCAACCGTTCGACGACCTCGGCGAAAGCGACGTTTTGCCGTACATCGGTAATCTCAATTTTGACTCGCTCACTCTCTTTCGTATCCGGGACGATCACGACGAAACCACGTTCGACCCGAGTGATGCCATCACCCTGTTCGCCGATGTCCTCAATCTCGACTTCTCGAGTCTCACTTTCCTCAACTGGTGGTTCCTGTGGCTCACGCTGGGACTGTGATCCCGTTTCAGCCTGTTCGCTCTGTTCTGGCTCGCTCTGTGTCGGGGAAGACACGAGTGCGACGCGATATGTTTCTCCTTGCTGTAGATCACCCAGTTGTAGCTCGCGCTCTGGAACGTCGATCACGTACGACCCGTCCTGTTCCTCAATCGAAGCTGAAAACAGACATTGGAGTTCTTCAGAAATCTTCATTAGTCGGCCTCCTGGCAGCGTAATAGTGCAGAACACTTGACTCTGCTGTCGTGTCGTTGCTCAGAATTCACTCGGGACTCACGACATCGTCGCAGATGGGACACTCTGCCCAGATACCAGTCGTTCCGTTGTTTTACTCATATTCAACCAAGACGTGTGCAGCAGAAATGTTCTCACCACACTCCGGACATTGCCCGTGTTTCGGAGTATCGTAGGTTATCAGGAGAAGGAAGGGAGCGTGTGACAATTCCCCTCCAACTGGCTGTAGAGTTATGTTTCGGTGTAAGCTTTGTGTGGAATCGTACCTGAGACGAGTGTAGTCGCAAAAAATCACTCGCAACCCGATCTCCGGTGATGAGCAGTATTTATGCGAACTCTGCGCCGAGAACTCCCTCTCTGTCGAACAAGTCGCCGAAAAGCGGATGAGCTGTGCGCAGAACACGGCACTCTCCTGGTTGAGACGGCATAGAATCGAACCCCGGTCTCACGACTACTCTGAGGCCCCGTGACGCAATCCGAATCTCCTGTACGAACTACACTGGGAGAAATCTCTCTCCGGAGAGGCAATCGGTGAACACCGCGGCTGCGGTGCGACCATCGTCGCGCGGTGGATAGATCGGTTCGATATCGACGCGAGGCAAGCCGATAGTCAAAAAATTAGTGACGGCTAAGGGTACTGTGACAGAACTATTGACCCCCCCGTTTGTGCTCCCCTGAAATGGTGGAGGGTTCAACACGAAATGGCTACACTCCAGCTCAGCACCGCCTCGAACGCACCGACTATCGACCCCACTCAGGTCGATGAACTCCGCTAGTTTCTCGACGAATGGCTCATCGGCACGGGCTCATTCGACGACATCATGGTGAAGATTGCGGTTCCCGAACGCGATCCCGATACCGGCGAGGCAGACCCGCCGCACCTCACGCTCTACGGATATGCCTCGTTCTCCCCGACGCATCGGCCGACCGTTCGCGAGGCCGTCCTCGAGGGCCTCGACGACAATCTCGATGAAGACGAACGCGAGGTCGTCATCAACGACGAAACCGAGGAACTCCTTTGGGACTACGCCGGTGAGCACACCGAGGACTTCCTTCGCGAACTCTCGCCGTTCCTCACCGAGCCCTTTGTCATCCAGACCGTCGGCTACGAGAAATGTCGATTCCCCCACGTCGGCTACCAGTACCGCGTCGATCCCGATGGAAAAATTGACCATATCCAGTTGGGATGAGCAGTCGGCTCGAATCTTTCGCCACGACGCTCGCCGCAACTCGCCTCCATCTCCTATCCCCCATCCAGCATGAGCTTCTACGCGCGAATCTCCGGCTACCTCCAGTACCGCACGCACGACCACCTTGACGCCGCCATCGAACGCCTCAGGCGAGGCGCTTGGCTCAACGACGACGAGCAGTGGCTCGTCCGAGGTCACCCCCGGGAGATCCGCACTGACGCTACCATCGACCACGATCGCAACCTCCTCGCAATTCCCGCTGGTGTGTACCAGAATCTCGGTCGAATCACCACCGAACTCTTCGCTGGGGCGACCGACGGTGTCGTAGTCACGTCCTCGAACGACGCGTGTTTCGACGCTTGGATCGAGACCCCGCTTCCCGAAGCCGCCAACGTTCCGCCTGGTGAGGGTGGTGATGTCTCTTCTATCCGTTGTATCGACCTCGAGCACTTCGCCCGTACGCAGGGCCTCGGCGTCAACCAATTCGGCGATCCTGGTCACTTCCAGTGGCAGTGGGATGTCCTCGATGCCTTCCACGACAAGCACGACCCAGACATCCTCGGGATTCTCGAATCCGCGCACGGGCCACCCGGATGACCAAGAGCCGAAACTATGCAATCTCCCGAACCCATGACCCAGAACACTGACCCAGACGCAAATACAGACTCAAGTGCGAACAAAACGAATACTGACATAGGCACTGCTCTCGATACGTTCGCTGATTTTCGCGATCAATTCGACGACGAGTGCGTTCTCCAGACGCTCTCGAAAGCCCACGATATCGACCGCGAGAACCCGCCGACTGTGTACTTCCTTGACGAGGACACCGGCCGTGTCTATCGTGTTCTCGAAGCCACGCGAGGCTCACCCGACTCGGGGTGGTTCGTCCTCGCCCTCGCCGGCACCCACGTTGACGATGGCTACGAACGCCAGTTGCGCGTCCACGACTCGGACACCCACCGTGTCCTGCTCGGCAACGATATCGAGCACTATGCTCACCATGAGCCGACCCCCGCCGACGACGTCATCACTACTAGTGAGGGGATGTTCATCCTTCGGATGGACGAGCCACTAATCCCGATCGGTGAGCACCGCCAGACACGCTCCTCCGGGGATGACGTCGATGAGTGAACACGAACACAGCGAACTCGAAGGACCGTGAATCGTGCTCTTCGGTTGCTTACGACCAGATTCCTCGCCTTCAGTTTGTCTTCCCCCGGAGGAACTGGGGGGTCTACGCCCCCGTTCCATATGTCTCAAGATGCCCTCGAGAACACTGACACTACGACCCATAGTACCGGCTCGTCTTCCGCCGGGTCGGGGTCTCCCACTCCCGTCTCGACGCGCCTCAGGCAGAACCAGCAGCAGACTCAGTCATTTTCCAGCGAGACTGCCTCCGAAGACGAGCAGTCGAAAGCCACGGACTCGGAATCGACCGATGAAATACAGTGTCCTGAGTGCGCAACCGACGAGTACCTCGTCATTGACGAGGAGGAAACCTACTGTGGGGAATGTGGCCTCGTACTCTTCCGTGATATCCTCGATCGGCGCCTTCGCTGGGTCGATACTGGGGACGGCCGTGAACCCGAACGTGGCGGCGCTCCCACCACACATCGCCTCCATGATAAGGGGCTCCCGACGGAGATCGGATATAACAGTGACGGGTACGACCGCCCGCTGTCGCGTCAGACCAAACGGCGTTTCCGTCGACTCCGTAAGTGGGATAGTCGATCGAAAACCGGCTCGAGTCGCGACCGCTCGCTCCGCCTCGGCCTCGGCGAAATCGCTCGCCTCGTCAGTGCGCTCGAACTCTCCGGCTCTATCCACGACTGCGCCGCTGACCTCTACCGCGAGGTTAGCGCAGAAGGGATGCTCGCCGGCAACTCCGTCGAAGGTATGGCGAGTGCCTGTGTGTACGCTGCTTGCCGTCTCGAACGCCTGCCACGCACGCTCAAAGAGATTGGTGAAGTCGCTCGTGTCGATATTAAAGAAATCAATCAGGACTACAAGTGCCTAAATCAAGATCTTGAGCTCGCAACGCCTCCACCACTCCCGCAGGACTACATCCCACGACTCGCGAGTGCCGTTGATGCCTCCCCTCGTCTCGAACGCCGTGCCTACCAGCTCTCCAGATCGAACGCTGTGGGTGTCCTCGCGAACGGCCGGCAACCGAACGGCGTCGCCGTTGCCTGTCTCTATCACGCCTTCAAAGAGAGTGGGCAAAGCAACCTCCGACTTACCCAACAAACTCTTGCCGAGGAAGGCTACACGACCCCGACAACGATTCGCAAGCTCTGGAGGGAGCTCCAAGGCCTTGCCGATGACGGAGAACTTCCCGATCCGGACGGCAACCTCGACCATTTCTCGTTACCCTGTGGAACGGTGGTAGGCGACGAGACGGATCGGATGACACCCCCATATCCTACGCAACAGTCCTAATCGAACCATCCGAATCGTTACGTAGGACCAACACTCGGGACGCGGAACCTGCGACCCCCGCTCGTTTGTCGCACCCCGAGACGGTGGGGGAACTCGAAATGGGCTCACTCGCACGCCACCGTGCAGCGAATCGCTTCCAGACCGCACTCCAGCAGCGCCTTGACGCTGCCTCGAATCAGAGTGAAGTACAGCAAGCCTACGACGATGCACTCGAGGCGCTCATCAAAATCACTCTCGACGATGTCGAACTCGACCGCGTCGCCAGGGAGCTTTCGACCAACCCCGACGTTATCGACTTCCCCGAGTGACCGAGATCGCGACCATCATGCTCGGTTTTGCCCACCCCACGGGGATGGGGGGAGGTAGAAGAGTTCATGGCGGTTACCGTTCATAACGGTATTACCGTTATTATTACTATTATTGGTTCGATTTTCTCCCTTCGTGAGCAGCTCGATCACCGACAGTATCGCGACCACGACTCCACTCACACATGAGTACCAACACCGAATCCGAAAGCGCGGACGCACAGCCAGCGACCACACCCGACGACGGATCCTCAGACGTAGAATCTGAGATGGACGTCGACGACGCGACCACCGCAGAAACCGCTGAAAATACCCAACCCAAAGGCGAGCCCGAACCAGATCTGGAATCGGAACCAGATTCTGAACCGGAGCAAGAATCCAACACCGACGGTGAAGCCGACGAGGACGTCGAGGAAGACGCAGAAGAAGAGGCCGATGTCGGCACCGGACCGCCGAGCCAGTTCCAGGCCGCCATCATGGGCGGTGACATCAAGGAGTTCGTCGGTACGCTTCGCGCCATCGTCGACGAGGCGAAGTTCAATGTTGAGCCTGATGGCATTCAGGTCCGTGCGGTCGATCCCGCAAACGTCGCGATGGACGACGGTGTGCTGTCCGCAGGGGCTTTCGAGTCCTACGACGCCTCCGAGGGTGTTCTGGGCCTCAATCTCGAACGTCTCGAGGGGGTCTTAAAACTCGCGAAGAAGGATGATCTCGTCGAACTCTCGTTCGACACGAATACGTTCAAACTCGTCATCTACATCGATGGCGTCGAGTTCACGATGGCGTGTATCGACCCCGACAGCATCAGGTCGGAACCCGAAATTCCGGACATGGATCTCCCCGCGTCGTTCACTGTCGATGAATCGCAGATCAGGCGGGGGGTGAAAGCAGCTGATATGGTCTCCGACCACATCCAAATCCGTTGTGACGAGACCGAGCAGGCCGTCTTCATCGAAGCCCAAGGCGACACCGACGACGTGTCCCTAGAACTTACGGAGGAGGAGTATACCGAGCTGACCGCCGTCGACGCGGAAGCGCTGTTTTCGCTTGACTACGTTAAGGACATCTCCCGGAAATTCCCGAAGAACGCTGCAATCAGCATCACCTTCGGGACGGACTTTCCAATGATGATCGAATACGAGTTTGCAGACGGCGAGTGCGAGATTCTCTCGATGATTGCCCCCCGAATCCGGTCCAACTAATGACTTCGCTAACCTCCCTCAGCGACGGCGATACCTATGCAGATATACGGCTTGGCGAGACGTTCATCGTTTCTGTCGATCGTTCCGAGGATGCACTCACTATCCGGGTATTCCACCCGGACGAACCGGAGACCGCCATCGGCGAACACTGCCTCGATCTCAGTCCTGACGGAGCAAACGACGAGACCACCGTTGGGGCACATACCGGGACTGACCCGACCACGAACAGCGATTTGGCTCTTGGGTAGTTACTCGATCGATGGCTCCTGGACGCTACGCGGCTCCTCTCTCGATTATCGATACGAGAACTGAAACCCAGCGGAAGTGTCCGTACTGTCGCTGGGAGACGAACTCACTCTATAGACTCGACAGCTGGCCAGACGACTACGCGGGCTGCGCGTCCTGCGTTCTCGAGGCACTTGCCGATGACGACGAGTACATCATCTACAGAAATCAAGGGAGAGTGCCTCGGGGCTTGACGAGGGTGAATCCCGACTATAGCCAACCAACCGACGATGGGTTTCGCCCGGCCCACAGGCCCACCGAATCGGCGTCATTAATTGGATTGGGTACGATTAAATCAGTATGGATCAGACAGAGATGGAATGTTACCCCACCGTCCGCGACCGGGGGCAAGTCACCATCCCCGAAGAAGTCCGAGAAACACTCGGCATCGAATCCGGGGATAGAGTCAAACTCACCGTCGAACGGCTGGAGTAACACCTATGAACGTCACGCTTCGCTGTCGCGCCTGCCCTGATGAGGAAACCGCCAGCGAAGCGTGGCGTCACATAGAACTTCACCGGCAGATCCGCAACCACGCCGTCCGCGACTACTACTCCCACGAACCGGGCAACCGTCCGAGTTCTTTCGATCAGCACAACAAACTCACCGACTGGAAACAGCGGTGGCCCGTGTTCAAGGACGTGTCCGCACATGCCGCCCAACAAACCATCTCTGAAGTTCACAAGAACATCAAGATCCTCCGAGAAAAGCGGTACAAGGGCTGTAAAACTGGACGGCTCAAATGGCAGGGGAGCGGAGAGCGGCGATCGGTCGCGTATCAGTCCGAAGGCTACGACGTGAATCACACCACGGGCCGCGACGGATACGTGTCACTCCGACTCTCCAAAATCGGCACTATTCAGATTCGCGCACACCGCGACCTGCCGCCGACCGAGAGCATCAAGCGCGTCGTTCTCAAAAAGGAGCTGACGGGCGAATGGTTCGCCTGTCTCGTCACCGAACGCCCGGACGACAGCCTCCCCGAGAAACCGAATCCCGACGACCTGTCTCCAGCCGACTGCGTAGGCGTGGACCTCGGCATCCAGTCGTATATCCACACCAGCGACAACCTCGCTGTGGACATGCTCGACCTCTCCGACGAGTACGACCGCTACGCACGCGAACAGCGGAAACTCGACCGGAAAGAGTATGGGTCGAACAACTGGGAGAAACAGCGTCAGAAGGTCGCCAAGGCGAAGCGTCGTATCAAGCGGGTGGTGCTGGACTTCCAGCACAAGTTGACGACGTGGCTGGTTCGGGAGTACGACATGGTGGCTGTCGAAGACCTCGACGTGAAGCCGATGATGGAAACGTCTCAATCGGCCAAGAACAAACAGGATGCGTCGTGGTCGCGGTTCTTGACGCTCTTAGAGTACAAAGGAGAGTTGCACGGCACGCACGTCGTGAAGGTAGACTCGGCAGGGACGACCAAGGAATGCTCGCGGTGTGGTGTCAAGACGGACAAGCCGATTTGGGTTCGGCAGCACTCGTGTCCGGCGTGTGGTCACGAGGAGGACCGGGACCTAAATGCGGCGAAGAACATCCTTTCACGCGGTTGCAAGCAGTTAGGGGCGGGACGCTCCGAATCAACGCCTGTGGAGACTGCGCTCCCTACGTTCACTCCTTCGCGGGTGAATGCAAAGCGCGTCGTAGAAGCAGGAAGCCCCGAGGCTTGACCTCGGGGCAGGTTCACCATTCGTCTCCGACCAACCTAGAGCAATCACAACCGAGTCCCACACCATCGACCGAGGCACGACCCGCCTCGGACCCGTCGCAGTCCCACCAATCCGCTGATGGATAACCCACCTTCAGACTTAATCTCATGCCAGCAAAAACCGATTACTCGCGAAAAACGAAATGGAAGAACGAACCGTACCAAGGCGAACGAGGCGTTGGCGGAAACTTCGTCTACGCTGGCGATAACCTGCTCGACAAGCATCTGTTCGTCCACCGACTCGCTCCCGGCGGATTCGACTGGGGGCCTGACGCCTCTGACGAGAAGGCCAGTCAACTCGCTATCGCACTCCTCGCCCCGCTCAAAGGCGTGGACTACGCTGTCGAACACTACCACCTATTCGCGGAGAACTTCGTCCGGCGTGAACTAACCGACGATACCTGGGAAATCAAACGTCAAGACTACCGCTCAGATGAGTACGTCGAGGCCATCGACGGTCGCGACCACCCCGAAAACACCGCCCCCGGCCCCGAAGACGTTCCCGATCTCGAGGATGCCGACCTCGAGTCCATCACGTACGCCGCGGAGATCGCTCTCGCCGAGAAGTACGCGGAGGTTCTGTGGCAGTCGGGGAACCGTCGCGAGAACCTTCGACGGCTGAAAGCCATCTGGAGCGGTGAGGAAGATCCCGCCAGCGACGCCGTCGCTTCGGGGACACTTTATCGAATTCAAGGCCTCGACATTCCCTCGAACGCCCGCAGTACGCTCGTCAAGCAGTTCGACTCGATGGGCGAACTCGCAGCCTGGGTCTGCTATGGGCGCAATCACTCCCAGCTCGCGGGGATCAGCGACGCATCCGCGAAGAAAATCCCTAACGCTCGCCCCGGCTTCGTCCAGTACTTCGGCGGTACAGAGCACATCCCCGAGCACGACACCCGTGAAATGTCGCTCTCGGAGATGTCCAACACTCGGGGCGACACCGCCCAGCAGACGTTCACAAGTACTCTTAGTGAGGCAGACGAGTAACCCACAGCAGCCTGACCGACTCGGCTTCCCTCTCACCTGTTTGTTCCCCCCTGTTCGGTGGGGGGATCGGATGTCCAAACAGAACACTCCAAGCGTTCCGCGCGTCGATTGACGACCACCGGGACGGATTCTGTTCGGGCTCTCCACCACCCCCCATCTTTCTCCTCTCGGCTCTAGCGGTTCTCCACGCTCCACTCCCCTTCGTAGCTGTAGTACTGTGCGGCAAACTCCCATGATACGGGATCGGCCGTCTCGTCTCTGCGTTTTCTCCGTTCACTCCCAGCCGTGTGCGTACTCCCGCGGCATTTTCGATACCGAGGACTCACCCATGTCAACAGAATCCAAATCCAGTTCCAGCCAGCCTCGCTCCCCCGGCTCCGACTCGAACGAGAACGAGACCGAGAACACCAGTGGGGACGAGAACGATACTAGCGCCAGTCGCACCGATACCGACCGCCCGCCCCTTCCGCTTGCCGATCTCCTAACCCGAGAGACAGACCGAAAATTCGTCGGCCTCACTGAGAACGACTCCCGGGAATATCCCGATGAAGTTCCACCGGAAACCCGGTGTTCGGCAGCGAACTCCCGCTCGTTTAAGGAAGCTATCCAAGCCCTCCCGAAGGCGAGCTCCGGTGAACTCTGGGCGACCAACGATTTCGTCGAGACATCCGGGCGTGTCGACACTGCCGTCATCCGCCGTGTGCATGGCCTCGACGTCGACGCACTCGAATCCTATACCGGAAGTTCGATCGAAGACCTCGCCGCCGCGAGTGAGGCCGACGCAGTCGTGCGTGTCTATGATCATCAAGATATCGTCGACGACCGCCGAAAGGCGTTGAACGCGCTCGGCTACGATGTTAAGTTCCGGTGGCAGATCGCCTCGGATTCGTACTCCATTATCAACCCACAGGAGGCGTATCTCCCCATCATCAGTGCACTCCAGCAGCGCGGCGAAACCAATCCCTTCGGGTGGGTGTCCTACCGCGATTGGGGTGGGTTGTTCAAGATGGTCGTCATCTGCCCGAGCCTCCGTCACCTCGTCTCCGGCGATCAGGGGGACATCGAAGACGACGTCGAAGAAGACGGCATCACCATCGCTGTTAGTAACGATAGCGACTCCGATGAGGACTCCAACAAAGACGAGGAAGGATCGGAGACCATCATCTACGGCGGCTTCCAGACCGGGTACGACTTCCGAGGCACGCAGACGCTCTGGGCGCGACCTGTCCTCTTCTTCCCCGACAGCGGGACCGTCCTTCCCGATATGGGCGAACGGTACACACGGCGGCACTACGGGAAAGCCACGAATGCCGATCACGAACGCAGTCAGGGCCGTGTCCCGATTAGCGAGTGGTGGCGCTCTATCTACGACGACATCGACACTCGGATGATCGAGGTCGATACCGCTATTCGTCGGACACGGGCCATCGCGTACGACTTTGAGGACCTCCCTTTCTCCGTCGAAGACTGCTACACCTACTGGGGGATCGCATTCAAATACGCAGAGCGGGCCGCCGACCGAGCGATCTCGATCGCAAAGCCCTCCTCGCGACCAACTGTGTTCAACCTTCAGCTCTCCTTGCTCATCGCGGTACTACAGGAATACGAGGGATCGATGGCCTCGGATACCTATCAGGAGTACCTTGAGGTCGCTGGCGAGTTGTTCAGAAAGCCAGCGATGATGATTCAACTCGCGATGCAGGAACACGACCGGCAGACGGACGACGACTCCCAGCATGTCCTTCCCGAGAATCAGCAGACGCTCAGTGACTCTCTCGAAGACATCGTCGATATCCCGGGCATCAGCGTCGATACAGAGGCCGACCTCTCGGATCAGCAAGCACACCGAGTGCAGGATCAGCTTCAGCGACGACTCGGTGACATCTCCTGATTCACCGTGAACGAAGTGGTCATTCAACTGTGGATTCGTGAGTTCATAATCATACGCTCAAATATTAGATAGCAGATAATTCTCTCACCGCGTGCAAGATGGAGGGCGCGAGTCTTGCATTTGTGAATACTGCTCTCTCAATCGGCGATGCCCAACAGTTCATCAACAGTAACTGCCGTTTGCCCGATGATAGTGTCCTCGCCTGAGCAATGGCGAGTTGATGAGTATACCTACTTTGGTACTATTGGCTCACGTATTACAGTACGTTGTATACTCCGTATCGAATTCTCGTGGCGGTGGTTGCTGGAATTGTGAACCCATATCCTTCGATATATAGGGGTTTTCCAGCACGTTCAATAACCGTTCGAATGTGGAAAGAGTCCCAGTTTCGAGATACTCGTCCAATGCCTGTTCAACCAGGTAGTTGCGGGGAATGTACCGCGGATTGGCCTCCTGCATCAACTCCTCATCTAGGCCGACAGCAGCCAGTTTATCTCTGAGCTGTTCGAATTCTGTAGTTGCAAACGCTGGGTCATCAAACGTACCGGTCGTCTCTAATTCGAGGAACGTATTGGTATAGTCTGCGTTCGACTTGCGGAGCCACTCCAGGAATTCATCGACGAGTGCTTCCTCATCATCCGAGGTGATCCCCAGCTTCTTTCGCATCATCGTGTAGTATTGTGCATCAAATCGATCGTCAAATTCGTCCAGTTTACTTTCGAGTTCATCATACGTGAGCGCCGTTCGTGTACACAGCGGTTGGAGCGCCTCTGCGAGACGTTCGAGATTCCACCGCAAAATGGGTCGCTGGTTGCCGAAGGCATATCGTCCGTGCTTGTCGATCGAGCTGAAGACCGCATCCTCATCATAGTAATTTATGAACGCACAGGGCCCGTAATCAAATGTTTCTCCATCGATACTCATGTTGTCGGTATTCATCACGCCATGAACGAATCCGACACGCAGCCAGTCGACAACCATCTCAATCGACGACTGCATGACTGCATCAAAGAAATCGAGGTATGGACGATCCGCTGCAGTTAGCTGTGGGTAGTGTCTGTCGATAACGTAGTCAGTGAATCGCTGTAGTTCGTCGGCTGCTCGGCTTGCAACATACTGAAAGGTCCCGTATCGAATATGGCTGTTCATCACTCGGACAAGAATGGCTCCAGGTTCCTTCCGCCGTCGTCGGATCGCTTCGTCAGTTTCGAGGACAGCTAGGCTTCTCGATGTTTTGATGTGTAGATTCTGCATCGCATATGAATACAGATACTCTCTGAGCATCGAGCTGACAGTTGCGTTGCCGTCGCCTCTCCCGGAGTACGGCGTTCGACCGGAGCCTTTTAATTGGATATCGTATCTATCACCATCGCGCACATGTTCGCCGAGTATCATCGCTCTCCCATCGCCCAGGACGGTAAAGCTCCCATACTGGTGGCCTGCATATGCTTGGGCGATTGGTTCTTCCAAGAGGTCTTGGCCTGCTAGAATGGTAGCATTGAGTTCCGCTGGATCCAATCCAAGATCAGCACAGAGCCCGTCATTACGAACTACAATTTCTGGATTAGCGATACTTTTCGGCGTTACTCTCGAATAGAGGCTTGGGTCCAAATTTTTATAAGTGGTATCAAATGAAAACGTCATTTTGTCTTAAGTAGTATTATTTTGCTTGTTAATAAACTTACTTTTGAGGATATTGAGATCCGGTCAGTAGAGATTCAAATCGGCGCGTGCTGCATACATCTTCTACCTCTTACACACGGTTCTATCAAATAATGAGTCTCTTCTCCGGTTTGAGGAATAACAAACCCCTCAATCAACGGTTGGAAGCACCACTTAGCCCACCGATACAACTTTATGTATTCCGCGGAAATTAAAATATATGGCCGAATCAGCTCTCTCGGGTTCGCACCCGTTGGATACGATGCTGGCAGTTTCTGACGTGATCCAGAACGAACGGTTGGCACGTCTGTACGCTCGGGTACTCGAACTCGACACCCCCACTGTAGAGGAGCTCGCAAGCCGTTCTGCGAGTTCTCAAACCACGGTCTACGAGGATGTCAAGCATCTCGTGGAAATCGGTGTCCTCAAGCGCGTGACGGACTCTCAGCCGCACCGATATAGCGCTCGTCGGGTCGATATGACCATACAGACCGGGGAAGAGACGTTTCAAATCACCCCGACGCTTCTCGTTGCCCTGGCTCAACGCGACTCAAACGACAATATCGAACTTTACGTCGAACGCCACGAAGTCAGCGGTCTGGCGACGGCCATCGAATACGCTCGGGCCTACACGAAATCGGAGATGACTGCCCGGATCATGGCTCGAGAGCAGGAGATCCCCGTCCTCGAAGCCGAAACAATCCTCCAGGAACTCCAGGAAATCCTCCTTGATGTAGAGGACGAGATTTCGACGGAAATCGATATCGAGGCGTTGGATGCAGACGTAGACGAGCAAATCGGCGAGTAGTAACCGTGCCGGAACACCTCTTTCCCGATGTCGAGAGCCACCTCATTGACACGAATCTCTTCATTCGCTTCGAGCGCCACGAGACGATTGACCTGCTTGAGCGAGCAGTGACCGAACACGATATCGTTCTCTTGGTCCCGCAGCGAGTATACGAAGAACTCACGCCAGAGTCCTATCCCTACGACCAACCTCCAATTGACGATGCGATAGAATCCGGCTGGGTGCAGGTCTTGGATGAAGTTGATTACTCGAACCCCGTCGTTTCAGCCACGATGGATATGGTTCGACACTATATCTCCGCCGCAACCGAGCGTCCCGAGCATACGATAGAGCAAGCCGATGCAGAAGTAGGTGGGGCGGCTGCTACGCTCTTGGAAGACGGACTCACAAACTCGATAGCGATCTACACGAACGACAGAGCCGCATTCCGTGGGATTGAGCGAGCACTCTCTCAACACAGCTACGAGAATCACGTTCAGTTAGTCAAGGCGTTCGATTTCGCGGATACCGTCGAGAACAGATATCAATTCTCTAGATAACCACTCTTTCAACAATCAGACGAATGGAGTATTGACATCCTCCTCCGCGTGAACGCGGAGGAATCCCACGGCACCGCACCGCTGGATTGGGATATTAGGGTTTGCAGTCTACCACTTGTGCCTGCGGTTGGAATCCGCTGGACAAGTCGTGAAGGTAGACTCCGGGCTGTGCCAACCAGCCGGTACTCCTATCCTCGTCCAAACTGGCCGAAGACTCAGAGTTACTTTCGCTATTGTTGATGTCGTGGCGGATGTTTTCCGCCCCGTTCACGTCAGCGTTGAACGCCGCATCACACTCCTCGCACACGTACAAGCCGCGTTCGACACGCTGACTATCGTCTTCTCTACCGCACACGCAACACGTCTTACTCGTATCGCGCTCTGACACTTCCACGACTTCGATTCCCTCGACCTTCGCCTTGTACGTGAGAATCGACGTGAAGCGGTCGAACGCCCACCCGTGCAAGTCAAGGTTGCCGTGCCGACCCCAATTCTTCGAGTCGCCGTCTTCGTCCTCGCGGACGCCTTCCAAGTCTCCGACATTTATTCGCCCAACACCCTTCTCGACGCACTGTTCAACGATGTGTCTCGCTAAGGAATGGAAGAAGTGGGTGCGGCGTTCCGACCACTTGTGATGCAGTCGAGTGGCCCGTTTGCCACCCGAGTCGTCGCACTTGGCGATTTCTTTCGGGAAGTAGTACCCGTCTTGTTTGAGGCGGTTGCCGGGGTACAGATCGGCGTCTTCGGTGCTGTAGGCGACGGCAGCGAAGTTGCTGATACCGAGATCGATACCCGCCGTTTCGTTGCCGGGTGCGGTGGGCATCTCGACTTCGTCTTTGCAGACGAGATGCAGCTCCCACCGTTCATTCGACTTATGATAGACCGCGCGAACTTGTTGTAGGTTCTCGACGGTGACGCCGGGGCGCGTCTCGTACTCGACAAGGATGTACTCCCACGCTTTCGGGTGTTCCTTATGATTCGCGCCTTTCGAAAGTCGGACACGGTTGTTCTTCGTGTCGTGGCGGATGCCGTTCTGTTTCCACGTCACCGTCGAACGGGGGTGTTCTTCGTGGACGCGGTTGCCGTCGTTGTCGTAGTAGTTTTTCTTGCAGTAGCCGGGCGGATTCGCGCGATCATCGGACTGCCTCTTGCCGTACCACGAGTTAAAGGCTTCAGCGAGTTCCTCCAGAACGCGCTGACTGGACTGACTATGCAGTCCCTTGTATTTTGGATGGGTCTTCAACTCGTCTTTGAGGTCGCCGTGGTCGGGAATCTCGCCCGTTTCCTCCCACACTTCTCGGGAGTGGTAGTTAGCGACGTTCCAGAGCTTGCTGGCCGACCACCCGTGCCGGTTGAGCGGTTCCTCTACCTGCTGGTGGTTGAGGATTTTCGCTTGGTGTGTTCGGTGGACTTCCAGCATCTTGAACGCCTGTATAATCACTTATACTTGTTTCTGTTGTAAAAGTATGGGTTGAGACTGGTGGAATATCCGGCCCTGCCATAGATGGTGGGTTGTGGAATGGGTTGTCGAATTCATCCCGCGCCTAAAGCCCTGTCTCTTACCCATAAGTTCACGGAGTCCCAAACAGACGTTTCAGACGCTGTCGAACCCAATCTGCAATCGGAAGATCGAGGCGAGGAGTGATCCGGGCGATGATCTCGGCGGTAGGGGGTTACTGAATGTGGTACACGGGATTAGCAAAATCGTTCCATAGGTGTGTTAAATCTGTAGATATCGAGGTTTCGATCGGATTTATTGACCTCGGCAACGACTCGATTTGTGGGTAAGAGACAGGCCTAAAGGCGCGGGTATTCGCCTTGCTCTTTATAATCGAGAGCCGTGCCTCGTCTCTCTATTCGGAATTCGATTCTAGAAACCGACCGTTGCACGCTCTCTGACGGTGGAACGCCATTTTTGTCGCCCCCCGACAGGTGAAGGGGCTGGAAAGACCCAGATAGAACGCCTCGACCACCAGAACTCATGTCCTCAGCATCCACCGCGAGTGGCGACACCACTCCCGAAGGCCAGGTTGTCCTCTCACACCTCGTGAACCGACTCCTCCAGCGTGAAGGAGGCAACGTCCCTGTCGAGCGAGTGGCGCTACGAGTGTCCGACTACGTCGACCTCTCCGACCAGGACGCCGCCGACCTCATCGAAGAGGGGGACGACGCCGGTATTTACACGCTAGATCGCTCTTCGAGCGGGAACGCCACCATCACCGGCGTTTCACCACAGGGGACGGAACCCGAGGTCATCACCGATGCCTTCGGCGAACTCCAACAAGACACCGACGTTGACTTCCGCATGATCGAAGTCGTGACCGACACGATTAATGACGCCCTCCAAGACGCCGGGTACGACGCCTTCGAGTCGCTCGCGGACGCCAACGTTGACGACATCGCCGGCCTCACCAGCACGCTCACCGAGAGCCGCGCCGAGAACCTCCTCAAAGAGGCCGCCACGCACGTCCCCGTTGGACTCCGCCTCGCGAAGAACGCCGCCACCTACTACGACCAGCGGATGGACCCCGACACCGAACGGGCTGCCGCTCGCGTCACCGACCTCTCGCTCGTCACGGATTCCGTCGGAGAACCTCTGTACCGTTCCGAGGGGTGGGAGCCCGACGACGAGCGAGGAATGTACGTTTCCGATATCGGCCGCAACGCCGGGAGTCCTGTCCCCACAGGCCTGCACATCCTCGACGATCCCGACTACCCGAGCGTCCCGAAGGCCGCGACTCACCCCGACGCAGCCTATGACGCGCTCTCGGTCGACGACAACGGCGAGGTCGTCCCACCAGCCGTCCCCATCGACCCACGCTTCCAGGTCCCCCTCGATGAACTCATCGCGAAGAAACTCGCTCGTGGCCTCGTCCCGATTCGGGTGGTCGGGCCGCGTGGGTCGGGGAAGAATTACCTTCTCAAGTATCTGTGCCACAAGACAAACCGGGGCTACCAGTCAATCGATGTCGACCGAGCGACCGAACCCGAAGACCTCTTCGGCCCGCTCGTCCCGGATGGCGATGTCATCGTTCCTCGCAACGGCGCCGTGAAACAGGGTCTTCTGAACGGCGATACGATCGTCATCAACGAGTTCCCCGTCATGCAGGCCGGCGCTGCTATTGCGTTACATCGACTCCTGAACGAGGGGACACTCCTGGTGAAGAGCCACGGTGAACTCGTCGAGCCGCACCCGTCCGCTCGAATGGTCATCACTATGAATCCGCCGACACGCGAGTACCGGGATTCGGAGCCGATGAACTCGGCAACGAGAGGCCGCTTCCGTTCGTTCGAGCAGCCCTACATTCAGGAGATCGAGGAAGAAGTGGAGACACTCGATAGGCAGGTGAACAGCAACGACCCCGTCGTGGACCGACCGACGCTCAAGAAAATTGTCCAGTTCGCCCACCAGACCCGAGAGAACGAGTCCTGGCCCACGCTCTCGACGCGGAATCTCACGATCCTCTGTGAACACATCGAAGACGGAGTGTACCCGAAGGCCGCCGTCAAGGGGGTGCTCTGGGGAGTAGCCGAACCAAACCAGTACCCCGAGGACGCCTACGAAACCCTGAATGACTACCTCTAGAGGAACCAGCGGCGCTTGTTTGTGCGCCCCCGTGACGACGAGGGGGCTGCACACTCTGTCCATTACTTGCCCGTCCCAGCCTCCGTCCTGTTCCAAAAATGTCAATTCAACATCACCAGGTCGTCGACGATCTCAAACCCAAGGCCGATGTGAGATCACGAATTTCTCCGCAGCGGGCCGACCGTCTCCGAGAGTTCATCCTCGGTCACCTGCCAAGGGGTCTGACCGTCGACGTCGTCATTTCCTCCAGCGTCCAGACCGCTGCCGTTCTCCCCGTCGATGTCGATGCTATCGTCTCTTCAGATGCGACCGAAATCGAACGCGCTCAGGCCGAACAGTTGCTCGCCGGCGTCGACGCTGATTACCTGGTGATGGTGACTGGGACCGAGGCCGACCTCACCCGCATCCCACTCAACGACCAGCTCACCGCCGACCACGCCCACCAGTTCGGCCTTGCCTTTCACGAACTGCTCCACATACTCAAGACAGCCATCACAGCGATATCAGAACTCCTCGAGACCGAGGTCGATGTCAAATACCATGCCCAGGTTCACGACCTCATCAACATCGTCGAGGATGGCGCCATCGAGTCCGAAGCCATCCACGGCGAGAATTTCAGCGATAGCGCCGGAATTCGACTTGAACTCACTCGACGGCTCCACTCGCAGACGCCCAAGGACATCCCAGACGGTGAGGAAATTCGCTACTCGTTCTGGGACGCTGTGACGAGTTGTCTGTACGACGAAGCCATCTATCCGACGGGAACGACCGATGTTCTTCTCGACGAAAACGATTCTCGCATACAATTCAAGAGTGATGCGGATCGGGATGCGTTCGAGGCGATCCACACAGAACTGTGTACGCTGTCTGACGACGTACACGCGATTCGGAGCGCCGACCGATCAGACATCACTCACAACCACGACAAGACCGCCTCGATCCGTCGAGCGCGACGAGTTATCCAGACATGGACCGACCACATTCAGCCCGTCCTCGAGGCCGACAAAGAGGACGAAGAAGAGCAGGAACAGGACGTCCAGGTCAACCAACAGGTCGGTGGTAAGAACGAAGGTGGGTATCAAGACCAGTCCAGCGGGGATGGGAGTGACGAGGCCGCAGAATTGCTGGAAATGCCATCCAACTCTGATGCAGGCGACGACAGTTCCAGTAGAAACGAAGGGCTACAGGACGCTGAAGAGGGCGCTAGTACAGATGAGGATTCACAGCGGCTGTCACAGACCCAGCCCCCGACGCAACTCCCCGAAGACTTCGATCCGACCGACGTCTCGCTATCGCGGGAAGCAACGAGTGACCCCCATCAAAACGTCTTCGAACAACCGCCGGTCACGGACGATCCCAGCCCCACCGACGTCGGCGAGATCGACAATCATGGGGAAGAGGACGAACAGAACGACGAGCAGGCCCCCAGCATTGGCGAGGGCGCACAGGGGCACCACCGCGATGGTAAAGACGGACGTGACGCAGAAGCCGACGTGGAGAGAACTGACGCCGCTCAGGACACGGGAGGCGACAGTGATGGTGAGGGAGATGTCAAAGACAAGGCGGGTGGAGAGAATGATGGACAGGCCGAGTCAGAATCCGAACCGTTGAGTCGGGCTCAAGCTATCGCGCAGGCCGCTGACCGTGCCCGACAACGCGAGCAGGAACGACAGGGTGGGAATCCAGGCCAGAGGACGAACACCGAGACAGAAGCGCCGTCGAAGTCACCATCTCCCGAGGAGGACATGGGTGACGTCCCGAGATCCGCCGCTTCGAGTTCCATCGACACTCAGCAACAGAACCAAGACCAGCTCACTCTCGGGAAATTCGGCGGCGATTCCCAGGATAATCACGAGGGTACAAATCCCGATACGAGCGAAGGCGAGACCGACGACGAGCACTCCTCGGACGGATTAGATGAGGCATGCCAGTCGGACCAAGCGGATACCCCGACGCTCGAGACGGCGAGCAGCAGCGCGGCGGGAGACATCGACACCGACGCACGTTCGGAATCGGAGTCCGGTTCAGAACCCGAAGCAGAATCAGACTCTGAATCGGGGCAAGACATCCCGGAAGGACCTGCCCATACCGAGAGTTCGACGAGGTCGCCCGACGAAGACGAAGCCACCTACGAGAATGCCCTAGCCGGAGACGAACGCGCTGCCCACCGTGAATCCGAGCGCGAAGGTATCGACGAACAGGCCCTCGAAGAAGAACTCTCCGCGCTAGCTGACCAGCTCGAACGCTCCGCCCGCCAGCAAGCACAGAACGGAAAAGATCAGAACAATGGGGTGGGTGGACAATACGGTGGACCTGGAAGTCTCGAGGATCTCGAGATTCTCCCCATCAGCGACAATCTCGCCCTCAATCGCGAGTGGGGCGCTATCGAAGAAGGGGCTGATCGGGTCGCAGAAACTCTCGAAATGTACCTTCGACTCGACCGCCGCAAAAACGTGCGACGTGGTCTTTCTTCTGGGGCGTACGATCCGCGGGCCGGTCATCGCCTCGCTATCGGTGACCCCCGCGTGTGTAAATCCCGAACCCTTGGGGACGAAAAGCAGTACGCGCTCGTCCTCATCCTCGATCGATCTGGATCGATGCGGCGGGGGTCACCGCCGAAGATCGAGATCGCAACGCAAGCCCTTGCCCGGTTCGCACTCGCCGCCGAGAACCTCGGGATTCGCGTCGCCATCACTGACTTCTACCGCGGCGAGGCACGTCTCTTGAAGCCATTCAGCATAGAAACGCGCCACGTCCAGGCGAATCTTCTTGACACGACGTGTGGTGGCGGGACGCCCCTCGCGGATGCGGTTAGCCTCGCCCGTGCACTCGTCGAAGCACAACGCGACGAGCCGCTGATAATCACTGTGACGGATGACAACCCCGCCTCGACGGACGATGTCATCGACCAGATCCGGCGGTCGCACGCACCCGTGTGTTCGCTCACTATCGCGACCGATTGCCAGCCCGGGTCGCTCTCTGACAGCGCCTCCGAACTCTCGCAGTACTACGAACGTCAGGAAGCCGTTTACACACCCGAGCGTCTCGACGACAGACTCGACCAGTTCGCGAGCCTGCTAGCCGGGTTGTGATAATTAGCAGGAGTTTCCATACTTTCTATTGAAATAAACCCTTGTGGCTGATAGAGCCAACTTGCTGAATACATCGCGCGAATCTTGCAGATCAGTCACCGATGAAATGCCTGTATCCAGAACCGAGGTGTCGATAGGAACTCTCTCTCACTCAGCCTCTGAAGCGGGACTGTTATTGTGTACCGAGAGGACGACGCTGGCTGCATTCTTCCGAACCGAAGTGTTTGTTGAGCCGAATATGAACTGTCGCAGACGACCTTTTGTTGGTGCCCCGACGATGGTGAGGCCATAATAGCGGGATTGCTCGACAATGGATTCGACGGTGTTCGTCGCCTCATGTACCCACGTTGTGGTGCTTTCGGGACGGGCGATTCGGTGATATACATCGTCAACGAGGGCTTCTGCTTGCTCTCGCTTGTGAGGTGACACATCCTCCTCAACGACATGCAGAATATCGATCCATGCGTTGCAGTCGGTTGCGATTGTGGTGGCCACGTCGGCGGCCAATCCCGAATGAGGGCCGCCAGCGACCGGGAGAAGAATCGAAGGCGGCGTCTCAAAGCCTGCCTTCCCGTTGACAATTATGACATCAGCATCAGCGTAGGCTGCGATCCGCTCGGTGGCCTCTTTCTGAAGGCGGCCCGTCCCATCACCGCTTGGGACGACGAGCGTGTCCACATCACGAGCCCTGACCGCGTGCAGGACACCTTTCACAACGTCACGGGCGTAGACAAAGTCCCCATCCACGTGTGGTAGGGAGTCATCGGTTTGCTCGAACGCCCATCCAAGAAGTGCCATATCGTCGCTGTCGGTCATCTTATGATCGTAGGCTTTTGGGGTCTGTTCGGGGACGGAAACTGGATTGATGATGGTCAGAGATGCGTTTCGCACCCGTGCAAGAGTGGTTGCGGTTTTGAGTTGATCGAGCACGGGCGGAATCTCGCGGGTGAGTAGCGGTACGAGGATGTGGTCGCCGTCGAATCGGCCTGCAACAGGGGGGATGTCATAGGAATCCTCATTGGCCCCTGTCAGCAGCCCCCCAAATGACGGCGTAGGCATACACTTGATTTACCGGCCCTTATTGAAAAATGAGAGGGGCTATTATTAATCGCATCTGTCGGCGCCACCGTGCCGAATGTATCTTCTATACCAGTCAACGTGGTTTCATTTAGCTGAGGATCTGTTATGTTAGAAAGTATGAGAACTTCTGCGAATTACGATGATATGATCCTGCGTTACGACGACACTCGGTTCGTTGTGTAGGAGGTCTTCCGAGCCAGTTTGTCGTCCCCCCGCGTCGGTAGTGGGGCGTCCAGCAGACGACCGAGTTCAACATTTCGCCCTTCGTCAATCATGTCCTGTCGAACCATCCACTCAGCCGACGGCAGTGTGCCCCACCTGGCGTTGCCACCAGGCGCACTCGCCCACATAGACCGTGACTACGACTACGAAGTTGATCGCGATCCACCGAACGTCGAACCCATCGAACACCAGATTCGCCTCGACTTCATGCGCGGTGGGCCTGTCCGCCGCGACCAACTCCTTGGAAACTACAATCCCTGGTCGTACAAGGCCGAGACTCCCGCAACCCATCCCTGGCGGGGAATAAAACAGAAGCCGAGGGGCCTCGATTACGCCGAAGCATCGTGTGATGTACGGATTCGCGAAGAGAAGAAGTTCTACGAACACGCCGACGATGACACTGTTCTGGTCGACGCACCTGCCTACCTTGCCGCACGTATCCGCGAAGCTAGTGAGCAATCCGACCCTCACGAAGCCGTCCGTGAGGTGCGTAAGGACCGGGAGAAGTGGTATCAGGAACTCATCCCCGGCGCGAATCTCCGCCAGATCCTCAAGGAGTCGTCCTATGGGTCGCTGATCGAGAAGTGCATCGGACCCACTCCCGACGCCAACCACCTCCTCGAGCACAACGCCTTCGTGGGGATGGTCATCGTTGACGACGACACCAACCCCGACGCAATCGCCCGAGAACATGACATCGACTCGGTGTACGTCCTCCAGGAATCTGTGCTCTCACACGCGAACACTGACGAACCAGTGGCTCTCGCTGACTACGGTATCGAACTCCCCGCACCCGTCCTTGTCGGAGAATACGACAGCGGGAGCCAGTACCCATTCATCCCGTGGGGGGACGCCCTCACCTGTTCGTGCCCGTACAAGCAATCCGCTCCCTTCCGCGTGATGTGTAAACACGAACTTCTCGCGAGCATCGTCTGTGGCGACAACGACTCAATATTCATCCCTCTCACCCGGGGTATCCACGTCCCTCACCGCGCTCGTCGATTCGCTAGTCCCGAGATCGCCGTTTCTCACCAGCCGCGAACAGCGGGAGGTCACCCGTCGCCATGACGACACTCTTGGAACCCGAACACCGCGAACTCGTCACTGACTCGCTCGACGACATCAGTCAGCAGACGGGTAAATCCACCTACCGGGTCTTCTCCGATTGGATCAGTATGGCGGTCGCCAGCTTCTCCGGCGACGAAGACGCCTATCAGAAACCGCTCGACCGGTATCGAAATGATGGTCGGGACGAGGAGACGGTTCGAGAGTTCGCGACGCTGCACGCCAACGCCCTCGGGGGTCTCGTCCTTGCGATGGAGGAAACGCAAGAAGATGTCCTCGGCGGCGTCTACGAACACTACGGCCTCACCAGCGAGCACTTCGCCCAGTACTTCACGCCCGGAGCGGTGAGCCGAGCGATGGCCCAGATGAACCTCCCCGACACCGATAGCCTCCGTGAGGCCACGCCGGACGACCCTCTGGTGATCGGTGATGTCTCTGGGTGCGGGAGCGGTCGACTCATCGTCGACAGTGCCCATCGACTCCAGAACCTCGCACCAGAGACTCCAGCCGTCTATCTCGGATACGACAAAGATCCTCTCTGCGCGAAGATGGCCGTTCTCAACTTCGTTCTCAACGCTATGACCGGGTACGTCCTACTCGGTGACGCCTTGAAACTCGATGCCCGACGGGTATGGTTCATCAGCACTGCCCAGCTCATCGGGGGCGACCATCCTGTGCGAGAACTCGACACGAGCGAGCGTGACCGCGTCCTCGCCCGATTCTTCGGTGTATCCCTCGTCGACGACGACACCGACGCCGGCGCCGCACAAGAGGAACCGGACACCGAATCTGAGCTGGACGTCGACCCGGAACCAACACCCGAAGAACCAACACTCGCACCGAACCTCGATGTCACGCTCGACCCGAGTGACACCTCCCAGGCTGGTTTCGACGAGTTCGTATGACCCTCTCCTGCAATCGCGACGGCTGTGATCGAACGTGGCCCCGCGATCCCGTGCTTGAGGTAGGGTGCCCATCGTGTAGCGCTCCTATCGGCACTAAGTGCAAGCGCCCGTCGGGGCACGCCGGTAATTTCGTTCATCCTCACGGAAAGCGTGACCGCCTCGCTGTCGACGAAGGCCACTATGGAACGTGTCCACTCGATATCTGCGCTGAAACACTCGAAGACATAGATCGAGCGGATACGCCCACCGAGGAAGATGGAGATACTACCGAACAGGTCTCGATCGGAGCATTTTGAATCGTTCTTCCGGCGTTCAGCGTCCTACGTTACAGTACGGACGCGAGCGTAGCGTAGGACCAGTTTTGTCGCCCCCCGTGCCGGTGAGGGACGTACAAACATGACCTATGAAGTCGCAGAAGACGCGCCTGAACGCACCCGTAGTGAAGTAGAACAGCTCCACGAACTCGCGGTCAACACGTTTGGCTACGCCACCGACCACGTCCTCTTCACCGCTCACGGCGACGGGACGATCTCCGGTCGAATCGCCCTCCCTACCGGCCGTCCGTACGATGACACGGACGACGATCGGGAGCGCACAACACTCCACGACCGAATCGCCCGTCGCTTTCAGAACAACAACGACACCGATCCCGACCCACCCGCCGTCTGCGCACCCATCACCCCAGACGCACCGAGCGCGAATATCCCGGACGAAGCGCAAGCCAGTGCATGACCGGTGACTCTACGCCCAATAACGTGCCTCGGTGGGAGGATATCGACCTCGATGCTATCGACTACGAGGCGCGTGACGGTCTCTCATCCGGTCACGAGCGCACGCTTCGAGCACTGCGGTCGAAAATCGGCTCTACGGAGGCGCTGCTCCGACGCTATCTTAGAGAACTCGGTGTCTCATCCGGGGGTGACCTCGCCAAAGTCAGTATCCCGACGCATCTGCAGTATCGTGACCCGTTCGCGTTCGACCGAGTTCGCCGAGCCCGGAGCTCCCAGATGACCCTCGAGAGTCAGCGAAATCGCTTTTCTCGGGTGTATGCCGACCACTGTGCCGAGAAAGCTCGCCTCCGTGAGAAAGCCGAGGCCAAAGGTGACAGTGGCACTAATGATGGGGAGGCAGTCTCCGAATGACTCAGACCTTCATTCCAACACCGGTCCCCGAACCGCTACCGCTCGCCGAATCTCTCGTCGACGACGTCCTCGATGAACTCGACGAGATGGGAACCTCGCTCGAAACAGTGAATTCCGACCAACTGCTCGAGGCTCGCTACTCGGCGCTCGACGATCTCCTCCATACTGATCGCGACCCCTTTGGAAGCGATCTCGTCGCCATCGCCTATACGCTCCAGGCCCTTGCTCGGGTGTACGATCTCCACGACGTCCAAGAGCCTGCTCAATTCCCTGATTGCGCAACAACCCTTACTGAGACGTTCCGGTCTGGTCTACTGTGGCATCATCTTGAGGCAGCCGTCACCATCGAACTCCTGGACGAACCAAATAGCTGAGATTTCGACTCCGATTCAAGCCGCGACAAACTGTGCATCTCGTTAACCCCGAATTGCTCGGTCGCCAAGCCACCCGACTGCCTCCGTTTGTCGCTCGCTGGAGGGTGCGCGAGATCAGAGACGATGTCCTCAGAAGCACCCGCCAGTCCCGGTCAGCGATCGCCTTCTCATGGTGAATCGCTATCGCCCGGAGTACAGGAGAGTGAGCGGTTCAAGTTCCACTACACGGTCGGGTCCGGATCATCGCGAAAAGCCATCGGGACGGCTGCACTTGCCGCCACAAATCCCGACGCACTCGATCTCGACGATCTGGAAGCGCTTCTCGCTGCTGGTGTCGACCTCAACGCCATCCCACACCCTGGATACGCGATGATATCCTACGCTCGCCGGGACAATCGCCCTTTCGAGGGGCCGAACTGGTTTATCGATTCCGGCGGGTACAGCGTTCAGAAGAAGTTCAACCATTACCCGACGAGCATTGACGACTATGTTGCCTACTTGAGCGAGTACGACGATCAAATCGAAAAGTACACGCTCCGGGATTGGGCGTGTGCCCTCGATCTTCTTCGCGACGCCGACCGGGATATCCGCACCCACCAGGAGTGGTCAATACGCGACCACGTCTACTGCCTGGAAGCTGCGGAGGAAGCCGGTCTCACCGCCGAACCCGTTGCCGTCTTGCAGGGGCACGACATCGAAGAGTATCTGTGGTCGTTCGACTACCTCAAAGAGCACGGCCTCGCCTCACCAACGCTTGGCATCGGGTCAATTCTTCGCCCGAACAAAACCAGTGAAGTTCGTGCGATCATTCAGGAGTTGCGCGACGCTATCCCCTCGAAGTATGCGCTCCACGGCTTCGGGATCTCGAAGACCGTTCTCGAGGGCGCCGAGACCCTCTTGGCACTCGATTCGGCCGATACGACATCGTGGCAGTCGAAGGCCGCTCACGCTCGTGTGACTGACCCTGAGTGGGCCGACCGCGTCCCCGCCTGGATTCGCACTCTCCAAGCGTACATGGACTACGGCGATGCCGTCGACGCACTCATCGCAGCTGCCTACGCCGACGAGTCGGCAGACGCAGCAACCGAACCCGGGCGCTTGCGAGTCGTCCCCCTCAGCGCGTTCGCCGCCGGGAAGCCGGGCCGTCCTGACGTTGCCGACCCGTTGGTTGAGTGTATCTGTGGGAACCTAATCGACCCGAATCGGCATCCATACGAGGAAAATACCGCCTGGTGTCGATTCTGCGAGCAACTCCAGTTCAACCTATGGAACAGGCAGTTCTGTGTGGACGACACCGACGGCGTCGAGACAGACGAGCCATACCCTTCGAAAGAACTGTAGCCGCCACATTTGATGTGATTCAGTCTCACTTATGAGCAGACCCGTCCTACTGTACCTGTGAATATCACCTCCAAATATCCGACCCTCAGCCTCGAATCAGAGTTCGAGGCGGACTCTTTCACCATGATTACCATCATGGATGGTCCAGGGGTGAACGGCCTCGAGCGATACTTTCTCGGGTACTATGATGAGGACCTTCGCGACGATGATGGCTCATTCCTCGCCCGCCCCGTCGGGCATCACGAACTCCCTCACCCGATGACGCTCCCTGAGGTCGAAGAGTGGGCGCTCGATTATCTCAGTGTCCCAGAAGAAGCCCTCACCGAATGTGAGGCTCGACAGCTCCGAGCGAAACGAGCACGAGAAGGAGAACTGTCCGACGACGAACGCGAACAGGTGTAGAAGCGGGATCGCCCTCTATGATTACCCCTCAAGATCCGCTCTCCCAACCGAAAGCAGTCACTCCCGGCAGCACTCGACGAGTAACCCGTCGGACTGTTCTCGGCGGTATTGGGACAGTTGGCCTCGCCAGCCTCGCCGGATGTCTCGGCGTCTTCGGCGCAGAACCCGTCAACAGCGAGCAGAACGCGACTGACGAAGACGGACCCGGGAGCGGTGATGGGCAGACTCCTGCTCGAACGTCCACGACGACGAACCAACCCGACACCAGCGACGGAACCCCCGAACCAACGCCCGAGCCTGACCCTGACGACGATAGACCTGGTGGACTGCCGAACGGTCCCGGCGTGATGCCTGGCGACCTCCCCCCTTCGTACACCAGATATCCTGAACGCTTCGACCCAATTGACCGCGTCTATGTCGGGCCGATCACCTCGCCCGCCACGAACGACTGGAATCCGCATTACGACGATCCCGAGCCTGGGAAGAAACTCGCCGACGTTGCCGTCCACAATTCGACCATCGAGGACTGGGTCGTGAGCCCGCCCCACACGATGCACCGGGTGGACGGCCTCGAGCTCACCGTCGACGGCGACGGTGCGTTCACGGCAGAGGGCGGCTTCCACTACAGAAACAAGTGCGGATACTTTGGCGTCAATCATCTCTATGTTAGGGGGCCCACCGCGACGATCTACCTCGCGTACAGCCACGACCCTGCCTGCTCCGAGAGTGAGGTTCGCGACGAAGAGGGGTATTGGTACGGGCCTGTTACGGTGACGGGGAGCCTCGATGGAGACTTCGACACACTTCGTATCATCCTCCTCAACGGGAACGAGAACCTCGGCGAGTTTGATTCTACAGACACGATGGAATTTGGGATATAGTGGTCCGTCATGGCTAAACTCATCAATATAAATCCAAGACCGGCCTGCCCACGGCCTACTCGTTTGTCGCCCCCGGACGCGGTGCGGGGATCGCCTGCCTCATCAACCCCACTAATCCGCACGACGTGAGAATCATATCAGTCGAATCACCCGTTCTGCAGGGACTACAATCTATGAGTACTGATACCGACACCAGCGCCAGCGTACCGAACCGACACCGCTCGTTCACTGTGCATCACCAGTCTGTTTTCGTGACAACTGAACACGAAGACGAAGCTCAAGATGACCCCGAAAATACCGAGACGAAGATCATCGACGAGGCCGGTTTGCTTGCCCTCGATGACGAACCCTTCGAGACCACGCTCTTTCACCACGGAGTCAACGTTGATACCCGGGAGCGAGCCTCACGAATCGAGACCGGCGGCTCCGACGAGTTCGTCGACAACCGTTCTCTCTCCGCTATCCGTGCTCAGAACGGTGAGAAGACGGTTCCCGAGGACGCGTCCGGACGCCAGAGGACGCTGTTTGCAGATACCGCCGTCGATCAGCGCACCCTCGATGGGGACAAAGCCAGCGCTCGCTTCATGTTCGAGGCCGACCAGCGCCGCCAACAAGCGGACTCTCGCGAACAGGACGCATCTCGCGTACCCTATCAATGAACCCCCTTTTGCTTCAAGCTCGCCGCTAGTGTTTGCGCTCGTTTATATTAGAGAACAATCTATGAAGGAGGGAGGAATCCCTCCATGAACGCCGAAAGCCCTTGGGACGACGACCGGAGATTCTACGGCAAGGACGACTTCGGAGACACATCTTTTGAAGACGAGCATTACGGCCCCAATGACGCCGGCGAATTCACCGTCGACGAAGCCCCGCGGTGTACCCAGTGTGATCGCCCCGTCGATCCCGATCGGGCCCTCTGCAAGGAATGTGAGCGCGACACGGAACTCGAATCGGAGAATCCCTATGGACCTATTCACGACGACGTCTCCGTGACCTACGAGAAACGAATTGACGCACTCGCGTTCGCCGTCGTGCCGGCGAAATCTCGCTTCGAGGCGATCGTCAAGGCCACCCTTGCATTCGATGCTCGAGAGAACGCCCTCAAGAAGCCCGCCGGCTTCGACGGGATGACCTTTGAGCTCCTCCACGAAGCCGACGACCCGGATATCCGTCCTTTCAATATCGGCTGGGGCGCACTCCCTGAAGCCGTGCCCGTCGCGAGCGAACGCGGCCTCGAACTATTTAATAAAGCCCACAACCGCACCAACTGGGGTGATCACCTCTCTGAAGGCCCTGAAGTTGACTTCGAACCCGAACCTGACATCTACCTCTACGACGAGGACGGAACCGCAATCTGCCGCGCCGGGCAGTTCATAGACCTCATCGACAGCTACACCGTCCCTGATGATCCCAGCGACTATACTCAGCCCGAGTACGGCAGTACTGACGAGGAGCTATGGATCGTCCCAGCATTCACCCTGAGTGTACATCCTACTACTGACGGTTGATTACGAGAGAGCCTGTCATAGAAAGCTCCGCGCTCTCTGTCTATCCAAGTCTTGTCAAGACTCGCGTGCAAGATACGCGCGCTGTATCATTGCACACTCAGTGCTACCTTATTTGACTTCTTCGAGTACCGTTTCACCGCTGCCTCTCTGTGATTCCCATTTCCACTCATCCTCAACTCGCAGGCGGCCATCTTCTAGAACTTCGATGACCCCGACAGAGTGGCCCGTTGCAGTCTCGTGGTTCCGGTTAATCTGTGTGTATCGGATGTCCCAATGGTTGCCCTCAACAGTTCCAACAAGGTGTCCATCCACCACATCACCACCCTCGTAGTGGGCGTAGATTCGTTCACCGTCCTGTTCAAAATGGAACTTCGTGTCCCCGCTCACCTCTCCGTCGTCAGTATTCGTGACTCCGACCATTGTCCGTCCGTCAAGCGAAATGTTGTTGTTCATGTAGCATCTCACTCTGTGTCCTGTATTCAAGATTGCGTGCGGAACCCGTCCTCTGTATCTTGCAGCGGCTTCTGTAATCATATATGATTCAACATTTTCTACCGCTTGCACCGCAGTAAATCGGCTGTGAACGATTCTATGACTCCTTTCACATACGAGATCGATTTTACCCTGTTTGTGGCCCCCGAGACGGTGGAGGAGTCCAAACAAGATGGCAACCACCAGCCGCAGTACAAACCGGCGAATATACGAGGTCGTTAGATGAACTCCGAATCGGAGTTGCTTGTCTGTCCAGATTGTGGAAACGGACGGTTCTCGTGGATCATCCATCAAGTACAGTTCGGAGCTGTGCATCGCTTTGCGAACGGACATATCGATGTCGAAGTGACAAAGAATGGCCCCATCACCGACTCCGATATCGGTGAGAACGGAGTCTTCTGTGTTGATTGCCAGGAATTCCGAACCTATGAGGAACTTGTTCCAGACGACGCCGAGGCGGTTCACCTCAGTGAAGACGAATTAGAGGGAGACCGCTGATGGGCGCTCACACGTTTTTCACCCGAGCGAACGGCGAGGACGCCAAGAGCGCGTTTAGCGACGCCGTCGAGGACGCCCAGTACCACTACGGCCAAGGTGGATACACCGGGACCATCGCGGAGAAAACCTCGTTCACCCGTATTCCCGACGACGAAGTAGGCGACACCGACCCCGCCGAGTACGCCAGCCAGCTTATCGACGAACAGGACTCTCGAATCGACAGCAAGTGGGGCCCTGCTGGATGTATTCACGTCGAAGAAGACACGTACCTGTTCTTTGGCTGGGCATCCGCCTAACGCCTCTCCTTTCCCGTGAGTACTCGTCACCACCCCTCGTCCAGAGTGATACGGCCGCTTCGCGCCGGCGACATCATCGCGTTCCCCTACCTCAACGCTATCGGGCGATGCATTGGGGACGACTCCATCGGATCCTTCAACTGGTACGTCCCGCCAGGGGGCCCACTTAGTATCGGTCGCCTCCCCAACCAAGACGAGACCGATGCGATGATCGACTCCGGGGAGATCGTCATACTCGAGACGGAATTCGACTCCCTTGCCGCCTACCACGCCTATCGGACATACCGCGACTGTGACCCCCGTCTCGTCTCGCCCGGTGGTGCGTCGTCAACGGGGCACCTATCGCTCCGCGCTGAGCGTGGGTCCAGAGTCCGTGAGCGTGTCAACGGCTTCCTGAAGCACCCCGACGTCGCGTATCAGCACGACCCAGTGACCACGCCCTTCCGAATCGCACTCACTGCCACCTACCAGGACCGAGAGGTTGCGATGGCGGTCCTCGGACGCCCGCGGGGGCGACACAACGCCGACGGTCGGACGGTCGAACTGTATCGCTTCGCTGCCCATCCCGACCGGCCCGCGAATACCGGATCGTGGCTCCTCTCACGCTGCTGTGCGTGGAGTCGCCTCGAAGGATACGATCGCCTGCTCACGTACGCCGGTGTCCAGAACGGCAACGAGGGAACCATGTATCAGGCCGCTGGGTTCGAGCTCCTCGGGACGACGATAGCTGACCGGAGTGAATGGCACTCTCGTGAGGGCCGCGCCGGGGGTGGAACGTACCGGAAGTGTCGCTACAGATACGTCCTCGCCAGTCATTCGATCGAGGCCCGACGGCCCGCCGGTCGCGTCAGTCCCGATCAGGCCCGCCTCACCGACCAGAACACACCAGTCAGACCCGCATGTGCCTCTCCCCGCACGGTCGCCCAGGGTGAACTTGTCCAGACCCGCGAGGAGCACCCGGCTCGTCGAGAAACCACCCTCACCACCGACGCCCAGGCGTTCCTCGATGAGTACGACTGTGGCGAACCTGACGACACCGCACCGCTCGTCGCGTGCTTCGCCTACCGAACTCCAGAAGACGCCTTGGTTGCCGCGCTCTGCCTTCGAGACCACTCCGAGGAGCAGAACCCTCGGGACAACACCGAAGCCGTCACGCTGTCCACAGCGGGCGCCCAGACCGACGCCCTCGCCTACCCGGTGAACGTTCTCCGGGGACTCATCGCCGACGCCTGTGAGTGGGCTCGGCTCCACGGCTACGCGACTGTCGAGAACTGCCTCACCGGAAACGTCGCGACCGCCGCAGTCGAGGGAATCGCTGGCCTCGAGATAGACTACGACCATCTTCGTGACCCATCCGTGGAGCCATCCGAACGATCATCATCGTCGTCGAGCTCCCCTTCTGTGTCTTCCGCGTAGGCGAGGTTTCGTCCGCCAGTTTTGTCGGCGGCGGAGCCGTGCGCCGCCAGCTGACCATCCAGACATCCAATTCCTATGGTGAGTTCCAATACCAGTTCAGCCGAGAGCATCGGCCACGGCCAACTCGACCTCTCCACGTACCTCTCGCCGGCGACTCTTGACACACTCGAGGACAGACACCAGGCATCGGGAGGCGAGCATTCCGACCACCGGTCCGAGATCGAGGCCGACAGCAACACCGAACGAGAACGCGAAGAGGACGCGCTTCCTATCGAAGTCGCTCGTCGTGCCGAGTACATCGGGTTCCTTCATCGAGCCCCGTTTGCGACTGAGGCATACGCCCTCGGATTCGTTACCGGCGCTCGCGAGGACTGTCGGATTCAGGATAGCCATCTCCGCAACGTTGACGTCCCGATCCTCATGCTCGACAACGACTTCAATCGGCCCGACCTCGATCGGTATCTCACCCGCTTCCGTGAGGTTGAGCCCGAAATCGGTGTCGTTGGCGATGCCCGCACTCCTGAGGAAGCACACACGTTTGTCGACGCCGCCCGCGAACTCAAATCCGACTACCCAGACGCGACCATCATCATCGTCCCGAAGTGTCGCGAGGCCATCGATATCGTCGCCAACGCTGATATCCCCGGGGAATCGCTCGTCCTCGGATACGCGATGGGGCGTTCAAACATCAAAGCGTGGCACTTCTCGGATATCGGCAACTGGCGCGGTCACCGTGTGCATCTCCTTGGAGCCAGCCCGACGAAGCAATGGCGCGTCATCCAGGAGCTCACCCAACCGAATCTCACAGCGGACCCGCCTGCGGACATCATCGGTCTCGATTGGAACGGCCCGCAGGGTATCGCCTACAAAGGCGAATCCTGGTCACGCGACGGGTGGCAAGACGCTGACTTCCTCAGCATCCGTGGGACTGTCCGTCGAAGCCTCCGTGAGATGCGAGCATTCTGGGAGGAACGTGGAGTGTGGCCCGCCGAGGGGAAGACGCCAATCGAACGCCTCGAGCCCGCCGTCAAAGAACCGGATGACCCGATCTGGGTTGCCAACGGAGGGGATCTCAGCGATCCCGATCCGCTTGGGTCACCCGATGAGTGGGCAGAACTTGTCGACTACGCGGACGAAGACGGGCCCTTTCCCATCGAGCAGGCCATCGTCGTCACCTACGAAGGCGGGCGCACACTTGCATATCGAACTCAGACAGAGCGCGACTACGTCGAATATCATGAAGGACTCAAGGGCAAGATCGCGGATAAACGGACGTGAGGGCCGTCTCAGTCCTACGTTACAGTACGAATTGTTGGTATCCGAGTGTAGCGTAGGACTTGATTTGTCTGGCCCCCGCGCGGTGGAGGCCCAGTTAAAATGGAATCCACCACAGACGACAATATCGCCGGACAGCGCATCGCCGACGTTCGTGAAATGACCAGCGAAGAAATTGAACGCGAAGGCTGGCAAGCCCATGATTGGCAATCGACGGTCGTTCTCGAACTCGAGTCCGGGACGATCCTCTACCCGTCGGCTGATCCCGAAGGGAACGCTCCTGGCACAATATTCGGCACCGACGCCGACGATACTGCGTTCGCCCTCTACCCCTGACCAAATTCATCATGCACATGCTCATCAGAGTCGTCTGCGAAGCCTACGACGCCGAAGACGCGACCGGCATCGCCCACGCCCTCTTTGAGGGCGTTGACGCGCCGCTCTACCCGACGTTCGACTACGGCACACTCATGACCGATGGTGATCGCTGGAGCGAGTCACTCCCTGACATCTTCCGTGAAGAGGGCTCCGCTCGTGCCGACTCCGAGGTCGGGAACGATCTTCTCGAGGGCGCCTGGGTATCAACCACTCGCGAACTTGCTCGACGAATGGCTGTCATCCGCAAGGGATTCGAAGAGTACACCGACGAGGAACTCCTCGAAAGCCCCCGTATTGAAGCCGACGTCGAACCGTGGAACCCTCTCGCCCCCGCCCGAAGCGAAGAGGAGTTCATCGACTCCTACTCAATCGACGTCCGGTATGCGATGTACTCTGTCGGTGAATACGCCGGCCCGGTCTACTACCTCTACAACGAATACGGAACCGCAATTCGGAGCCAAGCCGAATTCGATCAACTTCTCGAGGAGGTCGCGACCGGGGATACGGGGAGCGACGAGACCTCGTTTTTCGTGACGCCCGTCGACGTCCACTATTAGTCCTCACCGCCGATACGATAGATATCAATGAGACAGACAAATATCGGGACACTCCAGACTGACGGTGGAGGCCACGAGGGTAGTACTCGAAGCGATCTCCACGTTCGCCGAACTGCCCTCGTCGGGTGTGGCGACGCGAAACACGACGGCTTGCTTCCTGCTCGCGAAAAATACCGTTCGACATACTTTGGCCTCAAGCGCGATTTCGCTGAGACACTCTGTGCTCGCTGGTGGATCCTTTCTGCGAAATTCGGACTGCTTGATCCCGACCGCGTCATCGACGATTACGACGTCTCGCCATCACCAACGACGATGTGGACATCGCTCAGTGGGTCGAGGACGTCCGCACGGCGCTCTCTAATGTGGAGTGGCCCGGGACGACCAAGGACGGTCGGGACATCGTCTGGGAACTTTACGCACTCGCTGGGAGTGGCTATCTTGAGGCCGCCGACCAGGACGGGAACGCGCTCCGTGTACAACTTCCCGACGTCACTCCTAAGCACGTGACGAGCCGGTTTCCATTCGACGACCTTGCGGGGATCGGCTACCAGAATGGGTGGCTCGCCGCGTGTCGTGATTCCGGGTGCGTCGTCGAGACTGCAAACCACGGGTGATTCTATAGGATTCTCGTCTTCCGTGGGTTCCGTACGGCGATGGTGCTACCCCCCATCAGCCTTCCCCGCATACTTCGAGGTCACCTTCCCTCGGCTATCTCGATAGACGATGTAAGTGTACGGTCCATGGGGGCAACCATCGCATCCTGGCCCACACGGGAGCTTCCGTATCTGGACGTGTCCATACCGGGTCAGTTCATCCTCTGAGAGTTCCTTCATCTCGTCCGTACTCATCTCTTCGAGCTCCTCTTTCGCTGCACGCTGCTCCTCATGAGAGAGGTTCTGCGGTGGTTTCTTGTCTGCGACTTCACCCTCTCCGGCCGTCTCACTCGGAGACACCGGCCGTTCCTTGTGCTCGATAAGTTCCTCGCAGTAGTCGATGACTCGCTCTAGATCGTACACTGTCTGTGCCTGCAGGGGCTCCCATACGCGCTTTGCCAGCCCTTCCGGGGGTGTAGGCATCTCTGCGCCCCTTTCTTCAGGGCTGGTGGGAGCGCCAGCGTCGGGGTCAGGTTCGGGCATGCGTTATCCTACGCTACCTTCGTATTAATAATGTAACGTAGGGCTGGCTCACCACTCCTCGTTTGTCGTCCCTCGCTTCGGTGGAGGGATTCATTCCGATGAACACTATCACGACCGCACAGCGCATCTCCACCAGCAGCGACATCGACGCCAGTATCGCCGCCACCCGACGTGTGCACCATCTCACTGCCGTCGCCCGAGACGCTATCGACGATCCCAGATCCCTCGATGGAGACACACTTGCGAAGGCCGTCGTCAAAGCACTCTACGACGCACACCCACTCATCCGATTCGAGGACGCCCTGGAACTCGCTGTAATCGTCGAGACACCTCCCGTCGATTCGTCGACGACCGAAGCGATCGAATACGTCGTTGCAGACATTTGTTCCCATCTCGATGCGTGGAACCGCTCCGAGCCACCTGCACTCCCTGGTCAAGCATGAGTCACGATGAATCGCTCCTCGAACAGCTCCCGCCCGAGAAACTGCTCGACACTCGAAATACGCGGGTCATCACGCCCGCAATTAGGATGATGGAAGAGGCCGCGACCGTTGAACGATACCTCGAGCACGAGCGGGCAAACCGTGACAGAGCGGGTATCATCCGCTATCTCACTGACCGAATCGACGGCATCTACGAGGAGAACGGCGAGATCCTGCCCGGAGAACAGAGTCAAGAACAGGAGCTGGAAGGCGGACATGAAGGGGACATCGTGCCCGTTGATGAAGCCGAGACGGTCTCAGCGATGTCGCCACCGGAAGAGTTGCTTGCGTATATCCATGACCTCGGGAGTGAGCCAGACAAGGAGATCGCCTCATCATTTGATCCACCCATGTGGGATGAGCTCTAATTCCCGTTTGCAAACTGTAAAACCGCTCGTTCGTCGCAGATGCCAGTAGTCCTACGCAATAGTCACAATGACACAATGAGGTTGTAACGTAGGATATACCCTCCGCCAATCAAACGCACAGTTTTACTTGGCCGATTTTATGTCTCCCCGAGAGTGTAGAGGGGCGACACCAGAGGAACCTGCCAGTCGTGTACAGCATCTCGACGTGTCGTCGTCCCATGGAGACCGATATCCCGATGGTAACAGCAGCATCCGATTCCAACCCAGTAGAAGAATCGACACCGTCTATTGAGAACGCCGCAATCCGACGTGAGGGCCGGGCACAGACTCAGGAGATGGACGTCTCGTTGCTCCGACAGGGTGGCATCTACGAGGTTCGATCGGCGTCCGGGGGTATCTACGAGGTCGACGTACTCCAACGAACCTGTACGTGCCCCGATGAGCCACCGGAAAGTGGCTGTAAACACTACAGGCGCGTTCGTACTGACATTCAAGCCGGCCTCGTCCCCAGACCTGATGGGAAGCTTCCCACTACTACTCAATCACCGTTGACCGACGAAGAAATTCACGCGGTTCGGTCAGCAGAGGCCACTATTCTCATACAGTACCTTCTCGATGCCCTCCTCGCTCGCGAACTCGAGCGCACACAGCTTGACCAAGAGATTCATGACATCGAGTTCCTTGTCGAGGTTCTCCTGGAGGTCGGCATTTCAGAGGGATACAATCTTGACGAGAGTAGTATACCATTGCCAGACCTCGGTTAAACCATGTTAAACGGTTCAAAACTACGACACTTACCGGAGACGTCTGCTGCGTAGTGGCCCGTACTCCTCCAAAAGCACCGGCCACAGGGGAACACCCTCCAAGAAGTGCCTGGGTGACGATGGCCACTCCCATTCTAACGGGAGCGAACCTGTCACTCATCCGCGCAGACGTTCCTGACCGGGTGTCGTAGTCCTGTCGGAGTTGAATATACTGACTCACATGGTATATCCTTTGGCCCAATCGACAGCCGATAGGCTGTTCCAGGGTAGAATCGACGAGATCGGTTGATGGTTGTGGGACTCACTTAGAATGCCTATCGCCACCTCTACAACCCGAGATCTTGATATCGATTCGCGAAGTCTCTAACTCACTGGCCGCATAGTTGTTTGCGCTATCTACGGTATTAATCATACTAACGTTACTACCACTGTTACCAATATGAGTGTTCACACCGATATACCGAACACATAAACAAGTGATATTATTGGCCAGGAGAGAACGCTGAGATTACTCCTCAGTGTCCATACCAAGTTCGTCACGGATGAGATTGGGATTGTCTAAGATGACCCGGAAGCAGGCCATGTAGAAGTCCCAGTTCTTGTTGAGTTCTGTGTCGTGAGACTTCTTCCATTCATACTCGACGTCATCCCAGAGACCCTCAACGGCGTCGACGACCTCGGTTGAGAGGAATACGTTATTATTTACATAGACATCAGCAAGCGCTCCCAGCTCCCTATCTGGGTTCGGGTATTCGTGGGTATCAGGTCCTCCAGTCGTGCGTGACTCTTGTTCAACTGCCTGCTGAGCAGCCGATGGATCATCAGAATCCACTTCGGCTATCTCCTCAGTGTCACCCGTGGTATTTTCGGGCAACGATTCAGCGCCCGAACTCGAGCTTGGGTCCGAACCGGAGACTCCGAGCTTCTGTGCCCGCTCTGAAACATCGCTCATCTGTGCCTCAAAGTCGTCTTCAGAGGGATCGTCACTCATGCTTCCACCTCTTGGTCGGCCGCCGCAGCGCGAATATCTTCGACGGTCATCGCCTTTGCCGCTTCAACATCCAATCCGAGCGTCGGTGGTGATGTCTGCTTAAGAATCAATTGAAGGAGTTCGTCGTATCGTTCGACTTCGTCGTTCCGGAGCGATTCTGGGTGAGCGTAGATTGACTGCTGGCTCTTTTTGGCCCTCGCGAACGCCGCTCGATGGTCAGTAATAACGCCCTTCTCGTCGAAAGTTTCATTGAACCACTCGACCATTCGCTTGTTCTCGTTGGTCATCTTCGTCGAGTTAACCGTCATCAGGAATGCGAGATACTGAATCTCGAGATCGTGCATCATTCCAAGGACCTCATATTGGTCGAACAACAGATCTGTCGAATGCGGCATCTCCGTCTCCGGCTCCATCGGCACGACGATCTTCTCGCCGGCCGTGACCGCGTTCTTCGCGTATGGTGAGAAATCCGGTGGGCAATCACAGACAACGTAGTGATAGTCGTCTTCAAGTCGTTCTAAGAGTCGCCCCAATCGGTTCTCGCCGGCATCAGCCGAGTCTAGGGGTGTTTTATTTCCATTATAACTCTGGTTGCTGGGGATAAGATCGAACTCTTCGTGGTCGGTGTGGATGAGGTCGTTCACATTATCCCAACTTTTCGGATCTAAAAGGATTTCATCTAGTGAGAGCGCGTTCAGGTCTTTGTAGAGGTCTCGCTTCCCAAGGTTTGCGGTGAGAGTGCCCTGTGGGTCAAGGTCGATGGCAAGCACGTTGAAGCCGCGAGCTGCAAGACCGCCCGCAATGTTCAACGAGGTGAATGTCTTGCCAGTGCCACCCTTCTGAAACGAGATGGCGAGTACTTCTGGGTAGGTGTCGGTCATAACTACCCTCAAATTGAATTCATACCGTTATAATTGTTCGTCAGACGATTACCGTTCAGAACGGTACTACCGTTAATAATGCTATTATTGATCTGCTTCTATTTCTCCAATTCGGCATTTTAACCTATGTAGGGCCTATTCTGATGCGACAATGATAACGGTAATACCGATTTTAACAGTATATGCGGTATTATCATTATCACTACTATTGTCAGTAGTACCGTTATTAGCGATATTACCGTTAAAAAGGCTATTGCTGTTAGTACTATTTGTTACACTATTTCCATTATTCACGGTAACTACATTTTGAACATTCAACATGTTAGCACTACTATGACAGACATTAAGATCGCTACCGACTGGGGCACAGTGGATCGATGAGTGCTACCCGTCGGAGTCCTGGTCGGGCACATCTTTCTGGCTAGGTCGCTGATTCTGAAACGCCGTCTCAGCCATCTGAGCGCGTTCACTCGCCTCGATATGTGAGTAGTGCTCGCGAACCACCTCCTCGGAGTTATCTAGGTGTCGTGCAGCCTCCGTATAACCGAATTCCCGAACCATGACTTCGCCGGCTCCCCGACGAGCGCCGTGCGGGGCAAGATAGCCGTGTTTGTCGTCATCCAACTCGATGTCTGCTTCCTCTGTGAGTCGCTGCAAAATCCGCCGTGCGCTGTGGGTCGTCAACGCCGGAGGGTCGACATCGTACTCGACACAGAGTTCGATCATCGAGACGTCCCCATCGTTCACCCGCTCGCGATGCAGACTCTCAGCCTCTTTGCGCGTATAGTCCCGCTCAACGAGTTCGTCTTTGAACGTCTTGACGAGGGTGGGATACGACAGCGTCGTGAACACGGGCCAGTCGTCACTCGATGGGTTCAGTACTGACCGGAGGCGTTCGAGTGACGGGATCGCAGACGGTGGGACAGCCCTATCGCTCCATTCGCCCTTTTTCCCGAGGACGGTGATTGTGTTGTCATTGAGGGAGACGTCCGACCACCGGAGACCGTCGCGACCGCGCCGGGCGTCGGCGACATCAGCCAGGACTTCCGCGCCGCGAACACCCGAGAAGCACAGGAGATAGACGAGCGCTCGGTCGCGACACGCTTTGATCGCCTCGTAGCGGTTCTCACCTACTTCGTCGATGGCTTCGTGTGCCTGTTCGTCGACGTACTCCAGGAGTGCCGTTCGCTGCTCGGGTGACCACGCCTGTTGGCGCTCGGTCTTCCGTCCGTCGTCTTCTGGAAGTGGCTCTTTCGCCCGTGATTTTAACGCCGGATTCTCGTCGAGATATCCCTCGCGTACTGCCCATCCGCAGAACGCCGAAATGTGGGCGTAATAGTTCTGCTTCGTGCTTTTAGTCCAATCCTGTGTCGCGATATGGCGAGCGTATTGGCGGATATCTCGGATGGTCAGCTCCTCGAATGTCGTGGGCGAACGCGGGCGCTCATCTTCGAGGAAAGTGAGAAAGCGGTCGAGTTCGCGTTTTGCATCTCGGCGGTACGTCCCACTCTTTCCTTCCGCTCCTTTGCCCTTGTCGGTGAGGTAATCCTCGACGACGTCCGCGACCTCGACCGGCCGATCATCCTGGCCGTCCGTGTGGCCCTGGCCGTTGCCAGAAGAACTCATCTCACTCACCGCCTCCGTGGAACCGTGTTTCGAGGTCTATCTGGGCGGGAATACCTGGGATGTCGGGTGGAGTCATGGGATTCGCTTTGGTAGACAGCGGCCACCTGCTTGAAAGTACGTACTCTTATCGCACTAAGAGTACGTACAGGCAATCGGCACTCTCAAAACGCTAATTGCGCGTTACAGAGAGTCTATCCCCGAATATCCACGTTTTAGCATTTCATAAACTTCCAATAAACCATATATTGCTATACTGATTCTCTGACCTGGGAAGATGAGACTACACCGGCTATAGAGGGGCTGTAATGCAGATATTCAGACGGGTCAACGAGTCTGAACTGCTTCGAATAACCGCTCACGCACCACTTCTTGTTGGTCTCTATACTAGTTCTGCGAGTTTCTGTATCTGCTACCAAAGTTGTCACTCAGAACCGCGGCGTTCGGTCGGGTTACGAAGTCAGCTATCCGATTCCAGTTTCTTTCTTCAGCAGTGTCAGCGTGTTATCTGCCGTCACCATTGGCGACTTCTCATACCCACCAGTCAACTCGACCTGGACAAGCAGATCGACCGCTCGCCAGATCGAGTACAACAGACACGCGAACGCGAAGTAGAAGAACCGTAGCCCGAAATCCTTGGAGGTCGTGGCGGCCATGAAGCGCTTGATCGACTTGTAGCCACTCTCGATTTCCCAGCGAGCGTTGTACTGGGAGATCACCCCCGCAGGATAGCCGTTCGTCATGAATACGGCGTATTGCCGGTGATCAGTGTGGTCTGAGTCGTCTTTGCGCTGGTAGATCAGCGTGGTTTCGTGCCACTCGTTGCTCCCGAGGTGGAGTTTCCGATCAGTGACGTAGTGTTCCCTATCCCACCGACAGAGTCGCTTTGCCTGGGCTCTCTCGCTGGTCTGCATCCGCTTCGGGACGACATATGTCAACCCACGATTGTCGACAGCTTCGAGGACGTGCTGGCTGTCGAACTCACGGTCCATCAGCACTTCGTCGACGTGGACGAGATCCTCGGCTGACTCCAGCAGGTCCTCGACGATTTCTTTTCGCGTCTCGCCTTTCTGCACCGGTCGTGCATCGAGGACAATCGGGACAGCGTTACCAACGAACTGGATCGTCGCCCACTGGTAGGCGTACTCGTCAGAACTCTCTTTGGTCCCGATGATCTCGTCTTCGTGACCCGTTCGATCACCGGTGAACGGGTCGGCCTCTGTAATATCAATGGCAACGATACCTGCTCGGAAGAACTCCCCCGTCTCTGCGACCTCGTCCAACAGACGCCTCACTGCCTGCCGGTACATCTCTCGAACCTGTTTGACAGAGAGATTGCGAATATGGTCCCGATGGGCATGTCCTAGTGGTGTTCGGTCACGTGTTGATTCGTGAATAAAACTGCGAGCGCCCTCGTTCGCAGCGAGGTTCTCGCGTAAGCCGAGGTGTGTCTGGAGGTCCCAGTACGCATTTTCGTGAATCTCACACCCATCTCCACGATCCAGTGAGAACGCTGGGAAGACAACGCGGGTGACGTGATTAGTGATTCGCTCTGCGTGCTTTAGGATCGTTTTGTCATCAGGGGCGCTCTCGTTCTCAGACTCAGTAGTCTGATGTCGGAGCTTCCGTTCTGGGTCACGCGGAACCGCAACACCTGCGTTCTGTGCCTTGATCAGAATCGTCCGTGCAGCCGTCTCGACAGTCTCACGAAGATCCGCAGTGAAACGTTTGCGCCAACTGCGCCACAGTGTCGACTGATCTGGGACCGTCTCCATGCCCAACTGCTCGCAGAGATGAAGGTGCTGATCCAGGAACTCAACGAGCGCTGTTTCGTGATCCCACCCGTGGCATTCTCTCAGCACGAATAGCCGAAAGAGCACATCCATCTGATGGCTGGTCGAGTCTGCGTAGCGATCATGCGCATCGAATCTGACATAGGCTAGCGGGAGCGAACAGACGAACTGGGTCACCGAGTCGTGGGCATCGTGTGAGAACCACATTTCCGAGACAGTCCGGACATCTGATTCCAATCCGGCGAGTGAGCGACGGTCGTACACCGGTGTCGAATCGTACACTGGCCAGTCGATATGGGGGCGCTGTGCAACTCGTCGATAGACAGCGCGTCGAGAGTCACGAGTTGGTGGCACTACGAGACACTGGACTCACCACGCTCAAGAATCCGTTTCTGGTGATACAGACTGGAGATGTGACGTTATTGCTACACAATTGCCCCTCGGGGTCCAGTGACATTGACCGGACCGAAGACAGCCCACACCGCTCCAGATTAGTGACGATGTCGGCCTCCCCGTCTGTGCCCGTCGTGACTGTCACGGGTCGTCTGTGGCGAGCGTCCGGCGTGTCGCCGCGTCGATCCTACCTCCTCGGCCGGTCGCCAGAAGCCCTGGTCCGAGCAGGTCTTCCTGGGTAGGCCCGAGTTACGACCGCCGCCGACGCAAGACGACCATCATCAAGAACGCACCGAACGCCGCAGGGACGCCGAAGCCGGGGCCACTCGCGTCGGTCGTCTCCGTGGCTTCGGTGTCACCTGCTGTCTGGCTTGGTTTGTCTGTGGCCGCGGTGGTCTGTTGTGTGGTCTCCTGGTCTGCTGGTGTCGACTCAGTCAGCGTCTCGTCCGACTGGACCGAGACCGTCCCGGCAGACACAGTGCCGACTGTCAGCGTGTACTCCCTGGAGTCGGCTGGCGTGAACGAGAGTGACACGGTCCGCGTCGAGTTCGAGGCGAGGTCGACATCGCTGGTAGCGACGACTGTTCCGTTGGCTCGCAACTCGGCAGTGTAGGTCCCAGCCGCCCCGCCGAGATTGCGGACCGTCGCGTCGACAGTGACCGGCTCGGAAACGTCGCGGGTTTCCGACTGGCTGCTGGCACGCACGACCTCGAACGCTGGCTGCGTCGAGGCGATGGTGAACAGCGACAGCCCGGGCGATGTTCCCTCGAAGACGTAGTGGGTGGCGTTCGCACCGACTTCGTCGGTCGGGAGGCGAGTCCACCCGTCGGATTCGTCGCGATAGAGCGCCACACCACTCGGGTCGACACCAGTCTCGTTCAGCGCGGCTTTCCGGATTCGGAAGCGGAACGTGACGCTGTCGATGTCGGTGTCGGGGTTGGTGTGGGTCACTTCGACGTAGCCAATCGGCGACGAGCCGGTCTCGACCAGGAACGTCCGTGGGTCCGTGCGGTTACGGACGCTGTCGGTCGCTCCCTGATTGTCGGGAGCCGTCGTGTCGGTCCCTGTGTCGTCGGTCTCGCTCCCGCGCTCGCTGGTGTCGGTGTTGGCTTCCCACTCGCGCACCGAGATATCGAACTCCCGGGATCCGCTCTCGCTCGGGGTGATCGACAGGCTGTCGACGGAGACTGCGTTCTCACCCTCACCCTCGCCTTCACTGTCGTCGCTGCCGTCACTCTCGTCCTGGCCCTCGGCCCCGCTGGCGTCGGTCTCGGACTCGTTCGTCTGGTTTGGCTCGTCTGTCTCGTTGCCACTGGAATCGGCAGGTGTGTCGGAACTGTCGGCGTCAGTCCCGCTGAGGTCGAGCTTGATCGGACCGTCGTCGTCGGAAGCACTGACGGTGAAAGTGACGCTGCCATCCTCCGAGCGAGTGCCGCTGACGACGGTCCCAGTCCCGCCGCTGGAATCGTCGGCAGTGGGCTGGTCGCCACCAGTCTCGGTGGGGCCACTGCTCTCATTACCACTGCCACCGCTTCCGGAACTGCCACTGCTTCCGGCACTGCCACCGCCGTCACTTCCGCTACTTCCGCCGCTCTCGCTGCTGTCGTCACTCTGTTCGTCCTCACTCGCCCGCTCGACGGTTACACTGATGGTGTCGGTGTCAGTTGTCGACCCATCCGAGACAGTAAGTTCGACCAGTACTGTTGCCGCGTCCTCGAAGGTGTGCGTGACCGTCTCGCCGGTCGCGCTCTCGCCGTCACCGAAGTCCCACTCGTAGCTGGTGATTCCGCTGTCGCTCGTCGAGTCGCTGCCGTCGAAGGTAACTTTCTCACCGGCCGTGACGGTGCGGCTGCTGCCGGCGTCGGCGGTCAGTGAGGAGCTTCCGCCGCCAGTCGATTCGACGGTGACTTCGACAGTGGCCGTGTCGGTATTGCCTGCGGCGTCTGTGACGGTCAGTTCGACGGTGTAGGTACCTGGACTGTCGAAGGTGTGACTCGTCGTCGCACCGCTGGCCGTGTCACCGTCGTCGAAGTCCCAGTCGTAGCTGACGATGCCGACGTTGTCTGTCGACCCAGTCCCATCGAAACTCACTGACTGCCCTTCGTCGATGGTCCTGTCCGACCCGACGCTCGCGGTCGGCGCTGTCGAGTCGGTCGTCGTGAAACTCAGGGTGGTGTCGTCACCGATGCCGCCGAAGTCGTTTGTCGACGAGGCCGTGTCGGTGAGTGCCCCGGCGTCGATTTGGACGGCGTACGTGGTGGCTCCAGCCAGTGCAGTCGAGGGATCGATCCGGAGCGTCGACCCAGAGATGGAGACCGTCCCGTCGCCGCTGCCAGTGTCGCTGCTCACGTCGAAGGTCTCCCAGTCACTGAAGCCGCCGTCGTCCTCGTGAAGCGTGATGGTGCCCGACCCGAAGGCGATGTCCTCGCTGAACGTGATCGTGATATCGTCGCTCCTGGCGACCCCAGTGGCGTCGTCGGCCGGCGTACTCGACGCGATGGTGGGCGCGAGGTCGTCGGTCACACTGACAGTGACTGCCTTCTCGTATGTTCCCCCGTTGCCGTCGTTGGCTTCGAGGCGAACGTCGTAGTCCCCTTCGGCGAGCGCTGACGCGTCGTTCGCACGCAGGTCACCGCCGTCGATATTGAACTCGATGTTGTCACCGTCACCGCTCCCGCTGACCAGCGAGAACGTGTGACTGCTGTCGTCGACATCCGTGGCAGAGAGGCTCCCGACCACCGCGTCGGTGCCGCTGGACTGGGCGACGCTGGTGCTGGTGAGGCTGATGGCCGTCGGCGCGTCGTTGACTGGCGTGAGCGAGACGGTGCCAGACTTCGAGACACTCGCCGTGTCGCTGCCACCGTTAGATGTCCCACCGTCGTCAACGATCTCGGTGATCGTGATGGTCCGGTCGTTGCTGGTCGAGGGATCGTCCCCGGTGTGCCGGTAAGCGAGGGTGTCGAGGACCGTATTCGCCGTCGATTCGCTGAACCCACCACTGACGGTGACGGTCGCCGTCCCACTGGAGGCGCTGACCGACGCCGAAAGTCCGTTATTCGCGGTGTTGACACTGTTCCCGTCGGTGAGAGCGACGGAACTCCCATCGAGGGTTAGCGTCTCCGCCGAGCCGTCGGCCACGTTGTTGACGGTGAGTGTGAGGCGCTCGACCTGCTGGCCGCTCTCGACGACATCCGTACTGGCCGAGGAGAACGGTTCGGCTGCACTCCCGCCCTCAGTGAACGTCGGGTTGCTGGTCGAGACCGACAGCGTCGGCGCGTCGTTGACAGCCGAGAGCGAGACAGTACTGGTGATATCGAGGTTCGTGGTATCTTCACCGCCGTTTGCCGTGCCGCCGCTGTCGGTGACCTGCGTGAGTTTGACCACGCGGTCGGACCCCGTACTTGGGTCGTCGCCCGTATGCTCGTACTGGAGACCATTGATCAGGGTCTCGTACTCCCCGGGCGTCGCCGACTTCGAGACGGTGACCGTCGCGGTTCCACCGCTGAGTGTGACACTGTACCCGAAGCTATTTGCCGCCGTCGTCCCGCTGTTTCCGTCGGTCAGCGTCACCGCTTCGCCGTCGATGGTGAGTGTCTCTTGGGCTGGTTCTGCCACGTTGCTCACGGTCATCTCGACGTCAGTGAGTTGCTGCCCGCTCTCGACGGTGGACGCCGACGCCGACATGTAGAGGGTGACCGCACTCCCGTCTTCGGTGTAGGACGGGTTCGTCCCAGTCGCCGCCAGCGTCGGTGCGTCGTTGACGGGGTCGACGGTGATCGAGAACGTCTTTCCGGTCACGGAGCCACCGTTGCCGTCCGACAGGTCGAAGTCGAAATCGTCACTCGTGGTCTCGGAACCGTCGTGGTTGTAGAGCAGGTTTCCGTTGTCGATGTTGGCCTGGGTGAACGAGTCAGAAGCGGCGATGGGAGACTCGCCGTCCAGCGTTCCGTCGTCAGTCCCGCCGCCACTCCCGTCAATGAACAGATCACCCGCCGAGAGAGAAGCGGTCACCGTGTAGGTGATCGAGTCCCCATCTTGGTCGCTGGCGTCTAACTCCGAGTTCGGAATCTGGTTCGCGTTGGACCCTTCGTCGACGGTCACACCGCTGTTGGTATCCAGTGTCGGTGGGTCGTTCACGTCGGTGATACTAACGGTAACGGACTGGATGGCGGTGTTGCCCGCGTCGTCGGTGGCCGTCACGTCCAGTTCGTAGTCGCCGTCGCCGTTGTCGTCGGCCGGGTTCTCGAAGTCCTGTGCGCTGTCGAGCGAAAGCTGACCCGAACTGCTGTCGATGCTGAACGGTCCGGCGTCGCTGCCGGCGGCGCTGGACAGGGCGTACGTCGAAACTTCCGAGCCCGGTGGGCCGTCGTCACCGGCATCCACGTCGAGGAAATCGCTCGCTGTGCTTTCCTCGTCGACCGACGCGCTGTTGCTGGAGCCAGCACTGAACCCCGGATTGGTGTTGTCGACGGTGAACGATTCGCCGCTGGTGAAGGAGCCGTCACCACTCCCGCCACTGGTTCCCTCACCGCTCAGCGGGACACTGTTGCCGTTGGTGATGCCGTCGTCGTCGTCCAGATCGAGCCGGATGTCACCGTCGCCCGAAATCGAATCGACCGTGACAGTGATCGAGTTACCGGCCGTGGTCGGTCCGAAGCTCTGGACGGTGCCACTCGCGCTGTCCGTGGTGTGAAGCGTGAAATCACCGTCATCGACACCGCTGACGCTCTCCGAGAACGTCACGTCGAAGTCGACGCTGTCGGCGTTGGTGGGGTTCGATTCGCCGCTCGCCCGCTCGATAGACGTGACCTCGGGCGCGTCCTGAACGGTGACGGTCGGCGTGACAGAGACGCTCGTGTCGTCGGCCCACGCGAACTCGGGGCTGTAACTCCCATGGTCCGGTTCGTCGAAGGTGAACTCGACCTCGCCGTTGGTGTCGGTGACTTTCGTATCGCTCGCGGCGAAGCCAGCGAGGCCATCGTCGTCGAGGACTTCGACGGTGACGCCTTCGCCGGCGTCGGTGCCGCTCTCCTTTGCGGTCACGGTGATGGTGCCCGATTCGTCCTCGCCGACGGTCGGGCTGGTGGCCTCAATGCTGTCGACGGTGAGCGCCGTCGCCCCTTCCCAGGCGAGTCGCGGATAGCCACTGGTGACGATCCAGACCGTCTCGAAGTCAAGGTCCCCCATGTTCGACTGCGGTGCGAACCGTTGCATCTGCGTGGTGGTGAGTCCAGTGGCGTCGAACGATCCAGTGCTGGCACCATCCTGACCGTTGCTGTTCACGTCCGCGTCCCAGTATGAGTTGGAGACGGACCCAGCGTTGTTCCCGACGAGTCCACCGAGGGTGCTGGACCCCGAGACGCTGCCGGTCGCAAAGGACGACTTCACGTTGTCGCCGTTGTCGTTCTTGCCGACGAGTCCACCGACGTCGAACGATCCACTGACGCTGCCTGTCGCGTAGGACTGTTCGATCAGATTTCTGTTCTCGCCGACGAGTCCGCCAGCCTGATTTCCCGAGCCGGAGACGCTCGCCGTCGACCCGGACCGTCTGACGACGCCGCCGGAGAGGCCGACGACGCCGCCGGTGTACCTGTCGCCGCTGACCGACCCAGTCACCCGTGTCTCGATGATGTCCCCGCCTGCGTTCCTGCCGGCGACGCCACCGGTCTGGTCGCCCCCCGTGATGTCGGCACTCGCAAAGGTAACGTCAGTGACCAGGGCACCGGATTCTATGTACCCGAACGCGCCGACGTAGTTCGTCCCACTACGCGAGATAGTGAGCCCGGACACCTCGTAGCCTGCTCCGTCGAAGGTCCCCGTGAACTTCGTCCCAGAGTCACCGATGGGGTCGAAGCCCTCCGTCGTCGAGTCGTCGTCGGGGTCCCAGTTGCTCGTCCCGCTAGCATCGATGTCGGCGACGAGTTTGTAGTCCTTGCTCAGCGCGTCCGAGCGACTAGTCGCGTCGTCGTGGTTTTCGTTGATACACTGGAGTTCGTCGATGGTGCTGACCTCCAAGTTTCCTGAGCCGTCGGTGCTGTAGCTCACCGTGGAACAGTCCGGGGCGGTGTTGCCCGCCGCCGCGGTCCCGACGAACCCGGTACTTGTCGCCAGCAGCGCCAGTCCGACCAGCCCGACGAGATACACCGCCAGCAGTCTGCCCGCCCTATGGGTCACGCCGACCACCGCCAGAACCACGGCCGCCTCGCTCCCCGACGCTGACGTGCCCGACCGCTCACGCGACTCGCTGCTGCGGTTGCGGAACCAACGATTCGATGTTTGTGCCTGTCACCGCTGTCCGTCGTCTGTCGATGCTGGCCGCCGGTAGAGTAGACCGCGCTCGTGCCCAGCGACCGACTCTCACAGAGACACGTTAGCAAATACACGTTGCTGTCCGCTACGCATCATGTCGGTGTAAAGATGGCTTGCAAATATACGCAACAGTGACAACGAAACAACCAGTATGTGCGGACAGCCACGCGCCGTCGGCTCAGTCGAGTCGCCCGTCGTGAGAGAAGACATCCTCGAAGACGGCCCGTTCGGCGTTGCGCAGGTGATGGAGGAACGTCGAGGCCGAGGAGCCGAGCGTCGCGGCCACGTCCTCGGCGCTGGCCTCCTGTGGCCGCTCGAAAAAGCCCGCCAGCGAGGCCGCCCGGAGGGCGTCTTCCTGTTTTATCGTCAGCCCGCTGAACGCGCTCGGGTGGTCGTCGTCGACGGTCCGCTCGGTGCAGGCGTGCATGGTCGCCTCCGGCCAGTGGTCCTGCACGGCGTCGACGATTGCACCGAGGTCGGTCCGGCGTGGGAACTCGACGATTAGTTCCAGGCGACCGTCACGGGCGGTAATCGAGCGCAGGACCTCGCCGTGTCCACCGACGAGTTCCCTGATCGACCCGGCGTCGGTGCGAATCGACACGACCGTCCTCGTCTCCGACTCCGTGACGACGGTCGCCGTCCGGACCGACGGGAGCCCTGTTGCAGTCGCCCGGAGTGTTTCGGCGTCCACGTCCGCTGTTTTGAGCAGGAACGTGACACCGTCACTGCCCTGCAGTTCCTCGACGACAACTTCCGGGCTGTCGTCCTCGGCGTCAATCTCGTCGCCGTTATTCTCGCCGGCGGAGTCGCCGTCGGTGTCGTCGTATTCCTGGGCAGCCAGCGCTCTCGATAGGGCCGTCAGGACGTGCTCACCCGAGTATCGAAGCGTGAGTTCGGTCACGGTTTCGCTGGCAAGTGCTTCCTGTTGGCGATGGATCCGCTGTTTGAACGCGAGCGCTGCTGCCACCTCGTCGACCAGCTGTCCTGCCACGGGGCTGCCAGCGTCCGTCCGGACCACAGTGAGCGCGCCATAGGACAGCCCCTCGTGATCCAGCGGCACCGACCGGACCGAGGTCAGCCCACACTGCTCCAGTTGGGCGCCAATCTCTGGCTCCTCGTCGGCGTCCATCGTGACCGTCACGGGGTCGTCAGTGGTGAGTGTCCGTCGTGTCGCCGCGTCGATGCTGCCGTCCTCGTCCGGTCGCCGGAAACCCCAGTCCGATCCGTGATCGGCGATCACCACCGGATGCGGATCGTCTCCCTGTGTCCCCTGCTTCCGGACGACCCAGGCCGCCTCGTAGCCGTAGTCGTCGACGAGCAAGCGACAGACACTCGCGGCGATTTCGGTGTCGGTCGAGGTCTGCAGGAGGAGCTGGCGGATGGCTTCTTTCCCGTCCCGTTCGGACTGGACCTGTTCGCGGGTCTGCTGGAGGGCACGCTCGCGCTGTTTCCGCTCGGAGATATCCCGGGAATTGATGACGTAATTCCCGTCAGGCGTCGGATCCGAGGAGCCGACGGATTCGATCCACCTGTAGGAGCCGTCTGCCATCAGGTGGCGGTATTCGACCGTCTCGACGTGTTGGCCGTCCTCGGAGACGATTGCAGCGAATGCTTCGACGACGCGGTCCCGGTCCTCGGGGTGGAAGTACTCGGCGACCTGCTCGCCCACCAGTTCCTCTTGATCGTACCCGTAGAGGCGCTCGATGGACGGACTCTCGTACAGCACCACACCCGACGGGTCAAGCAACGTCAGCAGATCAGTCGAGTGCAATGGCAGCCGGTCGAGTGATGAGACATCCTCCAGTTCGGGAGTTGTCTGTGAGCTCGACCCCTCGTCGCTATCCATAGGCTCTCGTGTGTTCGATTCCCGATGAGTCCTTCGGTCACGTCACTGGAAGACACACGACTCTGTGATTCTGGAACCACTGGGAAACAGCAGTCTCAACTACTGCGCAAATATCCAGACCTTAGAGAACAACAGCATATGATACAATGTCGAGACTGCTTGCTCGTGCTCCAGTCCCTGACACACCACTGCTTCCGCTGAAAAACCAGTAGATAGCGGCCGGCTTTTCACTCGAAACCTGGTGTGTGAAACCTCGGATCTGAAGATCAAGCGTAATGGTTATTGCTACACAGATTCAACACGAAGACATGGCAGAAGCCGAATCCCCTGAGAAAACGACGGTCAATATCCGGATGACAGAGACGTTCCTCGCCGATGTCGACGGCACCTGGCAGGAGGAAGGATACAACAGTCGGAGCGAGTTCATCCGTGATGTGCTCAGAGATGCAATCAAGCATCCCGATTTCAACCGGGCAGATCTGAAGGCAATGCTCGCAAGTGAAGTCGACATTCAGGAAGGGAGAACACAGACGAGCGACGAAGTGAAGGCAGATCACGGGCTGGCCGGGAACAGCGACGATGAGTGAGGCGTGGGACTGGGAACTCACCGACACCGCAAACCGGCAGTTCGACGGCCTTGACGAGTACGCGCAAGAGCGAATTAGCTCGAAACTGGACGAGATCGTCACCGACCAGTGGCGCGATCCGACGGACTACCTGAAACCGCTTGAGGGCGCGCCCCATCAGAAACTTCGAATCGGTCCATTTCGTCTCGGCTGTCGTGCTGATCGTGGTGAGAAGGTTCTCTACGTACTCACAATCAAGAAGCGGGGTGGCGACGCCTATCGAGGAGACGACGACTAACAACTCGAATAGATTTCGGCTGCTTGATCTCTGATCCATATGCATTGAGAACGCTAGTCTCAACTACCAAGAGCAGTTGGAAGTTGAGACTACACCGAATTTAGCGAGGCTGTGATGCGTGAATTTGGCCTATTCAGTCAAGGCAAATCACCTCATATCACTCCCTAAGCGGTCATTCCTGTCATACTTTCAATTGTATGGACGAATTTTCGTGACTTCCAACAGTGTAGCCACTCAGACGGCGCGCTAACCTAGACAGAGTGTCTCTCTACCCAATTCCAGTCTCCTTCTTCAGCAGCGTCAGCGTATTGTCGGCTGTTACGATCGGCGAGTGCTCGTACTCACCAGTCAACTCAACCTGCACGAGCAGATCGACGGCTCGCCAGATCGAGTACAGGAGACACGCGAATGCGAAATAAAAGAACCGTAGCCCGAAATCCTTCGACGTTGTCGCAGCCATGAACCGTTTGATCGATTTGTAGCCGCTCTCGATCTCCCAGCGATAGCCGTACTCTGTGAGGTGCCCGCTCCCGCAATTCGACATGAACACCGAATACTGCCGGTGATCGTCGTGCTCGGAGTCCTCTTTCCGGCGGTAGATCAGCGTCGTCTCGTGCCATTCGTTCTTGCCGAGGTGGAGTTTCCGGTCGGTCTCGTAGCGGTCTTGATCACGTCGAAGCAATCGCTTGGCCTGGGCTTTCTCGCTAGTCTGCATCCGCTTCGGCACGACGTAGGAGAGCCCACGTCGGCTGAGCATCTCCAAGACGTGCTGACTGTCGAACTCCCGATCCATCAGCACGTTATCAACGTGTAACATCTCTTCAGCAGAATCCAAGAGGTCCTTGACAATTTCCAAGCGGGACTCACCCTTCTGAACTGGCCGCGCATCAAGGACGATCGGAACGGCGTTGCCGACTAATTGGACTGTCGCCCATTGGTAGGCGTACTCGTCAGTTTTCTCCTTCGTGCCGATGATTTCGTCTTCGTGGCCCGTTCTATCACCAGTGAAGGGGTCTGCTTCGGTGATATCGATGGCGATGATTCCGGCTCGGAAGAACTCCTCTGTCTCCTCGACTTCGCTCAGGAGTGTGTTGACGGCCTGTCGGTACATCTCGCGGATCTCCGCGATGGAGAGGTCACGAATGTGGTCGCGGTGGGCATGTCCGAGTGGTGTCCGCTCACGAGTCGACTCGTAGGTGAAACTACGAGCGCCCTCGTTGGCTGCGAGACTCTCACGAAGTCCGAGATACGTCTGTAAACCCCAGTAAGCGTTCTCGTGTATCTCACAGCCGTCCCCACGTTCCAGCGAAAACGCCGGGAACACGATGCGGCTGACGTGGTCGGTGATCTTCTCTGCCTGCCCTAACGTAGTTTGATCATCCGGGTCTGACTCACCAGACTCGTCCCCGTGGTATCGGAGCTTTCGTGCCGGCTCACGCGGAACCGCGACACCTGCATTCTGGGCTTTGATGAGGATCGTTCGAGCCGCCGTCTCGACAGTCTCCCTGAGGTCAGCGGTGAACCGCTCGTGCCAACTTCGCCACAGTGTCGATTGGTCCGGGATCGTCTCGAAACCCAGTTGCTCGCAGAGTTCAGGGCGGTCCCCGAGGTAGTCGACGAGTGCGGTTTCGTGCTCCCACCCGTGGCATTCTTGCAGGACGAACACCCGGAAGAGAGTGTCCATCTGGTAGCGTGTCGGCCCCGCATATCGGTCGTGGGCGCTGAACCGGAAGTAGGCTAGCGGGAAAACACAGACGAACTCCTCGATGGAGTCGTGGCTCTCGTGATCGAACCACGTCTCCGAGACTGTCCGGATATCTGATTCCAGTCCGGCAAGCGATGTGCGACCGTACAGCGGTGTCGAATCATACGCCGGCCACTCACCGTATTGTCGCTGGGCGATACGTCGAAAGACAGTTCGGCGAGACACACGAGTCGAACCCACTACGAGATACTGAGCAATACGCGCTCAAGAACTCGTTTACATTAACAAGAGATTCTGAAGACGACTATTACAAGGCATCCTCTGTGTCTGCGTTCGTCCCCCGATTCGATGTGCCGGGTATCACGTTGAAATAGGGTGGCTTGTCGCCTCACGGCCCATGATCCGGTCAACTCGGTCCAACGATCGGTTTCTATGATGTCCGGCTCTGGCAGTCTTCAGCGGAATCTACCGCTCTGAGCCCACGCGTATAGCTGTCTCTCGACAATTTCGAGCCTTAACTCTACGTCACAGTTTTGAGCGTCATGGTTAACACCCTGGCCCAATCAACTCAACGTATGAGTACGACGGCCCAGGAGAGTGAACAACCTGAAATCGAAGTTTCAGAAGCTGCCTCGAATAAGGCTCTCGCTCTCTTAGAGGAAGAAAGCTTGGACACTGACACGGCAGGACTTCGGCTGTTCGTCCGGCAAGGAGGATGCGCGGGTTTATCATATGGTATGCGGTTCGATACGAGTCCTGACGAAGATGATATCGTCTACGAGCACCACGGCCTGCGAGTGTTCGTTGATCCCGCGAGTATCCAATATATTGCGGGGAGTGTTGTTGAGTATGAGACGGGTCTCCAAGGCGCAGGCTTTGATGTTGAAAATCCCAACATCGTTTCGGAGTGTGGCTGTGGCGAATCTTTCCGCACCTGAACACGACTGCCAGCACGATGATCTCCGCTTCATATAAAATCAGATACAATGGACGCTGAGGAACTCGAGCATCGTCTGCTCTCCATTCTCAAAGAGGATCCGAAAGCTTCTCTCGGAGAGATCGCCGACCAGGCTGGCGTCGCGCGACCTACCGCTCGAAAATATATCCAGAAACTCGAGGAGGAAGGCGCTATCGTCGGGTACACTGTCGAGATCGACCCAAAGAAAGTCAACCACCAGAGCATTGCGATGGTGGGAATTGACGTCGAGAGCGACCAGTACGTTGAGGCGACGAGTAAACTCAGGAATCTCGACTCGCTGACTGCGTTATATACCGCGACCGGGGACCACATGTTGATGGCCGAACTCGAGGCGACAGGAAGTACCGAGCTGAATGAAATCGTTAGCGATCAGATCCTCTCCATTCAGGGCGTGACCACGGCTTGCCCGGCTGTTCTTCAAGAACGGCTCAAATAAGACGGTTCAACGTGGATAGTGGGAATACGGCGAAGGTGGCCGTACCGAGATCTACCCCCACGACAGCGGTACCGCACAGATCCGAGTTCACCATCTGCCCGATGGTACGCCCGTGTACCGGGTGACGTTCCAATTTGAAGGCGTGATGGCACCACCGATGTCACGGCCCACGACTCGGAACGTGTCGACTCGGAGGAGGAGGTTGCAGACGCAATACGGGAGTTCGTCCGGTTTTCGAGGAGGAAGTCGATTAGCGCTACTCTATCATCGGTTGTCGGCTAGTGCTTTCACACCCGCCCACATTCCGAACGTTCGGACTCGGGGAACAGAGCTCCTGACTTCGATCGCTCGTTGACTGTGCCCCATCAATCTAAAACATCGGGATCAACCCCGGATTTGACGAACGCTCTTCTCGAGCACATTGTTGATTCAGAAAGTGGCTTCGACAGCGTGTTCGAGTGCTTCTCGTCCGGACTCCGGTAGAGTTCTCGGCAGGGTTGGAATGCTCTGAGATATCTGGTGAGATCGCTCTTCTGTAGCGTAGCGGGACCGGAGAACGAACACACAAGTATCGGGCCCGTCGAACGTATGGGCATGGCATCATCACTTGCCGACGAAGCATGTGAGGCCTGTACATCAGAGGACGAACCGCTCACAGAGGCAGAGTACGCCGAGTACCTAACTGAAATCGACGATGATGTCTGGGAAGTCGTTAATGACCATCATCTTGAGGCGGAGTATCCGTTCGAAGATTTCCGCGATGCACTCGAGTTCACGTACGAGATCGGGGAACTTGCTGAACAAGAGTGGCATCACCCAGATATCTCGCTTCAATGGGGCGAGGTGGGAGTCGAAATGTGGACGCACAAAATCGACGGACTGCACAAAACCGACTTCGTAATGGCGGCGCGGATGGATCGGATTCACGAAGAATACGCCCCAGAGTAGCCTGCGCCAATTACAAATACTCACTACTCAGCTGCTGAGTACTCACTAGACAGGGTGTCGTAGAACGGGCATCACACCAGTTAGGAGGAACACCGAAGCGGGAGCAATCGAAGTTATCGTGTACGCTTTTGCGTAGAGGATTGTTGGTGGAGAGCCTTCGGGCGATTTCGCTGTCGTTGTGTCTCACTGGTGGACGGGACCGAACAGGGGTGTCACCGTTTCTACCGAAGGTTCGATTGACCCAGACCGAGACGAGAGTTCGCTACCAACAATCTCCGCCACAAGAGCGTATCGTGTATAACCGCGCGATATCACGCCCGTCGGCTGCTCACGCGTCGTAGGCGTGGCTTTCGAGCGTCTCCAGATCCACGGAATCCAGCACTGCCTCGTTGGTCGCTTCGAGAACAACGGGTGGGACGGTCGTCTCCGGGAGGCGTTCGGCTCGCGTGGCTTCAAGCGCCTCGATCCACCGTCCGAGACAGAGACACCAGCGATTGCCAGGGGAAAGCCCGGGAAACTCTAACTCCGGACGCGGCGTCACAAGGTCGTTGCCCTGCGCTTTGCTGAACGACAGGAATTCGTCGGTCATGACCGCACAGAGCTCGTGTCTGCCTCGATCGTTGGGATGAGTTCCACAGCAGCCATCGCGGCCGAAGCCAGTCCTCGGATCAGTACTACAGGTGGCAAGTTCCTCGCCAAGGACATTTCGTTCGGGCATACCGATAGAGCGTGATCCATCATCAAAAGCCTCCCCGTCTGTGGTTGTTTCTATGACACCCCTGGTGTGTCATAGAAAGATTCGCACGCACTTCCCGTCCAAGTCTTGGTAAGACTCGCATGCAAGATGTGAGGCGGGCTTGTTGCAGTTTCTGGGTTCACTCTTCCTCGGTGTCATCGGGTCTTGCTAATAGATCCTCCTCGTATGCGGCGATTGCCTGAACGACGGCGTCTGCATCCTCTTCAGGCACGTCGAACGCGTCTAAACTATCGTGCAGTAACTCAACGGCTCGCTGGATGTGATCGGGGGTGAACGGAATGTGGAGATGTGCCTCACGGACTGGTTCAGCGTCATATGTTTCCGGGCCACCAGCTGCTTCGCACAAAAAATCCGTCTGCGTTCGTCGGAGTTTCTCCATATCCGCTCGCTCGAAAAACGGACCCAACTCGGCGTCCGCAAGAAGTCGATCATAAAAGTCGTCAACGACCGTCCGAATCCCTTCCTTCTTTCCAAGCCGGTCGTACAGGGTCTCGTCAGTCATTGCGCGAACATCCGATTGAAAGCGAAAATATCTTGCGTATCAGAGTGTATTTGGTCTTAGATATAACGAACTAGGTCATATTCGTCAAACTATCTCTCCTCTCATCCGAACTGCTGAATAGATGCTTTATCTCTTGCAACGCTCCCTATACCTATATTTATTCCAACATTTATCACTTCGAGTTCCACCGCAGTAGATTGGTTGTGAATGTTTCTATGACGCGCTGACCTAGCTAAGAGCAAATAGTCGAAATCCACAGTCTGGGCATTCGAGCCGGTACTGGCCACCATCAGAAGGAACGTTCCAATCGCCTTCAATGGGGCTTTCGTGCCCACATGACGAACAGAAGAGGACTGCTTTCCGCTTAGATCTATTCACCCACTTGACACCTCGTCTGCCGCTTCGAGAATTTCCGTGTACCGGTTCCGAATCGTGACCTTGCTCACGTTAGCGATTTCGGCCAGATCGTCCTGGATGACGTCTTGATTTGTGAGTTTGGCAGCTGCATATAGCGCTGATGCTGCAATCCCGACTGGGTTTCGCCCACTGTGAACACCCGCTTCGACCGCGGCTTGAGTCAGTTCCCGACTTCGACGTTCCGTTTCATCGGGACACTCCAGCTGGGAAGCGAACCGGGCAATGTATGCTTCAGGATCCGTCGGGGCCATTTCGAGCTCCAATTCATCTGCCAGATAGCGATAGGTGCGCTCGATCTCGATTTTATCGACACGACTCACGGCAGCAACTTCATCGAGTGTCCGGGGCGCATTCTCCAGACGTGACCCGGCGTAGAGGGCTGCTGTTGCCATTCCCTCGATCGACCGGCCCCGGAGCATGTCCTTTTCCAGTGCCTGCCGATACAACACACTCGTCGTTTCCCTGATCGGATCGGGACATCCAAGCGCGGAGGCCATCCGGTTGATCTCCCCCAGCGCCTGCTTTAGATTCCGTTCCCGATTGTTTTTCGTCCGAAACCGCTCGTCCCATTTCCGAAGACGTCGCATTTTCTTTCGCTGACGAGACGAGAGCGACCGTCCATACGCGTCTTCGTCTCGCCAGTCGATAACCGTCGACAGGCCACGATCGTGTAATTGCTGGGTTTGGGGGGCTCCGACCCGCGACTTGTCATTCTTTTCGCGCGAATCGAACGCACGCCATTCAGGTCCGCGGTCAATCTGATCTGATTCGAGTACGCGACCACAGTCTTGACAGTGGGTTTCGGCTTGTGCCTCGTCGTGGACGATGCGTCCACTGCACTCCGGACACGTTTTGGCCGACAGGTCATTCTGCTCTTCTTCGGCCGTCTCACCGTGTTCCTCGGGAGAGCCTTCTTCGCGAACCCTTGGCGTAGTAAATGACTCAGTCACGTTCAGCTCCCCCCGATAACAGAGCGGGAGCGTCGCTGCCGGCGGGACAAGCGGATATCCCAAACCCGGCAACTCCTGAAAGTAGCAGACGAACTGGGTATACCGGCTCTGAGCAGAGGTCGGCTATCAGACTGCTTCCTGGACTGACGAGCAGTGGATAATGATACCATATACCGCTTTTGAGCCTGTGCGATAGTAAGTTTTTATATCGCAAAAATCAATTACCAATTTGAATACTCAGAATAGGAGATTAAGAGATCATTCATACAGATAGCAATCAAAGATAGTCATGAATCAAACTTATGGGGACAGAGTCTCAACGTGAGTTCATGAGTTCAGAACAAGACCATCTTCAGGACACCGATACCGAAGCTCGCTTCGAGTTCAAGAAGGAGGAGAAGTCGGCCTTCGAGGCTGAGAAAGGGCTCACCGAGGAGACCATCCGCCTGATCTCGGAAGACAAAGACGAGCCCGAGTGGATGCTCCAGCGCCGGCTGCGAGCGCTGAAGCAGTTCCAGGAGATGCCGATGCCCACCGACTGGCCCGGTCAGCCTGACCTCTCGGAAGTCGACATCGACGAAATCGTCCCCTACATTCGCCCGGACATCGAGACCCGCGGCGGTGCCGAGAACTGGGAAGACCTTCCCGAGGAGATTCAGGACACCTTCGACAAACTGGGCATTCCCGAGGCGGAGAAGAACGCCCTCTCGGGCGTCGGCGCCCAGTACGAGTCCGAGATCGTCTACCAGAACATGCAAGAGCGCTGGGAGGACAAGGGCGTCATCTTCTGTGACATGGACAAGGCCGTCCAGGAGCATGAAGACATCGTCAAGGAGTACTTCATGACCAAGGCCGTGCCACCGAGCGACAACAAGTTCGCGGCGCTACACGGCGCGATCTGGTCGGGCGGCTCGTTCGTATACGTGCCCGAGGACACGAACGTCGACATGCCCGTGCAGGCGTACTTCCGGATGAACTCGGAGGGGATGGGCCAGTTCGAACACACCCTCATCGTCGCCGAGGAGAACTCCGAAGTTCACTACATCGAGGGCTGTTCGGCCCCGAAGTACTCGGCGTTCAATCTGCACAGCGGTGGCGTCGAGGTGTTCGTCAAGGAGAACGCCCACGTCCAGTACTCGACGGTCCAGAACTGGTCGAAGAACACCTACAACCTCAACACCAAACGCGCCATCGCCGAAAAGGACGCCACGATGGAGTGGGTGTCGGGGTCGATGGGCTCGAAAGCCACGATGTTGTACCCGTCGACCATCCTCAAGGGCCCCGGCGCGACGGACAACCACATCACCATCGCCATGGCTGGCGAAGGCCAGAACATCGACACCGGCGCGAAGGTGTACCACAACGCGCCTGACACGAAGTCGACTATCGAGTCCAAGTCCATCTCGAAAGACGGCGGCCGCACGAACTACCGCGGGCTCGTCCACATCGCCGACGGCGCCGAGAACTCCTCGACCAGCGTGGAGTGCGACGCGCTGATGTTCGACAACGAGTCGACCAGCGACACGATGCCGTACATGGAGATTCAGGAGAGCAAGGTCGACGTCGCCCACGAGGCGACGGTCGGGAAGATCGGCGATGAGGACGTCTTCTACCTCGAATCACGTGGGCTGGACGACGACGACGCCAAGCAGATGATCGTCGCTGGCTTCATCGAGCCGCTCACGGAGGAACTGCCCATCGAGTACGCGGTCGAAATGAACCGGCTCATCGAACTCGAGATGGAGGGATCGCTCGGGTAGTGACCAGGTCGGCTGAACGCTACACAACGTACGAGAGGATATCTCAATGGCTATCGATCCGAGTTTCGAGAACACCTACGAGGAAGTTGACCGCCACGAGGACCACCGGGTATGGACGACAGATGGCGAGGAACCAACGGAGGACAAACAGGGCATCCACGGAACCCATGTCGCAGTGGATTTCGACATCTGTATTGCGGACGGGGCCTGTCTGGAGGACTGCCCCGTCGACGTATTCGAGTGGACCGATACCCCTGGCCATCCCGAGTCCGAAATCAAGGCCGATCCCACCTACGAGGACCAGTGCATCGACTGTATGCTCTGTGTCGATGTCTGCCCTGTCGACGCCATCGACGTTGACCCGGGGCGAGCGGGGAGGCTCTGAACTCGGGGTGGATGAGCGCTGACGATGATTCTGACATTACAGTGTTACCGGTGCGGGGCCGACTACGAGTACGTTGGCACCTCGCCTCATCCAGGCCAGTGCCAGGCGTGTGGCTCGCCGTGTGTTCCCCCTGCAGGGAGTCTCAGCGTCCTCAACAGCGCTCACTGGGAGAGCGCAAACGGCCTCTCGAAAGTCTGGGTGTATGCGCTTGACGAACGAGATCGCCCGTTCGAGTTCGAGGTCGCCGCACAGGGCAACCGTGGAAAGTTAGTGGCACTGAGAGTCGACGGTATACCAGTTGCTCCACAAGTAGACGAGACACTCGAAACGCTTCCCCCGGCAGTAGAAACCGAACTCGCTGACGCAGGAATTGAACGAGTAGATCCCAATACCCCCAAACAATCGAAGTGATGACAAGCAATCACTTGAGCGACTGGTGACCGGGAATGAGAAACAATACGCCGGCGAATCCGGCTGTCAAGATTGGGAGACAGAGAGGATAACAACATGAGCTCAGACGTCAGATTCACCGACTTCAAATCCGACAAGCAGCCAACCTGGTGTCCCGGTTGCGGTGATTTCGGGACGATGAACGGGATGATGAAAGCGCTCGCGAACACGGGCAATGACCCGGACAACACGTTCGTCGTCGCCGGTATCGGGTGCTCGGGGAAGATCGGCACCTACATGCACAGCTACGCGCTCCACGGTGTCCACGGCCGCGCGCTCCCCGTCGGTATCGGCACGAAGTTGGCCAACCCGAACTTGGAGGTCATGGTCGCCGGTGGTGACGGTGACGGGTACTCCATCGGTGCGGGCCACTTCATCCACGCCGTCCGCCGCAACGTCGATATGAGCTACGTCGTCATGGACAACCGAATCTACGGGCTGACGAAGGGCCAAGCCTCGCCGACGTCGCGTGAGGACTTCGAGACGTCGACGACGCCCGATGGGCCGAAACAGCCGCCGGTCAACCCACTCGCGCTTGCGCTGGCTGCCGGCGGGACGTTCATTGCCCAGTCGTTCTCGTCGGACGCACAGCGCCACACCGAGATCGTGCAGCAGGCGGTCGAACACGACGGCTTTGGCTTCGTCAACGTCTACTCACCGTGTGTGACGTTCAACGACGTGGACACCTACGACTACTTCAGAGACTCCATCGTCGACCTACAAGAAAGCGACCACGACCCCACCGACTACGACGATGCCAAAGATGCCATCCTCGACGCCGACAAGGAGTACCAAGGCATCATTTACCGAGACGAGAACTCCACCCCCTGGGAACAGCGCGAAGGACTCACCGAGAACATGGCCGACATCCCCGACGGCGCCCCGGACGACGCGATGGACCTTGTCCGGGAGTTCTACTGAGCGATGACAGATACTGACATGTCGGTTCACCGTTCACCCGCTGTCCCAACTGGTGTCGTGTCGAACTATCGTGGGTGCGCGGACGCTCTGATCAACATTGCGCCTATTCTGAATCGCGTAGACGACGACACTCCCCGATCCAGGATTGGATGTCTTTCATATCGATAACACCATGCCAGAATGCAGCACCTGCGGAGAGCACGTTTCGGATCGGTTTATACGAGTGTTTGGCGATGAGACAGGCGTAGTGTACGCGTGTCCTGCTTGTTCAGCGAATGCTGGCATCGGAGAAGCGACACGCGAGCGGAGCGATCAGGTCTAATTCAATTCAGTAGCTCAGGGGGCGAGAGCGCAACGATATCACTACCGCTGTATTCGTGGCGACTATTTTTTGATCCCCCCCTCCAGATCAAGGGATCCTGCCCCGCGCTTACTCTTCAAATCCGAAGATCTGGCGCAATTCATCTTCGATCCGATCGACGAATTCAGTGAGAAGGGCATCAAAGGTCTCCTCGTCGCCGGGCAAGGTCTGTTTCCGCTCTTCAATATCGTCAGGTAAGGTGATACGGAATTGTCCATCGCCCTCGTAGACCGGTTCACTCTCGTTGAGCACCTGTCGGTCGATGGCGCGAAGAACCTCTGAGTCGGCCTGTCCGTGGAGTTGCTGGTACGCATTCGAGTATGCCGTCTCCAGTTCTTCGAAGTAATGGACGTATTTGTCTTCGAATTTCTCCGGGTCGAATTCGGTCATCACTGGATCGACGGTCGGAAGAATAAAAGATTCAGTGCCCGGACCTGGCAGTGACTACACCCCTGGCCACTCGGGAGTTGGGGCACTAATTATACCGCTGATGATATCACTTTAGAACATCTCAAAAAATCATGTTGATTCAGAGTTATACGGCCAGAGTCGAAACAGCGGGGTATGAGTTCCGAAGCGAAAAGTGAGGATGACCTGCGCGAGGAAATCGGTACCTTCCTACAGAAGAACTTTCCACAGATCGAAATGCACGGCGGGTCGGCAGCGATCCAGAACCTTGACCGGGAAAGCGGCGAGGTGTCCATCCAACTCGGGGGTGCGTGCAGCGGGTGCGGTATCTCTCCGATGACGATTCAGGCCATCAAGAAACGGATGGTGAACGAGATTGCCGAAATAGAGACCGTTCACGCTAATACCGGCGGTGGTGGCGGGAGTGGCCACGGCGGCAAGAGCCCGTCATTCCCTGGAGAAACAACCGACAGCGGAGAAAGCGGCGGAGAGGACGATGGACCCCCGACCGCACCCTTCTAGAGGTTCTTTTTTAGCATATCAACACCCGTCTCCAAGAAATAATCGGTGATTGAAGCCCCAGCCTATTTCAAGAGCGATCACTTCAGAAGATTCAGCGAGTGACAAGAATAAGTTGCTTCCAGTAGATTCGGAACCGTATGCATTGAGACGGCCAGTCTCAACTACTGAGAGCAGGAGCCTGCAAAATGTATCGGACCGAATTCCAGCCAGTTTTACCCCTGTACCCGCTATGCCCGCCAATGGTAGAAATATCCGATTCGCTTCAGTTGCTATTTGAGACGTCCCTCGAGAAGGAGCGTGATCGATACAAAATTTCAATCCCCTCTGAACTCGTCGAGGATGGATCACTCTCAGAGGGACAATCCTATCGTGTTGCCCTCCTTCCTGGAACAGAACCGGCAACAGAGTCCGAATCCTCCCCTAGTCACAGTCAACCGAGGTCGAAGACCACTGCGGATGACCAAGGGAGATCCACCAGCAATATTCAGCATTCATCGAACCAAACTCCTTCTCCCCCAGTGGAAGAAGGAGAGGTCCGGTCCGTGACAATCGACACCCTGGGCGACCAAGGCGATGGGATCGCAAAGGTTGAACGCGGGTTCATCGTCATCGTCTCGGGAACCCAACCTGGCGATCAGGCGAAAGTACGGATTACAGAAGTCAAGGAAAATGTTGCATTCGCCGAGCCTATCGGCGATCCAGCTGTCCGCTAGTTCGGGATACTCAGCCATCCGGTGTGGGCCAAAGTTGAGGTTTTCTCTAATCCCGCCGCCATACCCGTGTTCTAGTGTGTATCAGCCACGACCGATCAAGAACACATCCAGCGAACTACAGCCAGTACGTGTGTTCGCCACTGATGTTCACTACATACATTCATTGATGATGTTCACTACATCACACCACTACACCAACCCAGTGTATTCATGGATTCAGTTCAAGATTATATGAAGGTGTATTCAACAATGGTGTTCATTCAATACTGTGTCTGACGTACTTTCAAGATGGATGCCATTCATGATGTGAGCATGTTAGCGTACTCGACGTACAGTGAGGCAGGCGGGGTCGGTAAAACCACCACCGCGGCGAATCTGGCTGCTGCCCACGCCCGTGCAGGGCTGAAGCCACTCGTCGTCCCGCTTGATCCCCAGGATGGAGACCTGTCTCGGCTTCTCGGGGTTGATGCCCAGCGCACAGAATCCGTCGATAACCTCGTCCGACACATGATACGGCGTCCGAACGGTGAGTTTTCAGACCTCATCCGGACTGTCGATGGCGTCGACATCATCCCCGAGCACAACATGCTCTCAGATCTCGCGGAGTACCTCCAGCGGGAGAAAGACCAGGCTGAAGCAATGGGTGAGGCTTTCGGTATGCACGCGCAACTGCTGCGTGTCCTCCGGGAGGCTGGCGTCCCCGAAGAATATGATGTTCTGATCTGCGATCCACCAGCAACGGAAGGCCCACATCTGTATAACGCAATCCACGCGACCCGATCTCTGGTCATCCCTGTCGAGCCGAGTGCGAAGGGGCGAGCAGCTGTGGAAGGACTCGAATCACTCGTGGCTGGCCTCGAGGAGCAACTCGATGTCGAGGTGGGTGTTCTGGCGGCAGTACCGATCGGATTCAAGGACACGCGAGACCAGCGGAAGATCCTCGACGAAATCGACTATCCACTCCCGGAGGTCATCGGCGAGCGGTCATCTCTGATGGAAGGCTGTTGGATGGAGCAATGTTCGGCGTTCACCTACGTCCGCGAGCACCGAGACCGGCGCCGGGATTACGAGCTGGAAACGCTCGCGCAATACGACCGGATCGCACGCCATCTCGAGGAGAGCGTCGGCCTAGAAGCCCCGAACCCGCCAGAGCCCGGTGACCTGGATCACGAGGTGATCGCATGACGGGAATGAAAGAAGGGGCAGGCGAGGATCCATTTGCTGAGGATTCGGACGATTCGACGGCCGCCACAGAGCCAGATACGGGGCAGAATAATAGCGTGGCCGACCAATCCCCGACAGAATCTGCTGAAACAGAAGAGGCAAGTCGGCAATCGATGCAAATCCCGTACAAGTATCGGCGCGACGGAGTGCAGGACGGGCGTGATCGTGTGCCGCTGTTCCTCCAGAGCGACACCAAAGACGGCGAACGTGATGCACTCCGGGAGCTTGAGGATCGATTTGGCGATGATGTCTCCCTCACAGACCTCCGCGAAGCGCTCGTGAAAGCAGGACTTGACCATTTGGACGAGGTTGAAGGCCAACTCGAAGAATGGGGCTACGGGATGACTTTTGAGGAATAACAGATCCACGTTTTGGGCACTGTCTAGTTCTGAACCACCTCAGCTGGCGTTCGACCGTCGAGCGCCTGGTTCGGTCGTTCGTGGTTGTAGTGGTGTCTGAAGCGTCGTAACCACTGTTTCGCGCTCCGCTGACTGCCCCGCCAGACTGAGTGAAAGCGGTCGATTCGCATGGTCACAGTCTGGAACCATTTTTCGATGTGGTTCCGGATGTGGTAATCAAGCCGACCGCTCAATTCGTGACGAGCGAGGGCAGTCAGATAGCCCGCAGCATCCACGAGAAACTCTGTGTCGGCCACATCGTGTTTCTCGGTGAGTCGGTGCAGGAACGCCGCCGCGGGGTCAGTCCCGCGGCGGCTGAACACGTCAACTTCGAGCAGCAGTTTTGAGTCGGTGTCGATAGCGGCGTAGAGCCACTTTTTCTCGCCGTCAACTTCGATCTGTTTCTCGTCAACCGCGACCCGCGACGGCGACGCCGTCGGCGGGTCGCTCTGGGTCTCAGCAAGTGTATGGACCCAGTTCCAGACAGCGCCGTGAGAGCGATCGACACCCAGCAGGTCTAAGATCGCAACCGTCTCCCTGATCGACAGCCCCGCCGCGTGGAGACGCACCCCAAACCGCCGGACTGGTGTCGGGGTGCGCTCGTTCTCCCAAACGTCTTGGCTGTCCTCTTCTAACGTCTCGGTGAGGAGGTCTGCGAGTTGCATAGGCACTTCTCGCTACGGCCTCCTCGCTTCTCAAACTCGCTCAACTAGACAGTGCCGTACCAAGCGTCAACTCGGAATGATCATAATTCAGTCCCCGTGAGAGGTAATTCTCAGTAGCCATCGTGAGTGCCTCAGACACGCCCGCCTCAACGGTTTCCCGTTCGAGTGATTCGACCATCTCCATTTCCTGTCGAGTACGATGACTCGAGTATGACTCCTGTTCCTCGTGTCGGCTGGGGAGTTTCCGGACGATATCGTGGAAGTTCACATCGACGATTTCCAAGATTTCAGGAGATTTTTCGGGCCTCGCTTCTGTCTTCCACCGCACTCCATCAGTAGTAATCCCGACCGTAGCTTCTCCCAAGTCGCTCTTGAGGTAGTCTTCCATCTGCTCCTCGCCGTACTCGAATTTGTTTGGAGTCTTCACCTCACCGATGACTGCACAGTCCAAGCCACAATCGAAATTCTTGATTGCAAAATCTGGGCGCGTCTTGTTCCACTTCGGGTAGCCGTACGGCTGTGCCCAAAACTCGTAGTCGAGGAGTCGCAGCGTTGGCCAGATGAGATACTGCTCAACGAATCGTTCTGGATGCTGTCCGAGCTTCTTTCCCTTCAGGTATTTTCCTTCTCTAGAGACGTTAGAGAGATGAACCGGGACGTCGCGGCGAGAGAACTCGTCGGCGAAGTTCTCGTAGACCCGAAGGAGCTGCTCCGCAAGCCCGGAGTGATCGGTGATGCTGGTCGAGGTGGTTTTTTCAGAGGTCATCGGTTCAGAAGTCGTCCCTGTGCTTCTCGTGGAACTCTTCGATCGAACTGCAGTCGTGGTCGTCGCGACGCGTAATCCATCCGCCGAATCGGTATCGTCGCCAGCACTTCTCTCCATCGATGAAGACGGGATTATCGCCAACGTCGGGGTTGAGTCGTATCGCGTTCGTCCCGTCTTCCTTCTCGACGATGGAATCCCGGTCGAGATACTCGTTCCCGTGCCTGGGCCGAGCAGCCTCCTCCGTCACCGCACGTTCGTCGCACGCGTCGCAGACGAGGTTCGCATAGTTCGATGCGAAATCAGGGTCGTAGCCCTCGAACGGTTCGCCGCAGATGGCGCATACTTCCTGTGGTTCTCCCGGCGGATATTCGACCATACTCGAATCAGTAGATGCTGTAGCCGCAATTCGGGCAGTCGTACCCGGTCGCTTGATCGTGCGTACTCACCTTCAGTTGCTTGCCGCACTCGGGACACCGAGTTTCGATGTTCTCGACCATATAGACCTGTAGCACCTCAGAGGCCGAGCCGCTGCTTGACCCAGTTCTTCCACTCGAACTTGGTATCGTATATCCGGATCATCGTCAGCCGTTCCTCTTGTGGACTACCGTTCGGTGGATGATACTCCACGCGCGGCTTCCCTGCAGGATTGGAGTCGATCAGGTACTCCCCTCCTCGGCGTCCCTCGATCTCCAGAATCGGACGTCCACCACGACCGAACCCGATTGTCGTCACCTCGTAGGCAGCCTCGTAATCCATCGTCTCGCCAGCCCACTCGACCAGATACCGTTCCGGTTCGCTCCGGTCGAGTTTCTCGATGGCATTTGAGACACCGTTGGACGTCGGCGCCGGCGACCCATACAACTCGAAGTCGTCCATCTCGACCGATCCATCGAGATCGTCCTCGTCAGCTCCGTCCTCAGGAGTGCTGTCCCCAGTCATGAAGTCAAACAACTGACCCACTGATAATATAATTTGGCAGTAACGAGAACGAGTCTACTCGTTCAACCCGCTGCAATGGACGGGCTTCGGCCAGGGGAAACACAGAAACACCTCCGATGAAATGATGGAAGCAGATGTCGAGAGAAAATCTCGTGGAGGTCGAGTTCCGCCACGAGGACGAGGATACGTTACTGGCTGACGCTGGAGAGTCCTCTTCCCTTGTTGAACATCTCCTTTCCGTTCAGGCGAATCGACTCCAAGCTGGCCAGCCAGACTCCGAACTCCGTTCGCTCTCGCACCTCGACGAGGAGAACGTCAAGCTTCTCGAACACCAGGTTGACGCCGCCCACCGCGCTCTCTTCGAGATGGACGGCAAGGCACTCCTCGCCGACGAGGTCGGTCTCGGGAAGACCATTGAAGTTGGAATGATTCTCAAGGAAATGCACTACCGCGGCACTGACGACGCGGTGCTGATTCTTACGCCGGCACAACTCGCCCAACAGTGGCAGGGCGAGATGTTGGAGAAGTTCGGCCTCGACTTCACCTGCAACTACGACGAAGACTTCGATGGCTTCGACGCCCACGACCACGTCATCGCCAGCATCGACACCGCCAAGAGCGACCGCCACCGCTCGACCGTCCTCGCCCGCGACTGGGACGTCCTCGTGCTGGACGAAGCTCATTACGTGAAGAACGAAGATACCGACCGCTACGAACTCTTAGAGAAACTCTCCTACGACTACGCGTTCTTCCTCACCGCAACACCTATCCAGAACGATGTCACCGACCTCTACAACATCATCTCGCTGCTTCGACCAGGACTGTTCGGGACACGTGAGGCGTTCCACAACTACTTCGTCAACAAGTCACAGGAGACGCTGGTCAACCGTAACGAACTCCAAAACCGTCTCCGGAAGGTGATGATCCGCAACCGCCGTGACGAGACGGACATCGACTTCACACCTCGCAATGTGACGACGCGTACCTTCGAACCCTCGCCGGCAGAAAAAGACCTCTACCAGTCCGTGACTGACTACGTTCGCACGGCCTACGGCGAAGATCAAGGCCAGAAGCTCGTTCTGATGACCCTTCAGAAGGAGGTCGTCAGTAGCCCCGAAGCACTCAAACAGACCGTGGAGCGGCAACTCGACGTCGAAGACGGGAAGGTCGTCGCCCACGCCGACCAGCTCAATCGAATTCTCAACTGTGTCGACGCGGTTGAGACACCGACGAAGTTGGAGAGCGTCGAGCGTATTACCAGTGAGGCACGGGAACGCGTGGACAAAGGACGAGTGATCGTGTTCACCCAGTTCCGGGCGACCCAACAGAAGCTGATTGAGACGTTCGCTGATCAGGGCTACACAACTCATCCCTTCCACGGCGGGCACAGCAGCGACGAGAAGGAGGAAATCGTCGAGCGGTTCGAGGAGGAGGGCGGGGTTCTCGTCTCGACAGACGCCATGAACGAGGGTCGAAACCTCCAATTCTGCAACGTGATGGTCAACTACGATCTGCCCTGGAATCCGATGAAGGTCGAGCAACGCATCGGTCGTATCCATCGCATTGGGCAGGAACGTGAGGTCTACGTGTTCAATATCGCGCTGGAGGATACCATCGAGGAGTACGTTCTTGAGCGACTCTACCACAAGATCGACCTGTTCCAACAGTCGGTCGGCGAGCTGAGCGAGATTCTGACTCGACTGGAAGAGACGGGACGCAACTTCGAGGACGAAGTGTTCGAACGGCTGGTCTCGGCAGATTCGGAGGTTGAACTGGAGAACGACTTCGACGCAATGGCGATCGACCTGCAGGAACAGCGCGACCTCGCCGACAAGCTCGAGGACTTCAACAAGGGCGTCTTCGAGGGATTTGACTTGGGGGACAGCGATGACTGACGCAGCCCTCCCAGTCACCGAGCGGGCAGTTGAGCGTTTTACTGAGGCGTACTTACGGTCACTGGGGGCCGAAATCGAAAAGCAGGGACGTCGGTGGACAGTCACGCTTCCCGCCGACGCTGACACCTCTCTGGAATTGGATGGCGACGTACTGGAGATTGTAAGCGATCCGGACGAGGTCGACGAGGGAGTTATCGCCATTTCACCGGAAGCGCCATTCGTAGAGCGAATGCTCGACGAATCGGCTGACAGAACACCCCTCGGGTCGCTCTCACTGACACAAGACCAGTTCGAGTTGCGATTGCCCCCGTGGATCACTGGCGGAACAGTCGAAGTCGTGGATCGATCGTTCACTCCGTACTACGATAGGCGTGCGCTCTGTGCGCTCTTCCACGTCGGCATCGAAACAGTCAGCGAGTACCAGACGGAGGAACTGCACGCAGTAGCGGTCGACCTCAACGATCACGAGGAGCGCCCTCGACTCGCGGAGACGTACTTGGATCTGGCTGAAGACGACCAGCGAGACCCCTCTGAGGGGAGGCAATTCGATGAGCAGACGTTGGGTGACGCGATCGAGACTGCCAACGAAGTTCTGGAACGAGAGATTGCACCGATGGTTCGAGACACACGGGAACGTGCGACCCGTGCTGCAGAGGTGGAGCTAGACGAGTATCGGCAGTTCGTACAACAGCGACGAGAAGAGATAGATGAAGAGATCAGTCGCCTAAGCGACCGAATCGAAGACGAGACCAGAGCAATCGACGCCGCCACGGAACAGGCGGAACGTGTCGAAGCCCTCCGGAAGCGAAAGGAACTCCAGTCGGAACTCGATGACCGACGAGCCGAACTCGATGGCCTCACGGAACAGATAGAGAAGAACTTTCCAGAGAAACGGCGAGAAGTTCGGGAAAGACATGACCTGACCGTCCGAATGCGACCGGTAGCAGCAACGTCGGTTTCCTACGAGCGAGGAGATCTCGTCCTCGAACTCACCACGGGTGATGCGACTGTCGAGAAATCGTACTCGTATGCCATTGGAGCGGGGGTGATGGAAGAACCGAGTTGTGATCGCTGTGGGCGGCAACTGACGTGGGAGAACCCGTTTGCTCTAGAAAGGAGTCACGCTATCGGTGACGCGTGTTGTGGGGACTGAGAGTGTCAGTCGCCTAGCTGGTACAGAATGGTATCTGGATTGGTTCTGAGTATGCTTCCCGTGAGTGCGTCAACCGTCGATTGAGCTGAGGAAACGGCGAACGAACAGACGTCAGCCGGGTTTCTGTAGCCAATACCAGTCAACGTCTCTCGCAGTTCGGGGGTCAATTCTGTCTTACCCACATCGACAGTTGGTAGACCAGCATCTCGTAGAGCGGTGAGGGCCACCGGCGACCTCGAAAGAAGAACGCCACCATTCGTGAGAAACGAGAGCTCCTCTTGGAGGGCCATCAACAGTCTCTCACGTCGGTCAGGGTCGTTGGTCGCGTTCCCCCATTGCAAGTCGGCGTGTGCTTTACCAGAGAAGCCCTCCACGCCGTTCTGATCAAGTAGTTCAGCGACATCCTCAGGAAAAGCTGGTTCAGCCTGTCCACGATAGAAGTCCCACAAGTTCGACTTCTGGACGGTCGACTCCGTTTCGTCCGTGAGCAAACTGTAGAACGCTGCAGGCACGTAGAGCTCGCCAAGCCGAGGTTGAGTCGGCGTGCCCCCCAGTGTGGCCTGAGTCTGCGAAGAGAAGACATTAGAGTCAGTCAACCGGTCGATAGAACGACTGGCGACGAGAAGCGACGGATCGAGCAACACGTCGATAGGCGGTTCGAATTTTCGCGCCAACTCATTTCGGAGCAGGTCATTGCCGGCACTCATTTGACACTCGTTTTAGTATCAACCTTGTTAAAAACCACCATCAGGAGATGTGACACATTGATCGCTTCATCTACTCATTTCGACCTGACTTAGAAGAGGATATCGACCAGAATCTGATCGCTTCGTTGTCCCGGCTTTCGCAGAAAGGTAGTGCTTTCTGCGCTCCCACAAGAACAGGACATATTCTATAAGAGTGGACGTCGCCGCAAGAAGTATACCTGTCATCGGTATCTACGCTCGCGTCTCGGGAGCAGATCACGACCCTCGACGACAACTCGCGGAGACGACGGTACCACCCTTAGCAGCGTTCATGCAAGATTAACCAACATTCCTGCAAGCATCCGAGTGTTGGTTAAAATATGAATGGACTATGTGAATATATTGCTGAGTTTGAGAGCAAACCAGGGACTCCACCATGTCCGCTGTTCTTCCTCCGTTGTATGGTGGTCTGAAATCGAACAGAGAAGCCCTGTGATCATAATCAAAAGTCCCGAACCCGACCCCACCCTGTCCGCTGTTCTACTGGTTTAATAGGAAAGAATGGAGAGCAGAACACCTCAGGTGTATTCCGAGAGGGTCGTCTCCTGATCGACCATCTCGGATACGGATTCGTGGATTCCAACCTGTTCAACCGTCTCTTCGAGCGCATTCAGAATCATCTCGACATCCATGTCGGTAGAGTACTCGCGGTACGTCCCTCCGCGGCGACCCTCGTTGCGTTCGACCGCGGAAATAATTCCCAGCATCGAGAGTTCTCCGAGATGATCCCGCATCCGACGGGGAACCAGCGGATCAACGCCGACTTGTTCGGCAAAGCTCGTGTACCGAGGTCGGATATCCCGAGAGCGCACCGGTGTCTCTCCCTGCTGTTCGAGCGTCAAGAGTGCATACAAGACGAGATGCCCGTGTTGGGTCAGTCCAGAAATCCCCTCGCGAATCCGTCCACGCTCAAGTTCTTCGCGGGCGTCGCGAACGAGATCTTCGGTGATTGTATCCGTATCGTTGTCACGGGCCAAGTCGCCGGTCTTCATCAACAGGTCGAGAGATTGCCGTGCGTCGCCGGCGTCTCTCGCACCGTATGCGGCACACAGTTCAATGACACCGTCGTCAACCACACCCTCGTGGAAGGCCACTTCTGCTCGTTGTGAAAGGATCTGTATGAGTTCGTTTGCATCGTAGGCCGGGAACTGTAGTTCCTCCTCACAAAGCGAACTCTTGACCTTCGGAGAGAGATTATCTCGAAACGAAAAGTCGTTCGAGATCCCGACAATACCGATTTTTGCCTCTGATAGGTTGCCGTTCGCTCGCGCTCGCGGAAGCTGGTATAGTATGCTGTCATCTTCGATGTGGTCAACCTCGTCAAGGACGATGATGACAGTCCCACCACAGTCGTCAAGTTCCGACCAGAGCATGTCGTAGACGGTTGCCCGTGGATACCCAGTCGTGGAGATCTGGTTCGAGTCAGCACGGAACTTGTTGACGAGACGCGTCGCAATTTGATAGCTGCTAGAGAGTCCGTCGCAGTTGAGCATCTTCACAGTAAGGTCGATGTCTTCGTACTGTGCTGCGTCTTCGATGAGATGGTCTAGAAGGAACCGAGTCCCGGCTGTCTTCCCGACTCCAGTCTTGCCGTAGAGGAAGATATTATTCGGTTGTTCACCGTTGATCACCGGCTGAAGAGCAGTCTTGTATCGCTCAAGTTCCTCGTCGCGACCAACGAGTTCGTCCGGCTGATAATCCTCACGAAGGGCATCACGGTTTCGGTAGATTTCAGTATCCCGTTCAAACATGCCCATTTGCGGGAAACATAGGAGGGGAGGGTTATAAAACCACCCTGTCCGCAGTGTCCGCCGTTTCCGCTGTTCTGATGTTATAAACCTATCCAGTGGACTCCCCCACCCCACTATGTCCGCAGTAATTGTGAATCGGTGTGGTGACCCCTCCACAGCTATCATCTAATGTTTATTTTGACTAGAATAGATTTATAATAGGAGGCTGAGTAGTTTCCGAACGACTCCTCATAGTCACGAGGAACAATCGAAGATTCGTTCCTCAACGGCTGTTTCTCTTCCCCTTCACCATCTGTTACGCAGAACAGCGGACATGATGGGGTGGGTGTGTCATCTCCTGTATTTTATTGCCTTCATTCTCTGTTTGCCCTCTGTGACTCCTCGTTGGTCGCTATATTGCTTCCTTCTACGCAATCTCTCCTAACGATCCTCAGTAGTGCTATTCAGCTCCCAGCATTGGCCTGTTTCTTATTTATCTGCCTTTCAGAGTTCGTTGCCGGCTATTAGCAGCAAAACATCTGCTAATCAACACCCCACCATGTCCGCTGTTCTTGGCCACTCCGGGCTTGAGGCCCACGTAGAACTGCGGACACGGTGGGGTGTTATATAAGGGAGCTCTTGAGATGTCCCGTATTTTTTCGCAGTAGTTCTAAGACAGCCTCTATTTGCAAGTTTGAATTTGGGCCGTATTAGAGCGGAACCAACACCCCACCGTGTCCGCAGTTTTCGACGGTTGCTGGAGGAATATGATCAAAGAACTGCGGACACGGTGGGGTGCTTGAACCCAGCTAGCATCTGATCTCCGGAGTGTCCCTTTTACTTCTCCCAAGGATATCTTCGATGATCGTCATAGTAGGAACGCATCACCCGCTCGTGAAGTTCGGATCGACCGTCCTGCCAGCCGTCAACGAAGTCTACGACCACCTCGTCTGGTTTGCTGTTGCCGGGTTCGTGTCCAAACCGAGGCGTGTCGCACTCCGCACAGACCCACACCGGTCGTCCGCGCTCTCTCTCCAACGTTGACTTCCCGGTGTACTGATGATCTGTATCTTCCTCACACTGCCGACACTGGAGGATCTCTGGATCGGACTCAGGGATTGCTCGACCGGAGACTGACTTGTACCGGCGTACGATTCCGGGCAAGATCCAGTATTGGTCGTCACCGTCTGTGATCTGCGCTCGGAATGCCTCGACGTCGTCCCGGGTCACGAGCGGGTCACCCTCGGTCAGATATAGGTGGGTGTCCGCTCCCGACGCCTGGACCGTCCGCTCGACAGCCGCCTTGAAGAGCCGTCCGCCGTCGTCGCTGACAAGGGGCGCGACGTCGACGATGTGGCCCCAGCCAGCTGTGAGGTGTGTCGCCGGCGGACTCTCGAAGTCGGCCACCGGCTTCACATCCGCATCGGGATACTCTTGACCACCGATTAGTGCCTCGCTGTCGGCGAGTCTGAAAGCCGAGACACCGAGAGCGAGTGCCTTGTATCGCGTCGAGGACGGGACGACCGCGAACACCACTCGACCGAACGTCCAGTCGGGGGTTTCCTGGTCAGCATTCGTTTCGGAGTTCTCGTCCTGGAGCCACGGCCGATTCGTTGTGTCGGCAGCCTCACGGGCACAGAGTTCACAGCGATCCCAGACCGTCGGGATCTCCGTGTCACAGTCCCGGCAGGTGTGTGGGCCATGCTGCTCACGCTGGTCTTTCCGATCGGGGTAGTGGCCGCTGGCCGGATCGTGTTCGTCCGGCTCTCCATATGGATCTTCAGTAGACTCAGAGTAGACCGTTCCGCGAGGATTGTCTTCGTCGTAGAGAGGATTCTTGTCAGACATCGCGTCTAAGAAGGCGTACGACGACATTGCTCTTAGTTCTTGATAGTTGTCAGAATACATTCTACTTCTGTGAGAAGGAGACAAATCGATTAGCCGTAATCGGTAGATTCAGTTGTAGGCTGAAATAGAACGGTTCTAATACCTAAATTCTCTTCCTCGAGCCGCTCAGTGTATGGCCCTCACTGACCGGCTAAGCCATCTCGGCTACGGAGAATCGTGTTCCTGGGTCGAGGCGGAGACTGGCTGAGATTAGCCACTGTGAGGCTACCGACGAAGTCGTCATCATGGTGACGCAGAGTCCGTGTAACTCTGCGATCTATTCTGGGATCTCGTACCGAGAGAACTCGGTGTCCCCACAGTCTGGACACTCTTCGGTCCCCGGCGAGACGCTCGTTCCGCAGTTGCGACACTCGACGACTACGTTCGACCCGCCTCCGGGGAGTAATCGAGTGAGGACTGTGCGGACCCCCATCGTCCTTTGAACTACAGGTGACAACGGATTAATTGTGGCGGAGACTTGTTCCAGCGGAAATCCTGTGTTCATCACCGGCAATGCCGCCGAAAACTTACCAACGAGGACTTCACAGGTACGTACGGAAGGAAGACTGTCACACGCTCCTTCCACCCCCTTTCCATGAGCACCGATGAATCGTCTCTCGGTCGGTGTCCGGACTGTGGTGAGTCTATCCCCCAAGCGTGGCTACTGGTAGAGTACGAAAAAGACGACGGTACTGACGGTGTCTGGGCCGAGTGTCCGGTGTGCGAAGACGTTGTCGCGCCGGAATGAGAACGGGTTTTGCGCCTTTTTCAGACCTGTTCTATCTTGACACAGCGAGAGAATCCCACCGTTCACGGCGTTGACGAGACGCGAAGCGTCTCATTCGCACACCAGAACGCGAAGAGTTCTGGGGACGGGAGTGAATCGCGTAAGCTCCGTGCTACAATCTCCGTGACTGTTGCCTGACTGAAGACCCAACGTAAGTATTTAGTAAGACAGAAACGTACAAATTCTTGTGCGAACAGAGATAGATATGGAGCGCGGTAGCGAGTTGCACGAGCGGGTCAAAGAGTACGCTCGTGAGAATGGCATCCGCCATCCGCGTGCCTACCGCGAGCTAATTGAACAAGGGTTAGAGACGGATGGAAACGACGATTAAGACGCTTGAAGCGACCCTCGCGCCGCCGACAGCACACAAGGAGCGGAAACTGTGTAACCTGCTCGAAGCCTACCGTGAGGGGCTACACGAAGCGTTCGACGCCGGGTGTGACATGATGAGTGCAACCAGCGACGTGGTGACGCCCTACGACTTACCGTATCAGGCGAAAGCGGCCCTGTGCAACTACGTCCCACAACTGCACGACACCTACAACGCACAAGAATTAGACGACGACCATCCGGTTCGGCTCACTAACCAAGCCGCCGAGTTTGACCACTCTCCGGCACGAGACTACGAGTTTACGTGGTGGGCACCCCAACCCGGTCGCGGAACGAATTTCTGGATACCGCTTCGCATCAACCCCGAACAAGAGGGTCTGTGGCACGCCCTCGTAGGCGAGGACGCTTCGGCAGGCCAACTCCGCCTGCAACGGAATCGTACATCGTGGACGCTACACGTCACTGTCGAGTTTCCGGTCGAAGAACCCGACTACGCGACAGACGGCGACGACGTGACGCACATCGGTCTGGATATTGGTGAAACCGCCCTGATAACGGGCTGTGCCCTCAAGGACGGTTCACCAACTGGCCCGTTCGTGTGTGACGGGAGCCGTGCGAAGCATCTCCGCAAAGAGATGCACACCACTCTGAAACGACTTCAAGAGCGTGACGCCGCCGAGTGGCGGATTGACGAGCGATTCAACCATTATCAGAACGCGCTGAGCGATATTGTTGAGAAGGCATCTCGGCAGGCCGTCGAGTACGCCCGACAATTCGAGAAGCCGGTGCTGGTGATGGAGAATCTGACGTACATCCGTGAAGAATTGGACTACGGCGCGTACATGAACCGGCGACTCCATGCGTGGGCGTTCGCCCGGTTACAGAACCGCATCGAGGACAAAGCGCAAGAGGCCGGTATCTCGGTCAAGTACGTCCGACCGGAGTACACCAGCCAGACGTGCCACGAGTGCGGCCACATCGGGAACAGAGCCGCACAAGCCACGTTCCGGTGTACCAACGACGAGTGCCACATCACGGCGTTTCAGGGCGACATAAACGGCGCAATCAACGTTGCACAACGGGCTGACCCGTGGGGAGAGAGCGTGCCGCTGAAACCGGCAGGCAATGACTCGCCTCGGGATGGGAGTGCCTGTGACAGCACCACGACCCACCGTGAGACGAGCGAGAAACACTCGCAAATGACTCTCTCGGCCTTCCACGGGTCGGAACCCTCTGCCAGCGATAGCCGCACTTAGCTGGTATTCCCCATGCGTGGGAAGCCGCGCCGTTCACGGCGCGGAGGATGTCACGACGCCCTGTTAATTGATGAAGGACCCAACCTATTGAGGCCGGCACTCCCTGATTTGGAAGTCGACGATATGTTCGATATTAGGCCGCCGGATAGACACGGTGCCCCGCGTTGGTCCGAACCCGGACTGTTTGGGCATCCGCACGGCCGAATTCGTGGACGGTGACGCGCCTTGCTTCGGAGTCCCCGTCCGGGATCGTCCCGACCATGTCGGGACTGAGAACGAATAGTGAGACCGGATCGATCACTCAGCGTCACCACCGTCGGTCAAGAGATCGGTCAGTTTTTCACGACGAGTCTCGATGTCGTGTTGGTCGATGAGATCCAGTGCTGCGAGGACAGCGCCGTCGTTGGTCACACCATCAGCAGCGAGATCCCAGAGTCGCCTGACTGCCGCGCCTTCGTCACTGCTGCGCCGGTGAAGATCGGGAACGAGATCAAGAATCAGCTGTTTCCAGTCAGCGACCGTTCCGGTGACCTTCAGCGTCCAGTCGTCTTTGATCTCGCTGCGCTGGTAGCCCTCCATCGCGTGCTCGTCGATCAACCCATCGACGACTAGGGGCTTGCAGACGGTCGGGCCGGTCCCCTCGAAAGTAGGATCGACGATTGTCTCGAACTCGGCAGCCGAGTACACCTCCCGTTCGATCGTGAGTTCGACGGTGTCGTGTTCGGCGAGGATGCTCGCCTCGTCGCTCACCTGCCGGGTGAACGTCGCCGGCCCGGTCCCGACGACGGTCAGCGACGGGCCTCTCGCTGATGACTCAGACTGTTGTGCTGTCGCATCGGTCGAAGCGTCGGATGCTTCGGAGCTCATTTTTTGGAAGCCTCCAGTCAAATGGGGTATATAAACTGGGGCGGTGGTGCCCCGGTATTAATCTGTAACCCGCCGTAAGACCGCGAATCACAGCTGAAATTCGAATATTTACACTATAAACGAGGGGTGCGCTCGATTGCTGATAACGTTGTTAGATATCTTCAGTCTGGAATACTGTCAGCGACTGCTGTTCGGTCGCGGTATCGTCGGGGATCGATGGCGTTCCAACGGAGTCTGCGACTCCGACATCATCCTCGGACGTATTGGTGTCGGCCTCCGGAGCGAGATTTTTGCGCAACGTCTGAACCTGTTCGTCGTCGAGTTCGCGAACGGCGCCGCCTAGTGGGGAGTAGTTCGTCTGCCAGACGCGGCAATACTCGAGTGTGAGCGAGTCGCCGAGAATCGCGTAGCCATCAAGATTGAAGAAACAGAGGTTCAGTGCGGTCATTTTCGTGCAGAGCGGGTCTTTGTCCTGGCCGACGAACACGGCTTCGGGAATCCGGTGGCCTGCACAAAGGAGCATCCGCCCGCTCCCACAGGCCGGGTCAATAACGACCTGCTGTTCGCCTTCATTGCGGGGCTGCTCGTCGACGGTGTGAGTGATCTCGATCATTGTCTCACAGACATTGTGGGGCGTGAAGTGCTGGCCGAAATTGTCGCTGCTCATACCGAACGCTTCGTAGACGGCGCCTAGCACGTCGGCGTTGGTTTCGGACATCTGCTTCTGGAGCTGGCCAAAGGCGTTGGCGAAGAGGTCAACCGTACGTTCTCCCTCCGAGTGGTCCATGTCTCGGGGCTCGCTGTAGTCGTCGACGATCTCCAGGTATGGATCGTCCCGACGCTGGAGGCCCAACAGCATGAGTTCGACCCAGTCCTCAAAAATAGTGTAGGCGCTGTGCCCGCGCTGCTGGATCTGGTTGAGAATCGAGACAATCGGATCTGTATCGATTTGTGGCGACGGCATGCTCGCACCCGGAGAGCGAGATAAATTGGCCGAGAGCGAGCGCTCAATTCTCTATCAACCGTTGCTTGGTAGGTTCGTTGGAATGTTGGCGCAGTACGTGGGGAAATATCGAATTGCTACCTGACAGAACCAGCCTGCTGAATAGAGGGCGCGAATGCAGCAGTCGGGGACTGGCGGAACAACGGAGGTGCAAGTAGGTCCACGTCCCAGAATATATATGACAGTTGGAGTGATGTTCTGGTATGGCAAACTATCGGAGTACACGGACCCAACGTATCATCTCGGTCGGTCTGGCAGTGTTGGGCGGTGTTATGCTCTGGACTGTGTTTATAAGAGACATTCCAATGATACCGTATACGGGAACCATACCCGATGGCCCCATTTCGATCTTCATGGGCGTTCTCCTCCTGCTCACCGGACTCAAAGGCATCTTTGACCCTGAAAGTACGATTCCTACTAACACGACCGAAGGAGGTGGCAGCGAAGGTGGCGGCGAGTAACTCGTCCGACGACGTGTTCCACTCGCCCGTGGTAACCGGGTTCACTACGCCGTGACGGTTGGCCTCGGGCTCACACTGAACTCAAACTCTGGATCTCGCACGAGATGAGAAAGCCATCACATAGATGCCAATTCCGGCCGTGAGGTCCTGACTACACGACTCTACATTTAACAGAGTCCTATAGCGTCGAAAGTGGACGGACAGTCAGCGATCCCTGCCCAGCAGGTTCCGAGCGGCTTAGGTAGGTGAGCAACTGGTTGCGAACGTCCGCTCGTGGAATCGCGACAATCTGCTGGCCCGCCGCCGAGGTTAGCCGGTAACGGACGAACTCCTCACTGCGCTCCCCACTGATGAACTCCGAGTGGAAGAACAGCGTCCACTCGTCACGGAATGCCAACTGGACGGCGACGGGTTCGTGCTCGAGTTCGACAAGGATGCATTCAGCGAGGGATACCTGCCGAGTGTTGGAGAAGGTATTCGGAATGTCGCATCCGAGGTCCGACCAGGAAGCGGTCCGATCAGGCTCGCCGACTGTGGGGGAGATCGGGGCGCCGTGCTGGTCAAACTGAAGCTGTACGTGCTCGTCGGGACTGTTGGAATTTTCGACAGACATGTACGCTCTCGGGAGGACGACTCCCGCACCCTCTCGGGGGAAACAAACACACGAGAACGCGCTCTTCTCTCTTGTTCAGTCGCCTCGCGAGGCGCTACTTGTCGGGGAGTTTCCCGTCCGGCCGTGGCACGGTGCCGGCCTCAATCTCAAGTGCGACGCGACGGAGGTGCTTGCACTTGTCGATGGGTGTGTCTGGATCGCTGCAGGTCTGCTTGAAGTCAGGGCAGGTACACGTCTCCGCGATGACGTCGACCTCGTAGTAACTCCCGGAGGCCGAATGGACCTCGTACACACCAGGTTTCTGGTGAAACGAAACGTCCATCTCCTCGCGCTTAGCGCGCTTGGTACGGGGCTTGTCGTCGTCGGCGACGGCAAAGGGGTCGTCGGCGGGATCAGGGACGGTTCCGTCTGCAATTCGGGCCTGGATGATACCGCCGTCAGGGACAGGCTCTGTTGAGGTATCAGGCCAGCGCGTATCACGAACGACGATACACCGGTTCTCGGCGACAGCCGATAGTGACCCCACGGAGAGGCGATCCACGAGTCGGAGAATGTCCCACTGGGTTGCTGACTCGGGGAGGCTAATTTCGAAGGTATGCTCGCCAATTCGGGTAACGTGGTACTGGCCGTCGGGAAACTCGTCGGTCGCGAAGGCGGCCAGAGTGTAAACCGACGGATTGGTCACGGCATCGGCCTGGGCGCTGTCGAAGCGGCGCTGACACCGTTCACTGGACGCGCCGGACTGTTGGACGACGGCCTTTGCCCCGATCCGGCAGTCGGGACACGAGTAAACGAGCGTCTCTCGGTTGTCCGCGAGGTGTTGGGAACTCTGCTCGAGCGATGTTTCGCAGATGGCGCACTGGTGAGTCGGCTGCTGGTCGGTCTCTGGACTTGCGGATGTGGATTCGTCAACGGACATAGGTACGAACGGGCCGCGCTCTCGGACACGACCCTCACTCGACTCGGGAGAACAAACTTTTTGTTCAGATTGCTCTCGTTGGCCGTTGACGAGCTACTCCTCCAGACCGTCAAGCCGGAGCGCGAGCGATTCAATAATCGCTACTCGTTGCTGGTGGGCGTTCTCGTATCCGATATATTCGCGGACAGTTTCCTCGCGCCGCATACAGGCGATACCAGCCTTGATCAAGTCGAAATTGGATGTGTCGAGGAGTTTGGACGGCGGCAACTGCTCACGGAGTGCTTTGTCGGGATCGGTCATAGCTCACCAAAATCGGCGAGAGAAACCTGCTCGTTCCGCTTGAACCGACACTCTGGGTAGTGCGCGAGAAGTGTTCCGTCGAACACGGGCCAGAACGCGCATTTGTGCGGTTCGATGGACTGCCACCAGTGGGCTCGGCGGAGCGCCTCGTCGACCCGCCGGCGTTCGGTCGCAGGCCAGTCGTTGCGTTCGATCAGGACCATCGGGAGCCTCCCTCTGGGTGGGCGCGCATGTACGCGGCAGCCAACTCCAGTCCGTCGACGAGCGTGTCTTCGGTCCCGACGATCCGTGTCCCTCGTTTCAGTGTCGTCCCCGTGTCGCCTCTATGCAGCGTTAGCGTCGACGTCTCGCCGGGGATGTGCCACGCGATCCGGTTCTCTGTGTGGGCGAGGTATTCCCACTGGCCGGCGGCGGTCTCGGTGGCCCGTTGTTCGACATCGATCCGAACGTCCCCAGCGCGAGAGCGGCGGCCGCCGACGCCGAAATCTCCGAGCGTGAAGTTCCCTGACATTGGAATCTCCTCAGATGTGATCCCACTCGGCGAGCGTCGCGGCGGCCGCCTGGAGGATCGACGAGACCTGCGCGTCGACGGACGCATCCGCGTCAACGTCGATGTCGAGACTCACCCGGAGGTCGTGAACGTCGGCCACGCCGAGGCCGGGGACTTGCTGGCAGAGCGTCTTGAGGACGTGGTCGCGGACCGTCTGCAGCGAACTCTCGTCACCAATCTTTTCGACGACCGAGCTGTGGATCTGGTGGCTGTCGGGCCGGGAACCGGTGGCCATGAACTGTTCGAACGCACGCTGCTGGCCGCTGGGTGCTTCGATCTGAGAAGACATACTCTCACCCGGCCGGAGGACAAAAACTCACTGAAGGCGGACTGCAGTCTCCTCGCGCTTTAGAATCTGTTTTGCGATTAACCGAGCGATCGCATCGTCAACAGCGTCCGGCTGGTCGTCAGAAAGCGCTCTCACGTTCGAGAGGACGCGGTCTCGAATTTTCTCGACATCGGTTAGTCCATCATCGACCGCACCCAAGACGGTATACTCGACCTCGAACTCTGTCGCGAACTCTGCGACACGAGATGTGAACGAATTTGGAAGGCCTGACAGCGAATCGACTGCCATCTCGATAGTAAACAGCGGATGGGAACGGTCGCGGATGTGTCGTGCTTCAGTCGACCCTGTGTTGAACGGACGCTGTTCATCGATTTCGGTCAGGATCGACTCGTAGTCGAGGCCACGCTGGGCGTACTTCCGCATGTCATCGATGTCGCGCCGGCGGCCACTCGCCAGGTCACCACCAGAGACCGCTTTCAACAGGAACATATCCTCGTCCGAGAGGATGAACGCCGTCGCGTGGTCGCCGGTCCAGAATTCCTCGGCCCGGTCATGCATTCGATCGGTGATCCACACCTTTCCGACGACTTGCCGCTCGAAGAGGTCGATCTGAAATCCGCGGTCTTCGTGATGGAGTTCAACTGTTTTCCCGACACCCTCGAACGACTCCGTCGGCTCGTCAACCACCGCGAACCCTTGGGCCTGGAGCGCCTGGTAGACGTGCTCGAACTCGGAAACGACACCCAGTGCAAGGTCGATATCCTCGGTCTGATCTTTCAGCCCTCGCACTGTCATCGCCGAGCCGCCGAGGAGATACACGTCTACGGGTTCCGAGAGCCAGCTGTCGAACTCTTCGAGGAACGCTCTGATCGCATCGCCACCTTTGAACACCGTCATGAGACACCGTACTGCTCTTTGAGAGCGCTAAATTCTGATTCGCTCGGGAGGAAGATCGGGAGGTCCTCGGAGACCTCGAAGTCTCCGTGAAGGGGTCGGTACATCGCGGCCACCGCTGTCTCCAGATCGTACCACGTTGCCGTTTCTATGAGGGTTTCCTGGTCGATATCCAGTTTCTCGATCAATAGCATCGAATAACTGACGCGTCGCGAACCGCTATCGAGGACGAGGGTGTGGCACACGACCTCCGAGGGCGTGAGGTCTTCATCCGGGGCGTACCAGAACGCGGGTTCACCGGCGAGGAAGAACTGCAAGCCGTACTCCTGGAATCGTGCGAGTCCAGTCACCCGCCACTCAGCGGCCGACTCTAGTGCGGTCGTATCCTCGGACGTCTGGACGCGAACGAGTGCTCGCTTCGGGTCGCACCACTCGACAGTCGCACTCGGAGCGAGTTCTCGAACTCGCGAGCGATGTTCGTGGGTCACGGCTTCTCGTGCGAACGTCAGCAGTGGCGAGAGGTCATCGGTCAACGCGTATTCGGGCCCAGACGGTGACAGCATTGCCCGGTGCTTGAGCGGTGACAACGCGTTGTGGACGCCCTGTCTGGTGATGTCGAGTCGATCTGCGATCTCGGTCACTCGACGTGGTTCGTCGAGGTACCAGCACACCCGTAGCGTCGCTGGTGAGAGTATCTCAGTCCAGTCGACGTGCCCGAGATTCGAACGGAGGTTTCGATACGACTCGACGACTGGATGGTCAGTCACTCGGACGAGACGCCGGTTCTTCGAACCACGGGCTTCGCTGAGCAAGCCGTCCTCGATTAACCCATCGAGGACATCGTAGATATGATCCTGCGAATACCCAGTTTCGGTCGCGAGTTCGTCTGGCGCCGCCTCACGTCCAGCGCTAAGCGCGTCTAGCAATGCGAGGCTGGCCTTTGTCAGCATCTCTGTAAATTATAGAGCTGATTCATATAAATATGTTTCTGGATTTCTGTTTACAGACTGCCTGTGTATCGTTGACCCAACCGCGGACGAGATCGTGCTACATCGAAACCGGCGGGAGCCAGTCACAATCCGTGGGCACTCTCCACTTGCCTGCTAACGTACAGTGAGTTGGATGTTCTCACCTTGATGCCGCTGGCAATAACTATTCAAGGCCTGGAGCAGTAAAAGCCGTGTAGGACTGCTCGGATCAACCACTACGCTATCGCGACCCCAACGGCAACACCTATCCCAAAGGTAGTGGCCGCGAACGCAAGTGTCGAAATGAGCAGTCCGATGAGGTCTTCATTGCTCACGGCACCATTTAGCACGGCAGTTAGTCACATAAGACTTCCTCCGACTGCATACACTCCCGAAATAAATCGCAGGACAGCGGTAGAGCCATCTTGCGAGACATTCTGATTTTATAAGCAATGAGCAATCTCAAGCTTTTCAGTTACGGATTTGTGCGACTTAGAGGCTCTGTCCCGCAATCTCGAATACCGCTGTCTCTACCAGGTAAGTGGCAAGGTGTATCTTAACAGGGATGAGTCACCGGAACGTGTACATCTGCCCTTCGTCAGTGTGGGTGTAATGTTCGCAGTAGCGTCGGACCTGCCGGTTGAAATCGGACTTCCTGGAGCCGATCGGGCCCAGCAGGAGTTTGATGCGTTTCGCCGGTCCCAGCCCGAGGGCGACGGACTTGACCTTGTTGACGAACTATTGGATGGCCTTGTGGATGACGCGGCCGTAGAAGGTCTTCTCTCCGTCCTGGAGCGGGTCCTCAGAGGCGAGTTGATACTTCATGACACCGGCGTCTTCGTCGTACTCGGTACCGCAGTAGCCGAACATGTTGGTAACGCGCTGGAGGGCGAAGTAATTATAGCTATCACACCTATGCCTTTTGTCCTCCCAGAGGCTCATCCAGCGGAACGTGTACTGTACATCCGTCCGCCGCCGTTCCAAATGTGCTGTTCATAATAACGAGACACCACGCAGTCACGAACCAACTTCTTGGGGCCTACTGCCCCGACGTGCTCGACAGCAAAATGTTCGCCGTGCCGTATCTATCGACAATCTCCCTGAACAAGATATGCCGGAACGTCGATCAAAGGTACCCTCCGCCCCACCCAGAATACTCCTGGTACGTCACGCTCTTTCTCGAACCTGACGTGACGCTTGATGCGGTCGTTGAACGCCTCCATCTTCTCGTCGCTTTTCTTGTGCATGTACTCGAGCATGTTCGTCCGCACGGTGAATAGATATCAGCTACCGACTGTAGGATTGTCTTAGAGTCTAACCGGGGTGAGAGCCTACTCGTTCCGGATGGTGTAGTGGAGCATCTCGTTCCACGTTAATGTCCTCGATGACGGATTTCTGCGGGATCATATCCAGTCGGTAAGCGTGGATTGCTGTTTCACCTGTTCGACGGGACAGAGAAAGCGCCACTTCCAGCGCTTTCGGATCGGCTTGTCCTCGCAGTTGCTGGCTTCGCTTGTTTCGGCAAACCCCGTACAGGTCCAGCCCTTGTCTCGCAGGGCACGGACCATCGCGCCGTCGTAGTCGGCACGTACCCAAGTGAGCAGGAATAGTGTTCCCTCCTGGTCGGCGCAATCGGCAACGAACCGTTCTTGGGACCGCGCGAGCGCCGCCGACGCGAGGTTGGGCATCCGGACGCCGAGACAGATTCGGCGGCCTCGACGAGCGTGTCGCCGGCCGCCCACGATCCCAGGATTCGGAACGGACCCTCTCCAAAGACCCTACAACCAGTTCGTACGTGAACAGCCAGAACCGAGCGGGCCCTAACTATCTAATTTCACTAAATATAAAGAATATTGATAAAAATGTTTTGCGTGACTGGAGTCGCGCAACCCTCGAATCAGTACTTAACTGCTCACCGCCTTAGACGACTGCGCCCAGCGAAAGTTTAGCCCTCTACTCCGGAGAATTCGACCGCGGGCCATGAGCTGCGGCGTAAAAATACGCGGCTCACGCACCAACAGTGGAGATACTCCCTTTGATCGATGCAGACCACGGGATAATCCAATCCCCGCCACCTTCCCAGCCCAGCGGTAAACGCTTTAGAACCGATTTGACAGCCAAGATCGCTGGAACGTGGTTGTGACGACCCACTTTTGATCCTTTGAACAACCGCCGACAGCTCGAGAGAGAGTGGATGACATCGCTTTCCCCGTCCGGATATTTCTGAAAAGCGCCGGCGTCTACGCAGGCGTGACGATCTTGTTCTCCACGAGTGGCCCCAGACTGGCGGGCCGAAATACTATAATAAATATTATTGCTTTCGATTGCTGTAATATACTATATGTTTTCTGACTGCATAACTGTATCATCGATGTTAAGTCGAGATCGATCTATGAGAGGTGTTCCGTGTGAAGCAGACCGAATCCAACCGTGGCTACCTGCCACCGCCGAGCTGGGTGAAGTCGGCGTCCTGGCGATAGTCGAAGACTCGCCGTTCGAGCGGCTTGAACAGACAGTATTCGAGCAAGAGGATGATGAACATGAATATGAACGCCCACGCCCACGTCTGCTCGAATCTGAACAGTTCGTACGTGCCGATGATCTTCTGCCCGACGCCGTTGTCGGCCGCGAACATTTCTGCGACAGTGACAATCTTCCAGGAAATAGCGAGACCGAACCGGGAAGCGCTGAACAAACTCGGGGCCGTATCGCGCACGATTACTCGAAGCAGGGTTCGTTTTGTCGACACCCCGTAGGAGGAACTCATCTCGACCAGTTCGGAATCGATGCTTTCGACGCCTTTCCACACGTTCACCGCGATGTACGGGAACGTGATAACGACAGTCGAAGCGAGAATCGCCAGCTCACCGTACCCGAACATAAGCGTCGTCATCGCGGCGGCGGCGACGGCAGGGACGGAAAACCAGATGAGGACGTGCGGGATGAGGAACCGCCGACCGATGCTGCTCGTCCCCATTAATACACCGACTGCGCCACCGATCAGGAACGATCCGCCGAATGCCAGCACTGTTCGGCGTAGCGTGGCGCCGACGTGGAAGAGGACCCGATCCGTCCGGAACAGATCGACCGCGGCGGAAATGACCTGTTGAGGATAGGGCAGCAGGTTCTCGGGGAACGTGAACGCGATCAGATACCACAGTACGACCCCGCCTCCGACGCCGATCGCACGGTATACCAAGGTGTTTCGAGGGATGGAAAATCCCTGCCAGCCGGCAGCAGTTCCCCGGATATATTTTAGCAACATACTACTCCTGTATCTCCTCGAACTTCGCTACGGCCTCTTGGCGGAAGGACGCGAACTCGTTACTTGTAACATCACGTGGCCGAGAGAGAGGAACCGAAAGATCACAATAAATCTCCCCGCCGCCCATCATCAGGATACGGTCCGACAACTGGATCGCTTCGGTGATGTCGTGTGTCACAAACACCACGGTTTTCTGGAGTTCACGCCATATTTCGATGATTTCGTCTCGCATGTTCTTTGCCGTGAGTTCGTCGAGATTGCTGAACGGTTCGTCCATCAACAGGATGTCCGGTGAGATACTGAGAGCCCTGGCGATGCCAACTCGCTGTTGTTGCCCACCGGACAGTTCGGTCGGGTACTTGTCGTAGTGTTCCGATAGCCCTACCAGATCGAGTAACTCCTGGGCCGTCTCGTCGGTATACGCATCGTTGTTCTCGTTTACGAGTTCGATATTGTCTTTGCACGATTCCCACGGTAGCAGCCGCGGCTCCTGGAATACCTGACCGATCTCGGCCGATTCTGCCTGCTCGCCCCCCTGTTCGAAGTAGATGCTCCCCGATGTGGCCGAGACGGTGCCGTTCATTATGCTCAAAAGCGTTGATTTGCCACTGCCCGATCGCCCGATCACACTCGTAAAGCTCCCCGCCTCGATGGAGGCCGAAAGGTCCTCGAAGACGAGTTCCTCTCCGCGAGGTGTGTCGTAGACCTTGGTCAAATCGTCTATGTGAATCGCGGCCGTTTCGCTCGTACGTCGCGTTCCGTCACCGCGCGTGAATTTGTCCGTGCTCATAGTCATGACCAGCCCACTGTCGTTTCTTGTCTCCAGGCGAACATTCGCTTCTCGAGTTGTCGGAATATCCCATACTCTATCAGCATCACCAATACGGTGAAAAGCAACGTCCACACGATCACACCGGTCAAGTCCAACGCGTCCATGTTGCGTCGGATGACGTACCCGACACCGGAGGTTGCGACGATCAGTTCCGCCAGCGTCGTTATCTTCCAGCAAATCGCGAAGGCGTACCGAGCGCCGGCGAACCACTCGGGCATAACCCCTCTGACAATGATCCGCACGATAACCCGGCGCCGGGAAACGTTGAACGAATCCGCCATTTCGATCAGATCGTTGTCAATATCTTTGACACCTTCGTAGATACCCTGCGTCACGAACGGGAACGAAATGACGGCTCCCGCCACCACGGGCGTTACGTCGCTCAAACCGAATGCCATCGCCGCGAAGACGGCTGCAAACAGCGATGGCAACGCCAGTCCAACAGTGATGTAGTCCTGCAGGACCACCCTCCAGAACTTGCTCACGCCCATTGCGATGCCCAGAATAGTTCCGATGAAGATTGTGAACAGAAACCCATAGACGACGCGACGGGTTGTGTCGAACACGTGGACGACCCAATCACCACTGTTGACCAGTGCGTACGTCTCCGCTGCCACCAGCGCCGGCGACGAGATCGCCTCCGTCAGATTGAACACGTTCGAAGAAACCGCCCAGGCCACGACCAGGGCCGACAGCGAGCTTACGAAGATTATAATGTCCTTTTGTGGTATTTTTGGAATTATAGATGAAAATCCACCACCTTTATTGGACTCTTTACTCGCCATGAAGATTATTTTCTCCGGGCATTCTTGATTTCCTAAAGTTCATTTTTCGTGCTATTTGGACTGATGTGTGTCCAGTAGTATATAGTTTTGGTACACGACAACATCCACCGGTCGAGTGGAACAGTTTTATCCCGATAATATGTCGGACTGATAGAAGAAATCACAGACAGCGGCCACTTGGAACGACCTCCCAGACACTGCGGCTGGAACCGACACCCTGTGGTACGTGGCAGACGTGAAAAAGTAATTTTTCTAACAGTACGACGACGCGACACGCTCACGATTTGGCCGATTCGGGTGGGCATGCCACCCCCTCTCGTTCAGGACCACCCATCGCCGACGGCTTCGATCTGGTCCGTATCGTGACCGAAGACGACTTCGGCATCGGTCCTGCGTTCGAGGTCGTGAATCCGACGAAGGCTATCAAACCATGACCGCCGGTCCCAAATCAATCCCGGCCCCATCGGTTGCATGCGCTCGTAGTTATCTGCCGAGTCAGCGAGGTCGCTGGTGAAAATCAGTGTCCCAGCGTCCTCGAGTTCCACCCTGAGTCCGAGGAGGCCAGGGGTGTGCCCGGGCAGGTGAAGGAACTCGATATCCTCGAACGGTGCCACGTTATCGCGGTAGATAACATTCCAGTTGAGGTCGTGATCGAAGTCATCGAGTACGTACCCGGCGTTGCCTTCACCGGTCTTCGCGCTGAAGTATGCGTATTTCAGTTCCGCTTCATGAACGAAGATCGGCGTGTCCGTGCCGTCGAAAAACTCGAGTCCGCCTGCGTGATCCATGTGCAGGTGACTCTGGATGACGTAGTCGATCTCCCCGATGTCGTAGCCTGCCTCGGCGAGGTCGTCGTCCAGTCTGTGTTGATGTGCGTCGATCGCTGGAAATGCGTCGTACAATCCCCCCGGCCAGTGTCCGTCACCGGCCTCGGGATGGCAGCCGGTATCCCACAGGATCGTTCCATCGGGATGGTCAATTACTAAGTTATAGACCGCAGCATCGACCAGTTCCAGATCGGGATTCGGATCGGACTGCGTTGCGATCGTCGACGCCTCGGCGTGGAAGTTTCGGTCCATCCGCACGGTTCCTCGGGGGATTACGTCTATGGTAGCATCTACCATCGATTCAAACACGTGCCGCAATCGACATCATAGTTTCGCAGCACGAACACCGACGGTCCTGAGGGGGGGAACACGGATGGTTTTATCATACTCCCCAATCAAGGACGTATATGCAGAAAGAGGTAGAAGGACTGCAAGGAACGACAGCAGATGCGCCGCTAAATACCAGGATTTTCCTGAAAAACGCCGCTCGAGCACACGGTGATACCGAGGTAATCACAGACACGCCCGATGGGGTCGATCGGGTCACGTATCGCCAGATGTGGAATAGAACGAAACGAATTGCGAATCTCGCGGACGACCTTGGAATCAGTCCGGGTGACGTCGTCGGACTGTATGGACACTCGACGCGGCGGTACTACGAATTGGTATACGCGATCAGTAACGTCGGGGCGACTCCCTGTACGATGAACTACGAACTCCCGATGGATCACCAGCGGTTCTGCATCGAACACATCGAGAGTCACGCGCCGCTGGATGTCATTTTCGTCTCGGCCGATCTCCTCCCGTCGCTAGAATCGGCCCTCGGGGATCCGGCGGCGTACAGGATCATCGTCGTCGATCGTGCGGGCGACGATCATGAGACGGAACTCGACAACGTTGCTTATCTGGATGACCTCCTCGAACAGGTGGAGTCGGAGTACGACTGGCCGGAGGTCGACGAGCGGACTGCTGCGATTTTGGCCTGGACCTCCGGAACGACAGGGCGCCCGAAGATGATCGCCCACGATCACAGACACGTGGTGCTCACTGCGCTGGGCCACGTCGCGTCGAACGGCCTGGGACCACAGGATTCCTTGTTGATGGTCCCGCCCAGCTACCACTACGGGTGGCTCTTCTGGGCGATCGCACCAGCTGCAGGTGCAAAGCTCGTGATTCCAGGTGTCGAGTACCCGGACAACCTGACGGACCTCATCGTCTCGGAAACAGTGTCATTCACCGAAGGCGTTGCCACGTTGTTCAAGCGAATCGCGGATACGATAGAGGATCGTCGCTCGGCCGGAACGGACATCGACCTCGACCAACTCCACGTCAAGTTTGCTGGACAGAAACCGTCGAAGGATCTGATGCAGACGCTCGAAGGACTTGGTGCGACCACATCACAGATGTACGGTGCAACCGAGTCGGGATCACAATTCACCAGCAACCTGCAACACCAGCTCCGAAACGCCGAGGCAAAAATGGATCCGGAGGAACTTCTCGAGTACAAGAACTCGGTCGCCGGCTACCCCGTCCCCGGCGTCGACATCAAACTCCGCGATCCGGAGAACGGCGAGGCGGTTCCCTGGGACGGCGAAACCGTCGGTGAAATCTGTTTCAAATCCCCCTGGAGTACCGACAGGTACTGGAAGATGCCCGAGAAGTCGGCCGAAGCGAAAACTGAAGACGGATACATGAAAACGGGTGACCTCGCAACCATCGACGACCGGGCGAATATCCGTGTACAGGATCGGCTCAAGGATGCGATCAAAAGCGGAGGTGAGTGGATCCCAACGCCAATCCTGGAGAACTGTCTAACCGATCACCCGGAAATCGACGATGCGGTAGTGGTCGCCGCGAAACACGAGGAGTGGAACGAGCGACCCATCGTTATAGTAACACTTGACGAGGGCGGCGCGCCCGACGACCTCGAAGGGCGACTGCGCGAACACCTCACCGAGTACGTCGACCAGGGTGAAATCAAAGAGTGGTGGATGCCGGAAGAGGTCATAATCGAAGACCAAATCCCCACCTCGCTAGCCGGTAAGTATAACAAAAAAACCCTGAAAAATAAATACAGTGATATATTAATCGACCAAGAATAAATTCACCTGGGATTGGACGAGGCTCAGATTGACGTCGCTAGCACGCGCCAGGCGTGCGAAGAGATGAAACTGACACTGTTTGGAGTCACGGGGGCGTGCCGGACACTTTCTAAAGACAGCTAGTCGTATCCGACAGACGTTTCGCCCCGGCTTAATGAAAAAGGATATCGACACCCCATACAATTAATTATCGCGGCATTCTGAGAACATATATGGAGACTGTTCCAGCAGATGTTGAAAAGTTGATTCAAGGTCGGCCCCTAATTGCAAATCTTTCGACTTCGGTCGATGATCGGCCCCACGTGGTCCCGCTCTGGTACCGGTACTTCGACGGCAAGATCCAGTTTACAACCTCGGGCAAGAAACTCAAGAACGCACGGCAGAACCCTCAGGTCGCCGTGGCAATCGAACGGAGTGTTGATGGCATTCCTCTCTGGATGGTCCTGCTTCGTGGGCGAGCACGAATACTCGATGACGAAGAAGAGATTAAAACTGTCACCCGGAAAATATACAGCAAATACATGGGAGCAGATGATGATGAGTGGGCTGATTTCTACCAGCAAAAAGCAACGAGCCCCGATGACGACAGGATTATCGAGGTCGACGTGTCGTCGGTCGTCAAACACCACTCACCGGGTGTCGACCCAGACGGATTCATCGACCGGCAAATGATGTTCGACCACAGGGACTGACTCGTTTCAGAGGTAGTTTGGTCCGGAGCGCAATTGGTGACGTGACACCCCTGTGGCCGTGGCAGTCCCTCAGCAGATGGCGTAATCGAACCCCAAATAAGTGGCTGGCTCGAGTGGCGGGCTACAGCACCGTGTTCAGGAGCGGTGGATCGTCCCGATCGGCAACCTCAGTGTCCAGGAGCGTTCCACACTCGGGACAGACGAACTCCCGGAGACAGTAGTTGTCCGGGGTGTCCCGGTGGCGGCCAGCAGCGGAGACCGGGGATTCAGAGACGACAACGGACTCCTTCCAGTTGTCCTCGACGGATGCGAAGGTCGTCTCGCAATTCCGGCAGGCTGCGTATTTATCGCCACTGGTCTCGTCAGCGACGACGGTGACGTATTCCCCGATCAGGAACCCCGTCGGTTCCGTGTCTGCGGAGGCGATCGGTTGCTCATAGCTGTCAGCATCCTCCAACCGCTCCGAATACAGTCGGTCCCGGGTGTCGTCGACGGAGCCATCGAAGTTCCCTTCCTTAGTTACGGGAACGCCGTAGACCGTTCGAGCCGTTTCGACGTCGATCTTCCCCTCTTTTACATCCGCGGCGACGTCGTCGGCATCCCGTTCCAGTGGATCGCCGTATCCACCGCTTCCACCGAACCGGATGCGGAACATGTCGTCAACCGCGAGATCGAACACTCCCCACCGCGCGTCTTCACGCTCCACGGAGTCCGGGTCGGTGTCCGGGGGCGAAAAGGTCGACAGATACTCCTGGAGGTCGATGTCCCGGAAGATCGAGTAATCGACAGTCCCGCCGGGGTAACCGCCGAAAATGCCGAGTGGCTGTGGGACTTCGATGCCGCGTCCAAACGTGACGAGGTCGATCTCGTCGAAGGAGTCAGGATCGACTGGGACCACGGCATACTCGTGGCCGACACCGCCCCGGTACTTCCCGGCCCCACCCGAATCCTCGACCGAGCGGCGATACAGATAGATCAACGGAATCTCGCTCTCGTGTCGCTCGACGTTGCCCCAGCGTGTTACGACGTTGGCAGTCTCACCGCCGATATCGACGCCGTCATCGAAGGACCTGGCCCCGCCGGCACCAGCCATAGTGTCCGTCAACTGCTTGACCATGGTTTGGTCGCCGGTCCGGTCTTGGAGCATGATCTGACAGTGTGTCCCGTGCCAGATTGCCGTCGACCGCTCCTTGGACTCGTCGGTCGAACCGAGTAATTTCGAGCAGAGCAGCGTCGAAAGGTTGTTACAGACGTGAATCGAATGTGTCGTCGCTAGCGAGATTGGAGCTGGCCGCTCGGCGTTTACGATCGTCCCTTCGGGCGCTTCGACGTCGACCACGTTGATCACCCCGTCGTTCCACGTGATATCGTGACACATCAGCGGAAACAGTGGTGCGAAGACGCCCCCCTCTGCCGCCCAGTATGCACAGTTGAGGCCATACTCGCTTTGCCCACTCGTTCCCTCGAAGTCGAACGTGAGCGAGTCGCCCTCCTTCGTGAGCGTCAGTTTGATCTTGTAGGTCTTGTCCTCGACAGGCGAGTCCATGTACTGCCTCGCCTCCCACTGACCGTCCGGGAGCTCTCTCAACCGTTGTTTCAGTTTCTCCTCCGACTGATCGATCAAAGCCTCGCTGACGGTTTCGACTTTCTCTGTCCCGTACTCCTCGAACAAGTCGCACATTCGCTCCTCGGCGACGTTGTTCGCGGCGACCTGAGATCGCATGTCGAGTTCCACGATATCCGGGTCCCGACTCATATTCAGGAACGTATCGAGCACGTCCTGACGCACATCGCCGTCCTCGACGAATTTGATTCCGGGCGTCTGGAACCCCTCGTGGTAAACCGACGTCGAGTGTGGGGAAAAGCCACCCGGGTCGACGGCACCGATATCGATGACGTGAACAAACGTGGCAGACCAGGCACGGAGTTCGCCCTCGTAGAACACCGGACTAATGATATACGCGTCCGGAGCGTGGAGAGCCGCAGTGTATGGGTCGTTTAATAGGAACATATCGCCCTCGTTGATGTTCCCTTCGAACTTCTCCATGATGTGTTTCGTGGCCTGAGAGGCGCCGGTGTAAGCGTGGTGATACCCGAAGCCACCGGTTAGCAGACCTCCGTCTTTGGTGTAGAGCGCCGAAATGAGGTCGTGGCCTTCGGTCGTGTTCGGCGCGCCGGATGTGCGTTTCAGCGCAGTCACGGCCTCGTCGGTCACCTGGAACAGACGGTGTTTGATTATCTGGAACGTTACTGGGTCGATTCCGCCGGTCGTGTCTTGCAGTTCTGTCATGGTATTAACTCTCGATTTTGATCCGGATGTTCCGATACGCGTCCATCTCGGCCCGGTCTTCCGGTGTGACGACGATGCTGGTAACTGGCGTCAGTATGATCCCCGGGCCGTCGATAACGTTGCCGGGTTGCAGCGCCTCGAAGTCGTAGATCGGGGTCTCGGTAAACCCGTTCGTACTCTCGAAGTACACGTCGTTCGTGTCGACCTGTGCAGCGCTAGCGCTCGAGTCAACGAGGTCGTGTTCGTACGGTTCCGGCGTCGACAGTGGGCCGATCGCCCGGACGTGGAAGTCCGTCATCTCGATGCCGCTCGACCTGTACACTGACCCTTCGCCATACCGTCGCTGATAGAGGGTCTCGAAGCGATCGACGACCGTCTCGAGATCGCTCTCGTCGAGCGGTCCCTCGGTTTCGATCTGTGTCTGTACCTCATGCACCTGGCGCTGGTAGCGCATGCTGATCGAGCGGTCGAGGACGACCTCTTCGGGCTGGAACCCCTCCTCGGCGAGTTTCTCACGGGCAGTCTCCTCTAGCGACTCGAAACTGCTGTTGATCTGGTCCAGGTCGAACGGTGGTTCCAACTGGTTCGCCTCGGTGTACTCGTGTGTCACATCCGTCGAGAGCAACCCGAGTGCACTATTGACCGATGCAGTGTAGGGGACCAACACCTCCGGGATGTCGAGTTCCCTCGCGTACGAGGCCGCATGCATGCCCGCTGCACCACCGATCGCGACGAGCGTGAATTCCCGCGGATCGATCCCCTTCTCGATGGTGATCTCGTGGAGGAGATCCGCGATCATGGAGTTGATGAGCTTGTAGATGTCGGCCGCCGCTTTGACCGGCTCTTTGCCCATCGGTTCGGCGATCTTTTCTTCGAACACCTCGAAGGCGAGGTCCGGATCCATCTCTTTTTTGCCACCCAGGAAGTAATCCGGCGAAAAATACCCCTGAATCAGGTCCACGTCGGTGACCGTCGGCTGCATCCCGCCACGGCCGTAACAGACCGGTCCGGGTTCCGATCCGGCACTCTGTGGACCCACTGTGGGGATGTTCGTCCCTTCCTCGAACGAGATGATGCTGCCCCCGGCAACAGCGATCGAGTGGATATCCCGTTTCGGGAACTGGTAGTGAAGTCGCCCGACGAGCGGTTCGTCGGCGTACTCCAGTCGATTGTTGTTGATCACACCGGTCTTGAACGTCGTTCCGCCCATGTCTGTCGAAATGATATTTTCGACACCCATCTTGTTCGAGACGAAACGGCTCCCCAACAGCCCACCGACGGGCCCAGATTCGATCAGTCCGACGGGCTGTTCAGTCGCGGATTCCTTCGAGACGACCCCGCCGTGAGAAAGCATCAGCAACATCGTCCCGTCGAAACCGAGTTCGGTGAGTTCCGCTTGGAGACTGTCGAGGTACTGTTCCGTCGTTGGCCCGATGTAGGAGTTGATCGTCGTTGTAGACGTCCGTTCGTATTCGCCCATCGTCGGCGAGATCTCACTCGAGATCGACACGTACAGCTCCGGATACTCTTCTTCGATGATCCGTTTGACCGCCAGTTCGTGTTCGTCAGAGTGCGAGGACCACAGGAAACAGCATGCGATCGCGTCCAGGTCGTCGGCAAAGGAGTCGAGAGCGTCGATCACCTCGTCCTCGTCCAGCGGTTTGATAATCTTGTCCCTGAACGCTCGCTCGCTGATTCCCTCGATTCGATCCATTGGCACCAGTGGTTCGGGGCGGTCGGTGTGGATCAGGTCTTTGGCCTCGTCCGAGGAGAGGCCGGCCCAGCGACCGTACGCGCCGCGGGTCGAGCTCAGAGTCTCCTCGAATCCCTTCGTAGTGATCAGTCCAGTCTTTGCCCCGTCGCGCTCGAACAGTGTGTTCTCACCGACTGTCGTGGCATGAAAGAACAGCGATGTCTCCTGAATGAGTTCCTCGACACCGATGTCCAACTCCGCAGTTGCATCGGCAAGCGAATTGAATATTCCGTCCGAGAAGTCCGGGTACGTCGACAAGTCCTTGCCTACGTAAATCTGGCCGTCGTCGTCGAGTACGACCGAATCGGTACACGTCCCTCCGATATCGGTGCCTATCTTGTATGACACTGTTGTCTCAACTCACTCCACTCTAACTTTTCCACCTATATATAATTTAGGTGGCTGAATGTTTTCCTAAATGGGGTAATAGAATCTAATACACTAACTTCCGTTGGTGAGAAGTAGATATTTGTGCTGAAGCGCCGTCAAAATCAGGGTCCGAGCAGCACCGTATCTCGTCTGCTCTTGTGTCCTGCAAGGGCAACACGGGAAACGGCCGATAAGCCTCAGCGTCTGCCGGTCGGTAACTCAATGATAATCCATATACGCCGATAGTCCCCCGTTCACGTCGATGACTTCGCCAGTGATCCACTCGGCCTCATCACTCGCGAGCATGAGGACGACGGCGGCGACCTCGTCCAGTTCACCAGCCCTTTTCTTAGGTGTTTTCTCTACGAGAAACTCGATGAATTCGCGGGTCTCATCGTCCAGTTCAGTAAAATAGTTGTCTTCCTTCGCCAGAACACCGGGACGAATGGCATTCGCATTGATGTTATCGTCCGCGTGTTCGATAGCAAAGTATCTCGTCAGCTGTTCCATCGCTGACTTGGCGCTGTCAAGCAGGCCGTTGTACGGCATGTAACTCATCGCACCTGAAACAGAGATGATTCGCCCACCCGAGTCCATGAGATCGATCGCACGCTGTGTCGCGAGGATGAATCCGTTCACGGAGAGGCCGAAGGTGAGCGAGATGTCTTTCATCGTGACCTCGCTGAGCGGCTTGAACCGGGTGACGGCGGCGTTATGAACGAATACATCGACGGCGTCAAACTCCCGTTCGACTTCTTCGAACAAATCGTCGATATCGTCGGGGTCAGTCATGTCCGCCTGGACCGCACGTCCCGTTGCCGGTGAGCTAGCCTCTTCGACCCTCGCCACTGTCTCTGCTGCGGCCTCTCGGTTGGTTCTGTAGTTTACAACGACCGTCCCGCCATGATTCGCAAAGGCCTCCGCCGTTGCACGACCGAGTCCCCTGCTGGCTCCGGATATTACGATAACCTCGTCAACGAACTGTCCACTGTTGCTTTCGAACACGCTTCCAGAGAAGCAACGCTGACTCATAAATGTTCTAGCCTCTGTGGAAGAATATTTGTCGAATAGAAATTCTGGCCCGAGAGCGACATCGAAACGTCAGCGAGAGGACCCCACAGACACGGAATCAACAACGGCCGACAGCAACTGAAGAGCACACTGTCCGGCGCATTCCCCGTCGCGAGAGCACATGCGGACACCTGGACACACAGTGGCAAGTCCCGTCGGCAGGGCGGGTATTTATATAACATCACAATGAAATACGGAATGTGGCGACACAAATACAAGATATTGAAGGGGAAAAGCTCCCAGACGGCGAATTCCACGTCGAGCGCTGGATGGCGTTTTTGTGGGCGGATGCGACTGACAACGACGACGACGTGTTCAGATACAAAGACGTGGCCATGGAACGGACGGAGGCGGGTTCGCAACTCGTCCCACCGGAGTACGCGATCAATATCGCCTGGGCAGGATGTGTGAATCCAGTTGAGGCCGAACCACTCGATATCGACATCGGTGAGGACACCACATTTCACGTCTCGCAGTCCTTCGAGTTCCACCAGCTCTTGGAAGTCGGTGAAACATACGAGGTGCAGGGCACGATCGAAACCGTCGAACAAAAAACGGGCGACGCGCTGGGGGAGTTCCACCTCGCTACGATCGAATACGAGGCCGTCGACGCCAGCGGACAGCCGGCGTTCAGTACCACGTCGAAGCTGATTTTCAAGCGAGGTGACGACGGATGACCCTCCGTGACGTGGCTGTCGGCGACGAACTAACGCCGATGAACTTCACCGTTAGGGCACGTAATATCAAGATGATGGCCGCAATCATGCAGGATTCGACGCCGCTACACTTCGATCGTCGGTACGTGGAATCACAGGGTCACTCTGGATTGGTAAACGAAGGGCCAGCGAACATATCGTACGTGACGCAGTTCGTTCTCGAACAGCTCGAGTCGCCAGTGGATCTGCTGTCACTGGAAACGCAACTGGAGGCGGTCGTCACCGAAGGCGATACCCTAACCGCTACCGGGACTGTCGAGGACAAACGGACGGTCAGCGGGCGTCGGGTAGCCGACCTGGACCTGACACTGGACACGGAAGAAGGCGAGGTCGCGCTGAGCGGCACGGCAACTGTCCGGCTCGCGGACGAGTGACCCCACGGTTCACGTCGCGTCACTGTCCCTCGAACTCCGGAGTACGGTCTTCCTCGAACGCGGCCAGTCCTTCGGAGTGGTCGTCGCTCTCGTAAGCCTCCTGCCGGAGACCGAACACCCACTCTTGCTCCGCCGGCGAGAGGGTCGACTGATCGAGGAACGCCCGGATGATCTTTTTCATACCAACGAGCGAGCGGGGCGCGTTCGAAGCGATGCTACCCGCCAGTTCGTAGGCCCTCGCCTCGAGTTCTGTGGGCGGGACGACGTCGTTAACCAGCCCCATCTCCGACGCACGGTCGGCATCCACTGGATCGGCAGTGTATAGGAGTTCGCTCGCATCGCTCGGGCCGAGCACGTGGAGGAAGCGTTGGATCCCCCGGGCGGGGTAGAGAATGCCGAGTTTAGCTGGCGGAAGGCCGAATGATGCCTCAGTGCTCGCCACCTGGAGATCGCACGTCAGCGCGAGTTCGACACCGCCACCCCAGGTGGCACCGTCAATCATGGCAACGACGGGGAAGTCGAATGACCGGAGCCGTCGCACGAACCGATCGAAGATCGCCTCCGTTTCGTCCGGGTCTGACCCCTCGCCAAACACTGATAGATCAAAGCCAGCAGAAAAACTGTCCGAGTCCGCACCGCTCCGCACGACAACGACTCTCGTGTCATCTTCAGCCGCCTCGTCGAGGGCAGCCACGAAAGCGTCTAACATCGCAGGCGAGAGAGCGTTCCGTTTCGCCGGGTTGCTGAAGGTGATTGTTCGGATGCGGTCCTCTGTTTCGGTCGACACAGTGCCGTCCATGCAGGGACCTGACGCTGCTCCTGAATAAAACTGTCCGGAGACACGAGGAGTCAGCCGGTCTCGACTGTGGCCATGCACAGCGGGTCAACGTACCCAGTGGCGGGCGCTTGTGGTAGTATGGCAAAGTATTATGTCGTCACCGGCAGGAATGCACAGTGCATGGCGACCGACTCGGATTACTCGACGCTCCAGACGTATTGCAACGAAACGACCGCGGAAGTGTTTCATATCGACCTCGACAGGCCGGAGGACAACAACGTCATCACGACCGAACTCCTCTCGGAACTCGGTCATGCAATCGAATCTGCTGACGCCGACGACGACATCGACGCAATAGTTCTCGGAACGAGTAGCGAGAACTTCTGTGCAGGCGGCAGTCTACAAGAACTCGGAACGCTGGACCGCGAGGGAGGTAATCGATTCCTGAATCGCTACATAGACACGGTGAATCTGCTGCGTGAGACCGGGAAACCGACCCTGGCCGCGGTCAAGGGCAACTGTGTCGCTGGCGGCAACGAACTCGTGATGGGCGTGGACATAATCGTGGCCGGCGAGTCAGCACGGTTCGGTCAGCCTGAAGTACGGGTCGGTTCGACGGCAGCCGGCGGCGGCGTCCAGATGTTGCCACTCGTCGTTGGCCAGCGGCGCGCGAAAGATCTGTTGTTGACCGGCCGCCTCCTGTCAGCACAGGAAGCGGAGGAGTGGGGATTGATCAACCGGGTCGTCGACGACGGGACGGTCGACGAGCGCGCGGTCGAGATCGCCAAGGAGATCATCACCCAACACAGTCCGCAGGCCTACCGCGTTATCAAGGCAATGCTCAAACGGTGGAATAACCTCGCACTGACGAATCGAGAGGTCGAGCGCGAACTGACAGCAGCGGTCTGGGAGTCCGAAGAGTTCAGCGACCGTGCAGACGCGTTTATGGGCGGCGAAGATCTCGAATCGCGTTCGTTTTCGGGAACGCTCGACAAAGACGAAGAATAGACCGCCTTTAGAGGGCGGCGAAGCCGCCGTCGACGTTGAGTACTTCGCCAGTTACCCACTCCGTCCCTGGTCCGGCGAAGGTGACGATGCTTTCCGCGACAGCGGATGGCGGGACAGCGTCTCCCTTCGGTGTGCGTCTCTTCAGGTCGTCCATGGCGTCTTTGGTTTCTTCGGATATGGATGCGTAGTAGTTCTCCTTGTCGAGGATGCCCGGATTGATTGCATTCACCATGATCCCGTTGTCCGCTTGTTCGACAGCCAGATACCGAACCAGACACTCAAGTGAGGCCTTGGCACTCCCGAGCAGGCCGTGCAGCGGCATGTACGTATGTGAATCATTCGCGGAGACCGCGATGATACGGCCGTCCTCGTCCATACGGTCGATAGCGTGTTGGGCCGCTAGCAGGAACCCTGTGACGCACAAATCGTACGTGAGCGAGACGTCTTTAGCCGTTACTTCCGTGAGTGGCTTGAATGCCGTCACTGCTGCGTTATGAACGAAGACGTCGACAGTACCGTACGCCTCGTCAACGCGCTCGAACAGTTCGACAATCGCCTCGGGATCCGAGACGTCAGCCTGGACGGCGATCGCTTCCGCATCATCGTGGGCAGCTTCGACGACTTCGACAGCCTCTTTTGCTGCTTCGGTGTTGCTGCGGTAGTTTACGACGACGCGTGCACCGCGAGTCCCAAATGCCTCGGCAGTGGCGCGCCCGAGGCCACGACTCGCACCAGTGATTACGACTACCTCTCCTTGCAGGTCGGTCGGGTGACTCGATGTCATCGTTATACTATGTTTGTGACCAACTATTTAGTGTTTCCCGACGCCAGGATCCCAGACCCAGAGTCCGACGGAGACACGAGAGATGCTGCTTCGGGCCGATGCTGTTGACTCTGGGGAGACTCAATCGAGTCCACTTCCGGACTACAACCGGAGCAACTTGCCAGTAGCCCCATATCGCGCTCACACTCCATACTTCAGCAGTGTTCACAAATTTGGGAAAAGCTTATTAATTCTTGAACTCATTTCCAAGTGTGTTCGACAAACAAACTGTTTCGCGTAGAAGAGCTATAAAATCACTAGGTGTAGCCGGTGCAGTCGGACTGGCGGGATGTTCGGGTGGCGGCGGAAACAGCGAGGTCGTGCTGACACATTTCGGCAACAATGTCGGGGCAATTATCTGGCCGTACATCAACCAGCGAACGAACATTCTGGAGAACGCCATCCCGGACGACGCCAATTTAAGAATCCAGGGGACATTCGACGGGACCAGCCTGTTCCTGTCCGGGAACTCGGACATCGCCGCCGACCTCACGACGATCGGAGCGGCCCGAGCGGCGGACGAACAAGACCTCGACCTCTCGGTAGTTGGTCGATCACAGTCCGGATGGTTCGGGTTGGTCGCACAAGCGCAGAGTGAGTACCTACCGAGTAACACTGGCGGCGCGGTAGAGACGTTCGAGAAGCTCTACGATGATCAGGCACCGATCGGGAACTTTTCGTGGGCGATCAGCGGCGTTCCCTCAATACAGGTGCTCACGGCTGGCGAGCTGGATCTGAGTTTCTCCGAGGGCGGGGATTTCAACATCGATATGGTCGATTTCGCCGCGATCCCGGGCCTCGTCAACGACGGAGAGCTCGTTACCGGAGTACAATCGCCCTCACACGGCGGTGGAAACCTCTTTTACCAGGAGGAGTTGGACTACCTGTTCACTCCAAACGAGTATTTCGCTGCGAACGACCTCGGTCGTCCGGCTATCGAGAATATGGTCGTACGCGACTCGTTCCTCGAAGAAAACGAAGCGCTGCTTCAGGGAATACTCGACGCGTTCGACGAAGGTGCCGAGTGGTTCATGACGGACGCTGCCGACGAGGTTCCGGGGGACGACGAATTCATGCAGGCCTTTGGAACCGAAGATGAGGCGGTAGCAGAGTACATCATGAAATTCCACCAGGGTGACGATGTCCATGGGCAACTCGATGTTGATATTCCAAACGTGTACCAAGAACACCGGATGTCAGAAGATCACATCGCGGAGGTCACAAAATTCGTCAATGAAGCGGCGGCCGTCGGCGAGGCTCCGGAGAACTGGCAGGATCTGGTCACTCTCGTCGCGATGTAGCAGTGGAGTCGTCTCCATAGCCGATGAACAATACCGGCACCGCTCCGATGATTACACGACTGGCGAAAGTCGATGGGTCTGTTAGAAGTTTCCCGTCCACTTCACCGGGATGACTTGCCGGTATGACGGTCGGCACACCGCTGGCAATACACAGGAATGGCAATCTCTGCGGCCGATTTCAGCGATGGGCTGCCGGCTCGGATCATATTCCAATCGTATCGGACAGTAGTCCGATAATGTCGGACCCATCCGGAACCGTGCTTGGGTGGAGCGAATGTGCTGTATTGCTCGGTTTACCGGTTAATTCTCCATATGCACGCACTGGGGGGTGGGTTTCACAGCCAACGAGCAGTTATCTGTACGACATATTGAGTTCGATCATGCTCGCACTGCTTTTGACTTTTGCACCGTATTCCTCGAGGTGTTGATTTTGAAGCCGCCCGGACGGACCAGCGACGCTCACAGCGCCCATGATGCGACCGTCGCCGTCACTGACAGGTGCTGCGACCGCGTGAAGACCGTGGACTCTCTCCTCTCTATCGTACGCGACTCCAGAGTCACGTATATCGTCGAGAGTCTTAAACAACGTATCCCTGTCCGTTATCGTGTTCGTCGTTTTCGCCGTGAGTCCGTGCTCATCGATGATCTCGTCCACACGCTCGTCGGAGAACCCACTCAGCATCGCCTTCCCGACAGCGGTCGTATGGAGATCGATAGTGTAGCCGTCATAGCTCTCGAGACTGGCTGCATTCTCACCCTTCAACCGCCACAGGAATATCCCTTGACCGCGTTCGTGCACCGCTATCGAAGCGACTTCGCCGGTATCATCGGCCAGCTGTCGGACTTCGGACTTCCCCCGAGTGTAGAGTGTGTACTGATTTCTGGCCTTCTCACCGAGAGCCAAGAACAGGGGTGAGAGTCGATACGAACCGTTCTCATTCACTAGGTAGCCGACCTGCTCGAGCGTCGTGAGGTGACTGTGTACTGTACTTTCCGGTAACGATGTTTCCTTGGCTAGCTCGCTTACACCTGCCTGCCCCTTGTTTTTGATCAGGTCGATGATCACGAACGTCTTTTCGACGGTCGAGAGTGGTTTGGTTTGTTGTGACATGCCTAGGCATTGGCGATGCCTGTATATGTATCCAACGATATGGGATATATCTTCGAGGTTCAGAATGCCTTCCGCGATAAATGTGGATGTATAGGCAATAATAATCGGCTTAGCGCAATGATTCCGTTTGACGTTCTGAAAACCCATCCAATATATTCGGACGTATCAGCGAGCCATATGACGCGTTGAATAACACGCATATGGATGTTATTTTTCTCTGCAATCCACTCTCCGATATAACCGGACAGCTATCCTCTATTATTTCCGACTAAATCATTACAATCCAGTCGCTTCGTACCCTCCAATCACTCTCTTATTGTCGGGAAAGCGTCGAATCACCTCTCTCAGTGGATTTTCTGTATAACGCTCTTTCAGGGCTATGTGAAGGTTCGAGAACTGACCACGGTTCATTACTGCCAGCCACCTTTCGTGCCGGTATATTCGGACGCACTCCGGTGCATCCAGCGGACGGTACGATCCATTCACGAAGCTCCTGTTCCTTGGATTGCCCGGAGAGTCGGGTTAGCGCGTATTACAGGGTTAGAATCCGAATACGGCTTCGTTGTTCTTTTGCGGTCAGCGACTGCCCGTGAATGATATCCATGTTATTTGGAACCGCCATGCGTCCGAGATAACCGGACAACTTATGATACGGGCGAAGTGATACCATCTATGGGAAAATCCGACCCGCCACTTCGGACGGTCGCACGGGCGTTCGAGATTGTCGAGGTTCTGTGGGAGACGGACGGGGTGGGTTCGGCGGAACTGTCGGAGCGCCTCGATATCCCGAAGAGTACGGCACACGATTATCTCCGAACGCTGGAGGACACGGGTTACGCCGTTCGCAGAGACAACAAATACCAGCTCGGGTTCCAGTTTCTGAGTGTCGGTGGGCGGCTCAGGAACCAGAATCGGTTTTTCCAGGCCGCACGCTCAGAGGTGAGACGCCTCGCTATCGAAACCGGTGAATTGCCGAATATCGGCGTTGAGGAGAACGGTGAGGGTGTACTCCTCCATGCAGTTCGCGGAGATAAATCACTTGAATTGGGGCTGTATCCTGGGATGCGAATTCCCCTCCACTCCAACGGCGCAGGAAAGGCCCTGTTCGCTCACCTCCCCGAGGAAGAGATTGCCGAGATGCTGGAGCGAGGTGAATTCGAGCAGATGACGGAGCATACGATCACCGATCCGGATGAACTGGCTGAGGAGTTAGAGGCTGTGAGGGAACGCGGGTATGCGGTTGCCCGAGATGAGCAGGTCCTGGGAATGGCGACTGTTTCTGTGCCGATCCACGTCGACGAATCTCTCGTCGGGGTTTTGTCTATTTCCACACCCACTGGTCGTCTCGAGGACGAAGCGTACGAGACAGACCTGGTTCAGCAACTCCAAGAGGCAGCCAATACCATCATGGTCGGATACCAGTACGGTCCGTGAGTCGCGATACGGATCGAGGTCCTTCTGCGATGGTCCGGGCGTTTGACGAACCGTCGTCAGCCGTGTCTGGTCCCACGTATCGCGTCGCAACTCCTTGCAAAACGAATGGCCGTTTCAGCGGACCGGAAACGGTTTGAGGGCTGGTAAGGATATTCTTCCCGTATGACAGATCGTGCTATCGGAGTCGTCGGTGCTGGGACCATGGGGTTGAGTATCGCGCAACTCGTTGCACAGAGCGGGTCCGAAGTCGTCATCCGTGATATCGACGAGGATATTCTCAATGGTGCGTCTTCGGAAATTGAGACCGGACTCCACGAGGCGGCAGAACGCGGCTACCTCGAAGATGCTGATTCAGTGTTCGACCGCGTGCACACGACGACAGACCTCGACACGTTGGCTGCGGAGGCGAACTTCGTCATCGAAGCAGCAACGGAGGACATTGACGTCAAACAGGCTATCTTCGAGGAGTTAGACGACTCTTTTGACGACGATGTGGTGCTCGGAACCAACACGTCAGCATTGTCGATCACGGAGATTGCGAGTGCGGTCGACAATCCCGAACGGGTTGTCGGGATCCACTTCTTTAACCCACCGACAAAGATGGAACTCGTCGAACTCATTTCAGGCTACAAGACGGACGATGGGATGCTTGAGGAGGCTCGACAGTTCGTCACCGAGATCGGCGGTGGTGCAGAAGTCCTCACAAGGAAGCGGTAGGACGAATCTGATGTGTCTACGACCAGTTCCGTCCTACCAGATAACGCTACGGTCGAACAGGTCTTCAAAATACTGGACACCGAGACAACGGCACTGTTCGAACAGCTTGATCTGTCGTTTCTCACCGACTATCCCGTGTTCGCCCCCTCGAATCGGGGGCGAACACGGGTTCACGAACCACCAGAACTCCTGAAAGGCGTCCTTCACTGCTTCTACAGCGATATCTACGGTCCGCGTCCGATGGCACGAGAACTCCACAACGAGGATGTCTGGCGGCAGTGTGGCTTCGAGAGTCCGCCGTCCCGGCGGACACTCTCGCGGTTCATCGCTGACTTCGAACTCGTCGCAGAGGACGTGTTTATCGACTTAGTCCACGAGCTTGCCGAGCAGGTATCGCTCGGCAAGCTCTTCCGTATCGACGGGACAGACATTCCCGTTGATCACCGTGACGAGGACGCTGAGTGGAACTACGACCACGCTGAAGACGACTACTATTACGGCTACGGCTGTTGTGTCGTGACCGCCGCCAACAACATCCCCGTCGCAGCAGCGTTCACTCCAGGGAAGAAAGTCGATCAGGAGACGGCGATGCGCGTCACGCGTGACGCGCTCGCCGTCGAAACCCCACGCTGGATGATCGGCGACTCCGAGTTCGATATGCTGGAGTGGCACGACCACCTGCTGGCGCAGGCGGTCGTGCCGATTGCTCCGTACAACCCACGGAACACGAACAATCCGCTCGATATTGACTACCGCGTTGAGGAACGGATCAAAGAGTATAGCGACACGGTGCGTCTCTGGCAGAAACAGCTCGAAGAGACGTATTCGTACCGCTCACAGGTTGAGACAGCGATTGGCGTCCTCAAGGATCTCGGCCTCGGGACCCCGCGGGTCCGAGGCCGAGTGAGAGTCAAAGCACACGTCTTCCTCGCTCTTTGTCTCCGCTTGGCCGTTGCACTCGCTAATCACCATCGAGGGAACGATGTCGCTAGCCCCACAATCACGCTATGAGAACACTTCTGCCCCACCGCCGAAGCCCAGTATTCAATTCCATCTTGCTTTTTCTCGATTTCAAATACTATTTTTAAGCATTGTTTAGACGCTCGAACTTTGGCAGTGTAGAGTCGATCGAGCTCGTATCGCTACGCTATACTAAGAGACAAAACTAATCAGCAGTATTAACTCACTTCGTGATGTGAGTCGCGTAATGGCAAGATTAGAAGACGTCTCTGTCGAGGAACTAGAGGCGGAGCTTGAGGACGCAACCGGAAAACGGGAGACAAAGCGGTTGCTTGTTGCGATTATCTACAAGCGAGGGCCGTCTGCACCAATGATCGCAGAGTGGCTCGATACGCGCGAGCAAACGATTTATCGGTGGTTCGACCGCCTCGAAGAAGAGCCGATCAGTGACGCTGTCCAGGATCGGCAGCGCTCCGGTCGACCACCAAAACTCGACGAAACCGACCGTGCGGAGTTTCAGGCAGCCGTCCACAAGCCGCCGTCCGAGGCCGGGTACGACCAACCAGCGTGGACGACCGAACTCGCACGACAGCTTCTCCAGGACGAATTTGACGTGGAATATTCCCGGCGTCACGTCCAGAGATTGCTAAAAGACGCCGGTCTTACTTGGCAAACGCCGCGGCCGCAACCGCCGACGGCTGACGAGGATGAACGCACCGAATTTTGGGAAACTACCAAAAAAACTCGATAATTCGCTCTCTGATGAGTACACGACGATTGCGGTCGATCAAACTCGAAAAACAGTCGGCTGTGACTTGTATCACTCGTGGTTTCCGCGTGGAGAGCGCGTCACGTTCCCGTTTTGGCAGCACTCGAAAAAAGGCGTCAAACTCCTCGGTGCAGTACTGACGAGCGAGAATTGTTCGCAACCGAAGTCGTAGACCGCTTCACCAGCGACGTGACGATCAGGTTTCTTCGAGCGTTGCAGGATGAGTTTGGCGAGAAAATCCACGTGTTGCTGGATAATGCGTCGTATTTCAAGTCGAAGCAGGTGCGCGACTTCATCGAAGACACACAGATCGAAGTGACGTATTTTCCGCGTGGGTCGCCGGATCTCAACCCTGTCGAGGAGTGCTGGCGCCAATTGAAACGGACTCTCGGCAACCGCTTCTTCGGTTCAATCGACGAGCTCAGACCAGCTATGACTGCTGCACTTGACCAAATTAACCCACGACAGATAACCGATTACTTACGTCGAGCAGTATAGTAGATCCAGTCGATCTCTAGTGATCACTATACTCTCAATCGGTGGTAGGTTTTTATTGGCGTGCTGACTCGATGGAGACGCTGCTATCCCTGGAGGACGTGAAGTAAGCATGGGACGCAAGAGACCGACCTGTATTCCGTGCCATCGAGCACGTCGTGCTGACTGGTCCATGCGCGAAAGAAGCCGAGTCTTGGGTGTTACAGCTCGGATGCCGCGCTGCGCCGACGAGGACCTCGTAGATGTCTTCAGCGTCGAGTTCCGCATTAGCGCCGAGGTCAAGATCGATTTCATCGTTGAGCGTGTTGACGAGAAAGTTAAGGAGCTGGTCCTCGTGGACTTCACTGTCTGCTTGCTTGGTCTTGAACACACCATCAGCAAGCAGACGTTCTCACTAACCGGCTTTGTGAGGTACTGGTGCTTACCTCGAAAAGAATCTCATCGCTCTCGTTGCATAGGGACGGCGCCGGACAGCCGGTGAAATCGAAAGCAACTGGATAGAGTACTGCTGTCACGCTCCGAGATCAGCCGGACTGATTCTGGAATCTGGACCACGTGAACGGCCTCTACAGCCCAAGCGCTGTCGAAACGATTCAGGGATACATCGATCAGACGGCGTCTGCTTTCCAATAAACTCTCAAATCAACCGACTGTGTTTCAACAGTAGATATCGGCACAACTTTTTTATTTCCAGATGATGGGGAAGTTTGACGTAGGGAGCCGCAGCCATTACCTCGTAGCTGCCCCTCAGGCCAACATCTACGTTGGACTCCCTACCCCTACCACACCGCAGGCCGATCCGTCATCAGTTGCCCCATCCCTGCCACATGGGCTGGTCGGCCACTCTACCCCTCTTTCTATACTCATACCCAATACCAATGACCTCAGATGCAGACGAAGACATTGGCCTTCCAGCGCACGAATTCAGGACAGGGCATGTCGATATCATCGGCGAGAAATACCAGAAGTGCAAATTCATCAAGGAGGGATCCACGATGGAACTCGCCCGCAACAAAATCGAGATCGAAAACACAGCAAACACCGAGAAAATTGTGATTGACACTGCCGAACTGATGGCCTTTCTCGAAGCTCTCTTTTTCGGGGGCGAAGAGTAGCCAGTGGAAGTTTTTCGCTTGCTGAGTGGGTAGACTGGCAGTGGCGTCCGGACAGCACCGGATTGGAGCACGCCATCACAACTGGCGTCTTCCCGATTCCAGCGTTCCGGATCGGGTTCGTCCTCACGCTGTTTGCGTCGGGGCTCGCCGAAGATCACGGGTTTTTCGACAGTGTCGCCACAGCCTCTGTACACCCCACATCACAGAATCCCATGAATACGTCCATAGTTTTACGTGCGCCCCTCCCGCTGTTGCGGGCATGACCGACGAGTTCGTCTGGGAGCCGAGCGAGTACCACCGGACCGAGAGCAACCTCGCGCAGTTCATCGACGAGTACGACTACGACGGCGCCGACGACCTGATTCCGGAGACCGAGGCCGATCTCGCGCGGTTCTGGGGCGCGGCGGCCGAGGACACGGGCGTCGTCTGGCGCGAGGACTACGACGCGGTGGTCGACACGAGCGACGGCGTCGAGTTCGCGGACTGGTACACTGGCGGGCGGCTCAACGCCGTCGAGACGATCCTGGACCAGTGGGTCGAGCGGACACCGGACAGAGCGGTCTACGTCTGGGAAGACGAGAACGGACGCGAGGCGACGGTCACCTACGCCGACCTCGCGGCCCGCACGAACCGGCTGGCAAACGCCATGCGTGACCACGGGGTCGAGCGTGGCGACGTGGTCGGCGTCACGTTCCCGATGCACCCCGACGGGTTCGCGGCCTGTCTCGCCGCCCTGCGGATCGGCGCGGCGTTCACGATGGTCTTCCCGGGCTACGGCGCCGACGCGATGGGCCTCCGCCTGGACGACGCCGGCGCGGAACTCGTGGTCGCGGCCGACGGCTACGTCCGCGGCGGCGAGACGGTCGACCTCCTCGCCAAACTCGACGACGCGGTCGCCGGCGCCGAATCGGTCACCGACATCGTCGTCCGGGACCACGTCGGGCTCGACACGCCCGTCTCTGACGCGACGACCCACGACTGGGCGGGGTTCGTCGACGGCTACGAGACGGACGCGGAGACGGCCGTGATGGATTCGGGCGACCCCTCCTTCCTCGCCTACAGTTCGGGGACGACCGGCGCGCCGAAGGGGACCATCCACACCCACGCCTCGCTGCTGGTGATGGGGAACAAGGAGGTGCGCTACCACTTCGACCTCGACGAGGGCGACACGCTCGCGTGGGTCACCGACTTCGGCTGGATCATCGTCCCGGTCTGGATGCTCGCCGGGGCGCCCGCGCTGGGCGCGACGACGCTCCTGCTCGAGGGCGCGCCCGACCACCCCAGCGGCGACCGCGTCTGGCGGGCCATCGAAGAACACGAGGTCACCGCGTTCGGCATCTCGCCGAGCGGTGCCCGCGGACTGCGCCAGTTGAACGAGACGCCGGGCGAGGACTACGACCTCGGCAGTCTCCGGGGCATCGGCTCGACGGGCGAGCCGTGGGACGAGGACGGCTGGCAGTGGTTCTTCGAGGAAGTCGGCGGCGGCGAGGTGCCGGTCATCAACGCCTCGGGCGGGACGGAGCTGGCCGGCGCCATCCTCGTGCCGACGCCCCTGACGCCGCTGAAGCCGGCGACGCTGGCCGGGCCGGCGCCGGGCGTCGCGGCGAACATCTACGACGAAAACGGCGAGCCGGCCGACGAGGGCTACCTCGTCATCGAACAGCCCATCCCGGGGATGACCAACAGCCTGACCGCGGGCGACGAGCGCTACCTCGACGAGTACTGGCGGGAGTTCGAGGGCGTCTGGAACCAGAACGACTGGGCCGAGCGCGACGCCGACGGCTGCTGGTACATCACCGGCCGGGCCGACGACACCATGAACGTCGCCGGGCGCCGGGTGACGGCACCCGAAATCGAGGAGGTCATCGCGGGCCACCCGGCGGTCGAGGAGGCGTCGGTCGTCCCGGTCCCCCACGACGTGAAAGGCGAGGTGCCGGTCGCGTTCGTCACGCGCCTCGACGGCGGCGATGGCGGCGGAGGCGGGGAGGGCGGCGAGAGCGACGACGAACTGGCAGAGAGCGTCCGCGAGCGCGTCGCGACGGACCTCGGAGCGCCGTACCGCCCGGCAGCGGTCCACGTCGTCCCCGCGCTCCCGCGGACCCAGACCGGGAAGATTCCGCGCGGCGTCATCGAGGCCGTCTATCGCGGCCAGCCCGCCGGGAACGTCTCGACGCTCAGCGACGCCCACGCGCTGGAGGAGTTCCCGCAGCGAGAAAAGTAGGGTGCCGAGAGCGCGGCGCCGGTCCCGCAGCCCGTGATCAGACGGATATTGTTTACATTTTATTATTAGGAATTGAACTTCCCCCCTCAGCCACGCTTAATCCCACTGGACTTGCAACGTCCGATGAAGAGAGACCCCGCACGGCGCGGACCGGTCAAGCAGCGCCATCATTACTGGCCAAAAAAAGTGGGTATTCAGTCGTCGCTGGGCGCGGCCGCGCCGCCCTCGTCGGCGGAGACGCCGGTGCCGGGCCCGACGTCGATGCCGAGTTCGTCCAGCGTCTCGTCGGTCACGACGCCGTCGACCCAGCCCCGAACTTCGTAGTACTCCTCTTTCATTTTGTCCAGTTCACAGAGTTCGCCTTCGCTGGCGCCCTGGCCAGGAATGGCGTCCTCGTGGCCCTCGACGAAGCGGTCCGGGAGGGTGTCGTCCTCGCCGTCGAAGCCGGCGAGGTTGTTGTAGTACCGCTCCAGGTTGTAGACGCGCTCGCCGGCCTGCATGAGTTCCTCCTCGGAGACGTCCAGCCCAGTCATGCCGTTGTACTGGAGGACGTACTCCTCGATGCCTTCCGCGAAGGCGTTGAACTTGCAGATGTCGAAGCTATCCGAGATGGCGTGCATGTCCTGGAACGTGGCACACAGTTCGCCCTTGCCGCGCCATTCGTAGGGGTCGGCTTCTTCGGGAATCCCGAGAATCTCGGCCGCAGGGGTGTAGCCCCGCAGGTGGCAGGCCCCGCGGTTCGAGGTGGCGTAGCCGATGCCCATCCCCTTCATACAGCGCGGGTCGTAGGCGGCCATCGTCTGGCCCTTGACCGCGAGGGAGTTGTCGTGGGCGTCGAACTCCTCGGCGAGGTGATTCGGGCCCTCGGCGAGGTGGTCCGCGAGGTCGCCCTCGCGATGGCCGATCTTCTCGATGAGGTCGATCATCTCCTCGGAGTCGCCCCACTCGATGCCGTCACCGAGACCGTCGAATTTGCCCTGCTCGGTCATCTCCATCGCCATTGCGATGGTGTTGCCCGTGTCGATGGTGTCAATCCCGAGGTCGTTACACTTGTCCAGCATGACCGCGATGCGGTCGCGGTCGTCGTGGCCGGAGTTTGGCCCCATCGCCCACGCGGACTCGTACTCGTAGGACTCCATCCGGACGTTCATCTCCTCGCCCTTGTGCATCGCCTGCACTTCCACTTCCTTCTTGCAGGCGACCGGACAGGAGTGACAGGTCGGCTCGTCGACGAGGATGTTCTCGCGAACGTTCTCGCCGGATACCTTCTCGGCGTCGATGATCCGCTCGCCATCACCCTCGGCGTCGGACATCGCCTCCGTCGAGGTGTACTTGCCGTTTTTCGTGGGTAGACCGTCCATCTCCTCGGTGACGTTGTGCAGGACGTTCGTCCCGTACATCGACAGCCCGCCCTCGTTGGGCGCGGTCACGTCGGATTCCTGGATGACCTGCATCGCCTGCTTGTGGCCCTGCATGAACGTCTCCTTGTCCGCGGGCTGGGGCATCTTCGTGCCCGACTTCACCACGACGGCTTTCAGGCCCTTGTTGCCCATGACACAGCCGGTGCCGCCACGCCCCGAAGCGCGGTCGTCCTCGTTGACGATACAGGAGTAAGTGACCTCGTTCTCGCCGGCCTGCCCGATGCCCATGAAGGAGAGGTTCTTGCCGTAGGCCCCCTCGTGTTCCTCCTCAAGAATCTCACGCGTCTCGTGGACGCCCTTGCCCCAGAGATGCGAGGCGTCCCGGAGTTCGACCTCGCCGTCCTCGACGAAGGCGTACATCGGGTCTTCGGCCTGCCCCTCGAAGAGCAGGCCGTCGAAGCCGGCCCACTTCAGCCGGGCCCCCGACCAGCCTCCGTGGTGGGAGTCGGTGACCTGCCCGGCGATGGGAGATTTCGTACAGATCGCGATGCGGCCACTCATCGTGGTCTGGGTCCCCGTGAGCGGCCCGTTCATGAACGCCAGGAGGTTGTCCGGTCCCAGCGGGTCCACGTCCGGCCCCTGGTCGAAGACGTACTTGACACCGAGTCCGCGTGCCCCGATGTACTTCTTCGCGTCCTCGTCGTCGATACCCTCGTACTGTACGTCGCCCGCGCTCAAATCCACGCGTGCAACGTGATCCTGAAATCCTCCAAGGTCAGTCATGATTGAACGTAACGTGGTTGATTTTTCATTGTATCAAATTAACTTTTTCCGATACCATGTAACCGGAACAGGTTACTGTCGTGGCCACGGTCGGAGTAACTCCGCTGGGGGCGACCGGGTCATGCACGGCGTATCTCCCCCGCTGACGATTGAGATCGTGTCTCGATAACATTGAGGTACTCTATGTGCGACTTAACAGTCAACATGGAGTGCGGACTGGGGAATCTCTTCAACTCCACCTCATCTTTTCGGCTGCCCGTTCCTAACTAAGGAATGATGAGTGGACTGACTTCTCCAAACTGCCCGAAATGCAGACATGGACATGATGTGGAGTTTGACGCTGGCGAGGTGAAACGTGGCATCACTGGCCGGAAGTTTGGCCACCCGTTCACAGCTACGTCTGATAGCGGCTAATGGTTTTTCAACGGGACTCACGATCGGAACGCCCGCTTCAGATGAAGCTCGCTCATTTTGGCTTCGTTTCGCCGCTCTGCGACGACCTGCACCTGCTCGGGAAGAATCTCTAGAATCCCCTTTTGGAGAAGTGCGTTCCCGGCTTGTTCAACCGACGCCAGGTCAAATTCATCACGGAGATAATACAGAACTGTTTCTGTGGGGGAGAATCTTCACTGGCCACACAGAGCTTAGATATCAAGGTCCTCAGTGTTGATTTCAGCATTGTTACCGAAGTCTAGAGGGCGTCACAGAAAGGTTGACACACCAGTGAGCGGGGAGTGGCAAATGGTGAAACATGAGCGCCACAACCCCGCAGAATCATCCTTCGTTCGAAGAGCTATTCAAAGACGTGGATACGGTGCCGTTGGCGTTGTTCGAGCATCTTGACCTCTCGTTCTTGGAGGAGTTCCCCGTGTTCGCCCCCGACCCGTGGGGGCGAACACGGGAACATGAAGCGCCAGAACTGTTCAAGAGAGTGCTCTACTGCTTCAGCCGAGACATCTACGGCGTCAAAGCAGTCACCAGAGAACTCCACGATGAACTAATCTGGCGACAGTGTGGCTTCGACAGTGCGCCGTCCTACCAGTCGATTCATCGGTTTTTCACGGACTTCGCCTTGGTCGCCGAAGACGCATTCACCAAGCTCGTCGAGCAGGTCGCCGACCACGACCTGCTCGACAACACCTTCCGAATCGATTCGACAGATGTGCGGGCCCACCCCGACGATAACGACGCTACGTGGAACTACGACCCAACGGCTGAATCAGACGATACAGAGAGCGAAGATGATGAGGACGAAGACAAGGAGAGTGATGAAGAGGAGGACAGCTACTACTACGGCTACGGCTGTCTGATCGTCTCGACAGGGCCGAAACTGCCGATTGCAGCGGCCTTCACACAGCAAAAGCAGGTTGATGAGGAGACGGCGAAGCGCGTCACCCGTGACGCGCTCGCCGTCGAGAAGCCGATCTGGATGCTCGGTGACGGGGGCTTTGACATCCTTGAGTGGCACGACGACCTCGTTGACAAGGCCGTCGTGCCGGTGGCTCCGTACAATCCGAGAAACACCGACGATCCACTCGACATCGAGTACAGGATCGAAGACCGTATCGAGAACCACACTGACGACGTTCACCTGAAGCAATCGGTGCTGGAAGAGACGTACAATCGCCGGACGCAGGTCGAACGAACGATCGGTGCAAGCAAAGACTGCGGCCTCGGGACGCCGCGCGTCCGAGGCCGCGTCCACGTGAAAGCACACGTGTTTCTAGCTCTCTGCTTGCGGCTGGCGGTTGCCATCGCCAATTACGAACGAGATGCCAACCCCGGAAAGAACTCAGTCGAGGTGTGTCAATGATTCTGTGACACCCTCACCGAAGTCTAGAGTGATTTCGTCTTGGAACGTGTTGATGAGAAACTTAAGCAGCTGGTCCTCGTGGATTTCATCATCTGCTTACTTCTGGTGTTTGAATACATTCTCAGCAAGCAGACGTCTCAACTAACCGGCTTTGCGAAGTACTGAGTATAGTTTTTACGCTACCCGGTATTATATGGCTCATGGACAAGGTGTGTATTGACGCGGTCGAAGAACGTCTCGACTCGTCAACTCTCCAGCGTCCGTTGACTGATGCACTAAATACTAATAACATTGCGCTTAATTACTATGAACTCGCCCCCGGCGATAGCTTTGCATACGGCTATCACAAACACGAAAAGCAGGAAGAATTGTTCATTATTCAAGCAGGAAGTGTAAATTTCAAGACTGAGGAGGGTGAGGTCAATATCAACGCTGGTGAGGTGATTCGATTCGCCCCAGGGGAGTACCAGCAGGGAATCAACACAGGAGAAGAATGGGTCGAGGCCTTAGTCATAGGCTCCCCTAAAGAATCCGGAAATATTGAAATTCGCCGTAAGTGTGAAACATGCGAAGAGTGGACATCAAACAGTATTGAGGTTGTGGATGGTGAGAACACGAAAATAACCCGATGCCAGGAATGTGGATCTGAAACTGCGAGGTTTGAGTAACTTTCTCTTTCGTAAAATCATCGCACAAAAGTCTAATACATACCATCCTTTATCAATGAAATCAGGTATTTAGGTTTTACAGTAGTTGCTGAACTGGCCAAGCGTCGATTGTCGTCGCTGTCGTTGTCTCGGTATGGTCGAGACAATCGAGGCGAAACAGGTGAGTCGTGCCGCCTCGTCACTGCTGTTCCCGGAGCTTGAGTTCGGTGTTGCGGACAACGGCACCTATCCAAGCGAGGACTTCCAGCGAGTCCTCGCTCGGATTGCTTTCGACAACGAGTTTGCCAACGCTGGCGCGAAAGCCTACCAACTCGCTCGTGGTGACGATGTCGACGTCGGTGCCGAGTCACGGAATCCACTGGCGAGAGCACTGTTGTACCATCTTCGTGGACTTGACGCGGACGCGGTCGACGGTCAGTTCGACCGCGTCCGCGATGCTGTGCTTGAGAAAGCAGCTCGCAACCGGCTGTTTACACAGCCAGTCGACGTGGCGATTGATGTTCACGACTGGCTCTATTACGGCGATACGGAGACACCGCACGTCTCCCGAACTGATCCCGACCAGGGAACCGACTCTGCCTACAAGTTCGCCACCATCTGCATTGTCGACCCGAGCATCCGATTCACGCTTGGCTGGGTAGCGCTGGACGGTGACGAGACCGACGAGTTGGCGGACGCGCTCCGCCAACTCGTCTCCCAAGCACGGGAGTACGTCGAGATTAATCGTGTCTACCTCGATCGTGGCTTCTACCGCGTCCATCTCGCATTGACGCTTAGAGAGCTAGGCGTCGAGTTCGTGATGCGTGCGCCACAGACACGGAAAATACAGCGGTTCATCACCGACCACGACGACGACACATTCGTCACAGACTACGAGATGGCGCGATCGAACCCACCGACGGGCCGGACGACTGTCCGGCTCGTCGTTGTCCCGCATCGCTCCCGTGAGGACGATCACTTCTGCCTGGTCACCAACCGCGAGGTCACGCATGACCTCGCTCACCCGCTGGCAGAAGCCTATCGTCGTCGGTGGGGGATCGAAACCTCCTATCGAAAGGTCACAGAGTTTCTCCCGAAAACGTCGTCACCGACGTTCTCTGTCAGATTGTTCTACTTTCTACTTGCCGTGTCTCTCTACAATCTATGGGTGTTAACGAACCTGCTGCTCACATCGGATCGGGCGGTCGGGAGAACACCAGTCCTCCCGACCGCCCTGTTCCGGCAGTTTCTCGGACCAATTCTGGACGGATAGCGTGTCACTCGGCGGCTGACTCGGGTTGTCCGCCCGAGTCAGAACGCCGCTGGCCACTGGCGAGACTGCCAGAACAGTCCTCGTCAGAGGTTCTTGGCCGGTAGTCAGCAACTGCTCTCCTCAGATGGAACGTCGATCTTGAATAAAGCAAAAGACGCAACTCCTCATCAGCAGTTCTCGCAGTCGAATCAGCAACTACTGTTTAGTACTGGTATATCCACATATTTTCAATGTACTACTGAAGATTTGCGTACCCTATGCAGTTATTAATTAGAGAGCGTGTCATAGAACTCTTCACACACTATAGTCAGTCTGAGTACTATTATAGTAGGTTATTAGCTTAGAAGTACGTGCACCTAGTGCACGGGATTTAAAACCAGTTAGAGAGTACCCTTTCGTTTCCGAATAATGATTTCTCGTACCCGTTCAACGTGGTTCGTCTCGGATTGAACGAACGCTGTGAGGATGGCTTCGACGATCTCGGAGCGGCTGGCTCCGAGATCGTCACACTCAGCGACCAATTCGTCCACCTCTCGCACGATTTCCTCGTCAACAGCGACTCCGAACTTCTCCTTCGCCATAGCTAAAACAAGCTGAGAACAGCGTACACCAAGTGTACGGCGGTTTCAATTCATCTGAGCTGATTCAGCGAGCCATGTGAACTCTTCTATGACACGCTCAATTAGAAGCAATAATCTATAGGAGTCGGGGTGGGCATCGCTGTTGTAATAGGACGGATATCTGGTTTAGGTAGAGTACCCTCACAGAGAGGGATGGGGGAAGGTTGGTGGGGTTGTCCATCTACCCAATACTGACTTTGCGGTGTGGGACAGGGAACTAGCCTTGGAACACAGATCGCAATCTCTTGGATGGAGATTTGTCCCCGTGTTCCGGTTTATACCTCTTGGGTCCAGTGATTAACTGTTCTGGTATTGACCGACCCATGGCTGTAGTCGACTCAGTGTGAAGCCGACAGATCATCAGGTTTCTGCACAACTTTTATAAACCTTTCCTCCACTTATACAAGATGCTCCAGCACTCGGCCATCCCGGATCCCTTCCGTCGTTAACCATGGTAGTGCTTGAGTGCAAGGGGCATTGTTCGAGCAGTGGGGCACATGGATCTAGTGCTCAGTCCTAGCTGTGCCGTCCCACTGCTCGGATACCCGTACAGCAGGACTGGCACCCCTCTGTCATGTCTACACGCGTGTCGTCCTGCTACAACTCCTTCACCTGGGTGGACGCGCTCAGTACTGGGAGACAACAGAATAATGTACAACAACAGCTAGCATCTGATTGATAAGTTCGCAAACCAATACCCGGATGATCCCTGTTTAGAAAGTGATTTGCTCTCCGTCCTCAGGAACGCAAACATTCTCTGTCTCTGACCGCAGTTCGTCACGCGAAAGCAGGCAGTGATTGATAGCTTCCATATGAACGACGACGATATGTGCGTCGGTAGCATCGCGGACTGCGTTGACGTCCTCAACTCCCATTGTGATTGGGGCACCTTGGTTGAACCTGGCCTCGCCACCGTTCAGCACAGCCACATCAGGCTCGAACTGGGCGATCGTCTGTTCAACCCCTTCATACCAAATGGTGTCACCGCCAAGATATAGTGTCTCACCGGCATCAAAAATAAATCCTGATACCGGGGCCATTTCTTCGGCCAACTGTCCGTGCCCGTGTTGGCCGGGTGTCCGATGAATAGCGATATCGTTGAACGATAGCTCGTTATCGACTGGACGCACGTCAGTGAATCCTTCGCTGAGGAAATCATCTTTCTCATCAGGCTGACAAAAAAGTGGAATATCCGCATTGAGAATCTCTTTCGCTGCCTCGTCAAAATGGTCGAAGTGGCGGTGAGTAACAACCACTGCATCATAGGACATGTCGATGGAAGGCATTGGAACGAGTGGATTCTTACGGTCGTTCGGTGTGTCCTCCACAGGCGGCTGCTCGCCTGGAGATGCAAATAGAGGATCCACAAGGAACGTCGTCTCGTCCACAGTTACAAGAACGGTGGCGTTCCGTACGAGCTGAACCCTAACTCCCAAATCTGTCGACATTAAAAGATGCTATCTAACGCAGGGTATTTATATTTACCTCGAATTATTTTGAATGGCCTCAGACGGCCTTGTTTCGGCACGGTGGAGATCATCCAAACGAAAAAATCTGATCAAGAGGTTCTCACAGCTAAGGTCACCAAGTGACACTCCCAAGAGTGTCTCAATAAAACTCCCTCAAACTGTGCGGGCGTTAATTTACTATCTAAACTCGATGTCTTCGAGATTGAGGTCCGCGTCGATTTTGACACTCACCGAATCGGTTGCGAACTGTTTCGCCAACCACGCTTCGGCCCGATTGAGTCGGTACTGAAACGTCGTGCTCGGCACGTCGACCTCGGTCGCAATCTCGGTGACTGAACGCTGTCGTGGTTCCTCGTAATATCCACATTTGACGGCCGCTTCGAGTGCCAATTTCTGTTTTGACGTCAGGTTTTGATGAATTCGACCATCTTCAAGCTGACACGGAGGCGTTCCGAGTCTCTTGACGGTAAGAGATAATCCATCTCAGAGATTCTCCCGAATTTTCTCGTGAATCTTTCCCGTGGTCCCATTGACGAGCAATCGCCAGTCAAACTGATTTCCACACTGCTCTGAACTCATTATCAAGCCGTCATCAGTGTGTATTGTGGCGACGAGGGGAATCAATTTTGGCCCGTCACCTTCGCTTCGGAGAGAGTATATTTTTCGCGACTCTGCATTAGACGAAAGAATTTCGTATTGCCACTTAGTAATGGTTGCACCGCAGATTCCCCCTGTCGTTCGAGTTGCTGATAACACGTTCCAGACAGACACCGAACTCGTTGAGTACGTCAGCCGGACCTACCACCTTGTCGATTCTCCACACCGACTCGCTGGTCGCGTGGATCTCTATTGACCGCGCATGTAGGTCTGGACTCCCGATGAAAGATCTAGTATATCTTTGGCCCCTCTCTCATACTCTACCATGAAGGCAAATTCACGCATTCTACGGTGTATCCTTATTCGATGCATATAATGTCTATTAGACGATTCCAGGATCACGCTGCCGAGCTTGAGGCCTTCAATCCGATACGGACGAGACATCGGTTACGCTGACCGTCACCGCCGATGTCAATCCAGTCGTCGAGGCCATCCAGACCCTGCCGACGGCCGTCGTCGGCGTGATCAAGCAGATACTCCGGCACAATGACGGTCCGGTGACAGTTGATATCATTATTACTGCTGCTGGAGACAGAACTGTGCCGAAGACCAGAGAGGTCGTGGTTCGTATCACTGACGACCACGATGGGCTTCACGCTCACGATGTCCAGGCTGTCATCCGGGGCGAAGAAACGCCGATTAAACAGGTAAAGGGGCTGAAGCTGTGGTGTCTGGAGTGAACGGCCGATCAATCCGGCGGCGACTCGTCGTCGATAATGACACGACGGTTGAAATAGGATTGCCGCAGGAAGCGACGGCTGACAAGTGACAGACCTTCGGCTCATGATACCTCCGATCGATATAACCGAAGCACATCACTTCGTGCCACGAGGCCACGACGAGAGGCAGACACACAGTGATCAGTTGAACGTCCATTAAAAATAGATTCGACTTCTGCCTTCCACCGAAACTGTGGCCTCTACAGTCGTTTTTGACCGTTAACGGCGGTTCGCTAGTTCACTTTGACTAGCTGTTTCCCGATGTTTTGTCCTTCGAAGAGTCCGAGGAATGCGCTCGGTGCGTTTTCCAGTCCGTCTATGACTGTTTCTCGGTACTGAATGGCGTCTGTAGAAACCCACTCAACCAGTTGTTCGATTGCTTCTTGGTTCCGGTGGCTGTAGTCTCCTTGTAGGAATCCTTCGACCCGTGCCCGTTTCTCAATGAGCGTCCACCAATGGCGCGGGCCGGTTGGTGTCTCTTCCTCGTTATACAAGGCAATTTGTCCACAGACGGCGACACTAGAAAATTCGTTGAGGAGTCTCACGACTGCATCGGATATCTTTCCACCGACGTTGTCGAAATACGCGTCGACACCGTCAGGACAGGCTTCTGCCAACGCACTTTCGATGTCCTCAGTTGACTTATAATTGATACCAACGTCAAATCCGAATTCATCAGTAATGCACGTTATTTTTTCATCTGACCCCGCAATGCCTACCACACGACAGCCGTTCAGTTTTGCAATCTGGCCGGCAACCGATCCCACCGCTCCAGCAGCACCAGAGACGACAACAGTTTCTCCCGGGTTTGGGTCCACGACATCAAGCATGCCGAAGTACGCTGTCCGTCCGGGCATACCGACGACGCCGACTGCGGTGGAGACTGGAATACCCTCGAGATCAATCTGAGTGAGTTTTGCTCCTTTCACAACAGTAAATTCAGCCCAATGAAGCATACCAGAGACCACGTCGCCCTTCTCGAATTCCGGATGTTTCGAGGTCTGGACCTCACCGACGACCCTTGCTTCCATTACTTCTCCGACGTCCCAGGGTTTGGCATACGATTCACCAGCACGCATTCGATCACGCATATACGGGTCGACCGAGAGATAATGTGTTTTTACTAATACTTCGTCAGGACCAGGTTCTTGAACCGGCTGTTTACGTAGTTCAAAAGTGTCCTCGCAGGGCATCCCTTCCGGTCGTTTTGCAAGTGCCCACTGGCGATTGACTGGATCTGTCACATTCATCGATCGAAGTCCGAATAAAAATAGATATCGATGCGATCAGCAAGAGAAAACAGATGACGACCTCGGCAGTCATCAGTGGATTTGAGGGGCGACAGTTGACCGTGCTTGGTGAATCCAGTATTCTAATCTCAACAACGTTTGTATTTCTGTGACAAATATCCACTTATAGCAAATATAGCGACTAGTTTGACCTGTGGTTTAATCAATTACCGGCCGGACAGTACAACCAATCCATAGGTTAATAATTTGTTTTCACTTGCACAATATTATCGCATTTCTCTATCTGGCAGATGGCATTATCTGATTAAATCAAACTAAACATTGATTTTTCGGTGTTGAATCTGCCGCTGAGCAGGAGGCTGTACTGTTTTGATATTATATTCACTATTAGAAAACAAAGCGATGGATAAACGACGACACTCCCCCAACCAGCAAATATCCATTTGATTTCCCCCGCAGCCGACACTCAAACCGCTCTCAGAAGACTACAGTTGCTCCTCGCCGCCCTCGCTTCACCGAAAGCAAGGCGGCTCAGCTGAGTCCATGCTCGTATCCTGATGGTAATCCTTCATTGTTCGTCCAATGCTTCTTCTTTTAGCCGAGTTCGTCGTCTAACATTTGTCCGATTCCATCAAAGTATGTCACTGAGAGAAAATTTAATCGGAGTGTTCGCTCGCCCGGCCACGGCGTGGCCGGGCGAGCATTGCCCTTTGCAATATAATCCCCAACTGGATCTCAGGAATCTAACACCCACGTAGAACAGCCGAATTATCGTCAATGGTGTGGTATCGGGGCACGTGCCTCCCGTATTTTTCAGTTCTTCTTGCTCCGTGAGCGGTTGTCGTGGATTCGGGCCACCTGCTGCGGCGTGCAGCCTTCCAGATCGAACACCGCGTACCCTATCGTTTTCACACTAGACTTCACACGATCCGGTCCCGTTTCGAATAGATAAATACGGGTGAGGGGCCTAGTTTGGGTGTTGGGAACACAGGTTGCCGAACCGATTGAGAACGCTTCCCCATCAACCGTTAGAGCCGCATTCTACTCGCTGCTTGACGCAGTCGACAGCAAGTCCATTGCCAAGAACTTCGAGATCGGGACGTACACCGTGAAAGATAATTTCGACAACTACCTCAAAGTCGCCATCTTCGAGGGCGTTCACCCATCCGATTCGCTCGATGAACTCGTCGAGAAAACCGACACGCACGACGAACTGACGTACCTGGCTGGCTCGACGCTCTCCCGACTGACGAACGACCGCGACTACCGCGCAGTCGTTCGGCTTTTCTTCGAGTTGCTTCATTCACCCCAATTCTACCACCAGCGTAGCGTCCAAATCAAACGACTCGATTGGCTCGAACGAACGGTTGTGGCTACCGAAGTGACGAATCTGGGCGTCTCCCGTTCGATCAAAATTGCTAGCGAGAGCGATGGCACTGAGGTTCGACGAGTGATTCAGCCGGGTAAAAAAGGCCTCTATCTCAACGTTACTGCGCGTGTTGATGGCGACGCCAAGCAGCCGCTTGGCGTCACAATCACGCCTGGTGTGATACGCGAGCCGACGCAGTTCGAGCATCACCAGAGCGACGTCCAGGTCTTTGCAGGCCTCGACTCGCCAATTCACGTCTTTGACCGTGGCTACCTCGATTATGAGCGATTTTGCACGCTGAGAGACCCGGGAGACGGACTTCATCTGTCTCCTCAAGTGAACACGTGCGGATCTATGAGAACTCGTCTGAGTCTTGGTGCCTCATCACGCATTAATCCAGATGGCTGCTGAATCAAATAACTGATTCAGTCGTTTCATTCCAACTACTATGCATTAGTAACTGGTCTCTTGAGCCAGAGTGGACAACTAGCGATATTGGCGTCTTTCGTGCGTATGAATCGCTCGACGAGAACGACACATTCCACTGCGAATCCGTTGTCCACGGCGGTGGTGAACACATCGACGACAAGGTGAATTTCAATACCTACGAGAGCCACGCGTTGCTGCCGCGACAGTGGCTCTCACCTCTCCGAGGTGTCTCGGAAACACGGCTCGCGCTGTACTTCAGAGCCCTTCACTTACCGCGAGATTCTACAGAAAGCTATGGGATGAAGCACTCAAACATACTCTCGACGCTGAACTCTGAAAACCAATCACATACTTTCCAAGAGCGTTTGTATTTTCGAGCAGATAGTAGGATTATACAGAAGAGGACTCCATCGTAGATTCGTTCATTATTAGTAAACAAGTGTAGTTTAGCTAAACTTGGGGGTTTGGACCGCACTTGTATCTCTGGAAATATGATATCCCCATTGGCGACAGGCGATAAGAATAACAAGTATAGGTCTATTATTTTCGAGTTATCTACTATATCCACCTGGAGGCTCTAGAGGGTACTCCGATCAGCCATAAGCTGCTTCCTATACTGGTGGCCAGAAGTAACGGATACTCACTCAGAGAAGCCGCGTTTAGAAGAGTTGAGACGGTCATTCTACCAAGATGCCGCGTGAAGACTTCTGGCTGTTAGTGTAGTAAGCACACTAACAACAACTCTCTTGAGTAGTACATTGTTGATTTTAGAAGGTTGCTCGGAGAGCGTTTTTGAGTTTGTCTCGTACCTGTTTTCGGTATGACTCTCGCCACAGTTGGAACGTTCTGTGATACTGCATCACTTTATTTTTGGAGATGCCTTGGTGAGACGAGAACCACTGCCACGCCGGCGCGACAGTGGCTCTCGCAGGTATTCACGTGAACACTATGATCTAACGTATTCCTGGTAATCGAGACTGTTCCAAAGGTTCCATTCATGCGTTCACTGATAGCAAACGAGCTTTAGAGGAGCGACAACGACCTCACGATAATGCATTCGCTGCTGAATGGCTGAGCCAGATAGGAAACAAAAGCGATTGAAGTTATTCCGGGGCGGCATCCTCAGACACCTGCCCTCCGACGTGGTCCCCGTCGGAGTACTCGTCGCGGAGGTCCTTCTTCGAGAACTTCCCGGTGGCGGTCTTGGAGACTTCGTCAATTTTGATGAAGTCGTCGGGCATCCACCACTTGGGTAGGCTACCTCGATTATCTCCGTGATCTCACGCTCCAGCCGGTCGGGTCGGCGCTTCCATCGGCACGATGAACGCGACGGACCGTTCATCCCAGCGCTCGTGAGGCACGCCGATGACGGCGGCTTTCTTCGCGCCGTCATAGGCCATGATCGCGTTCTATAATTCCACGCTGGAAATCCACTCGCTGCCGGACTTGATCATGTCCTTGGCAGGATCGATAGTCTTGATGTAGCCGTCCTCGTCGATAGTGGCCACGTCGCCGGACTTGAACTGTCTGTCCTCGAAGTCATCTTCGTTGACTATTCTCGACCACTATGTTAAATATTTGCCACCAGTTCTTCCTTACAGCTTTTGGGAAGGTGTTACCCAATCACCTAACAAAGTAGAATCTGATACCCCAGTTGGAAAGATACTTGCGACTCAATCCAAGGCTAGACAAGGCCAGAAATTTTTCTGACAGTAACCGACAACATTAAATCAGACAAAGGCGTCGGTAGCAGCATGCAAAACCAGCGGCGGCATCAAGAATTCGCAATTCTAAGAGGTCTTCAAACTACCACTTTTCAGTATAGAATTGAAAGATCAGTTCCAGGATCTCCTCAGGTCGGCTGATCTAGCCACTATGTATATCCTCAGAAAGAATCGGAAGTAGCGGAACTGACTCCACTGCAGTCTATGAAATAGACCCAAATACACAACATATGGTATCATTGATCATATTTATCGGCCTTATAATAATTGCATTTCTTGCAGGTGTTATTGGTGCGTCAGTTGGTCCAGGCGGAGTCTTACTTATTGCCTCTCTTTATCGTTTTACGGATCTAACCCCAACCCAGATTGCAGGGACATCAAGTACACTATTTATTCCGGGGCTTATGCTCGCGTCAATCGTGTATGCTCGCTCGGGCGACCTCCGAATGCGACTAGCCATAACCCTAGGGATAACAAGTGTCGTTGGAACGATGGTTGGTGTCAGATTAAACCAGTTCGTTTCGAGTTCGATGTTTGGAGTGCTTCTTTCACTCCTCCTTGTCTGGTCTGGGTGTTATATTCTCTTCCGAAGGGAAGGAAATATTTCGACTGAGACAACGACGGATCACTCACCGAAGACTCTCTATTTCTCTGTACCAGGGTTTATAATCGGGATTTTTGGTGGGATTCTCGGAATAGGAGGCCCAGTCCTAGCCGTTCCAGCGCTTATGCTCTTACGGGTACCCATTGTGCCAGCAGTTGCAGCTGCTCAGGTTCAGGGCCTCTTTATCACAGTCTCGACATCAACGAATTATTTCACATCAGGAAGTGTGTCCTTCAGCTTGGTGGCATTACTCCTTCTCCCAATGTTGACGGGTGTGGTGATCGGATGGCGTCTTGCTCAGCGGGTGAGTTCAAGGAAACTAACGTACTCACTTGGGATCATATTAATCGGTCTTGGAGTCCTGCTCTTCGGAGACGCAGTGAGCATACTATAAGCGTCACCACAGGGCAGACACTGTCAAAGTAGCGGGTCATTTAATCCAGGAGAAATAAGACTATGTGAGATTCTTGAGACAGTTGGAGATGGACGTGCGAGATGGTCGTCTTGTACCGGAGGAAGCCAACCGCCAAACCTTAGAAGCCAGTTAGTCAGGACATCTACTTGCTACGCTCTTGTGGCGTAGATGGTTGGTGAGTTTGAGCGCGGTTTCGAGGCTGATTTTGAGCGCCTCTTTCCCTGGTTTTCGGTAGACATGACGACGAAGTTGAAACGCTCTGAGATATGGCGTGAGCTTGTCTTTGGAGACGCCTCGATGCGGCGAGAGCCAGGATCGCACCAGCGATCCATGGCTCTCGCAGGTGTTAATGTGAACGTCTCCATCGGCGTATTCGCCATCGCCGTGGACGACGTATTCGCGGTCAAATGCGTCGTCCTCGTCAAGCGGTTCGTACGCTCGAAAGCCGTCGGTATAGACCGTGAGGGACTCCTCTTTTCGGTCAGCAAAGAGGAGTCGAATCGTCGATTCATCAGCGGCTTTCGCTGGGATCACGTAGCGGTCGCCGGTGCCGCGATCAGTCAGAATGAACACGGGGAGCTTGTCCTGTTCGTACGTGCCACGTCCGCGCGTGGAGAGGCCACGCGAGCGCGACGGTCGGTCGCGCTCGCGGCCTTTGAGTGCAGCTTTCACGTACAGTTCGTCGATTTCGACCGGCCCTTCGAGTTGTGGCCGAGGCGCGTCCAGCGCTCGCAGGAAGCGCTGGACGCGCCGGTACACCGTTTTGTAGGAGACGCCGATTTCCACGTCTAACTGCCGAAGACTGGTGTTGAAGCGGATGTAAGTGTAGACGGCGAGAAATTACTTCCTGAGTGCGACTGCTGAGTGTTCGAAAACGGTGCCAGTCTGGTCGTTGAACGTACGGTCGCAATTCTTACAGCGGTATCGCTGGAACACTCGATAGCTGCCGTACCGAATCACGGATTCGGTACGGCAGCGTGGGCAATAGACGCCGTCACGCCAGCGAACCTGTCGGAGCGGTTCGCGGCGCGACGCTCCGAGACGAACGTCTTGATAGGCATCATGTCTCGTCGGGTGGCGCGTCCGCGCCACCCTTGCATGCTGTGACTTTTAGCTACTGCTGCGAACTGACCAACAATCCTCTACCCATGAGCGCTCGGATTTTCTCGAAGCAGCCACAGATTTGCTCTTTCTTTTGATTCGGTGGAAACGATAGGGCGTTCTCGCCGTTAAATGTGTAAAATCCGGTCGCTGGTGAAAATCGGCACACTAGCGGCCGGGTGATATGTGGCTCATCAACCGTATACATCCGCTGTAAATTACCCCAGGGTTGTGAATGAGACAGATCAATAAATCCGATGACAATACCGCCATCAGTCCGAATATCATCGTCAAAGTCCCAGATATCGTCTTTATCAATTTCGTTTGTTGTGCGGTTGGTCGTGGGCATTTCGTCGAATGCGTAGTCGAACATTCAAAGAGGATCTCTTACATATTCTCCGGTCGATCAGGCCGCTTCGGCTGAGGGATTGCATACGAGAGACCGGATGCGTCCAGAAATGCCGGCAGGTAGTGTGGGTGACGTTCGATATCGAACTCTTCATCAAGATTTTGCATCGAGATAGTTGGATGCCGGCACGGACATTTAGCCTACTTTCAGCCAGATAACCGTCGATACCGCCCATGTGGAAATTGCGACTTCGGGCCAAGTCAGCGGAGGGTTTTATGAGATACTGAGTAAACATCGCCATAGCGGTCGGTTGATGAGTAAACACTTGCCGGGCTTACTCTGATAGTGCCAACCCTTAACTTTATATATGATAGACCACAACATTGTTATGCCATGTCACAGCAGCAGGGTAAGCATGAGGTCCTTAAAGAAGAGACTCTTGTAGATGCAGACGTTCACCTCGCCATTCCCGAGGAGGACCTAATTCCGTACCTCGACGAACCGCATAAGAGCCGAATGAAGCACACGTATCTCGGTCAATCATCACGCGATGGCTGGGATCGGACTGTCGGTGGGAAGATCGAGATGGATCTCGACGGTGTTCAGTCGCCGGAGAAGATTCAAGAGAGCCTCTGTGACGAGTTCCATATTGACCACCCCCTAATCAATACGTTTGGGTTGATGAGCCGCAATCCCGAACCGGAGTGGTCAATCGCCCTAATGAAGGCTCACAACGATTTGCTTCTCGACCAGTTCCTTGATGGCTCCAATTTCAAGGGACTTGCAACGATTACCACCCAACGTCCCGAAGCTGCAGCGGAAGAACTGGACCGGATGGGAGATGAAGAGGATATCGTGGGGTTCTACGTTCACAACACTGGTACGAACCCGCCACTCGGTGATCCTCACTATGATATAATGTGGCAGGCGGCCGAGGACAATAATCTAAACGTCGCTTTCCATGGAAGTGCTAACGGGTTCATGTACGAATTCCCACGTCAAAACCAAGCACTGAACCAATTCATGGAGGTTCACGTATTGGCCCATCCGTGGAGCCATATGCTCACAGTCACAAGTCTCATTGTCGAAGGCGTTGTCGAGAAGTTCCCGGATCTGGAATTCGGATTCCTAGAGGCTGGTTTGGGGTGGATCCCATACCTGATGTGGAGACTAAACAAAGAGTACTCGATTCGCCGAAGCGAGGCACCGCTATTGGAAAAATCTCCCGAGGAGTATATTAAAGAGAAAATGTATTTTGCGAGTCAACCAATTGGGGAGCCAAACAACAATTCACATATGGAGTCGCTCATTGATATTATTGGGACTGAATCCATCCTGTTTGCAACGGATTATCCCCACTGGGATTTCGATAGTCCGGAAGCTCTGGATAAGCATCTCCAGAGTACATACTCGCCGGAAGAACGCAAACAGGTTCTGAGTGGAAATTCAGCAGAGCTCTTTGACCTCAACATCTAGTAGATATGTCAGATTATACCGTTGCCAAAGAAGAAGAGTTAGATGAAGGCGATCGTATCGTCACTGAAATCGAAGGCCGTGAAATCGGTGTCTTCAGATTAGATGGCGAATTCTATGCCTACGTGAATTGGTGCGCACATCAATCTGGTCCTCCGTGCGAAGGAAAATTAACTGGCACGACGGAGTCAAAATTCAATCGAGAAGAGTTAGAAGAGACACTCTCTTACTGCCGAGAGGGTGAGATACTTAATTGTCCTTGGCACGGCTGGGAATACGATATTAAATCTGGAGAATGCCTTTCCAGAGACGGAGTTGGATTACCTTCTTTCCCCGTTAGGGAAGAGGAAGGAGATATAATCGTCTCCCTCTAATGGCAAGTCGCAATGACTGGTAACGATAGAAAGCCATCGTGGTGGCTAGAAAACAAGCGACTGAAAGAAGGGGAGATGGAGTTACCGGAGTATGAGCCACCACGATTCAAAAACGGCGTATACACCCATCTAGTCGTTACTGAACTCCAAGAGGAATATGGATACATGATTCGATTCGCCGGCAAGAACACGAGATATCTGGATGATTGGCAGGTGCGCGTCGACCACCAGCCAGTGATGTCGATTGGAAGACGAAGAGACAATAACGGAAATACCATATACACAATGACCTCTGACTCATTCAGGAAAAAAATGTCGTCGATATTGGAAGATCACTAGTTTTAGTTTAAATAGTAGGATCCAAATTTTAGCACGTTATATAATACCCGGTTGATTTATATGTAATAAATTTTAAAACTATTTATTATTCATTACGCATACATTCTTTCCATTAACCGTGTGTATAGTAAATATTGACTTTGGATATAGACCCCTCTTCTGAAAACACCTAGTATCAGTTTCTCAAAAAGCACCGCCAGTTAGCTGACCTGAGCCACCTGGTCTGTTGTGATGAGTTGTCGGTAACGGTCGAGCGTTGCTGATCGAAGACACGAGCTGTCATATCGGCGGCTGAACGCCGCCGACAGCGACAGCGTTGTCATCGCAAAGAGGCGTATTCGGTCGGCGACTACCGGTGGAACCAATCGTCTGGTGGCTGGTTCGCGTGGACGGCCCCCGCGGTGCGTCGGGCCGTCCACGCAGACCGCCGAACTATATTCATGAAATCCTTATAAGGCCGCCACCAGAGGCGACGCCCCCCCGGCGGGGCGTCGCCACGGATTCATAGTGGCGATACCGCCACGCGTTCTGCAACAGCAGGCTCACCACGACGTACAGCAGTCTCACCGTCGCGTCTCGCGTCGTTGCCGTCGCTATCGCTTGCTCGGACAAGTGATAGGCGACTCGATAACGAAACGTGCTGTAGTAGTATCGAGCGTCGCGTGGTGTCTCGATGAACGGCGCGTCAGCGGCGTAGCCGTGACGCGCCACTCCATGTTCGTCGTCCCGTCCATTTAGGTACGTACAGTCAATGTAGACGGGAAAATCGACGGTCCAGCTGTGACCGTCGAGTTTCCCTGTCAGATCGTGGTCGATGACGCGGCTCCAACCTTCCGAGAGTTCCTGCTGAATCGCCCCACCCCACTGGATGATCGGGACCACGTAGGCGTAGTTGTGCGCCTGGAGTAACGTGAGGTACTTGCTGTAGTAGAATCGTGATTTCATCTTTGAACGTGTTGACGAGAAAGTTAAGCAGTTGGTCTTCGTGGATCTCACTGTCCGCTTGCTTTGCTTGCTTGGTTACAACTCAGGAAGCGGAGTCCTTCGACCTGCGCGCTCATCCGTCTTTAGCTAAGACGAGAACCGCGTGACAGCGACGGCTTATCGAGGCTACTTTTCGAGAGGAATGAGGAGGAGAAGTCTGTGCACAACCCTCGCTCCTCAACGAGAATCATGCGTCGGCTCACTACACTGTTTCCCTCCGAGTTCCTCGAAGAGCACGCCGAGGAACTCGGTGTGGTCGAGCGAGAAGGCAAACTTCAGATTCCTGTCCTCGTGTGGGCGCTCGTGTTCGGCTTCGCCGCAGGCGAGAGCCGAACACTCGCTGGGTTCAGACGCTGCTACAACGCCACAGCTGACGAACCGATCTCTCCTGGCGGTTTCTATCACCGGTTGACACCGACGCTGGCAGAGTATCTCCGTGACCTCGTCGAGCGCGGACTCGACGAGGTCGCTGTTCCCGACGCTGTTGACGCTGATATCGACCGATTCAGGGACGTGATGATCGCTGATGGAACAGTGTTGCGGTTGCACGAGTTCCTTTCTGATGAGTTCCAAGCCCGTCACGAGGAGCAGGCTGGAGCGAAGCTCCACCTGCTCCACAACGCCACCGACCAGACAATTGAACGGATCGATGTAACGGACGAGAAAACGCACGACAGCACGCTGTTCAAAACGGGATCCTGGTTGCAAGGACGGCTAGTTCTGTTCGATCGAGCGTACTTCAAGTACCGCCGCTTCGCGTTGATCGATGAGAACGACGGCTACTTCGTGAGTCGGCTGAAAGAGAACGCGAATCCGCTGATAACGGAGGAATTGCGGGAATAGCGCGGCTGCGCCATTCCCTTGGAGGGCAAGCAGATCCACGATGTGGTCGATGACCTCTCGCAGAAGTACATCGACGTAGAGGTCGTATCGGAGTTCAAGCGGGGCCAGTATGCAGGAACGCGGTCGCTGGACACGAAGCGATTCCGCGTCGTCGGCGTCCGCAACAAGGACGCCGACGACTACCATTTCTACATAACGAATCTGCCGAGAGAGGAGTTCCTGCCGTCAGATCTAGCGACGCTGTACCGGTGTCGATGGAAAGTAGAAACGCTGTTCCGTGAGTTGAAGACGCAGTATGAACTGGACGAGTTCGATACGAGCAACCCAGATGTCGTGAAGATTCCCCTGTACGCGGCGTTGCTGTCACTGCTGGTGAGTCGTGAGTTGTTGGATCTGGTCACCGAGCAGGCCGACGATGAAATCGTGTTTCCGCCGGAACCTGGGCGGCGACCTTCCGGTCGCACGCCCAGCTCATCCTTCAGGAACTCGGTGAGTACCTCGGCTACTCGCCACCGCCGTTACTGGAGCGGCTGATCGAGGATGCTCAGAAGATCCACCAACAACGACTGATCTTACAAGAGACGCTCGCTACCGCTACACAACCGAGGTGTGAGTCTTAGCTAAAGACGAATACTTGCGCGCTTTGTGAGGTACTGAGTATGGGAACAACAATTCAATACTGAGCGTGTCATAGCAGTACTTCCGAGGTTTAATTCCGGCAGTTGATTTTCAGGCACAGGACGAGTCGGCTGAGCCGAGATGAGCGAATCAAGACCGAAGCAAGCGGAAGGGCTACAGTTTCTCAGCGACTACCAAACAGCATTCACAACTCGGGCAGATGGATCATCGTGGCCAAAACACGAACGAACGTGGCTGAATGTAGGCCGGTACTTCCGGGGCCTACTGCGCCCCGGAAGTTCCAACACCGTCACCGACATCGCTGAGAAAATGCATATCGATCAAGAACGGCTCGAACGGTTTGTTCGTGAGAGCCCGTGGGCGCACGAGAACGTCGAAAGCGAGCTTCGGGAACGCGTTCCCGAAGCGATCCAAGGCCAAGAGGCCGCACTGATTGTCGATGGCATGGGTATCCCGAATCAGGCGACGAAAGCGTCGGCGTCGCCCGTCAGTGGTGTGGTGCAACTGGAAAACTCGATAACTGCCAAGTCACGGCTAACTGCACGCTCGCCAGACCTGGCGAGCGGCAGAATGCCGATCAACTCACTTGGCCACTCGGGATGCGCTTATTCTTGTCCGAGAAGTGGACTGGTGACGATGACGCAGACTACGACAGTCCACAAGAACGTGAACGCTACGCTCAGCGACGGAAGGACGCAGGTGTCCCAGCTGACGTTGAACACCAGTCTAAGCCCGACATAGCTCTGAATCTCATCGAACAGGCGGTTGCAGCTGGCGTCGATCACGGCTGTGTCGTTGCTGATCGACACTTTGGGGAAGCCCGGAGTTTCAGACGGAAACTCCGGGCGATTCCCGAACCATATGTTGTCGAGGTCTCGCCTACGGAGTTTCGATTCGTTCCTGAAGAGACTGATCTCATCCACCCAGACGATCATCCTAACCGGAAGCATGCCGCTCATCCTGACGACGTGAGTTCAGAAACGCCAGAGGAAGTCGCTGAGGCACTCGGCGACGACGCTTGGACTGAGATTACGTGGAATGAGGGAACCAAGGAATCCCTCTCTGGTGAGTTCTATCGAACACGGATTCGAGAGGTGAAACGACGAGATACAGGGTGGGTGAGCGACGAAACAGGGTGGTTACTGCTGAAACAAGCCGACGACGAAGACGAGGATGGCGAAGAGGGTGAACTCAAAGCATGGATGTGTTGGGGGGTTGACGAGGCATCTCTAGAAGAGTTAGTGTCGTGGGCACAAGTCCGGTGGTGCGTCGAACAGTTCCACAGAGACATCAAGCAGAATCTTGGCGCTGACGAGTATCAGGGCCGAACGTGGAAGGGGACTCATCACCACCTCGCGGTGGTGATGTTAGCCCATGCATTCGTGGTACGGCGACGGCTTGAGACAGGTAAGAACCGCTCAGACTTTTCGTCGTTCGAGGAGGTAATCAACCAGATCGTGCGGGAGTCAGCGATCCAGGGACTGATCGACGACAAAGGATGTGATCGAGATCGAGCGGAGGAGTTAGCTGAGTACATGCTCCAGAGCTACTCTCCGTGGTAAGCGCCAGGCCCGGCGAGAGCGCCTGCCGCTGGAGCGGCAGCGCTCTCTCACCGGCCACATATCCGGAGTAACCTCCAGTTTGAGCGCGCAATCTTACGCCAGTCATCGGAGTCACGTTTCAATTGACCTGATAGTTGGCTTCGATTGCCACTGACTCCAACTGTTTCCACTTCCAGCCAGCATGCTCACCGAGAATCTGGTCGTTGATCCCGAACCGTCCCGCTGAACCTCGGAAATACTTCTATGACACCCTCATTCAATACTAATTAACTACCACAACAATTTTATAACATACACCTGTACTCGTACCATGGCCCACGATACCATGGGTGGCTTAAATAGGAGACAGTTTTTGCTGAATAGTACCAAAGGCGCAGCGTTGGGTTCGGCACTTTTGGCGGGTTGCGTAACCAACCAGGGAAGTAGCAGTGGAACCGAATTCACTATCGCTGGTGCATTCCTCCCTGAAACAAATAAAATGGATGGCCCTCAGCCATCGGGTGTATTCAAGCTTCGAGACCAACTTGTCAACCGGACTGATGGAAGAATTAAACCATCGGTCGTAGTCGAGAGCCAAATTTGTGGCGAGGGTACTTGTCCGTCGAAACTTTCGGAAAATGTAGTCCAAGCTGCCGCAACTTCAATGGGGAATTCAACGGCAACTTGGGCCGCTAACGATATTTGGTTGATCCCCTATACGTTCCCGAGCAGTGAGGCACTTGCTCATACCTTAGTTAAAGAAGAAACCTGGGAGAATTACTGGGTACCATTGGCAGAAGAACGTGGGATAATCCCGCTTTATCACATGGTACCCCACCTTCGAAATGTTGCAGTCGGGACCGATGCTGCAGGATCACAGGATGACAACTTTCGCACTCCAGGTGATATACAAGGCCTCAGTATACGGAGGACGCAGAGTAGTGTGGCGTCCAAAGCGATCAACCAATGGGGCGCAAATCCCGTGAACCTAAGTTGGGGGGACACTGTCCAGGGCCTTCGCTCCGGTGTTGTAGATGGAGCAGAATCGTGGAATGCGGCCTTCGTCGCATTCGGCATGGCTGGCTCCATAGGTGAAATAATACTAAATGAATGGACTATTGGAAACGAGGTAATTTGGGCAGACGTAGAATGGCTTCAAGGACTTTCCACAGAGGATAGGGAAATCATCGCCGAAGAGACAAAGAAACTTCATGAAGAACTGGCAAGTCTTACAAGCGAAGTTAATCAACAAAGAATTGGGGCGACGCAACCACCAACCGAAGGATCTGCGTTTGCAAAAGAAGAAATAACAGTTAATGAACTTAATGAGCAAGAACAGGAGGAGTGGAAGTCAACGGTAAAAAAAGAGGGTAATTCTGATCTGTATTCCGATATCATCGAAAATGCCAATCAACTCGGCATAGATGGTGAAGGATTCTATGAATACCTTCACGATTCGGCTCGCGAAAGTGCAGTTCCTTCTTCTCTAGACAACTTCTCCGTTGATACTTGGTGGAACGACTACATTGACCAAATTGAGGTGTAATAACAGATGTCCGAGGCCCAATCTGATCTTGGAAGAGAAAGTCCTTCGAAGCGCAACAGATGGAGGTCAAAGCTTGAAAAGAACTTCGAGGGGTACCTAGCATTGATTCTCCTAATCGCATACACTGCGATCATCATATACGACATCACAAACCGCCTTTTATTTGGAGAGCAACTTCTTTGGGGATTGACTACCATTCTCGGGTTGTTCTCGTGGGTCTGTTGGCTCAGCGCTTCGATGGCTATCCGAAGTCAGTCCCATTTTCGGTTCACACTTGGTCGGCAGAAGGTATCTAACAAGATGAATTACCTCCTTTACTGGGTAGATACAATTTTGTGGGTCGTAGTCATTGGATCCGTGGCTTACTTCTCAATCAATGTACTGATGGGTCGCGTGTCTACCGGAGTCGTAATTAGTGGCACAAACTTCCCCCGATATCTGATGTATGCGTCAGTTCCAGTAGGTACCATCTTAATGATGGTGAGAGCGATCCAGCAGATCGTTCATGTAACCAAGGAGTATAAAAACGACGAGAATATCACCCCTGATTCATCAATATGATAGAATTCATCACCGCACTCACAATTAACCTATCCACCTACCTGGCACTGCTCTCCGTAGTCTGTGCAGCATTGTTTGCACTCGGTACCCCAATCGTACTTGTATTCGGACTCTGGGTGATCGGATTTCAGTTGCAGGTTCCTGTTTTCCCTATGGCGAATATCTCAATCACTGCTTTCGAAGAGCTACAGAGTTTCCCCTATGCCGCAATTCCATTGTTCATTGTTGTTGGAGATCTGATTAATGAGGCAGGCATCTCCTCTGAACTGGTACAATTTGCGAGGTCAATAGTTGGATGGCTCCCTGGGAGTAGTGGAAATGCAGCGTTAGTTACATCTGGAATTTTCTCAGCTATTACGGGGTCAAACGCTGCGACAACGGCCTCAGTTGGAAAAGCGATGCATCCCGAGATGGTCAAAAACAACTACGATGAAAAGCATGCTGCTGCCACGGTCGCGGCTGGTGGCGTCATAGGATCGATAATCCCTCCTAGTATCCTACTTATCATCTATGGTGTCACGTTCAATATATCAATTAACCAACTATTCCTTGCGGGAATCCTCCCTGGAATTGCTATGCTCACGGGTCTAATCGGCGTGAACACCTACATCGCAAAGAAGCGAGGGTTCGATATTAATCCTGATTTTGAATTCAGTATATATGACGTCCTCAAATCAACGTGGAAAGCAAAGATTGGATTGGGATCGATCATTGTTCTACTGGGTGGGATTTTCCTCGGGTACTTCACCCCATCAGAGGCAGCAGCTGTCGCAATCGTCTATATCCTCTTCTTCTCCATTATCTATGGGAAAATACATGAACTCAATCAGATCTCGAACGCGATATTCACATCGCTACGACTGGTGGGTGCTCTGATTCCAGTCGTCATCATGTCTGTTCTCATTCAACAAAATCTATCGTACTTAGGGCTTCAAGAGAGCATATCGAATGCTGTGCTCAGTCTGGGTAACAAATGGTTGATTATGTTCGCAATGATTGTAATTCTCATTATAACCGGATCGACACTCTCTTCTGTCCCGAATCTCGTACTTACGGCGCCGCTGTTAGCAGCAGCGGCTACAGAAATCGGCCTATCCCCAGTCGTGTGGGGTATCACCTTCATGATGAGCGATGCGATCGGATTTATTACCCCACCGTATGGTATCAACCTGTACGTGATCAGCGGAATCACAGATATTGATTATCTCTATGTCGCGATGAAAGCAATACCGTACCTGGCAATCTTGTCAGTAATTTGGATAGGGTTCTTTGTATTCCCTGGGTTAAATGTATTAGCTTGAAATACTTCTGCGACAATTGTTTTTTATTGTTCAAAATCATTCTTGGCCGGCTTGGTATTGTAGAAGTAGAGAAATGAACATATTACATCCAATTTGTTTTAGCCCCCCTCTTTCATGTATGCAATTGTTTCTCACCGGGATTGGGCTCGGGAGCTACGGTGTCTTTGATATAATCACTCTCATCATTTCTGCCACTCTAGCTGGACTTATTACTGGACTTGGCGGAGCGGGAGGGCCACTTATTATGGCGGTTCTTCTCCTTGTTGTGGATCTTTCTCCAAACGTCGTTGCAGGAACATCAAGTACCATTTTTGTATTCGGAACGGTTGCTGGTGGATCTGCGTATATCTACTCTGCAGATGTTAAATGGAGGTTCGTATTCGTGATGATCCCACCCATCGTCTTCGGTATCCAGATTGGTAAATATGTCAATCAATTTCTTTCTATAGCGCTGTTTCGAGGTGTATTGTCACTTCTCATGATAATATTAGGTCTAAATCTTCTACTCCATGAGAAAAGAGAATTAGATGATTTAATTAAAATTGACATTTTTACCACGTTCGGAAAAGGGATCCTCGCAACTATTGCATTCGGAACAGGAATTCTCAGCGGTGCTACCGGATTTGGTGGTGCTGGTCTCATCATTCCAGTGTTAATGGTCCTTGGCGTCTCGCCGCTTTACGCGATAGGAACAGGGCTTGTACAAGGAATAATCATTACATCAGTCACCTCGACGAGGTACATCCTTGACGGTAGTGTCGATTTCGCACTCATCCTCCTTTGCGGTATTCCTTTCGTAGTAATGATGGTGACCGGTTGGAAGATTGCTCAAAATATAGATGAAGCGAAGATCAAGGGTGCGATCGGAATTATACTTTTAATTATATCTCAGTACATCATTATTATCTCACTCCTTTAGCCCATCACAACCTCATACCTATGAGTAACTGCTGATTTGCGAATCAGTCCAACATCACAGCAGTGAGCGACAAAAACCAGCTATCAACTATACTATCAGATAACAACCGTTAGAATTTCCGGCCCGTAGATTGTTGCTCTATGTAATTGATCATCTTGCCGAGTTCTCCTTCATTCCAGAGTTCGACCCACTGGTTACTGGTTAGTTGGGAGATCCCAACATCGCCAGCGTCGGGATACTTCCTGGTCTACGGTCGCACCTGTTCTTCTGTGGCCGCTCTACTCATCGGCTCTTCGGACAGGCGGACCGATGGCTGGGCTAGCAGTACTTCCGAGGTCGCTCTTGCTCGACGGTCCTTGAGTTGAGATTCGGATTCGGCCACGAACCAACTGCTCGACCGGGCGGCGGTCCGGTGCGATCCCGGCGAGCGTGCCGCAGTGGATGCCATGTTTTTCGACCGCGAAGCGGTATCCAGCCACTACCGGCAACGCCCGGATCGCGACATACGGACACTGAAACGACGGGACTGGTCGATACGCGACGTGTGCTATCCTGCGCATCCACATCTCGGCACACTGGCCCCACGATACCCAGGTGGGCCGTCGAGTGGCGCCACGTGACACGGGCGACCTGGTGAGTCTCGTTGGGGACAACGGCTACGACGACCAGCCACTGCGGGACCCCCTCCGCGCGGAGGGGGTCCGCCCACTTATGAAACACCGGCTGTTCGCTGGTTACGACCACGCCCACAACGCGCGATTGGACAGCGAGGCATACGGGCCGCGCTGGATGGCCGAAACCGCCTTCTCGGCCATTAAGTGCCGATACGGCTCCGTTGTCAGGCCGAGCGTCCGGTACCGCGAGTTCCGTGAACTGGCGTTGACCGCCGCAGTTTCCAACCTCAAACAAGTCGTCAAACGGTGAACGCTACACTGTCCCTGGATTCAACGAAGCACGAGCAACAGCATTGGTGAACACGCCTGCTATTCGTAGCTAGTTCGGTGGGGATTCTGGAAGTCCTCGAATAACTGTTCGCGTTCATCATCGTCGAGTTTCGAGGGGCGGCCTGGACGTGGCTCGTCGGAGGAGAACCTGCTCGATCAGTTCTTTCTCGAATCGATTGAGCAAGTAGATAATAGTTCTCTCGACAACCCCCCGGTGCTCAGCTGATGTGTTAATTTGATCGCCTTGCTTACGGCCAATCGCTGCGAGAACTTGTTTCCGAGGAGTTTTTCCTCCTGTTTACTCCCGCAACTCTTGGAATTTTTCCAGAGTGATATTGTCGAGCCGACCATTACATTCCCTACAAGCTACAGCTGCAAATGCTTTTGCACGATCCTATAACCCATCAAAAATGACAAATAATTAGTTTTCGCTAATATTTGTAGTATATAAGTCGGATAATTTATCTTGGCGATAAATATTAAGCTCACTAATAGTCGTATGTTCTTCCTGACTAAGAGCAAATTCAACAGCATTAGCGACTTCTTCAGGTTCAAGCGCTTCTCCAGGATCGAATTGGTCTTTTAAGCTCTCTCCAGTCTCTTTGCCTATTTCTGTTCTAACTTCGGATGGGTTAATCAACACGATACTAATTCCGCGTTTACCCTCCCTAGCTTCTATACTATGAGCAAAACCACGAAGCCACCATTTTGTTGCTGCATAGATTGGGAATTCGGGTCGAGGCGCTGTGGCAGAACCGCTCCCGATGAATATGATTGTACCGTTCTGCTCCCGAAGATACGCTAATGCCTCACGGACCATAAAAAAGGTCCCATTGAGATTGGTATCGATGACAGATTGATATTCTTCCGTATTTATTTCATCTAGCTCTTTGCCATGTGTAAGAGAAATCCCAGCATTGCTTATCAATACATCTATTTTTCCAAATTTATCAACGGTGGTTTCAAATAAATGTTGAACCTGCTGCTCATCTCGGACATCGGTTGGGACTGATAAAACATCTCCTGCCGAGCCGGTTAGTTCACTAGACAAAGTGTCCAATTTGTCCTCGCTTCGTGCAGCAAGTGAAATATTCGCGCCCCTATTAGCTAACTTGACCGCGGTAGCTCGACCGATTCCTGTACTAGCCCCCGTTATAATCACGGTTTTCCCATTGAGAGATGGCATCATGATTGTATCTATTACGTTTCAGGTATATAAAGCCCGTGAGTATCTATCAAGCGTGTCATAGAGAATCTCTCGTGGAAGGCCGCAGGAGTTGGAAACTGGGTCCAGCAGTACCAACACCCTGCAAGACGTAGCTTCGGTAGACGACTTCTTGAATGTCGCGGCTACCGAGACAGCACCGCTGTTCGAGCACCTTGAGTTCGGGTTCCTCTGGAGTACGACGTGTTCGCCCCCACTTCGAGGGACGAACACGAGTTCATCAGCCACCAGACCTCTTTCGCGACTTTCTGCACTGCTACTACGAGGATATCTCTGGCACGGTCCAGTCACACGAGAACTCCAGCACAGTCTCGCCTGGTACTATTGGTGACTCGACAAATCACCCTCCAGAGGCACAATTGATCGCTTTCTCACTGACCTCGTACACGTTATCGACGATGTCTTCGATCGACTCGTCGAGCAGGCCGTGGATGGCGACCTCCTCGACTCGATATCCTCCATTGATTCGACACACACCGAAGCGATTCAGTACAATGACGCGGCGTCATAGAACTACTATCAACAGCCAAAGAGTACTACTCGGCTTCGGCTGTACGATCTTTCGACCGGCGCAAAAATTCCGATAGCGGCGGGGTTTACATAGTCCAAACAAGCATCCCAAGAGACGGTGATCTGGGTGCTTGGAGATAGCGCATACGCCATCCTTGGCTGGCCCGACCTTCTTCTGGCCGCAGGGTCGTGACAATCTCCCCGTACAACCCGCGAGCCACTGATGATCCAAAGGGCATCGAGTGCAGGGCCGAAGACCGAATCACCGAACACAGCAAGGACGTTCAGCTCAAACAATCCGCCTTAGACAAGACGTACAATCGCCGGACGGGAGTTGAACGAACTGACGACGCGGTCAAGGATTGCGGCCTCGGTCACGTTCGCGCCCCGAGGCCACGCCCACGCACGAACACAAGTCTTCCTTTGGAGGATTTTTATGATGTCGCGCGCGCGGATTTGAGCGCGGGCGACCTACAGTACGAGGGTATCGGCGACGAGGATGCGATAAGGAGGGCATTGACTGGCTAATCTCACAAACGAACGAACTCGAGACACTGTTGGAGTACATCAACCGCGAGACACTCGACGGGGTGGAGGTGGAGACGGTGATTGCTCACGTTCGTACGATCTTCGCCCCTAGATTGACGCTTCGTCGCCGCCTCTCGCGTCATCTCATCGTATTATCATCTACAGAAGATACTTCTACTCGGTCATGAATCGGTCCCGACCGGTCCTTGAGGTGTCGCGGCTCGCGATCGTGGTGGACCGCGGTTGCCTCGGCGACGATGCTCTGTGCGATGTGGAATGGTGTGCCGCCTCCGAGGTTGAGGCCGGCCGGCGTGTAGATGCGGTCGAGTTCGTCGTCGGAGAAGGTCCGGCCCTCCTCGGCGAAGTCGTCGCGCATCTCCTCGAAGCGCTCGCGCGGGCCGAGCAGGCCGACGTACTCGACGGGCGTCGAGAGCAGTTCGTCCAGCGCGAGGCGGTCGTCGACGAAGTTGTGCGTCATCACGACGGCGTAGGTGTCGGCGTCGAACGAGAGTGCCTCACCGACGGTTGCTGGCGACGTCGAGAGTACCCGGTCGGCCTCGGGGAAGCGGTCCGCCCCGGCAGTCGCGCCGCGGAACGTGACGACGGTTACACGGAAGTCGACGCGTTTCGCCATCTCGGTCACCGGAGCGACGTCGTGGCCGCTGCCGAAGACGACCAGTTCCGGCGGCGCGGTGACGCTGTCGACGAACACCTCGACGGCGCCGTCTTCGCGGTCGACAGTGACGCTGTCGGACGCGTCGGACGCGAGCAGGCGCTCGGTGGGGTCCGACAGCGCCGAGAGCAGGGAGTCCGGCCAGCCCGTCGTGTCGAAGGCGAGGTCGTCGCCGTCGCCGCTCGGGAACGCGAAGGCGCGGTTGCCGCGCGTGACGTCGCCGTCGCCGTCGAGGACGGTTAGCACGGCCATGTCGTTGCCGTTCTCGTAGGCGTCGACGACGGGTCGGTAGCTCGCGTCCAGCGGTTCGAGCAGGATGTCGATGACGCCGTTACAGCCGACGCCCAAGCCCCAGACATCGTCGTCGCCGGTGAGGTCGAACCGCTCGATGCGGGGTACGCCGTCGGACAACACTTGGTCGGCGAGCGCGAGTACTTCATCTTCGAGGCAGCCGGCGGTGATCGAGCCAACACCATCACTCTCGTCGGCGACGATCATCTTCGCGCCGGGACGACGGTACGCGCTCCCCTCGACGGCTACCACAGTTGCCAGTACCGCTCGCTGATCACCGTCCAGTATCTCGCTGATGGTTTTCAGGACTTTCGTCTCGGGAACGCTCCAATCATCCGTCGTCATCCGCTATACCTCGCATTCTGTACGATCCGTATATTATAATGGTTATGTTTGATCATGTGCATTCATTGTCAGACGCATGCGACGCGGATCGTGTTCGAAACCGATCCGGCCGCTGGTCCCATGTTGTTCCAGTTGGCGCGCTAATTCAGTGATGTCGCCCGCGTCAGCGAACGGGAACAGACCATCGACAAAGGGGAGCGCCGCCGCCATTCCTGCCGCAGTCGGTTCATAAGTAGAACTGGTCACGAGCGGGTTCAGCCACAGGACGGAGTGTGCTTGGCGCGCGAGCCACGTCATTCCATCCTCTAAGTCGCTCACGTCGCCCATCTCCAGACCATCGCTCACGATGAAAGCCACTGTTCGACGATCGACAGCAGCGGGATAATCGCGCCGCACCGTCCCGACCGCGTGGCCGATACGAGTTCCTCCGCCCCACTCCGTCTCAACTCGCTCGAGTGCCTGAACTGCAGCGGTAGTCGTCGGCGCGTCGAACGCGTCGGTCACGTCGCGCACCTCGCTGTCGAAGAAGAACACTCGGCCCCGCCGGAGATGGGCCGACATCGTCCGCAGGAACCGCAGCAGAAACCCACGATCGACCGTGTCGAGCACGGACCGCGACACGTCTACGAGGGCGAGTGCGCGCAGGTCGCTCGCGCGCCGCGCTCGCTCCGGGACGGACACGACCGCGCCGCCCGTCGAGACACTCCGCCGGAGCGCCCGGCGCGCGTCGGCCCGACGACCGGACGGCGCGTACCGCCAGCGCCGATCCCGGAGCGTCGCGAGCGCACCCACCAGCAGCTCGACGGCGGCGTCGAGCGACTCGTCCTCGTCGAGCGGCGCCGCGTCGACGGTGACCGTCTCCGGCCGGCCGGCAGGGCTGTACGTCGCCGTCGTCGCGTCCTCCTCGTCGGACCCGGGGCCCGGTTGGAGGGACTTCGCCAGGACCGACGCCGCCGCCCCCGCCGACTCCGCGCCGTCACCCGTCTCTGCCTCGTCGCTTTCGTCTGCCTCCTCGCCTGCACCGGCGTCGTCGCCCAGCGGCGCGAGCGCGCCCTCGGGACCGTTGTCCACGAAGCCGCCGCTGTTGTCGTCCCCGTCGAGGTGCGCGTCGAGTCGCCGCCAGAACTCCGCGAACAGCCGGTCGAACGCCGCGACGTCCTCGGCACGGGTCACGAACGCCGCCCGCAGGGCCGCTCGCGCGCGCTCCTCGTCGTCGAACCCGACCTCGACCAGCGCGCGGGCGGCGACGAGCGCGGCGTTCGAGGGGACGTCCACGCCGGCCCGGCGGAGCGAACGGACGAACGTCAGGAGCGCGTCGACCACGTCGTCTCGGACACCCGCCACGTCGGGCACGTCGTCGTCGGCGGGTTCGGCGGGGACCATCGTCACTCGCTCACCCGCGTCTCCCGGGCGGCGTCGGCGAGCGTCTCCAGGAGCGTCTCGTCGACCCGCTCGACGTCCTCGACTTCCTTCAGGAGACAGCCGATGGTGTGCTCGATCTCCGTCGTCGAGAGCGGTTCGTCGCCGTCGTCGGCCCGCAGTTGCGCGACCGCCCGCGCCCAGTCCAGCGTCTCCGCGACGCCGGGCTGTTTCCGGAACGGCTCCTCGCGCAACCGCTGTGTGACCGCACACAGTTCCGCCGCGACGGCGCCGTCCAGTTCCGGCACCTTCCGCTCGACGATGGCCCGCTCCTTCTCGAAGCTCGGCGGCTCGACGTGGAGGTAGAGACACCGCCGTTTCAGCGCGTCGCTCAGCCCCCGCGTCCGGTTCGAGGTGATGACGACCACCGGCGGCTGATCGGCCGAGACCGTCCCGAGTTCCGGGATGGAGACCTGGAAGTCCGACAGTACCTCCAGGAGGAGTGCCTCGAACTCCTCGTCGGCCCGGTCGACCTCGTCGATGAGCAACACCGGCGGCCGGTCGCCCTCGCTCGACAGCGCCTCCAGCAGGGGCCGTTCCAACAGGTACTCCTCGGTGAACACCGACGCGTCGGCGTCGTCGACGCCGCCGTCCTCGGCCTGGACCGCGAGCAACTGCTTCGTGTAGTTCCACTCGTAGAGGGCATTCTCGGCCGCGAGCCCCTCGTAGCACTGGAGCCTGACGAGGTCGGTCCCGAACCCCTCCGCGAGCACCTTCGCGAGTTCGGTCTTGCCCGCGCCGGGGTCGCCCTCGACCAGTAGCGGGCGGCCGAGTCGGAGCGCCAGGAGGACCGTCGTGACGATGTCGTCGTCCGCCACGTAGTCCGTCGCCCGGAAGGCGTCCCGGAGTTCGTCCTCGGTCACGTCGCCGAAGCCGCCGTCGGTCATGTCACTCGCTTCCCCCTGCCGACGGATATCGCTCTCGGTGGCCGACCGCGGACCC
>NZ_CP095489.1 GCF_023028345.1 Halorientalis marina | reverse complement strand
GTTATAAATCCGAGGTGTACCGACCTACTTCATCCAACCCGGAATTTCGATTGAATCGTCTCTTCTATCCACTCCGCCATAGTCCATCATACAAAGTCCATCATTCAGCACACCGACATTCATCTCTACATCCTCAACTGTCCACCCTAGCTCGGTTAATTTCTCTTCCATCCATTCGGGAGCGTCAGGATCGTAGATATACTCTTGACCGGAAAGCAGATACGCAATATCTCCCTCATGCGGAGAAACAGGCCTTACACGCCTCATAATCAACCATCTGTAGTCCTCTACATCCCATGCATGAATTGGGGCAAAAAGGGACTCGTGCTCCCACCCCAAATCGCAGGCCTTCTGCCATACCTTGATCTCCCGATAATTATGCGGCAGAGACTTCCCCGAGGCCTTGATCACGTAGAAAGTTTCAAGATCAATGTCTCCAATGGAGTCATCTTGGGCCAGTGAGTTGGGGAAAGAAAAGATCCTCCGGCCCAAAGAGCCGCCAGTGAATTCCTTTATTCCGTAGCTTTCGATAAAGGCCTCCACCTTCTCGTCGTTATAGAGAACTGAACAGAGTTCCTCAACAAATCTCTCGCCCTGATCAGTCAAAAGTTCCTGGTGATTCCGTGCCATCGTTCTTCAGCTAGTCACCGAGTATTTTCCCTGTGACTCAGGTACTCCCTTAGAGCTGTACCCTTAGCTACTGCTGATCGGATATCATGACGGGTTTTCAATTCGAAGTGGAACCATCGATACTGCCTTTCTCTTGGCTTATCTGCCCCTTCTATTCCTTCCGCTAATTCATGGTGTAGCTGATTGTCTTGCCCAAAGTTCTGATTCATCTCGGCTGAGATAGCATACTGAACCTTGCTTCCCCAAACCTGGGATCCAGACATTGTCCAAGGTCTAACCCAATCACCACCGTGCTTCGATGCATAACCAAACTTCTGTGTAGGGGATGCCGGAAGGGCCTTTCCTCTCTGTACCACGTCTTGGAAATCAGACACCAATACATCGAACAATTTGGGGAAGTCCTTTTGAACATCCAACGACAGACTCAGCCAGCAGCCATACAGCTTCAAATGCTTGTAGAGAGACCGATTCACTGCATCTCCCCATCTTCCGTCCTGGTTCTTCGGCAAGTTACTATAGAGATTCACAAAGTCTCCAGTGAACTCTTGGAGTGATTCTTTGTCTTCTCGGTGGAAAATGATCTGGAGAGCGTAGTAGTCCATCATACTCTCCTCTACCTTTGAGTAGACTCCTTCGTCTTCCTCGATACAGTGTTGATAGTACTGCTCGATGTAGTCAAGCCAGTTATCGTTGATCTGCTTCAACAGTTCTGACTCGAACTCGTCGCTGAGTTCGATTTTGTAGCAAACAAGGTAGAGCATCTCCGGAAACACACTGTAGGAAGAGGAGTGTTTGTTACCGATATCGGTCGTAAGAATCCGATGGTGGAAGTCGATGTACTCTTCGAGATATTCCTTCGTGATCCGTTCAATACGTGGATTCTCAATCCCTTGGATATCTGCTCTCTTGAGCTTCCAGTTGAACGAATTCGCTCCGTACAGGGCCGCATAGAGAAGCTGTTCTTGGCTAAGTGAGGTCTCACTGGTTGCTTCGTTGAATCTGCTGGCCAGGTCGTCAAAGAAGTCTCGGATCTGCCATTCCTCGACTGCAAGCTTTTCATCGAGTAGAAGCTGTACCAGTTTCACGTACTGCCACTGGTACTTATTCAATGCTCTCTGGAGAAGCAGTGCCGAATAGTACTGCTTAGCTTCCGCAGAAATATCTGCGATGTCGTCTAAGTGACTGTTGTAATAGTTATAAGAGCTGTAATCTCCATCTTCCAAGGCTGCGACGGATACTTCGTCGATCTTGTCGATGCAGACGTGCCCGACCGAGGTCAGATCTAGACTATATGACTTGAAAAACAGGTCCTTCATCGACTTCAAAAGGCGACCCGCCATCTGGCTCTGACCGCCCATGTCCCGATGCTCGACAATCGAGAGAGCTATATCACCCATCGCCTCCGCGATATCATCCAGATATTTTTGCCGTGAATCCTCTTCCAGTGCCGTTCTAATCAAGAACTCGAAGTAGTTTGCGACTTCATTAATGAAGTCGTCATTCGTAATCTCACCGCTAGTCTGCTCCAAATACCGATCTGAGACCACAGAGATCGAATTCAGGGTCGATTCAAACACCTCTCTCTGGTCTTTCTCAATAGCCCTGCTCCCTGTCGAAAACAAGAGATGAACATCCTTGACCAAATCCTCAGAAAACTCCTCGTCGTGCTCCGGGACAAGAGGCCTCCAAGTCGAATAGATATTACGCGGCTCAATCTTTCGCAGCATCCGACCCGTGACGTAGTCCACAATATTCGAGATATTCAGGAAGTAGCCCGTGAAGAGGATAATAGCACCAATCAAGAGAACTGCAATAATTGACAGAACGTAGCTAATCAAATCATACGGCGACGCCCAATCCAGATACAGGCCTGTCAAGTTGAAGGCTGAGAATCCGAGGATAAAAACAAGGATCCCTATGAGGTACTTGTCTTTGAAAATGAGCATCGAAAGGCGCGGCGAGTACTCTTGATTCGCATTCTGAATTAAGAATATCACCAAGAGAAATATCACGCTCATAAAATTTAGAATCAAGCTGAGCGACTGATCGAAGATAGCCGGATTAGAAACCTCTTGAATAATCGAGCCTATTCCGAAAGGTCTCCAGACAACCGTTATTATCAGGAGAATGAGGGTCAAAGCGGAAGCTAGGCACAGAAGCTCTCCGTACCTATAAAGAGAAACGCTGAAAATCGCTTTTATGCGCCTCCATGCTATATAAAGCAGATATCTAATCCAGTAACGAACCCTCATACCAAAATCAACTTTCTGTCGAGCAATGGTGTATCAACTGTTATCTTTGTTACCCTCTCAGACGGATGAGTCTATCATCGACCGGCCTGCTAACTCACTGTCCGGTACGGTCTGCTCGACGTTTTCCAGAACCTGCTCGAGCTTTTCTTAGTCTCCTCTATCGAAGTGCTTCTCAGGCTTTCGAACCCAGAACAGTAACATCAGGCTTCGAATACCCGCCTAAAGTGTGATTATTTAGGTCCTGAAGGGGTTTTTCGTTCTATGGCGTGGCTTGGTGATTTCCGGAGCGAAGTAAGAGAGAATGCGCGGGTATCGGATTTGGCTTTGATTTTCTCGGTGCCGATCTTTCTTTCGTTGATCTTCCTGCTTCCTGAGTCAATTCAGAACTCTTTGATCCTGGACTACGGTAATTACTCTATCGTCAATCTCTGGAGCTCGGCCTATGTGCATCGAGGATTCAATCACTTCAGCAATAACTTGGCGGCTTACTGCGTTCTGATCGGTCCAATATACCTGCTTTTCGTGCTGGCTGATGAACGGAAGCTGTTCCGATATACGTTCCTGGCATTCCTCTTCATCCTCCCGTTCGTCATAGCTCTGAGCAACATAGTCGCTCTTGGCTCTGGAACCGGAGCAGGCTTCTCTGGAATCGGCTCCGCATTTTTCGGGCTCCTTCCCGTCTCGCTATTTCTATTCATCCACAACAAGGTCTCAGAGGAGATAGAACCAGTCCACGGAGTCGTACTGTTTCTCATAGCCGCCGCGATCATCGCAGGAACCTACTCCGGCGTTACTGCAGCAGCTGGCATCCTGCTGTTCGCCGTATTGATCACCGTCTACGACATCTACCAGGTAGGCCTTGAGGAGGTAAAGGAAGCCGCTGCCGGGCTAACCTCGATGGAAGGCTATTTTGAACTGGTAATGATCGCGGGCCTCCTATTCTTGGTGTCTCCTGTACTGCTCTTTCCTCAAGACATCGCCCAAGGCGACGGCGCTGTGAACATTCTATCCCACTATCTAGGGCTTCTATTGGGATTTTTCGGGCCCACTATTTATTTGTTCTACCGAAGATATCGGCAGTAGATCATCCCAGACATCCAGAATGATTTCTATATATCTTCGACAATCGTAGAATGTTAGAACTGATGTATGTGCCAGGGGTGGGTCGGTCGTGGCTGCGCGCGCAGCGACCGGAGGGAACGAGCACGGAGCGGAGGGTGGGGCGGCGGGGCTTGGGTCGGTCCGGCACACACCAAAAAGAGGGCATACAGCCCCCTACTCTTCCCACCAGCGGCGGTCGCGCTCTGGGAAAACGATCATACTGTCGTAGGTCACGGCGAGTGAACACCGTCCCTCGTACCAGTTCTTCTTGACCGCCCGCATCCGGACGGTGTCACCTTCTTGGACGAAGGCGGGCTCCGATTTTCGCCACGAGGTGAACTTGATTTTCCCGGTATCGTCCGCGACCAAGCCCACTTGAGCGATCTTCGGGCTGGAAGCATCCCAGAGCTGAACGACTTCTCCTTCGATGCTCACCTCATCTGTCTGCACGTCTGGGACGTCCTCGATCGGGCAGATGGCGCCGGGGGCCGCCTTGAGCGCGTCCATCGTGTCGAACACTGCTTCGGTGATGTCCTGCCCCTTGGCGACCCGCTTTGCGAGCGCCCGCGAGACGGCCGCCCGACTGTGACCGGTGCGAAGCCGCTGTTCCATCCGGTCTGCTTCCTGGTTCACCTTCGCCAGCTCCATCCGAGAGAGGCGTTCGCGCGGATCCGTCCGTTCGGGGGTGCGTTCCTTCCGCTTGCGCTGCCGCCGTTCGGTGACCACCTCGCGCGTTCGCTTCGCCCGGCCCTCCTGGGTGCCGAGTTCCGCCTGGGCGCTGATGTGCTCCAGTTCGGCCTCTCGGGCGCGAATCTTCTCTTCCTGCGCGAGGGGCAGGTGCGAGAAGTCCTGGACGATGCCGTCTGGGTGGTTGGAATCCACCTTCGCCTGCGTTTCCTGCTGGACCGTCGCCCGGAACTCCGGCTTGTCGTCGACGACCTCGAAGCCGTCCTCGTCGACGCCGGCGTCTTCGGTTCGTTCGAATGCCTGTTCATCCACCGTAACGACCTTGCGACTCGAGTTGTTACTAGACATTGGAGTCTCAGTGCTCCGAAGGCGCTCACGCGCCGCCACCGCGATGTCCCAGCATCGCGGTTTTCCGACGATGTCGACGCCCGATAGCACCGACTGCGCGCTCTCGCTCGCGCCTTCGCGAGCGCCCTACCGGGCGCGAGCGAGAGCGCGCCCGAGTGCGACGACCCAACCAGCACCGCGCGCCGACCCGCCCGGAGCGAGCGGCCAGCGGAGAAAGCGTGGGGGGTGAGCAGCCACGCCGCGCAACCCCCCACGCTTTCCCGCTGGCGCCGAGGGCACATTCATTTTAGCCCGGCAGCCCGCCCGCTACTGCAGGCAGGCAGCCCGGAATGGTCGGTCGCGAGCGACGCGGAGGGCGGCAGCGGCGAGCGGGGCGGGCCGTGACGTGCACACCTGTCCAGCCGGCCGCGACACTCGGCGATCCAGCTACCGTCCTGGCGGACTCAGAAAGGGCGAGGCCGTCTCGGTCGTCCCCCGACCCCGCAAGCACCGCAGGGACGAGGAGCGCAGCGGTGGTCGCGGGATGCCGAGCGGCCGAGGGCTTTCAGGGAACGTCGCCGTCGACGAATTCGATCGCGCTACTGATCCGGTGCTCCGGCTGGCTCGTCGAGAAGGACGTCGACGCCGTCCTGGCTGACGGCGAGATGGATTCCCTCTATAGTGAACCGCACCTCGACATCGCCGGCTGAGGATGCGAGAAGCCGCTCGAGTGCCTCGACATCGACGGCATCGTGGAGCTGATACGAATCACTCGCCAACCCGTGGGCTTCCAGTGTCTCGATGATTTCAACGAGTAGATCGGGGGATGTATCTGAGTCTCTCGAGGTGGAGGGAGCCATTGTGGCCTCGGCAGGTACATAGGACGAATAGGAGTTAAAAATGGGGACTCGACGAACCGTCGATGCGGGCTTTCAACCGGTCCTTAGTGGTCGTCCTGTGCGTTCAGCTCCTCGAGGAACCAGCTGGCAGCGGTCCCGATCCGAACACCGTCGACGTTGCGCATCTCGAGGCCGTTCGTGGCGGTCCGAAACGGCTCGTCGTCGACGAGGATGCGGTGGATGAGTGTCCGGACCGACTCCGTTCCGTACCTGTCGACGAGAGCCGCTACCGCCGTATCGAAATGCGCACCCTCGTGCTCGGCTCGCGGGTTCTGCGCCCGGTGGATCACGAGGTCGACCACATCGTCGACCGATGCGTGCTCGGGATTCCCGGTTTGCTCACGAACGTTATAGAGGGGCTCAGCATCAGACATTATGGATCACTCCGTCTCGTCGTCCGTATCGGTCCTCGCCGGGTCGATTTCTCGTTGCCGGCAGATCGCAGCCAGCGTCTCCTCAAGCGTGTCCACACTCCCGGTCGCCGCGAGCTCGTCGGTAATCTCGTCGATGAGTGCGGCTCGCTTGACGGCAGTCTCGTCGCCGGCGGTCGTGTCGATTGATGCGACGCGAAGCGCCCGCGTTTCGTGCCAGCCACAGTTCCAACAGTCTCGGGTCACCTCGATCTGCTCGTCCTCTTCCGCTGCGAGGACGGCGTCGGACACCGACGTCGAAAGCGGCCGGTCCGGTCCGACCTCAAGGGTGACTGGGGACCCGCACGCGGGGCAGTCCATAGTCATCCCGAGGAGCGCCCTTCTGTTGAAGATAGCGGAGCGACGGGACAGCGACACAACCAACGCTGCAGGGGCGTGGGGTGGGACAGCTACGGACAACTGTGACCCTCCCGGAGTGGTCGCCGTTCCACTCACCTTGACGACCGCTCGGCGGATCAGTCAGAGACGATGTGCGTGTCGAGGTCGCGCGTCCAGTACGTTGCCGGCCCACCGGGACTACACCGTGCACAGACCTGTATCGGGCCTTCGAGATGGCCGAGTTCGATCCGAAACCGGGTGAGCGCTGCGAGCGCGTCGACGACAAGGCCACAGCTGTCACAGGCGTAGTGATCACGCTCGTCGGGATTTGCCGTCTCCTGAATCGCACAGTCGACGCAAATCGGGTGGCTGACCCGCTCCTCTTTCCCCCACGTGTAGGCGATCCCGGTCTCTGTCTCGGGTGGCGCCTCGCAGAAGGCACAGCCGGCCAGCGTCTGCTGCATCATTCGTCCGCCTCGCCGGCGTCGTGGGCGGCCATCCAGCCCGTGTGGAAGACGGCGAGCTGCTGCATCGATTCGAACGCTGTGTCGCTGGGCTCGTGAACGAGGAGCCGCTGGTCGACGACCGGTGTGACCGTCCCGGCATCGAGTAGCTCTCGAATCAGCTGGCGGGCCGTCTCGTCGTCGAGATCCGCCGTCGACGGTGACCGGGCATCCCGATCCTGAGCGAGCAATTCTGCTTCGAACCATTCGTGATCGTCTGCCGTATCGTCGTATCTATCCGGACCAGACATACGAATCAGGGGCAGCGCACGAACCGCCCCACACCCATTCTGGGGCACAATAAACAGTCACCACTGGCGCTTAGTCTCAGCCACGACGGCGATGTGGTCCTCTCTCCTCCACGCCTCCCGCCATCGTCCGGGTGGCAATCCCGCTCACGTGGCCTGCGGCCTGGCACCTCGGCCCTGTTGGCCGCGAACATAACTTTGGGCCGCCACCCCCACCATATATCGGTTGATTTTCCTGCTGTCTGGTGGCGGAATTCGGCCCTAAATCGCAAGACAGCGATACCTGACACCAAATTTCGTTGGCTGTCCGGGAACTCTCTGATTAGTGAGTCTGGTGTCTAGTGCTGCTATCTTGCGATTTATGCACTCCACACGAGTCCATTCATATCTGGTGTCTAGGAAAGACTAGGGGTGGTGTCAGGCTGTCTATTCGGGCGGTATAGGTGAATAGATTCTGTTGAAACGCTACACAAGTGATAGAAATAGCGAACTACGATCGCCGCTCCCGCAGAACTCTCGGAGTTCGCCGTTCCTATCCCTCAGTATAGAAGCTGATGTAGAACGACCCACCACGAAGCTTTTCTAGAATCTCCCGCTCCTCTCGCTCGATACCGACGAACTCGTCGACGTTGTCTATATCTAAGAGATTTACAGTGCGGTCATTGTCACTTCGCCAGTCGGTTGAGAAACCGACGAGTCGGATTATGTAACGGAATGCGCGCACTTGGTCCGTGTTTGCGTCGTCTGGGGACAACGGTCCGGGACGGAGCGCCATACGTAGCTCGTTCCCGGTTAATTTGATTCGGCCGCTTCGCATCCGTTCCGCTGCGACGGCTTTCGACTCGACCCGATACATCCACTCCGGTGTCCAAGACACGACGGACTCGGTTTCTGGCATTGCCGCGAAGGGATCTATCAAGTCAAACCCTGGCCCTCGTTCCGCAGACGTATCGAACAGGGCGTGGAACGCCATCCTTGTATCGCTCGTCTCAGCCAGGTTCTTTGTCCGGAGCACATCGGCAGGGCTGGTGGCCTCCACTGCGCCGCTACTGGTCCACGATGTTGCAATCTCGTCGACTGACTTCAGTCTCCACCTGTCGTGTCCACGCCACGTTTCCAAGCGATCTAAAATCGACGAACGGACGCTGACTGGTGCGGCTTGGAATCGCTGCCACGCACGATTCAAGCAAATTAATTCTCCCTCTCGGCCTCTTGCATCGATTCCGACGTTGGGTTGTCCGTACTCACCCCCCGAGGAATCGCCGATGGTTGGGGAACCTCCTCCGGAAGCGGAGCCGTCGGCTGAGATCTGTGATGCGAGCGAATCGAGCGACTCATCTCGCCCCTGAAGCCACTCATTCGTGAGATCTTCCCTCGTTCGGCCCTCATCGGTTGCGTAGTCACTCGTTGTGCCGTAGAACTTCGCGAGCACGGTTTCAAAGGCTTTGTCACCGCCATTGGGAGTCGTCGCCGCTTCGATGAGTGACTCCATCCGCTCTTCGATGGTCTGGTCGGTATAGATTACATCCGACTGTTTCAGGTCTTCCCACTCTGTGCGACCCCATTTCCTGACGGCGCCTCTGAGATGTTCCAGCGGTTCTGGCGTTGACTTGAGGTAGGGCAACGCGCCGAGCCGGACCTCGCAAATGTCGGATGGAAGCGTTTCTGCGTGCGGAACGAATTGCGCGACGCGTCTATTTGGCTTTGGAGCCGGTGTAGCCTCTCGCGCATCTTTGGCTGCGCGTTCGAGGGTCGCCTCGCCCTCATCTTCGTACCTACCGACTGCATTCCAGAACCGACGAAATCGTTGTATAGTCGTGCTGTATGACTCCACCGGAGCGGTACCCTTTGCCGACGGCCACGTTTCGAGAGTTTGCCACCGATACCCGGCCTTGACGAGTGCGTCGATGTCGATACTGTTAACGGACTGATCGAGTTGGTAGGTGATCCGGTGTCGCACCGCCTCATCGTCGGTGGCTGCGGCACGTATACATTCGATAGCGACCTCATTGTCGAATCCACACTTCTCAGTCAGCGTGTTGAGCCACGACTGGAGCAACGTGCTCTTAGTAACCGCGGCTGGGTCATCTTCGAGTCTGTGTAACTCATTCAGCGTTACGCGCGCGTTGACAGTGAGTTCATCCCCTTCAGTTAGGGATACGGTGGGTGCAATCGTCGAAACGAGGCCCTGGAGAGTGTGGTGGATAACTTCAAGACGCTGTGTACGGAGCTCGTTGATCTCCGCTCGAACTTCCTCCAATGCCGAGCGATACTCTGTCTCCAGTGCCGACTCTCCTTTGAACAAGACGTTCTCGAAGGTATCTGCGAGGTCGAACTGTTCGAGTACTTGGACGATACCATCTGCTGTGAGGTACGGCGGTATCGCGTCACCATCGACACGCTTCACTGCGTCTTCGAAAAGGGCGATATGTAGTCCTCCATCCTTGGCTCCGTCAGCCGGTTCCCATTGTGCCGAATTACGCTGCGTATCGTCATCGTCGTCACGTGCGACGATCGCGATTCGGTTCTCGACGACAGCAGACAATTGATCGTGCTTTTCTTCGAGGTCTGGAGCTGTTGCCTGTTCGAGATATGCTGCCAACAGGTACTGTTGACGCTGCCGAAGCGTCTCCCGAAGGGTGTCGAGGCGATCCGTCCCCGATTCGACCTCACCACCACTGACTGGTCGAGGAGACGGTGGTTCGCTCTCTATGATTATCCCGAATGTTACTGTCGTCGCCTCTTCGTCGGCAGAGCTTTCGGTCCCAAGAAGGCGGGCAACTTCTGTCGAGTCGGAAGGCCGTTCGACGAACGGCCGTGCGTCCCGAACCAACCGATCACGTGAAAACGAGGAGAGTGGTTGTGTGAAAATAACCGGCTGCTGTGCTATTGACGGCGCCCCCGGTGCGGGCGCTTCCGCACCAATCTTAAGCGCTTTCGAGTTGCGGCCTTCTGTAATTCGAACCGTCGTTCCGAGGCGCCAAATATCGCGCCGAATCCAGCGCCGAATCTCTGGTCGTTCGTCGAGTCGATCTGCGAGTGTCTGTCCGGAAGCGAGCCGGCGCATCAGGGCGTCGATGGGCACAGAAAGCGCCCGTGCGGACCAGCTCGCCGATATATCGAAGGGGTTCTGACCTGGTGTCTTCTCCACTGCGAACTGCCCAATGAACCAGTTGAGTCGCTGAGCTGCCATCGGTGGGGTCAAATTATCGATTTCTCGAATACCGAGGATCCTGAGAGCTGACGAAATATCCACTGCCTCTGACCCCGATGTGGGAGCTAACCTCTGTTCGAGTTTGGAACTGTCGACTCGCGGCAGATACTGAGCAGCCCCTCTGACTTGTTCTGCATCGTCGAAGATCAATTTCTCTGCCGAAGCTGTCGTCCCATCCTCGACTGTAAGCCGGTCATTCCCGCCCTCATCTTCGAATTGGCTGTCGACAGGCCAGAGCTCTGCTTGAGCTAATTGCACGGTTCCGAGGCTGGGGATAGCAGCCCCGTCTGGGCTTTCGCTGAACGAGTGCCAGTTGCTACAGAGCCACGCGCTGTTAGCGACTGTTTCGGCAAGGTCTGGCCATAGGAGCAAGATTGCGTCCCGATACTTCTCGCGAGCTCGACCATCAGATATCTGAGGTAGATCGGGGAAGTACCACCAGACCGGTATAAGTGCCTCTTGCGAATCGTTTGCAGCCCATGTTTCCTCGTCGCATTCCAGCCAGTTGTTTCCACAGCCCGTTGAGTGGGTGGCGGTGAATGCAGGATGATTGTCTGACCGCCATATGACGTCGGTATAGGTATCTAAAACCTCGTCTGGCACGTCGAATCCGTCGTCTTCGTTGAGGGGTTCTCCGCGAGCGAGATTCTGGGCATCGGCAACGCTAATTGTACCTGCTTCACGATCGTCGTCTCCTCTGGTCGGCAACACCCATCGCCAATCGATTCGAGGGCCGATCTGTACGCCCAGATGAATCAGGAAGTCCAGACGCAAGACCCGCTGGAGCCCCTCGCTACTTGACCAACTTCCAAACACCCGTTGCCAATAGTCGCTTTCTGGTTCCGCGAGTGTCGGTGTCTCGGACGGTGTTACGCTGGACGCCTTCTCGATGACCGCTGCCCATCGCCGAAACGTAGTTGCTCGGGACTCTTCGTGTGACCCTGCGTCGAAGAATCGATCTGAACTCGAATCGATTCCTTCTAGAATATCTGCAGCTGCTTCGAACTCGCTTACCCATTCGGTCCCGAATACGATTTGTTCGGCAGGAAGCGTTTCGTCCTGCCCGTCCTGGTGTCCGATTGGCAATTCAACCTGCTGGGTGTAGCGCCGCTCAAGATAGTCATCGTAGTCGGAAGGCAATCTGTTCGTCTTGGCACCAGTTAATGTGGCCTCTACCTCGTCGAATCGACGATTCCGATTGGGGATTGGATGAAGCCACTTCGCTATCTGTCCACGTGTTACCGTCTCGTAGAGTGTCGAGAGATAACCGATAACGCTAGAATCGGAAGTTCTCTCCCCCGAATATCCTCCAGCCTCTGCAGCAACCCGTCGGTAGAATTCTGCAGGGCTATCCAGATTTCTGGTCCCCCAGTCCCGGTTGAAACTCTCGAGTGGCCCGATCCATTCCGTTCGGAACGGGACCACGAACACGGGGAGTGTCGTCGGTGGGGATGGAAGTTCTGAGATAATTGACTCAGACGTCTGACTACTCCCGGTTCGGCGAAAGACAATACGCTCGCTCCGTTGTGCTCCGTGTCCCTGCCGCGTGTCTCCGCGAGAGCGAGCACGAACGAGATGTGTGACACCATTAGAGGCATCAGTGTCGTTAGCCTGGTGTGCTTCGGCGGGTATGAGGGGGACTCTTTTTTCCCCGAGCCGACCCGCTGCTCGCTTCACGTCTGAATCGTCGTCTAAGTCGAGTTCATCACCTTCAGAGGCTGATGTGAGGATCGAACAGATCGTCTCGAAGTACGCCTCCGCGTGTTCAACCCGTTCAACTGGTACCGCCCACCTACCAGAGGAAACAGCGCTTCCACTGAGCCCCCAGTACTCACACAGAATATCGATGCAGCCTCGGGCATTACCGGTGTCATCGTCGAAAAGACGCTCCAGAACCTCGGTCAGGCCCAGCCTCCTCGCACACTGGCGAAATGTATGCTCGGTGTCGCCCTGTAATGTAGAGACACGTTGACTCCAGGTGTCTCCCGACTCAATGACTGTCTCGGCTGGTAACGGTGCTTCGGGCGCGTCTCGACGAAGGGTCTCGAACCCCCGAATGCGCTCGGGATCAAGCAGGGTATCCCGAGGGCATTGTGCGTCCGTGTCATCGGTCGGAACAATCGGAGAATCCTGAAGCAACGTGACCGCCTCCTGTACGCTCTCGGTTAGAGGCGTCCCGGAACCCGAACTGGGTTCCCCGCGTAACGGCATCGTCATCCAAGGCATCCACTGCCTGAATCCATCCCTGCTTGCTCCTCTCTCGTCGCCCCTCGCCAAGTCTGTCCCGGCGTCAGCAATTAAGTCTGGAAGCCGGTCAAGGATCTGTAGATTTTGTTGGTCGTCAGCGAGCGACTGCCTATCGAACTCGACCCGGAATGGTGCGTGGACGACGAACGGGAACGGGGTCGTTGCCTTCTCTATCGGGTAGTGGAGGTAGAGTGGCTTTGGCGATGGGTTCCAGTTATCCGTCGATTCGGGGGGCCGTTCGAACAGTAGGTGGATCTCGTCCCGTTCGTCTTGGTCGTCATTCGGAACAACCTCGTCATATGTTCGAGTGTAGCGTCTATACTGACGAGTCTGCGAGGTACCGTCGGCGGTCTGGACCGTATAATCGACTGACCTGCGAGTCGTATTGGAGTGTTCGTCTATTGAGCGTTGATCAGCCTGGTCTATGCAAACCTGATGCCGATCTATAATCTGAAGCTGTCCTGTCTCGTCGTGCGTCACCTGAATCAGGTCGAGCTCTTCGATCTCTTCAAGGAGAATCAGCGTTTCAGGTGAGATATCAGTGCACTCTTCCCAGAATTCGCGCCGACGTCGTTCGCAGAATGCAGCGCGATCCACGGGTTCTGACGAACGCCGGTTTGTGAATGTTGACGCTCCTTCTTTGTCAGATGTCGTGAGGACCGACTCAATATGATCCAATAGATCACGCCACTGGTCATCCAAGTACTCGAGTTCGACTACCGTTGAGAAATCACCCCGATACTCGTCTAGCCAGTCAGCTAACTGAGGATCCACTCGCTTGGAGAGGTTCGCGCTCGATACATTATCCCGAATGAGATGTGTCTGGAGTGGCGTTGAGTCCGCTTGAGTATCGTTCTGTAGGAACGGATAACGGAACAGGGAGATCCGGGGAATGTCTGTGAGAATATCTACAGGGGTCGGCGGCGGTTGTCTCGGCTCATTGAGGAGTTGACCCACCAGTTCGTCTATATCGATACTATCCGGGACGACACTTTGATCGGAGAATGAAAAGCGGCCTGTGTCTAAGAAATCCGACTGGGTCTCGGTGACTCCGAGACGGTCGACGAAAGAATCGGTATCGAGTAATCTTTCATACATCGAGAGAACCATTTGCGCACTCTTCGCCCGAGAGAACGTAGCCGAGAAATCCTCACCGTCCACGCTTGAGTGAATGCTGAATGCTTCACTCAGCTGTAAAATCGATTTTAGTCCGACTCCCTTCTCCCCGATCGAATCCCGTTCCTTTGCTTTGGCAGAACGTCCCAGAGATGTGACTGCCTCGAACACGTCATCGTCGTCTAAATGAAATGGCTCACCGGAGTTGGCAATTAGTAGTGATTCTGGCCCCACAATAACTGCGACTCGTCCATTGGTCTCTTCCTCACTCTCGACAATCGCGTCTCGAGCATTTTGAATTAGCTCCAGAATAGTGCGGTTGTCGTGTGCGGCAGACACGACTTGGTTCCCGTACCCAAGATCGCCTTCTCGATTCCAGGCGGTTCGGTTATTGAGCCCACTCAGAAGTTCGATGTATTCCTCGTGGCAGAGCTGAGATATCCGACTGGTGACACCTGCCTGCGTGTCCATCATGAAGTAGGTTGTACATGATGCCGGTAGCTATTCTGATAAATGTACTCTTCGAGAGGCGTGTGCTCAAGGTACAGTTCTACGGTAGATGCCCTCCATCACTCGGGAATTCGCTTAGGAAGTAATGATCCGACTAGTCCGACTATTGTAAACTAGTGAAACTAGCCTCCTAGCCTACTAGCGAAATAACGGCCTAGACGGCCTGAAACGCCAATTCTACAGAAACTCTTTATGCCTGAACCCGATAGTGAGAGCTACGGTGTGAGAGGCCTGTTCGAATACTATGACCGACTACAAGAGAGCGAAAATCCAGTTCCTCGAATGGCTGCAAGGACAAGGAGAGCACCGGGGATACAGCCCCGAGGTCAACTACGATGCGAAAGTTATCTTGGAACGTCCACGTCTACTAGCCCGGTCCCGAGCCTCTGTTGAGCAACGAAGATACCTGAATTTCAAAGTCAACGACGAGATTGAATACAAGAACGACGAGTTCGAGAAGGTGTACTCTATCATCTTGGATCTGCACGACGGCAGTAACTGGGATGCAGAGCTGGATACGTTCTATCCGTTGCCTCTGAGATTAATCAACAATCTCGCTAACAAGGATATCAACGAGGACCATCCGGTTACGATTGACTTGTCTCACCCTGGTGTGGAGCGTCAGAAGAACCGATTACAGACCCTGTTCCCGATCGAGGAAGAGGAAGATCAGGAACCACCGGCGGAGCGAATCACCGACAACCGGACCAAGGAGCTCAATGACATCGCGAAGAATCTGTAACACTATTTCTCCTGATTTGGAGGTCATTCACGTACGCTTTCGTGTGACCGATGCGCGCGCTGTATACACACGGCCTAAACAGACTATCAGCAACTGAGAATTTCACCGGGGATTGTGGTAAATCTATTCACCGAACGAAAGAACCCGCCTTGCCTTGTCAAGAGGCGACTGTTCCTCCCGGCCTTCTTGACTCGGCTCCTGACCGAACCCGCGCTCTTTGAGTACGGCCTCCAGACGGTCGCGTTCGAAGCGGACGGTCGTGAGTTCCGTTCGGAGTTGGTCGACCTCCGTCTCTAATTCCTCGATTCGCTCTGATTTCCCCTCCAGTTTAGCTTCGAGACGTTCAACCTTCGCTGCCAACAGCCGGTTCTTTTCGCGAAGATGAGCTTGATCTAGGTCACCAGATCGCTCGTCGCTCGCAGAGGCAGTACTGGCTGGCTCCGATTCATCGCCAGCCGCGTTCTCATCAGGGGTAACTCGCTCTCGACCGTGTTTCAGCCCTGCCGTTTCGATGGCTTCCAGCGTCTCGTTGTATGTTTCGTAGCCGGGGAATCCCTCGTAGGTTCCATTCTCTCCCTCACGATCGACGAACGCGTCCTCGGGACAAACCTCGAGCGCGACAGCTGCTTTCCGAACGGCCCAGAAGGGCATCTGGTCGTAGGACCCGCCGTCGACACGGTCTGATCCAGCCTCCGGGATCCACACCGGGATGTCATAGCCGACGCTCCGGAGTTCGTCGACGGCAGCCCAGTAGTCTTCGCCATCCAGGTTCGCATCGGCGTCGGCAACGATCCCCGTCGCGAGCGCCATCAGTTTTGCCGGCCCACCCCCACCGTTCACCTTTGAATCGCCGAAGGTGTTGGCCTGCTCGTCGACGAAACAGGACTGACCACTCTCACTGTGGCGCCAGCACGGATCGAACTGCGGCCGCGGCTGGTTTGGATCCGTATCGTAGGCATCGCTCGCGTAGTGACGGGCAATCTCGGTGATATCGATGTTCTCGACAGCCTCGTAGACGTCCTCTTTGAACGGCGAAATGGGCCGGCCTTCGAGGGCACCGTCGAGTTCTGCCAACCGCTCCTCACGTCGCTGGAGCGCCGCCTCACGTTGTCGCTGACGTTCACGTTCCCGCTCACGCTCCGCTTCGACCCACGCCTTCAGCGTTGCCCGCCACCCGTCGTGGTCCTCGTACAGATCCGGCCAGAGTGTCGCGACCAGCGAGTCGACACAATCCGTGTGCTCGACTCGCGTGAGATCATCAGCCCAGCTGACCGCCTGCTCGATAAGGGTGTCATCGACGGTCTCGAACGGACGGAGCTCGTAGCGGACGTCGTCGGTCGCGATGGGCGTGACGACGGCATCGTGATCGGCGTGGATCGAGAGTGGCGGCTTGTACTGGCGGTTCTTGTTGTTCACCCAGTCGGGCTGGATGACGTCGCCGGCGCCGTCGACGCGTTCGTTCACGCGGGCCTCTGCCTCCTGGAGCCACGCGTTCGAGCGGTCGAGGAACTCGTCGAACACTCGTTCGAGCGCATCTGGATCATCGCCGAAGTGATCCGCAATCGGGAGCGTGGCCTCCGGGGCTCCGAAGACGTACGCGCCCCCAACGGAGTCCAGCGCATACACAGCGTCTCGCGTGCCGTACAGCGTCGCATACTCCTCGATATAGGCGTCGAGGGTACGCTCGACGAGGTCACGCGTCTCGGCATCGAGATCGCCTCGGTGTGGTTTGATATCGTCAGCGAGGTCGATATCGCCCCAGGCGGGAACCGCCCGGAGGTCGGCATACCCGGGGGTTGGGGGTTCATCCTGCCAGAGGGTCGTCCCCTCGGCCTCGTCGTAGCGACAGGGTTCCCACTGCTGGAAGGCGGACGGTGTCTTGTAGGTGGTGACGGCGTAGAGCGTCCGTTCGAGGCGGTCGTGGATCTCGTCGTAGTCACGATCGAGGCGGGCAACCCGCCCGCGCTGCGGATACCCGGCCTTGATCGCCTCGACGTCGTCGTGGTCGCGTTTGATGTACCATCCGACGAAGTCGTTCAGCCCGATGGTCGGGTAGTCCTTGACGGTCGCCAGCGCCTCGTAGACGGGTTTGGCACGACGGTAGTGCTCGCGGATAGCTGATTCGGAGAGCGTCATCTCGTGTGCTCCTGCACCTCCTGACCGGGAGCGAAACGACTACGCACTGGCATCGCTTGGTCCCTCCTGGTCGCCGGCGTCGGACAACTCGATTCCGACGTAACACCGCCGCGTCTGGCCGTCCAACCACTTCTTGTCACGCTCGAACTGAGCGTGGTCGCGAAGCGTCTGTGTGAATCGGTTTTTCGGCTTCACCTCGTATCCCCCGGCCGCCGCATACTGCTCGTAGGCATCGTAGACCTCAGCAACCGCGACGACCACGTCGTCGGATTCAGTGAGCCGGTCCTTGACGAATGCCTGAATGCCGTACGGGTCCACCTCGTTGTCTTCTTGAGCGTCGGAATCGGTCGAGTCATCCGGGGGTTCCCCTGCTGGATGGAGCGTCCTGTCCTGGATCGCGTCCACGAGTGCCGGAACGCCGGTGGCCGTCTCCGTGTCTGGCGTGTAGAGGTCGAGCGTCTGGTCGCCCTCGGTGGTCGCAATCGCATACGTGCGCTCCGTGTAGTCCGGGACCGGAAGGTCGGTACTGGGCACGAACGGGCGCTTGACAGGCACCCACTCCGCTTCGAATGCCTCGCGGGACTCGTAGGTCTCGGGGAGCTCTCCCGGCCTGAAGACGGTGTATGTCTCGCTTTCGGCGTCGTAGCTGTACGTCGCCGGGAACTGGTCTTTCGACACGGCGTCGAGGGAGTCTATCCGTGCGTGCTGGTCCCCAGCACTATCCTCGAGGACGAACGCACCGTCCCGCTCGAACCAGCGGGTGTGGCGACTGCCGCCAGTGGCCGGTCGGACGGCCGTCACCCCATCCGCGGCTCGCGCACCGCCGTTGAATGTGACGTTGTGGTTCATCGTATACAGCCGCGTCTCACCGGAGGAGAGCTGATTTCGCGGCTCGTCGAGGATCTTCGCGAGCCGGTCGGCAATCTCGGCAGCCGGTTGATCGTCGTGGTCTGCGACGACGAACAGCGGGATTCGCTCCTGTTCCTGAGCTTTCCGGAGGTTCGAGAGAACCTTCGCCGGGCGGACGTGCGTGGTGGTTTCGACTTCGACTTGGAGTTCCCAGTCGAGGTCCGAATGCGTCGCGATGGCGTCGGGGCGGGACTCCCCGTTCTGATCGAGGACCTCCACAGAGAAGCCCGCCGCTGCGAGCGACTGCTCGACCGCTTCGAGGACTGTGTCGTGGTGCTCGCCCCCGCCGGTCGGTGACGTCGACGTATCGGGCGTGGCTGCCTGCTCACCCTCGTCTGTGAGCCGACACTGCACCGACGATGCCCCGTCCGGGAGATCGACCTCGATGAGCGAGGACGCCTCCCGCACTTCTGGTAGTGTCTCGTAGCCCTGCGCCTCGATGGTGCCTTCCTCGATGCGCGAGAGCAGTTCCTCGTCGACGTCCTCGACGGACACCCAGCCGTTCGTCTCGCGGACCTCGTTCGACAGCTGGACGGCGCGGATCGCACGGGCCATCGCGACTTCCAACGGTAGGTCATCCGCGTTCTCCAGAGCGACGTCAGTCGCAGCGTCACGGCTCTCCACGGTCGTCCCGACAGCCACCCCGTACTCCTCTCGGGTATGCTCGTGAACGGCCTCTAGGGCATCCTGGAATCGCTCTTCCTGCGCACCAGTCAGAGGCTGCTCGCTATCGGGATGACCGGGCGGAATCGGGAGGGGTTCGATACTGAATGGGTCGGGACCGGTTTCGCCGAATTCCGGACTCGGGAGCTGGGCGATCCACTCGCCACGCGGGAGCGAACTGATCCGATTCTTGAATTCGACGGGATCCATCGCCTCGTGTGAGAGTGCCTCGGCGATGTCGGCGTCGACGGCGATCTTCCCGACGAGCGGACTGCCGATGTTGTTCAGGACGTTCAGGTAGACCTCGCGGTTGCCAGCCTCCTTCATCTGCTCAGGGAACTGCGTCACGAGTTCGATGGACAGCCGGAACTCCCGCCCCTTTTCGAGCAGCGTCGTCAGCGTATCCGAGACGACGACCGATGACGCTTCGTCGATGAGCAGGTTCGCCACGTAATTGTCTGGCTTGCGGGCCAGCTTGTCGCCGTCACGACGCTTGACAGCGTCATAGAGTTGTGTCAGGATGACGCCGGTCATCACGCGAGCGGCCTCGTCGCGGAGATCACCGAGGTCGAAGATGACTACCTTGTCCTCGTCGAGGAGGTCGCGGAAGTCGAATTGCGACTGGGTATTGTTGAAGATCCGGCGGAGGTGGGCGTCCTGCGTGATGTAGTCCATCCGGTTGCTGATGCCGCTCACGACGTTCGAGAACGTCGCCGGGTTCGAGCGAAGGTGTCGCTCAAGTTTCTCCGCGACTTGCGGGTCGCTGGCTCGCGGTGCATCTTCGGGTGTCGAATCTGGTGGCCCGGCGGCGTGGAACTGGGTCACCGCCTGCTCGAACTGGTCGTGGGTGAAGTAGTTCGTATCCTGCCGGAAATGTCCGTTTTCGAGGCCGTACTCCTCGTCGTACATTGCCTTGATGAGGTACTTGATGAGCGTCGGCGAGGCGATGGCGTCCTCGTACCGCTCCGGCCCCATCACGAGCTTGATGAGCTCTTCGTAGTGGTCGGCCTTGTCCTGAATCGCGTCGACGCGACGGACTCCATCCTCGAGCGCCGGCGTAATGTCGAAGAACGCGAAGCCAGGCAGGATGTCAGGCACCGAGAAGTGGAGGACGTTCTCCTCGAGGTCCTCAGTCCCGAACCGCTTCGCGTGAGCCCGCATATAGTTCTCGGGGAGGTTCCCGCCCTTGGAGTCGATGAGGAACACTGGGCCCGTGGTATGGTCGTACAGGGAGAGCGCGTCGTTGATCAGCGCGACCGATTTACCGGCGCCGCTCTTCGCAAACCGGCCGACGTGGAACGGCAGCAAATGCGGAGGAATCCGCATCGGCTCTGACGTGGGCGTGCCGTCCTCCCCGAGCCCGCGGCCGATCGCCATCCCGGAGTCCGTGAACGCATCCATATGGTCCTGCGCCGGGAGTGGCAGGGGCGTCCGGCTCTCAGGTTCGGCGTCGGATCCCCGCCCACCCTCAGTCGTGAGGTCGGTCGCCGGCGGGACGACCACGAAGTTCGCCAACTCAGCCGGGCCAAGGACGAGATCGGGACGGGTCTTCCGCCAGCCGCTCTTGGTAGCCAACGTAGCGTCGAGTACCCGGTCGGCGTGCTTCTTGGCCCGCCGCCCCTTCCGAAGCCCACGGCGGACGCGCTTCGGTCGGAGCCGATAGTGTGGCCCGTTCAGGTGATCGAATACCGACCCGATATCGTCGAGACGATGGTCAACCCGCTCTCGTTGTCGGTCGGAAGTCACGAGCGAAAGCGCCCGCATATTCACCGTGAACGTGTGCTGTGGCTCCTTCTCGTCGATAGCCTCCACTCGCTCCCGCCCACCGATGTCGAGATACCGACGCTGTCGCCCGGTGTTCGACGGACTCTGTGGTTCGTTCTCCGTGTTTCCAAGGAGTTCTCCGAAGAACCAGTCGACGACTCGGTCTTCGCCTTCACGGAGCTTCCGCTGGCGCTCTCGTGCCTCGTGCGTCCAGTCCGATTTCCGCTGAAAGAGTACCTGGAAGGCGATCGGGTGTTCGGCCCGGGTCAGCTGATCGATGAGTGACGCGAGCGGGGCCCGAGCGTGATCGTCATCGTCGTCTTCCGTATTCGTGAATTGGGGTAGTGTCGTCATCCAGTCTTCCCGCCGGGTAGCCTGCCCGTGCCAGCTGATTCCGAGTGGGGTCGTCTCATCGACGGTCGGTTGCGTATGAGCCCGCTGGTGATCGGCATCGAGTTCGGAGTCGGACGGACCAGCCGCTGTGGACTCGTCACTCGAATCGGTCTCGAACAGATCCCCATCCTCGTCCTGCGACGTAGAGCTCTCCGACAGCACACTTCCCCCATCACCGACCGGTTCCTGCCCCGTCGAATCGAAGAGAGTCACGGGCTCTGAATCCGAATTCGGGTCTCCGGAGGATTCCTCAGCTGTCCTGGGGTTCATTCCGTGGCTATCGTCTCCTCCGGCACTGTGGTCCTGAGACGGGCCTGCTGTCGATGGGAGTAGCTTCGTTTCCAAGTCAAGGGTGACCCGCTCGAACGTGACGGTCGGCGGATACAGCGTTCGGAGGCGTTCCTCGAAGGCATCCAACCGGCGGTCGACTCCGTAATAGAACTCGACCGGCTCGTCTGCCCCCTCACTCACTGCGAGGAACTCGAACACCGGTGGCGGATCGCCGAGGGGACCGATACTTGCGAGAAGTCCGTCGTTGCCAGCGTCAAGGCCGTGGAGGCCGGCCAGCTGACGGACGACGGTCTCCGGCGCGAGATCGCTCCGGGAGGGAGTGATCCGGATGTACTCGTCGCCGTTAGCCACTGCCGGGAGTTCTGACGGGGTCTGCTCAGTCATCCTCCTGAGAAGTAGTGCCAGTCTGTTCACCGCCGTCGGCACGCGTGCCGGCGGGTCGGCTATCTGGATTCGTCACGCTCGTCGTCGGTTCTGGCTCGAGTTCGGCCACGTCCGCAGCGCCGCCGTCGATGACGTGGGCCTCATAGTCGCTCGCCCGAATTCGGAGTGGGAACCAGCCCTCCTGGTCGATGCCGACCAGCGCTTCCGAGTAGCCGTCCTCGTCTTCTCCGGCCTTCGCGGAGGTGACCCAGTTCACCTGCCGTTCGCTGAGATCGAACCACTTGGCGATCTTCTCTTTCTCCTCGTTGACGCGGTGGAGGACAGTCAACGAACAGAGGTTCGCGATGGTGCGTGCCTCCGGCGTCAGCGCGAATTCGCCCCCTGTTTGCGTGATGAATTCGAGGCTCAGATCGAAATGGCGGCTGTGCCGGACGGCCGTCTCCAGGAAGTCCAGCGAGACGGCGTCGTTCATCAGGTAGTGCGCCTCGTCGATACAGAAGACGACGCGCTTGTCGGTCTGCTTGACCCGTTCGTAGACGCTGTTGAACAGCACCTGCATCATCAGGCTGGTCTCCGCCCGGCCACGTGTCCCCTCCTCCTGATGGAGATCGAGGTAGATGACCTTCGAATCGAGGTCGAACTCCGAGGGGCGAGCAAGGTTCTCGAGTTCACCACCCTCGCGGAACGACGGGCGGAGATCCTTGAGTAGCGACTGGGCATCGGACTGGACGGCTTCCTGCTCCCCATCCGTGACGTACCCGTACTCCTCGGGGTCTTCGACCATCTCTTCGAGGACCGTGATGACGTCGTGTATGGTGGGCGAGTCCCGGGTGTGCGTCTCCGGATCGCGGGTGATCCCGCGCTTCTCGTAGGCTTCCTGGACGGCCCGCCGGAGCGTCTGGTTGCGCTCACCGAGTGGATGGTCTGCGACGTGCTCGAAGAACGTCGCGAAGAAGGTCATCACCCAGTTGATCTGTTCGCCCCACGGGTCGATGTCGTCGACCTCCTGCAGGACGTGGTCGGGCGTCGGTTTGATTTCCAGCGGGTTCAGCCCCCGTCGGCCACCGACCGTGATCCGCTCGCCATCGAGCGCCTCGTTGACGCCGGCGAACCCCCGCATCGGGTCGAGCATAATAACGACTGTATCCTCGTCGAACATCGCCCGCCGCACCAGCCGGAGCTTCGTCGCGAACGATTTGCCCGCGCCGAGCCGGCCGATAACCATCATACAGTAGCCGGTTTGCCGCTTGAAGCGGTCGAGGATGAGCGGACTCGAATTCAGCGCGTACGTTCCGTACTCGATGCCGGGTTCCGCAAACGCACCGGAAACGAAGGGGAACATCGCGCCGACCGCCCCGCCGAGCATCGGCGTCTTGCTGTCGAGCGTCTCGTTGAACTGATCCAGGGCGATCGGGCTCGCTGAGGTGAACGTCTTCAGCTGTGACCACCGGGGCGTCACCGGCGTCAGATTCGCAGGCGCTTGTCGGGCTGTCGTCGACACCGACTCGGCGTCGATGTTCTCGCGATCGTTGCCCCTGACCGTGAGATACATCGAGACGTCGAACGCCTGCATCGTCGTGTTCCGAAGGACGTCGTACATCTCCTGGTGGTCCTCGAGGTCTTTCTCGACGCCCCGGGCACTCGCACGATGCTTCTCGGTCAGGTACTCGTAGTCGGCTTCGAGGTCCTCGATCTTATTCTCCAGCGAATCCAACGTCTCTCGCGTATCACGAGGATCGATGTGGATGCTGACATCTGTCTGTTGGGTCTCGGCGGCCGCGTACAGTTTTTCGAGGAAGCCATCCATCGGAGCATCGGGATACTCACCGACCCACAGACTCTGCGCCCACTGGGTGTCAGTCCGGAGGGCGCTGGGCGTTCGCTCGATACTCGACGGTGAGACGACGGTCTGATGGATCTCGGGGATGCCGTCGACTGCCTCACCGTCGGCCTCGTAGTCCACGGTAAACTGTGATTCAGCATCTTCCCCCTCTTCGTCGGGGCCCTCGTCTGCCGTGGCCTCATCGTCGGTTTCCGAACTATCCGAGCTGGTGAACGGAAGCAGGTTTCCAATCATGACTTGTTGATGACGGGGGACGTTCGAAGCACCTGTTCGGGGTCGCCGTACTCGATTTCCGTGCCGGTCCAGTATTCCGCGATGAGGCGGGTGAGTTCGGCCGCATCAACGGGGCGCGTGTCACACCCCTCGATGCCGCGGAGGCCGCGCTCGACCCGCCGGCGCCGCTCGTCCAGTTCCTCGAGCATCGCGGCTCGCTCTTCCTCCTCCGGCGGCGCCGTGACAATCTGGACGAGGATGCCCAGTACAGGAATCCCAGCGAGCTTTTCGAGGAGGCTGGCCCGTTCGTATCGGACCTCCTCAGGTCGCACCGGAATCAGGACGTAGTGGTCGCGAATGGTCATCTGACGCTGCGCCAGCTCCCGGTCGTACCAGTCGACGTAGTGCTCGATGAGCGCCTGGAGTTTCTCGTTCGATTTGACGTCCGGGTCGCTCAACCGGTCTTCGTACCGCCCGACGTACTCGTCGGCGGGGAAGGCCTGCGTCGTCGAGTAAATCTGGATCGGGAACTCGACGGTCGTATTGACGAAGTCCTGGAATGCCTCCGCCTTCTGGGCCCACTCCTCGTCGGTCGCGAGCGCCATCGTCGGTGGCGACACCTGAACGGCTCCGACAAGGGCCCGATCCGTCCGTTCGATGGCGTTGTGTCGCGGGTAGACGCGCTCGACGTGGGTGTACTCCTTCGCTTCCTCGTGGGCGATCTCCGTCTCGCTGCGATGGAAGTTCACGAACAAGCCGAGCCAGTCGAGACTGTTGGTGTACCCTGGCGTGAGGTAAACGAACAGCCCACCGAAGGCGATCGCAATCGCTGCGAGTGGGATCGTGAGGGCGGACACCGGAATGCCGCGAACGGTGAGTGACGGTGGGATGACGACCTGCGTCACCAAGACTACCAGTACGCCGGGAAGGCCCGCGACGGCGAGGTCCGTCAGCGAGTACTTCCCGAGGAACTGAGTGTCGGTACCGAGCGACTTCGGAATGCGTTTTGCGGGGTCAGTTGCGGAGCTCATAGGTTGTTAGTGGATGTAGCGTGGCGGGTCATCTGCTGAATCTCGATTCCGGTTTCGAGTCTGGGGGTCCCGGAACGCATCGTCACGATCGAATTCCTCGCCTCCGTCGTTCCCACTACTATCCTCGCTGGTGGTGGAGCCGGCCGTAGAACCATCACTTCCGCCGTCGAGGTCTCCGCCTCCGCTGTTTCCTCCCCCTCCACCACTGCCGTCGCTGATCGCTTCACGGAGGCGAGAGCCAGTCGTATTGAGTCGTTGGCCGGTAGAGTGGGCTCTCGAATCACCAGAGTTCAAGACGTATTGGCCACCGCTCTTGACTGCGGGTTCATCGCGCACTCCTCGAACGAAGTTTCTCCCACCCTGTTTGGCTGATTGGACTTGTTCACGCCCTCTAGACAACCGACTACGGGCCTTCTCAGCAGACATATGTCTGGCCGCCCTGTCGGCGATGAAGAACAACGCTCCGGCCTGCCAGAACAAAACAAACGGAGAGGCAACGGCGAGAAGCGGGATAACGAGTGCCGTCAACCAAGCCCCGAACTCACCAGCTGAGGGGCCGAAACTCGTTCCCAAAATGTCCCCGAGACGGAACAGGAGAGCAACTGGAACCGTCATAAACAGGAAAGGGACGTAGAATCCGGCCAACTTCTTCATGAATTTCGAGACTAGGGCGAACGGTCCGACGCCAGGGATCCAGAATACAATGAGTAGTGGCATCAGGAACACGAATAGGTAGAGTGCCAGCTGTCTCGCGAGGTAAATCAGGCCGATCAACACGAATAGGAGCAAATTCGTTGAGAGAGCGACGACCGTGCCAAGCACGCCCATCCCAGTGAACGACAGCGTCTGGAATAGCGAGATTTCTGACACTGAGGGGACGAGGAACCCAGCTAATGCATCCATCAACCGCAACGATAGCGCTGCGATCCACCACCACGATAGAATACCGAGAAGTCCGGCGAAGGCACGTTTCTTGAGCTTCGAACGGTGGTATCCGTTGAACAAGTGACTCGTCGATTCAAGGAAGATGACAATGCCGATTGAGAGGCCGTACAGCGATAGCGAAAGCGGGATGATCATCTCCCAGTAGTAGTCGTAAATTCCAGGCCACGCTGCGTTCGTGGGCTGATTGAACACCGAATCTGGATGGGGAGTACCCACCACTGTCCGTAAGACTGCATCACCGTGGTTCTCGATGACGGTCTCTATGGGACTGAAGAGTATCTCAAGGAGTTCTTGGATAGCGTTGATGATAATGTCTCCAAGAGCACCGCCATCGCTGCCCCCATCACTTTGAGCTAAAACCGGAGCAGTGCCTGTACTCAGTAGCCCGAAGGAGACGACGATAGAGCGAATTAGGAATCGAACGGGACTACGCATTGTCTCCACCCCCGTCCAGTAGTTCAATCTGGACGTCTTTACACGGGTGTTGGATCGCGCCTTGGTCGTCGATGTGGTATCCACCGGACAGTTCCGCCCGAACCGGTTGCTCAATATCTCCGTGTGGGGTCTGAACAACGACGGTTAATTCTGCAGTATCACTCTCACATGAGACATCGTCGTTGTCATCGATGACGAGAACACCCCGTTGTTTCAGGAATTCCCGTTCAGTACCGGGGCTGAGGAATTCTTCGCTCGCCTCCGGACGCTCGAACGTTGTATCAGCAACGCCGTCTCCTTCGATGACCTCAGGTGCGTTCCGATACGGCGCATTCCGGAAGCCAATATTATACACCCAAGAGGGACCAGTACCGACGTTTTCGACCGTCACAAAGAGCCGACCACTACTGTAGCCATCATCTTCATCGAACTCCGGTTCGACATCGACAATCTGGATATCGGGCCGGATCTCCAGCGACATCGACTCAGATGTCTCGCCCGAAACGGCGACTAACTCGTACTTGCCGGCAGAGTACGTCCCACCAGTCTTGAAGACGATCTGTATTTCGACTCTTGTAGCTCCCTGTGCAACGGTTGACTGTTCGAACGTAGTACCATCTGGACCAATCAGATTGAGTTGGTCGACGTCGTGATCACCAGCCAGCGTCACCACGAGGTTGGGTCCCGCGAAGCTGATTTCCTCAAATACCGAATCTGTAGACGGCGACGTTGAGGACGAATCTGTTGGGGATTCAGTCTGGTTGCCGGGACCATCGGTTCCGGAACACCCTGCTACTCCTGCAAGCAGGGCTGTTCCAAACGAAGCCAAAAGACGGCGTCGACTAATCCACCGTTCCGAATTCCGGTCATGGGATTCTGAATGTTCTCTGATCATTATAGTGACCTCCACGGGGGCCAGATACGCCACCCTGTAATCCGATCAATGAAGAACACTGCAAGGAGGAACAGCGAGACGGGAACGCCGATCCGGAACAGCGTCGACACCAGCTGGAGCACCGAGCCTTGCAGCAAGACGGTATCCGAGTCGCCGGTATAGCCGGGAGGATTGAGCCACCAGTGGCCGGGTTCGTATCGGGCTGAAACACCGCCAGGGGAACGTTCAATCGTCATCCTGACGGTTCCGTTCCCGGTCGTGTTCACCCGCTGCCCGTTGACGACAACGTAGCCGTCCCGTTCGGCGGTGTTGATTGGTGCATCGGTATTCGCGTTCAGGAGCGTAACCCGGACAGTGACCGTATCTTCGGTCTGGTTCACCACCTCTAGGGAGAGGTTGCTCTCGTAGATCTGGATTCGAGCGAACTCATCGGCGGGTCGTTCCGCCTCAACCCCTCTGACCAGACCCCACGCACGGACAGTCTCGGGCTGTTCGTTGGTCGTGGCTCGCGTCGCGATGCCGTAGCTGGCCGTGTACGATTCCGTGAGAACGTCCAGGTGAACGTTCGACGGGAGCGTCGGCGGCGACGTCGACGTCCCGTACACATCCAGTATTGTCACGTTCCGGCGGGGCGACGGCGTCGGCCCCGTCTCGATGGGGTACGCGTTCACCTGGTGTGGATGGAGCGGTGAGTGGGCGGTCCGCTGTCCGTCGTCCGAGCTGTAGACCAGCGTATCCCAGTCCTTGTCTCGGGCTGAGTAGAACCGCCAGACACCTCGGACGTCACCGTTGGGCAACTGGTAGCCGAGCCACGGCTGGTTCTTGTAAACGACGAGGCCGAGATCACCGTTCGGATACTCCGCGATGAACCCTGATACCGCGAGGTCGTACTTCGTGACCTCGATGGAATCGGTTACCGTGACGGTCTCGGTCGGGTATGAAACGGAACTCTCCCAGTTGGTACAATCGCCTTCGTCGTTGTGAGCGGTACAAACTTCGACCTCCTTCCGAAGTCGGACCGAGATGTTCGCCTGGAGCGTGAGCTGATGGTCCTCGCCAGCGTATCCATCCAAGGAGTACGACAGTGCCGGCGTGTGGGAACCACCAGCCGTCGTCTCTTCGTCGCCGTCGACGAGGAGTCTCGTCCCCTCAACCTGATGGCTCTCCAGACTCCAGTAGACGCGTCGATCGCCGGAGGTGTCGTCAGGCGGCACTGCCACCCGGTAATCTACGGTCCCGCGGAGTGTCCCGTCTGGAGCGACGTAAAGCGGCTGTCTGGACGACGAGAGGCGCGCTCGGGTGGACGGCTGAACGGCGAACACCTCAGTATAGGCTTCCTTGATGAACTGGTCGCTGGTGAGGTCCGCATCTGGTGGATGAATCGACACGGAACTGTTGGTGGCCGGGAACTCCTGGTGGTCGCCCCGGTTCCATTGCTCGACCGCCCGTGGTGGTGAATCGAACGGGACATCAGTCCCCTCGCCAAGCTGCTCGACCGCCGACCCGTTACTCAGATTCGCACCGTCGGTCGCACCGTCTTGATCCCCCGACCACAGTTTGTGAAAGGTCTCCTCCGGGACGCCGTGGTCAGTACTATTCGGGGGATGGGCGGCCACTGGAACGGCGGCTGTCGATGCGACGAGGACGGCGGACATGACGAGTGCGAATCCTGGTGCGTAGTTAGAACCCACAACTCGTGCCACCGACCACGATGTTGTTCAGGATGAACTGGACGATCTCCGTCCCGAGGGGGGCGACGATCACGCCCCAGAGCAGGCCCTGATTCCGGACAGATTTCATCTCCTTCTTCCAGTCCGAGCGACGGGTGAACGGGATCGCCACCGTCGCGCCGAGCGCGAGGACGCCGCCGATGAGCGGCCCACCGAACTGGATGATGGTGAAGATGTTCTGGATGGTGTCGGCCATGTTCGAGTCACAGAAGGCGCTCCCTGGATCCGACTGTGCGGCCGCCGTCCCCACGAACAAGATCAGCGGGAGGAGCGCCAGCAGAATCGGGCCGATGGACCTGTGGATGATCCGAATGACGGACGTCGATTCCTCAGTACTGGCCGGCGTCTCGCCGGAGGGGACCTTAGCACACATCGTTTGTGGGAAAGGATAGCACGACCAAAAGAGGTCAGAAAATTTGAATGAATTTGTAGATCTTCAAAGTTCTCCAAGTTCTCTAGAGAAGTTTTCATTCTACTGGGATATATGCGACCGCATAGCTTGGGTCGAACTAATGTCAGACGCAGACACAGCGACCAGCGCCAGTAACTCCAGCTCGGATGTTAGCGACGATGTGGCCCGAATCAATATGCGAATCCCGCGGGACAAATACGAGTGGTTACAGGAAGAACTCGACTCATTCACGAGTGATACAGGCCGATTCCAGTACCTCATCCAGTTCTATTCCGACCACAAAGAAGATGACACCGACTGCTGATCTGCGACCCACAGGGCGACTTAGACCTGCAGCGGAACAACGATGAGAAGCGGGCAATCCTCGCCCTCGAAATAGTACTGCTTTACCGTCGTCGCGTCCTCGAACTCGTCCGCATCCTCGGGAAGGGTGATCGTGCGGGCGCTGCTGTGTTCGTGGATCGAGTAGATGCCGAGTTCGGAGAGGTCCTCGCACTCGGCGGGATCCAGTTCTCTACTGACCGCCTCCAACCACGCTTCAACTGACACGGAGGACCGCTCGTCCGTATCAGTTTCACGGGGGGTACTGCGGGGACTGGCTTGTGCCATGATACATTTGCACATACTTGTGTCTTATCTACTAAATACTGACGGCCAATGACTTTCTTGAAATCTGACTATGTAACTAATGAAGTGTTTGTCTGACGCCGACCGAATACACGTTAAGAAACGCTATTCTGAGGCGTTGAGACACGCTTGGATATCAGCACCAGTCGGAAAAGTCAAAATCACGAGGGGAACGGCGACAAGCGACCACCCGACTGGATCCAACTGTGGAACCGGATTCGACGAGAGATAGGCTCCAATTCCGAGTACGACAATAGGGGTATAGAGGAGAGTCGGCGCGATCGAACCGAGTCGGATAGCGACTGTCGGAGCAGACGGGGCGTAAACGGCGTCGACGTATGGACCACGTCGATTGACACCGAACGAGACTGATTCCGCATAGAGCCTGTGAACGGCGTAGTGTGCGGACTCGTGGAGGATCCACGCCATACCACACGCGAGTAGGTAGACGCCGAATATCAGAACCGTCTTATGGAACATTGGAATTCTCGCCGAACGGTTCGAGATGGGAGCACATCGCAGTTAAGCCTGAAGGGTAGCCGTGGGCAGCGACCTTAACCAACAAGCTCGTGATCAACGGCAGACTGTTGGTTAACGCGGAGAGACAGTCGATACTGTCCCCGTTCCTCATTCGATCTCGATGACCTCGCCCTGGCCTTCGTGGAGTCGCTCGCGGATTTCAGTCAGCAACTCCTGCCCTTCCTCGTACAGCTCACTCCCTTCATCAAGTGATACCTCATCTGCGTCGAGTTGGTCGATAATCTCTTCGATGCGGTTCATCCGACTCCTGATGTCCGAGTCTTTCGCCATCGCTTAGATCACCCCCAGCCAGAGTGCAGTAATGAGCAACAACAGCACTAGGAGCACGACAATTGCAACCTTGTAGTAAACCGGCGACAGACCCTCAGGCGCGGTTGCCTCTTCGACTGCCTCGGCCAGTTCCTGTTCGTGTTCGTGCTCCTGTTCAAACGTCTCGTACGCGGCCTCAATCTGTTGCTCAAGCGGGTCAATGTCGCTAGCCAGAAAGTCATTCCGAGACTTCACGATGTATTCGCCGGCCGCTGTCGGTGTGATCGCGGCCATATCCGCTACCCGATCCGCGATTAGCCGGTCGTCAGTATGGCCAATTGCTGTGACGATCGGGGTGTTCGCGGTGAAGATCGCTTCCGCGACCCGCTCGGTGTTGAACGCCTGGAGGTTCGAATCGCTCCCACCGCCGCGGCCGACGATAATCGAATCGACATCCTCGGAGCGGTCCAGATGGTGAATCCCGTTCGCGATAGACGTTGGGGCCTCTGACCCTTGGACGGTCGCATCCTTCATCAAGATATCGACGGTAGGGTCTTGCTCGTGGATCGCGCTCTGGATGTCGTACCGAGCATCCCCTCGGAGTGAGGTCACAACACCGACCCGTTCCGGGAACGCCGGTGGGCGCTGTTTCTGCTCGTCGTCGAACCAGCCACGCTCTTCGAGTTCGCTTCGCAGTCGCTCGACGGCAGCCGCCTGGTCGCCGTCGCCGACGACGGTCACCTCCCACGGCTTGAGGTCGATTTTCCCACCTTCGACCCAGTAGTCGATATCTCCCTCAAGGATGACTTCGGTCCCGTCGTCGAGGTCGGCGTCCATCTCCCGGTAGCGGTTCGCCCAGATCATGCAGGGGAGCTCGGCGTCGCCGTCGGTGAGCTTGAAGTAAAGCGCCGTACTGTTCTGGTGGAGGTCGGTGACCTCGCCAATACAGCGGACGCCGTTGAGGGCAGGCGTGTCCTCGACGACCGAGGCGATTCGGTCGTTCAGCTGTGACACGCTAAGGACCTCTCCCGCTCCAGGCTCGACCGCCTGCCCTTCAGTATTCGGTGCGTCCGCCATACACGTCTTCTAAAATCTGAGCAGGAACTTCAAAAAGTTACGTCTAGGTGATTTCCAGCTATAATAGCCAAGAGCACGGTTCGCAGGCTGGACCGTCTTCTGATCGTTGCCATCGTCTAAGGCGTCTTCCAGCATTCGCGTTTAGACCATAGTACAAATTGGGTGATACGTCGGAAACCCACGGTACACTCTCATATTGTTTCACTGATTTGGTGACATATCATTCTATATTGCTGCGATATAGTGCATTCACGTGAATCGCCACGCGGTGACTACGAGGAGTAACTAACCGGGAGTCACTGCAGTCCTTGATTTACCAGCGAACGAGAACTGATTATTAGCAGTTCATTTTTTACCGACCCAACTTCGAGTTGATCATCGACTACAGGGTTTACAGCCTTCTCTCCCACCTCTATATCACTAATAATAGACAATCCCGCTTCGGCTGTATTCCAGCTTTCATCCAGATCGTTGGTATTGAACTGTGCGATAGATAATACGAGATGTGCCTTGGCTAACCTGAGCCACTGCTCGTTCTCTCTAAACATCTGGATGGCGCATGCAAGTTCCGCTTTTGCCGCTTCGTATCTCCCGAGCAAATTGAGCGTATCTCCTTTCCCGAAATGTAACTCGCCGAAGCTCCCTCCTTCTGAGATCGCATCCTCATATTTATTCAATCCGTCTTCGAGTTTTCCAGATCCCACGAGTGCCATCGCCAGTCCGTGAAGGATGACTGGGTTATCGGGCCACTCGTCTGCGGCCGCTCGATAGTGTTCTAAGGATTTTTCAACTTCGTGTCTTGACGATAAAAATCTGGCAAAATTGTAGTTCACGCTCGGATTGTCCGGTTCCAATTCCAAGGCCTTTTCAAAGTGGTTTCGCCCCTTCTGTAGGTGTCCAAATTCGCTGTAAGCGACACCACACATATTCCGTACAAAGACCGACTCAGGGGCTAATTCGATAGCTCGCTCAAGATGCGGCTCAATTTGGGAGAAGTCAGGATTTGGTTCAGATCTTACCGCTTGGACGACCCGTATCTGAATTCGGGAGGCACTCTGACTGTCCAGATTAAAGCTCTCCCCATTCCAGTTTAGAATATACTGTCGAAAATCGTTGATGACACTTGGGGGAATATGTTCTATCCCATCTAATTGCGCGTCATGTATTATCAGGAGAAACCCCTCAACATCACTCTCGGGCTCCCCGAGTTCGATCCATTGGGACCTGAGCAACTGAACAAGAGCCTCTTGATAATTTAGTGGATCCCCCTCAAGTACGTTCTCGTAGATGTCTTTTACTGTGGCTAAGGTGGGTGGAATCAAATGATCCCGAAGCAGTTTTATTGAAATCAGCGCCCGCTTCGCCTCCGGTGATTGGTCAACGAGCGATCTATACTGTTGCGCCCAAATTCCCTCTGCGTCGGATGGAAGCTTTTCAATTCGGGCGTCGTTGACACCACCCTGATCTACAAGCCGTTTTACCGCAGACACGGTGTAGTGAGGAGTCGAATCTGTGCTGACGATTTTAGAAACAAGTCTATCGATAAGATATTCGCTCACATCCTCCTCGAAATGATCGCATAAGCTCTCCACAATCAAACGTACTTCGTCGGACTTGAGAGACCGCAGACTAACCTTCTTGAATCCATCCCAGATGTGATCCGGGTTATGTAATATATTGGAACTCGATGAGAAACGCTCTGAACGTATAGTGAAAGCAACATCTAAGCTGGAGCTCTCCTCGAGTTCCGTCCTCATACGAGAGATAACAAGGCGAAGGGGATGATTTCCGTTTGTGGAATGGAGTCGATGGATGTCGTCACAAACGAACAATATATTCCCCTGAAGATGTTTTGCGAGTAGATCCGAAATATCCTCTTCTACGAAGGAATCCTGAAACTCGACAATATAATCCGTGTCTTTTGTTTCGACTATTTTCGATATGATACGCAACAGAGACTCCGTTTTTCCAGAGCCTTTTCTTCCCACAATGAGTATGTTATCGACTCCGATCACATCCTCCAGCTGGGAACGTTCGACGTATTCCGGTGGGCTTGTACCCGGACGATTGATGCTTCTTAGCTGGCTGGACCGAAATCCATCGTCGTGGCAGTTGTGTACCACAAAATGTTTGTTTTCATTATTTGACCTCTGGGTACGGTCAATACTATCAGATATGGCGTTAACTGTACGGAGTATCTCCATATCAACCTCTAACCCGAGTTTGGGTGCGAGTCCCGCTTCGTGAACTTCCAGTAAGAAATTTTGAGATGTTTTGTTTAACGCATCTTCCACGCTTCTCCTGAGAGATTGCTCTAACTCATTTGACCGCTGGTCTGGTGGCACAGCTGTCTCCAAGATAGCGTTGACGACATCATCTACAATATCCCCGCTTTCTTTCCATAAGCTGGACTCTTCGGCGAGATGATCCCGTTTAAATACCGGTTCAAGAGCGATATCTGTAGCAACACCTTCAGGTAGCTGTGAATCAATTTCAGCTCTCAGATTTTTTTCGAACTTAGTATCTATATCATCCATTACTTCAGGATAGTCAGATAATCTCGAACGGACCTCTCGAACCTTGTCCGACGCAAATTCTGAGATAGCGTTGCTGATCACCCCCAGTACGACAGTCTCGAACATTTTGTGTTCATTCAATCCCTAGAAACATATAATCACTAGAGGATCTGGTCCTACTAACATAAACCGTATAGATTGTAGTTCTGTACGATGATAAGAAAAGGATCAATATTTGGAACCACCAATCAACCGAACTCTAACCAGTTTATCCATCGACTTCATTGAGTGCCTCTGTAGCAACGTCGCCAAGCTCACCTGCTTCAATATGCGAATACCGTTCACGGACCATTTCCTCAGAATTATCAAGATACCTAGCTGCTACTGTATACCCAAACGCTCGAACGAGGACTTCACCCACTCCACGACGTCCCCCGTGCGGAGCGAGGTAATCGTGTTTTGGATGGTTGATGTCGATCTCTGCGGCCTCCGAGAGTCGTTGAAGAATCGACCGTGCGCCGTCCGTCGTGATCGACGGCGGCCGAATATCCTCAGCAAGCGCTAGGAGGTGGTCGCGAGCGTAATCTTCACGGCGTTCAGTAATTGCTTCTGGGCGTTCCCCTCGTTCAGTTAGCTCTTCTTGGACGAGCTCTGCGAGAGTCCGCTGGTCGAACGTCGGAAACACAGGCCAGCGCTCCGTCGGCGGGTCCATCAGCTTGCGGTAGCTCCGCAGCGGCGAGATCACCGGGTCGGGAAGGCTGGCAGCGTCCCATTGCTGTTTCTTCCGATAGACGTCCATACTTCCGTCGTCAAGGGAGAGGTCCTCCCAGCGGACGCCGCGCCGGCGCGGGTCGTTCGGATCCCGAAGGAGCTCCCCGACCCGAACGGCGGTGTAGGCGAGGACAAACACCAGAGCCCGGTCACGAGCCGCCTTCAGCGCCGCGTAGCGTGCTCGCTGCTTGTCGAGTGGGTTAGTATCCTCCGGGAGCGTCGTGTATGCCTCAACGGCGTCGCGGGCCCGTTCGTCGACGTGGCGGGTGAGGGTGTGGCGCTGTTCGGACGTCCAGGCCTGCTGGTCGCCAGGCTTGCGACCGTCGTCCTCCGGCAGTGGCGCCATCGCACTCGCCCGCTGCGCGTAGTGCGCCCCGAGATAACCCTCGTTGACACACCAGCCACACCACGCGGAGATATAGCGGTAATAGGTTTGGACGGTGTTCTGCTTGAGGCCACGGTCACCAGCGAGATGCCGGGCGTATTCCCGGAAGACGCGTTCGTCGAGGTCCTCGAAGGTGGAGTCGCGGTCGACGTCGTCGGGGACGATCCCGGTCCAGTCGTCGTTACCCCTATCGCCGGCAGCCCACTCGGCGAACCGCTCGAGCTCACGCGCAGCGTTTCGTCGGTAGTTTCCGCCGTCGCTCCCTCGGCCTTTCCCCTTGTCCAGGAGGTAGCGCTCAAAGCTATCGTCGAGCGGCGTCGAAAGTGCTCGGTCAGACATCCACCAGCCCTCCACCGTCCTGCGAGTCCGGTCTCGGTGCCTCTACCCTGGGGAAAGCGTCGATGTGAGGGGGTTGCAGCATTCGTGCTTCACCGACGGCAGCGGGGTACTTCAAAGTGGTCGTGATTATTGGAGTAATCACGAGCAACCACACTCCCGCCAAAATTCCACGAATTCCCTACAGAGACCCCCCACAGCACTAGGAAAACACGGGAGCTGTGGGGTCATAAATCACATACCGCTATATCGAATGCCAGCCGTTGGAAGTTGAGACTACAGCAGGTATAGCGGGCCTGTAATGCGTGGAATCGGCCGAATCGAAAAGGAGAATCCGCTTCAGATCGCTTTCTGAACGGCCGCTCTTGTTCCACAGGCAACTATTCCAGCGGATTTCGGAGACTCTGGATAGTGTCGCCACTGTGAAGACACGCTATCGCGGAGAGAGTCTCGTTACTATCCGATTCCGGTTTCCTTCTTCACCAGTGTCAGCGTGTTGTCGGCTGTCACAATGGGCGAGTGTTCGTACTCGCCGGTCAACTGTACCTGCACAAGCAAATCAACCGCTCGCCAGATCGAGTACAGGAGACAGGCGAACGCGAAATAGAAGAATCGGAGGCTAAAATTCTTCGAGGTCGTCGCACCCATGAATCGTTTGATCGACTTGTACCCGCTCTCAATCTCCCATCTGTATCCGTACTCAGTAAGGAACCCGCTATTCCGATTCGTCATGAACACCGAGTACTGCCGATGATCGGTGTGCTCGGAATTCTCATTCCGTCGATAGATGAGTGTCGTTGAATGCCATTCGTTGTCGCCGAGATGCAATTTCCGATCTGTCTCGTACCGGTCCTTGTTGCGCTTGAGAAGTCGTTTCGCCTGGGCTTTCTCACTCGTCTGCATCCGCTTGGGCACCACGTAGGAGAGCCCGCGCTGGCTGAGCATCTCCAGGATGTGCTGGCTGTCGAACTCACGGTCCATCAGCACGTTATCGACATGAACGAGGTTCTCTGCAGAGTCCAAGAGGTTCTCGACGATCTCCATGCGCGTATATCCTTTGCGCACTGGCCGCGCGTCTAACACGATTGGGACAGCATTCCCGACCAGCTGGACTGTCGCCCACTGGTAGGCGTACTCATCGGTTTTCTCCTTCGTGCCGATAATTTCGTCCTCATGCCCGGTTCGATCTCCTGTGAACGGGTCTGATTCAGTGATATTGATCGCGACGATGCCAGCCCGGAACAACTCCTCAGTCTCTGCGATACGATCTAAGAGGCGACTCACGGCTTGGCGGTACATTTCACGTATTTGCCTGATCGAAAGATCCCGGAGATGCTCGCGATGAGCATGACCGAGTGGTGTTCGCTCCCGATTGGACTCGTGGATGAAGCTCCGAGCGCCTTCGTTGACAGCCAAGTTCTCTCGAAGCCTCAGATAGGTCTGGAGGTCCCAGTAAGCGTTCTCGTGGATTTCACAGCCCTCGCCTCGGTCCAGTGAGAACGCTGGGAAAGCGACACGGCTAACATTCTCAGTGACTGTTTCGGCCTGCTCTAATACGGTCTGATCATCGGGGTCCGGTTCCGTACGCTCGTCACCGTGTCTGCGGCTCTGCCGTTCAGGTTCGCACGGGACTGAGATACCAGCATTCTGTGCTTTGATGAGGATTGTTCGAGCCGCGGTCTCGACGGTATCTTGGAGATCAGTAGTGAAGCGGTGGTGCCAGCTGCGCCACAGGGTTGACTGATCGGGTACTGACTGCAGGCCAATCTGTTCGCAGAGCTCGGGATGCTGGGTGAGGTATTCGACGAGGGCAGTCTCGTGGTCCCAGCCATAGCATTCTTTCAGCAGGAATAGGCGAAATAGTGTCTCCATTTCGTAGCTCGTTGACCCTGCGTATCGGTCGTGGGCATCGAATCGGACATATGCGAGTGGGAGTGTGGAGACGAACGGTTCGACCGTCTCGTGCGCCTCCTGTTGGAACCAGGTTTCCGCGACGATACGAACGTCTGTTTCTACTGCGGCGAGTGATGAGCGGTCGAACAGTGGCGTGGACTCGTACGCAGGCCAGTCGGTGAAGGGCTGTTGGGCGATTTGTCGAAAGACAGTGCGGCGAGATTTACGTGTTGGAGCCACGGAGGGACGGTGGCAACGACGTAGTCAAGTATTCATCTAACTGCTCGATACAGGATCCCGGCTATTCGCTTCTTAGAGACTGACTATAGAGGTACATGGGAAGGCCAATGAGGCACTGTTGAGTTAAGGTCTGGAGAACGAAGCGGTCGAAATTTGTGGTGCCTATGCCAGAAATCGTCCGGCAAGGGAGGCTAGCGGCTGCATCGAATTAGATTTTGTGAGGCTGAAGCGACACCGCAACCGTTGATGCGGCTCAGTATCCACCTTCACGCGGCTGAATTGTCACTCTCATATACTGTTGGTGTTATCGATTGTCTTGGTGTCCAACGCGCTCGATCCACTGTTCATAACTAGGTACAGAAAGCCGATTTACAGCCCCGTGACGGCAAGAACCCGAATCACGTTGCGGTCGACGAAACCGTGATTCAACTCAACGGTCAACAATTTTGGCTGTACGCCGCGGTCGATCCCGAAACAAACGAATTGCTGCACGTGCGTCTGTTTCCGACGCGAACCATCGTCCTGACAAAGCAGTTCCTGCAGGAACTCCAAGAGAAACACGACATCGCTGATGCCGTGTTTCTCGTTGATGGTGCACCGTGGTTACAAACCGTGCTATTCAAGGAAACTCCGATCTCAGCATGTCACCCATGGAAATCGGAGTACTGTCGAACGTGTTTTCAAAGAGGTAAATCTACGAACCGAACAGTTTACGAATCATTTCCGACACCCCTCAGCCGAATCGGCCTATGGTTTCAAACATTCGCATTCGCGTGGAACCAACTAATCTGAACAACGCTTGCCCTGTTGAACGCAAGACAGCGTCGGGGTAGGGTCAGTTTCTACAGACTCACAGCGTCAAAGACGAGTTTTTGAACTCACTCAGCTTTGCACGTTGAAGTAGGAGCATAACATAGGCGGTAGCAAAGACGGATAATGCCGATTACGGACTTCCTGTCGTGTACGCGCGTGTTCGACGAGTTCGAGTCGCTGTCACCAGCACAACGCCGTCACGCGAAAACCTACGCCACCGGTCTTGTTGCGGCCAGCGACAAGACCGTGGCGGGTATCGCACGCGAAGGCCTTCCGGCCAACAGCAAATGCGCCCTTAACAAGTTCCTCACCGAATACAACTGGGATGAACAGCAATTCAACCACGAACGCCTCGAAGAACTCCAAAAACACGGTGAAACGCGCTGGTCGAAGGATGGTTACATCATCCTTGACGACACCTTCACCGAGAAAGCCGGGGACGAAGTCCCCCGCATTGGCCGCTTCTACGATCACGCTGAAGGTGATACTGTCTGGGGCCAAGACCTCATCTACGCCTTCTACGCTGACGACAAAACAGTCTATCCGCTTCGAGCGAACCTCGAACATTCCCTGAAGGAAGCAGTGTACAACCTTCTCTCGTGGGTTCGAGACAACGATGATTGTGGCCCTTATGGAAGAGATCGACCACCTCTTCGTTCACTCAACCGCCGACGCTAACGTGCAAAGCTGAGTATAGGACCGCTAAACCGTATTTTGACGAGTGTCTAAACAACCCCGTCCTTCAGAATAGAACGGTGGACCAACCATGCTATTCCTATTGCCGTTCTACTAGAACATTATTGGTTACCCGAAGGACAACGGAGTCGTGTTGATTAACGACCTTCCGCATAATCGTCACGAGTCCTCGGGAAGGATTGGATTTTGATGGGCGCTTCTCAAGGATTTCAAGTGTCGTGGAAAGTATATCTCCGGGACGAACAGGATTCGGGAACTCTGCTTCGTCAAAACCGACGCTCCCCAGCAGGTGGCTTTCTCGAAAGAAACTATCGACAACCTGTTTCTGGGAGAGTGCAAAGGTTTGCAGTCCACTGGCGATTACGCCATTAAACGGCGTTTTCGCTGCTGCCTCTTCGTCAATATGGAACGGAAGCGGATCGTATTTCTGCCCGAACTCAAGGATTTCCTGCTTGGTGACTTCGACATCATCGGTTTTGTGAGTTTCGCCGACGATGAAATCGTCGTAATATTTATAATCCATCTTATTTTGTCTATAGGAGATCATTTTGCTTAGCGATCGTGTTGAGTTGGATCTCGTCAGTTCCTTCTACGATCCGAAGCACTCTAGCTAGATGGAGATGATCAACAAATGGATTGTCCTCTGATAGGCCGTTTGCGCCGTGAATCTGGACCGCGTTGTCCGCAATTTCCCAGAAAGCGTTAGTCGCGAACCAATGGAAGATCGAGACATCCTCAACGATGTCATTACCCTGATCCAGATTCCATGCAGTTCGTAGGCCCCCAGCGTCTGCCATATACGTTTTTGCACGTCCTCGTGCATACATGCTTGACACCTGCTGGAATGACCCGATGGACTCCCCGAACGCCTCACGTTCCCGTGCATACTCCCTGCTCTTCTCAAGCAGATACTGCGAGTAGCCAACAGCTTCTGCTCCGAGTTCGAGTCGACCCATCGTCAATAGTTCCATTGCATCTCGAAATGCGCCATGCTTGGGGCCAAGAACGCGTGATTCAGATACGGCAACGTCGTCCAGAAGGATTTCGGCTTGCCAACCCTCCAAGCCAATAGCGTTGTTGACTGATCCGACTTCGAACTCGTCGCGTTCGACGATGAAACAAGTGATACCATCGTATCGCCGATCGACCTCCGCCAGCGGCTTTGTCCGAGCCAGCACAAGGGCGAAATCGCAGAATGCCGCGTTCGTAATCCACTGCTTTCGGCCGTTGATTATCCATTCGTCGCCGTTCTTTTCAGCTTCGGTCGACATCGAGGGTGAGTCAGAACCGACATCGGGTTCAGTTTGACCGAATGCAGTCGATTTCTTACCACGCACGACTGGCTTGAGGTACCGTTCGACCTGTTCACCCTCAGCAAGACCCAATAGCGCATTTGGCCCCTCCGGCCCCTTGAGGACATGCTCAGAGAGCCCTCGTCCCTTCGAAGCGACGTGGCGCTTCACTGCGTACCACGTTATTTTTGAGACCCCTTGGCCACCAACCTCTTCGGGCATATGCATGGCGTAAAACCCCGCCTCACCACTCTTTTGACGAATACTCTGAATCGCTTCGAGTATCTCCTCGGTGGGTTGACCGTTTGCTCGTCGACCCAAGGTGGGATTGTTAAGTTTCGATTCAAGGCCACTCGCTAAGGGGGCGACCTCACGCTCAATAAACTCATCAAGGCTGTTCAATACGAGCTGCGTCTCTTCGTCAACGTCGAAATTAATGCCTGTCATATCCCTGTTTGAATGTCGTCTAAGATGCTGTCAATCGAGATATCGACCTTCGTACTCTTCGCGGATTACTTTCTTGTTGTTTTTCCCCACACTTGTTTTTGGAATTTCATCGGTAAACTCAATTTCATCGGGGAGCTGCCAGTCGGCGAACCGCTGGGAAAGAATTTCATCGAGTTCTTCACGATTGAAATCGTCTTCGACCTCAACAAGTGCGAATGGGCGCTCTTCCCATTCCGGATGTTCAAGGCCAACAACGCACGCGTCTCTGACATTCGGGTGTTCGATGAGGAGGTTTTCCATGTCGACAGACGAAATCCATTCCCCACCGCTTTTAATAACATCCTTGATACGGTCAGTAATCTTTAGATATCCTTCCTTATCGATTACCCCGGCGTCGCCGCTTTCCCAGAACCCATCGTCAGTGAACGAATGTTCCGTTCGGTCGTCGTCATAGTAACTGCTTGTCACCCATGGACCACGGATGAGAATTTCTCCGGCGGATTCACCGTCGTGTGGCAGTTCCTCGCCTGTGGTAGGATCGACTATTTTCATCTCGATACCCGGGACAGTCAGTCCCTGCTTGCGCCGCATATCGAGCTTTTCTTCCTCAGAGAGGTCTTCTTCAAGCGACGGCTTGATGAAGTTCATCGTTACCAGCGGGGTCGTCTCAGTTGCGCCATATGCATGGACGATCTCTGCCCCCGTGAGTTCTTTGTATCCCTGCATCATGTCCAGCGGCGGCTCTGTTGCTCCAGACATCATCTGTAGATCGTTCCAGTTCGGGATATCGTCGAGATCTCGAATGTAATCGAGCATCGGCATAAAAATAGCTGGTGCCCCGTTTGTTACGGTCGCGTCCTCGTCACGGATGAGATCAACCAGCGGTTCGGGATTTTCCGCCTGATATCGGCCCGGGAACGCGAGCTTTGCGCCAGCGTACGTCGCAGCGTAGGCCAGTCCCCAGCCCTGTCCATGGAACATCGGCGTGATTTGAGCGACTGAGTCCTCATGTGAGATACCGACGGAGTTCGCCAACTGCATCGTGTGTAGGTAGATGTTCCGGTGGGAATAGTACACTCCTTTGGGACGCCCCGTCGTTCCAGTCGTGTAGCAGGCACTGTATGCCGATGTTTCGTCGATGTATGGCCAATCGTACTCCGGCTCCGCCTCAGTTAATATATCTTCATAGGAGAACGTCGGCTCGAGATCGGTTTCGACCTCGTCGAGATCGTTATCAGTCATGACGACGAATCCCTCTATGGAACTGACCTCGTGGGCGACACCTTCAGCGACTTCCAGAAGGGATTCGTCGACCACTAAGAATCGCGGTTCCGAGTGATTTAACACATACTGTAGTTGATCTGAATGCAGTCGGAGATTGAGCTGAAGGAAAACGGCACCGGTTCCGGGAATACCGAAATAGCATTCATAGTGACGGTGATCATTCCACGCAAGTACACCTACGCGATCTCCGGCCTCAACACCCAACTCTTCGAGGGCATTGGCCAAGCGCTGCATCCGTTCGTACGCCTCTCCGTAGGTGTACCGGAACTGGTCTTCACCTGTCCCTGAGACGATTTCCCGATCAGGAACGTTTCGTGCTGCCGCCTCGATGAATCTTGTCGTGTTGAGCGGATATTCGTCTCCACTAGTCGATGGGAATCCATCTATGACCTCCATGAATTCTTGTTATGTGCCCCCATATATATAGGTTCGGGGTAACAACCTATTCTGCTGTTGCCGATTGGGAAACAATTTTCAGAGGTGTCTACCGACAGATCTTCAGATAGGAAGGTGAAACCGAATATCTAGTAAAAACGAAAAAAGTTCAGCGGTTACTGAGGATCGTTACTGTCGATACGCCGCCTTCACCTACAAGTGCGCCACCCGAGTTCTGGGCTAATCCAATAGACGGATTTTCAACCTGCCGGGCTCCCGCCTCGCCACGGAGTTGCCAGACGAGTTCACAGATCTGGGCCACCCCCGTTGCTCCCACGGGATGACCGCGTGACTTGAGTCCACCACTTGGATTAACCGGAGTACGACCATCGAGCATAACGTCACCACTCCGGACGAGTGAAGCACCTTCCCCTTGATCCGCTAACCCGAGTCCTTCATAATGCATTAGCTCGCCGATGGTAGCCGCATCATGAACTTCGACAACATCCAGATCATCCGGGCCGATACCAGCCTCACTGTAGGCCTTTTGGGCCACGCGTTCGTCAAGTTCTTCACGCCAGAATTCGACCTCCTCAAGGTAATTGCCGCTCAACATTTCGGCAGCATCGACGTAGATTGGTTCTTCAACCAACTCTTCGGCGATTTCGGTGCGTGCGATGACTGCTGCTGCTGCTCCATCTGACATTGGACAGGCATCAAGCAGCCGGATAGGATCGGAGATTGGGCGGGATTCAAGGATGTCGTCGCGGTCAACGTTGAGCTGAAGATGTGCCCGTGGATTTTTAAGCCCATTGTCATGATTTTTGACCGCGATGTCGGCCAATTCCTCGCGTACATTACCGAACTGATTCATGTAGGCGTTAGCGCGCATCCCGTAGAGACCCATGAACGTCATCCCCATTGCACCCTCAACTTCTGCGTCCGCCGCACCAGCCATATCTTTGAGAGCAACCTCCGTCGGGACACCAGTCATTTTCTCAACACCCATAGCGAGCACGATATCGGATTCGCCTGATTGAACTCTCTTATAGGCCTCTTGGAATGCACAGGTTGAGCTGGCACACGCGTTCTCAACTCGGATGATCGGGATACCTGTTACCCCTACTTCTCGGAGTATTGCTTGGCCAATAACACTGGTTTGATCCTGAGCAGTAGTAGCGACATTACCGATATACGCTTCCTCGATATCATCTGGTTCAACGCTCGAAGACAAGAGCGCTTCACGAACGGCTCTGCTCCCAAACTCAGTTACGCGCTGTCCCTCCAGTTCGCCGAAGTCGGACTGACCGACGTTGACGACAGCTACTTCGTTTTCAGTCATTGTTCTTCCTCCATGGGGCGGAACATATGGCCAAACAACGGTTCACCGGTCTCCGTATCTGTCTTGATTTTTTCAAGTACCAGTTCCACTTGGTCGCCAACTTCGAGTGATCTTTCTTTCCACTCGGTGAAACGGGAGTAAATCTGTACGTTTTCCAGGTTCACAAAGCCGAATGCGTACGGCGGTTCGATTCCTTCTTGACCAGTATGTGCGACGGTGTAGGTCTCGAGTTGTCCTGTTCGTGCAAGTTCGACATCAGAGACGTTGTCCGAAAGACAATTGCGGCAAAACGGCCGAGATGGAAAGACAACGTACTCGCACTCGGAACATTCGGTCCCTATCAGCACTGGATTGTCATCGGCGGCAATACGAATCGACCCGTCAACGACGAGTCCCGACGACTCATTATAGTCGGGATGCACTTGTCGCATACGCTCCCAAATTGATGCTGTGCATATAAGTGTTTGGCCGGTAATGCGGTGGTGCAGTATCCATTGGGGGAACGCGCAGTCGCCCTGTTTCTGCTCGTTTCGGGACGCTATGCTGCTCCTTTCGAGAGACCGTGCTGACGAGACGGGCCAGTCGGTGACGCCGACTGGCTCATCACATCCTCGCAGGTGAAGTTCCCAAATCATTGGGTGAAACTTACCTGAGGACGCCTATTGCGGAACAAATCGTACATCGCGTGGAGCGCGAGTAGAGCCGTACGCACGTTTGGTACCGCGTGTACGGCGTTCGGAGTCCCGTATTTCAACCGCCAGTTGCTGCCCTCAATCGCATTTGTACTGACCAGACCACTAAACGTCTCGATCTTTTCGTCCCACAACGCCGGGTACTTCTCGCGGAAGACCATGACTCATTCCGCGTACAACTCTTCTTACACTACCGGGAGATAGCTGTGGTACTTCTGAACCTCTTGACAGCTCTGGGGGCTACGACAGCCCGTCCGATTATACGAACTGTCGCAACTCGTGGACGAGACACGACTCTTTGTGCGCAACCGTGTCGTTGTAGCTAGATTCACCACTGGCAATCCATTAGTCAACTCCCTCAAGTGGAGGCGACAAGCATGGCTGTGAGCAGCCACGCGAAGTCGGTGTTACGACACTAGAGGCTGGCGATACAGCCCAGTTGCGGGAGATAGCTGCCGGCGACGCAGAAGCCGTTGCCGGACGGCTTCTTCGGCTCTCCGGGTGTCTTTTGCTTGGCGTGCTCCTCGCGCGATGGCTTCTTCGCTCCCTTCTTAGCCAGGGTAGTCTCGTCCGCAACCCCGACGATACCGACCACGTCTTCGGCGGCCAGTTCGTCGGCATACTACTCACAGAATTCCACAGCGGTTTCCGTTCCAAACAGAAGCGAGAGGAAATTCAGCGAGAGTGGTTCGTCGGCGACCGTCACCCTATCGATGTAGGAAACATTTTGAGAAATTGTCGTTTTGAGTTGGTGAGTGTAAGTCGTTAACGTTGCGTTACGGGCACGGTTCCTCAAGATCATGTCTGAGTTACTACCGTGATGGTCGTTGACTCGGCCACTAAACAGTTCAGCGTACCGCTGGATTGTATCCCGGTCAACCTGGATGCCGTAGTGGATGTGGGGAATCCGTTTACTCCGGTTGAACAGATTCTCCGAGGCATGGTAGAGCCAGAGGTCGACGATTGGTTTGCAGTAGAGACAGTCCTCGTAGAACCGTTCGGACATCTCTGCGTCGACCCGTTTCTCGTACTGCTTGCACCAGTATCGCTGGATGGTAACCGTTACGTCCTCAAAGCCGTCCTCAGTGATGAGGACGGCGAAGCGCCGTGGGCGTGAATCATGTTTGCGGTAATCGCTTCCCCTGTAGTGTGGACAGGGACGCGGCTTGGCCAGCTGCGTCCCTTCGTAGCTTCGTATCCCGTCGTGAATCGAGTGGGTTAGCGGTAATGACACTAGCGCGTCGAGTCCTCTTCTCTGCCGGCTGTTTCATGCCCTCTAGAAGCCCACCGAAGATCGCACTTTCCACTACATCACCAGCAGCACCCGGTAGTACCTCGAATGAGATTAAACCACTAGAACGTGATTTTCCTATGGTATTGTGAGAGGCCTCGGAAGAGCAATAGAGCCAACCAATGACCGATGAAGCATTAGAGACTAGGGAAAATTATAACAAGGCCGGCGGAGACATCTTAATCACGGTGAAAAAATGAGTGCGTCACTAACCGAAAGTGTAGAGACTGTGACTGTCGTCGGAGGCGGAACAATGGGCCATGGTATCGCTCAAACCTTTGCGATGTCTGGATACGACGTTACGATTATCGACATCGACGAGGACGTCTTGCAAACCGCTCTCGAAAAAATCGAAGGAAGTCTCGAGAAACTCACTGAGGATCCGGATGCCGTATTAGCACAGATCGAGACGACGACATCAGAGGAAGAAGCCTACGGTGATGCCGATCTTGTCGTCGAAGCAGTGCCTGAGAACATCGACTTGAAACAGGATGTTTTTGGTACGATCGATAACCACGCACCGGAAAGAACGATTCTAGCGACCAATACTAGTACTCTCCCGATCACCGAAATTGCGTCCGCGACGGATCGACCGAGCAAGGTCGTCGGCCTGCATTTTTCCAATCCCGTTCAGCTTATGGACATCGTCGAGGTTATCCGGGGTAAGGAAACGGCCAACGATATATTTGAGGCGGCTGAAACAATCAGCGAGGCGATTGGCAAGACCCCAGTACTCGTTGAGAAGGATATCCCTGGATTCCTTATCAATCGGATCAATCTCCGATTCTGGCTTGAGGCAGTTCGTCAGGTTGACCAAGAGGGGCGAGACAGGAAAACAATAGACGCCGCGATCCGGCGAATCGGCCTTCCAATGGGGCCGTTCGAGGTTCTCGACTTCAGTGGTATAGATGTCGCTACCATGGCTGCCCACTCGATGCAAGATCGAGGGGTCGACCTGCACATCCCCGATCTGCTTGAAAAAAAGGAGGAGGCCGAGAATTACGGTATGAAGACCGGTGAGGGTTTCTACACCTATCCAGAACCAGGGGAGTACTCACGTGTTGAGATTCCACAGGAGCGTCGCAATGACTTCGATCCGAAACATCTCGTCGCGCCTGCTGTTAACGAAGCGGCGTGGATGCTGGCGAACGACGTGACCACGAAGTCAGAGATCGACAAGGCGATGCAAATCGGAATGAACTGGCCGCGAGGCCTCCTCGAGATGGCTGACGAGTACGGGATTGACCGACTTGTCGAGACGCTGGAAGAATTGCATGCCCGGTCGGGTTGGGATGAGTATGAACCCAACCCATCCCTTCGTGAATTGGTGGCGAACGAGGAACTCGGGCAGAAGACAGGAACCGGCTTCTACGAGTGGGAATACGAGCAGGCGGAGTTCGAGACGGTTAGATATGAGCGACGCGAATACGCTGCATGGATCACGCTCAACAGACCAGATCGACTCAACGCGCTTGACAAGTCGAGCTGGAACGGTCTGAAGGCCGCTCTCGAGAAGGCAGCGAATGACGACGAAGTGCGAGCGACAGTTCTGCAGGGAGCAGGACGAGCATTCTGTGCTGGCGACGACATCGCGGAGATCCAAAGCCTTGAGTCGACAGAGGACGCCAGGGAAATGTTCGAAGAGGTCCTAGGCCCGACGGTACAAACGGTTCGCAATCATCCGAAACCGATAATTGCGGCAGTTGAGGGAGCTGCTAACGGCGGGGGGTGTGAGCTCGTTCTACTTTGCGATCTTGCAGTCGCCTCTACGAACAGTAGCTTCGCGCTTCCAGAAGGACAGATCGGGGCGCTCCCGCCAATCGGACTCACATACGGTCGGATGAGTCTCGGAAAGAAAGAGATCATGGAAATGTCGTTGACAGGCGATCAATTCACCGCTACTGAAGCGGAATCGATGGGAATCGTCAATTACGCAGTTGATGAAACGCAGGTAGAAGATATCGTTCGTGAACTCGCTCATTCGACGACTGCATCGGGACCGAAGTCTATTAGCGAAATGAAAGACCTATGGACAGGGATGGAAGACGATCTGCTGGAAACGTGGTTTGACGAGGCGATGGACCGACTCGTCAAACGGACGCAGTCGGAAGAAGCTGAGAAGGGACTCGCGGCGTTTCTCGAAAAACGCGAAGCGGACTGGAAGCGATAGAGAGGCCCCGACGGAACTGCACGAATATTGACTGGTGGATACTAACGAATTCGGTCCCGGTGAATCGCTGGATAGCGTCGGTTTCTACCGTTAGAACTAGGGAGATAAAGCGGGAAACCGCCGATGATTATGTCAAAGATCCCCCGCTTCACGAAAAATATACGGAAAGTTCCGCGAACTCGACCTGATATGTACGGTTCACAACATCAGGCAGGCGGTGGCATAGTGAAATTAAACTACGTCCGACGATTCATCACAGCCATTTTAACTAATACCACAGGGGGTGGATTGAATACCGCATCAGGTCGCACCCCCTTCGTATTACTAAAGACTAATTTGCGCATCGTCTGATGGCAGCGAATAGGCTCACTACAACAATGGTCGGACCCTAGATTGTTGATATTATCAACACCAGCTATGGTCGGGGGGTGAATCTGTGGAATAACAATAGTACATTTGTTATTCTATGCCCATAGATGAGAAATCTCTAAGCTACTATTGTCGATATCATCAACAGCTACGAGCGTGCCATAGAATCCATCTCATAGCTTCTCACAGCCCGGTTCGTTTCCTCGCTCGGAGTTTGTGATCGCAACAACGAGTCCGAGGGACAGCGCAAGGAACACTTCTGTTCGTGCGTGGACGCGGCCTCGGGCTCGCGCGAGCCCGAGGCCGCAGTCCTTGACTACGTCGCTGGTTCGTTCGACCCCTATCCGGTTGTTATACGTCTCGTCCAAGATGGATTTTCAGCTGAACATCCTCGACTTGGTCTTCGACCCTGTACTCGATGGCTTTTGGGTCGTCAGGATTTCGCGGATTGTATGGAGCGATTGGCACGACCCCTGCGGCCAGCAGGTGGTCGTGCCAATCGAGGATGTCGTAGGCGCTGTCTCCAAGCATCCAGATCGGTGTATCGACGGCGAGCGCGTCACACGTGACGCGCATCGCCGTCTCTTGGTCTGCTTGTTTGGCCTGTGTGAACTCCGCCGCAATTGGGATCTTTGAACCGGTTGAGACGATCGTACAGCCGAAGCCGTAGTAGTACTCTTCAGTTGTTAGATCGTAGTTCCATGAGGCAGCGTCGTTGTACTGGACCGCCTCGATGTGCGCCGAATCGATGGAGTACGTCGAGTCGAGCAGGCTGCGGGCGGCGGCCTGCTCGACGAGCCTCTCAAAGATATCGTCGACGACGTGTTCAAGGTCAGTGAGAAACCGGTCAATCGTGTCTCTGGATGGTGGTTTGTCGAGTCTGCAGTAGTACCAGACGAGGCCGTGCTGGAGTTCTCGTGCAACCGGACGTGTGCCGTAGATGTCCTTGTAGTAGCAGTGCAGAAAGCCGCGAAAGAGGTCTGGTGGCTGGTGAACTCGTGTTCGCCCACGCTTCGAGGGGGCGAACACATCGTACTCCAGCAGAAACTCGAACTCAAGGTGCTCGAACAGCGGTACCGTCTCGGTAGCCGCGACATTCAAGAAGTCGTCTACCGAAGCTACGTCTTGCAGGGTTGCGCTTGTGTTGGACACACTTCGCGCCCCCTGCTACTTCGTACGTGACGCTTTCTATGACACGCTCTACAGCTCTCCAATCGTTCAACCGGATCGACCAGTCTGATTGCAGCCGAGGTCACCGAGAGCAAACAAGCCTCAGAAGAGGGCGATGCACGTGACACTCGACTCGCTTGCCGGTTTCTTACGCTGTCCTTTCGACTCGTCGTCGCAATCACCAACTATGAACGCGGAGAAAACTTGGCTGGGAGATGCTCAAAGCATTGATAGAGTTTATCACACGTTCGACGTTATATTAAGATATATCATGAAGCCCTCTGCATTTAGATTCATGCATCTCAGTCTCTCGCCGGAGCAGAAGCAAATCAAGGACATGGTCTCCGAGTTCGTGGACGAGGAGGTCGTCCCGCGGGCCTCGGAAATCGACCACGAGGACGAGTTCCCGAGGGACCTCGTCGACGAACTCGCCGACCTCGGGCTGATGGGGATGCCGTTCCCCGAGGAGTACGGCGGCGCCGGCCTCGACTACCACAGCTACCCGATGGCGCTCGAGGAGATCGCCCGGGGCTCGGGCGGCCTCGGCACCATCGTCGCCGCGCACATCTCGCTGGCCGGCAACATGGTGTACGCCTTCGGCGACGAAGCCCAGAAGGAGGAGTACCTCACCCCGCTCGCGGAGGGGGAGGACATCGGCGCGTTCGCTCTCTCCGAGCCGGGCGCCGGCTCCGACGTCCCCGCGATGGAGACGACCGCCGAGAAGGACGGCGACGGCTACCTCGTCAACGGCAACAAGCTCTGGATCTCGAACGGCTCGGTCGCGGACACCGTCACGCTGTTCGCGAAGACGGACCCCGACGCCGGCAACAAGGGCATCTCCTCGTTCGTCGTCCGCCCGGAGGAGGACGACGGCTTCATCGTTGAGGGGACGGAGGACAAGGTCGGCGACAAGGGCTGTCCGACCGCCGAACTCCGGTTCGACGACATGTGGATTCCCGAGGACCGGCTGCTCGGCGAGGAAGGCCGCGGGTTCGTCCACGCGCTCAAGACACTCAACGGCGGGCGCATCACCATCGCTGCCCGCTCGGTCGGCATCGCACAGGCCGCGCTCGACGCCGCCCTCGAGTACAGCCAGGACCGGGAGCAGTTCGACCAGCCCATCTCGAACTTCCAGTCCATCCAGCACAAACTCGCCGACATGGACACGAAGACCCGCGCCGCGCGCCTGCTGATGCACGACGCCGCCGACAAGAAGATTCGCGGGGAGAACTTCATCAAGGAGGCCGCACAGGCCAAACTCTACGCGAGCGAGGTGAGCCGCGAGGTCGCCAATGAGGGCATCCAGATCCACGGCGGCTACGGCTACACGAAGGACTTCCCCGTGGAGCGCTACTACCGCGACGCGAAGCTCAACGAGATTTACGAGGGCACCAGCGAGGTCCTCCGGAACACCATCGCAGAGCAACTTTTCCATTAATAAATGAAGCCGTGAGTTTCTGTTGGGACAAGATGGGGGCCATCCGTTCTATAGTAACCGTTAGAATTTTTTCTCGTAGATTGTCGTGCTGCGTTGAATAGTTGTTAAGTCACGGTTATAGAAGCTCAAACAACGGTTCGGTGTTCGAGATGGCGAACACCAGGATGATTCCCGGAGCTGGCCATTTGTGTTCGGTTAATCTTACTTCCGCGGTTCAGCTACTCAAGTCCAAATAGGCGATAGAACCGTGATTCAGCCGTATCCGAACGAAAGATGCCGCTTGCCGTCCGAAGCAGTACCAGTCATTCAGCAAACTAACGGGTATTTCTTCCGCTCAACAGATGTGTTCGCTCGGGCAAACGTCAGTTGCTCAGCTCGGTGGATACAGTACATTCGATCGATTTTACAGTGGCTCGGACGGATCAAGATTAAACCCCCGAAGTAGGATTAAGGCAGTAAGTGCCGATTTGCCAAGTCTCGAACTCTAACTGCAGGCGACCAAATAGCCGAAAGCAAGATTCTAGGCGGTGTTCGAATAAGGATGAAGAGTGAGGCGGAGCGAACTTCTAGTGGTCAATGCCAGAAATCGCCCGCCTCATCAGAGGTAGCGCCTGCTTCGAGTTAGATTTTCTGGAGCGAGAGGCGACACCCGAACCCGCGAAGAAGCTCGGTATCCGACTCCATCTGGCCTGACTATCACATTCTATTATAGTTCAATTCTTGACATATTGGGTGTCAAACGCTGTCGAACAACCGTTCACAACTGGGTGTAAAAGGCCAAACTACAGCCGCTCGATGGCGCGAACCCGGATCATGTCGCGGTTGACGAGACCGTGATCCAGCTGAACGACGAACGGTCCTGGCTGTACGCTGCTGTCGATTCCAACACGAACCGCTTGCTGAACGTCAAGCTTTCTCCGACTAGAAATCAAGCGATTATCGAGATATTTCTTATTGAACTCCGCGACAAATATCTCGTCGACGACGCGGTCGTTCTCGTCGATTCTGCACCGTGGCTGCAAGCAACACTGCACCGATACGGCCTCAATTACAGATACGAAAAACATGGTAATCGGAACAGCGTCGAACGTGTCTTTCAAGAACTAAAACGACGAACAAACCAGTTCTCAAACTGCTTCAGCCACTCCAAAGCAAGCAGCGTCGAAAATTGGCTTCAAGCGTTCGCTTTCGCATGGAACCAACTTATCTGAACACTACCGATTTCAGCTGCTGAGGTCAGGGTGGCATCCACCTTGGAAATATTACTGCCAGTGTTAACCGAACATCGATAGTGTGACCAGTATAAGTTCGTCTGCTGTTGCTAGTATATTTGATAATCATCCAGCGTTTGAACTCAAGTATCTAAACACTGCCTTGTCGACATCATCAACACTTAAATATTCACCACTGATAGAATTCCACATGACCTCCTCAAAATCGATAAAGTCGGTCCGAACCGCATTCGATATAATCCAACTACTCTCGGAGTTCAGCAATCTAACAGCTACGAAGCTTGCTGATGAGCTAGAGATGAACCGAAGCACTGTCCACGATTATTTACGGACCCTCACAGAGGAAGGTTATGTCATCAATTTGAATGGTGAATATTGTCTGAGTCACAAATTTTTGAACCTGGGAGGAAACCGACGGAAACGAAATGAGTTGTTTCGAACGGCTAGACCGGTACTTAGAGATCTCGCTACCTCAAAAGGTGCACCAGTAGTACTGACTATCGAAGAACGCGGATACGGTGTTGTCCTTTATACAGTAAGCGGAGAGAATATGCAGAACGCACTAATCCACGAAGGAACACATTTTCTTCTTCATTCAGCTGCACCTGGAAAAGCAATTCTCGCCCATTCCCCAGAAGAAAAAGTAGAGGACATAATTGAATCTCGGGGGCTTGCAGCGGTTACTGACCAGACTATTACTGATGAAAATGAGTTACAAAGCGAACTGAGAAACATAAGAAACCAAGAATACGCAATTGATCGCGAGGAGATTGGTATCGGATTACAAGGAATAGGAACAGCAATCACTGACTCAGAGAGTGGAGAAGTCGCGGGCGCAATATCAATGTATGTCCCTGCTAAGAAGTCACACCAGAAGGACATTATTGACTCTTTGTTAGAGGCCGCAAATGTTATTGAAGTCGAACTCTATTATCGTTAGTTCACATCGTTCCTGACGGCTAACTCGATTTTCCGGGGAAGAGAGGTTGGGTCCTCCCAGAAACTTGGACGACGGATGCGGAGATGGTTGTCTCACAGTAGTGAGAGCACAGTCGTCACATGTGAGAGTCAAAGCGGTCGCTCTCCAGAGAGCTACAACTGGATGTGGAGTGACTGACCCCCCGTTCAGTAGGCTATATATCGTAGGAACCCCAACACCATCGGTCAGAACTTCCCACTTCCGACGAAGCATCTCATCGAGGGCGTGGTCGATCCACCTCCAGAATACCTCAAAGCAGACGGATAGTGCTCGCCCGCCCCAGCGGGCAATCAGCCACAGATTCCGCAACAGGTAATTCACCAGTGTGAACACTAACCGAACGACTGGAGCGTCTCACCCAATCACTATAGTAGTCATTAGAAATAGCTACTCACTTTTGGAATAGAGAGTTGGTCGAGAGCTGTATCAATCGCTGTTGTCAGCTCGTCGAGTGACTTAAAGAGGCGGTTGCTAAGAGACGCTTGAAGCTGTCTCCAGCACTCTCCGACCGGGTTCAGTTCTAGCGAATAGCCGGTAACGTCACGAAGGCGGGGTCACGGGTGGTTAGGTCCGTGACGGCCGACGCCTAGAAGTACAGCGCTTCATCCAGCACCACGAGCAGGTCATCTTCGAACTCTTCACTTAATATAAGCATGATATGTTCGGCGTGGAAGGCGGTGACGTACTCTTTGAATTGGGAGAAAAAAAAAAAGGAACGCTCTTGTGAAGCACGTTGTTGATTTTCAGAGGGCAGCGTCGAGAGCATGTTTGAGTGCTTCGTCACCTGGTTTTCTGTAGAGTTCTTGCCGGAGCTGAAAGGCTCTGAGATACGGTGTTAGTTTGTCTTTTGACACTCCTCGGTGGGGCGAGAGCCACCGTCGCGTCAGCGACGCGTGGCTCTCGCAGGTATTGACGTGGATGTCGCCGTCAGCGTATTCTCCATCGCCGTGGACGACGTATTTGCGGGTGAAAGCGTCGTCTTCTTCGAGCGGATCGTAGGCCCGAAATCCGTCCGTATAGACGGTCAGCGACTCCTCGTCGTGGTCAGCAAGCAGGAGTCGAATCGTCGATTCGTCGGCGGATTTCGCTGGCACGACGTACCGGTCGCCAGAACCACGATCGGCCAGCGTAAACACCGGCGGTTTATCGCCGTCGTACGATCCTCGGCCACGCGTGGACAGGCCACGCGAGCGCGACTCCTGGTCGCGCTCGCGGCCTTTGAGGCCAGCAGAGACGTACACTTCGTCAATTTCGACCGGTCCAGACAGCGTGATCGAAGGCGCGTCGAGCGCTCTCGCGAAGCGCTCGACGCGCCGTCTGACCGTTCTGTACGAAAGATCGAGTTCCGCCTCAATCTGTTGAATACTCGTGTTGAACCGTAAGAACACGTAGATCGTGAAGTACCATTCTTTCAGCGAGAGTTTCGAGTGGGCGAAGATCGTGCCGGTCTTGTCGTTGAATGTTCGACCGCAATTCTTACACAAATACCGTTGATACACCCGATAGCTGCCGTTTCTGACCGTCAGGTCAGAACGGCAGCGGGGGCACTCGACGCCATCACGCCAGCGAACCTGTTGGAGCAGGTCCGCTGCAGCCGATTCCGACACAAACCGGCGTATTGGGAACATATCGGGCACCGCTGGCGCGGTGCCCTTGCCCTCTTCGACTTTCAGCCGCAGCTCTCGCTATCAACAATCTACTTCGCAAGAGCGAAAAAGGAATCGCCATCCTCGATGATCGCACCTAGCAGACCCTGTCACGTTGGCCAGAGAGTTTGACAGAGGGCCGCATGCCGCGCGGAACCACGCGGCTCAACTTGCACGGATTTCTGGTTTGGTCAATACAGACTACGGTGGTGTCCACCACCTGCCGCTTTTTGAGTCCGTCGTGGAGCGCTTCTCGCTCGTCTTTGTCGGCTTCGGCGGCTTTCCGGCGGGATTTTTGACAACTCAATCCCGCTTCTTTGAGCAACCGCCGACAACGGATTGAGTATTCGACATCATACGCTTCCTGAAGATATTCTTAGGCAATCGCCGGCGTGGGCGCCGACACGTGGCACTGTTCAGATAAGGTCTGAGGAACGAGGGGGCCGAAATATAAGTTCCTATGCCTGATTTCGCCTGTCTCAGCAGCCTTAGCGACTGTATCGAGTTAGATTTCATTGAGCGAGAAGCAACACGGGAGCCGTTGATGGAATTCAGTATCCACCTCTATGCGGTAGAATTATCGATTTTGAATACTATTTGATTGCTCTATATTTTTGGTGTCCAACGCGCTCGATCCACCGTTCACAGCTGGGTGTAGAAAGCCGATTTACAGCCAGAGGACGGCAAACTCCCGAATCACGTCGCAGTCGACGAAACCGTAGTTCAACTCTACGATCAACGATTCTGGCTGTACACTGCAGTCAATCCCGAAACAAATGGGTTTTTGCATGTACGGCTGTTTTCGACCCGAGCAATCGTCCTAACAAAAAGTTCTTGCAGGAACCCCAAGAGAAATATGGCGTCCCTGACGCCGTGTTTCTCGTCGATGGCACACCATGGTAGCAAGCCGCGCTGTTCGAGGAAAAATATCCGATCTCAGCACGTCACCCATGGAAATCGGCATGCCGTCGAACGTGTTTTAAAGAGGTAAATAGACGAACGGAGCAGTTTGCAAACCATTTCTGCCACGCCTCAGCTGACTCCGCCGAAACATGGCTTCAAACCTTTGCGTTCGCGTGGAACCATCTAATCTGAACAATGCCGCGCGTTGATTCGACTTCTTTAGGTGGATCGTGAATAGTCTCTTCGAATTCTTCTTGCGGTGCTTCTGATAGCTTGCGCTTTCTCTCAGCTCGTTTATCATCAGACATAGCCTGCTCAAGCGACTCGTCAGTGTCGAGTCGCTTGAACCAGTTATAGATCGTGCACCGCTGGATGTCGTACCACTCGGATAATTCAGCTTATGTTACACCATTCTTCTACGCAATTGCCGCTAACAGCCTCTCGATAAGCTTTTTCCCTCAACATTGTCGAGGACTCTTTGCAGTTCTTCGATAGAGATCTCGTTGAGATGATTAATAATCTACTGCAACACAAATCGAGTAAAAAGTTTTATCGGAGACTATAGCTGTGGCAGACAATCAAGTCCACCGGAAACACGGTGTCTTGGAGAGTGGCTGTCTGCCGAACTCTTACATTCGAGGACGCTCCACTATCAATTCGGAGGAATCAGTCACACGCTCCTTCCACCCTGTATGAACACCGACGACTCGTCTCTCGGTCGCTGTCCGGCGTGTGGCAAGCAGATCTCTGAGGCGTGGCTCCTTGTCGAATACGAGAAGAATGACAGCACTCAGGGCATTTGGGCTGAGTGCCCGGTGTGTGAAGATGTCGTTGCGCCGGAACAGTAACCCCAGCGTCAATCGGCTTGGGCGTGTTCAGTTCGTTCTGTCGCCTCGATGCACTCCTCGAACTGAAGCGCACTCCGGATGTGGAAATTTTTCGTGTCAGGATCGTCCGCGTTGAGGGCTGTCCTGAGATGATCTGCTGCCTGTTCTTTGAGAGAAAGGCAGTCGCTCATCATGTGCCGATGTGATTCCTTGGATTTGTGGCTTCCCATCTGCCCGAGATCGTCTGACGGACTGTTGAGGAGTAGAATCAAGTGTTTTCCGCTAGACAAGCTGTGTAGGTTACGACTGATGGATATTCCTGACCAACTTCGTTGTCTGTTCTCTGCGTCTGTCGAGAAACGCAACGGCTCGTCTGTTATCGAAGTCCCAGAACAGGAGGTTCAGAGTGGTGATCTCCAGCCCGGTCAGACGTATCGTGTAGCTGTGCTGGCCACACCGACATCGGATACTGCCGGTGGGACCGACACGAAACCCCAGTCCACGCATACTCCACAGGCGCCGCCCGTTGAAGAGGGAGAGCAACGGACTGTCGAAATCGAAGATATCGGCGAGCAGGGCGACGGCATTACCCGTGTCGAGCGCGGCTTCGTCGTCATAGTTCCCAATACCGAACAGGGCGAACGTGTTACTGTCGAGATCACTGATGTCCAGACAAACGTTGCCTTCGCGGAGGTTGTCGAACGTCTGCACTATTACGACTAAGTTTCTGGAGGTAGTGGTATCCCTTTCTCTGCTTCCCTAACAGGGTGCGAATACAGTAGCTGATTGAGTATCCAGTCTACGATCCAGTTCAAGAAACAGGTAGACAGGTGAGAGCATATGCATTGAGACGGCCGGCCTCAACTACTGTCAGGCCTCGTTCTCTGCGAGGTCATTCGTCGCCGAGTTCCGAGAGCCGAGTCTGGATTTCCTCGGCATCTGCCTCAGAGAGCGCCTCAACACCGAACTGAACGAGTAGCGGGTAGAAGTGGCGGTTCTTCTTAAACTCGTCCTGACCCGCCTTGCGGAGCTTCAGCTGGGACTCGAGGTAGGTGTCCTCCATCTCGTCGAGGACATCGTCGGGAATGTAGATCGTCCGCCCGTTCCACTCGTCCTTGATGTTCGTCTTCGTTTTGCTCGTTTCGTTCGTTTCACTCGTTGAAGTCGATTCGGTCGTTTCGGTCGATGAACTGGATTCCACCGTTTCACTCACATCGCTCGTTTCGCTGGAATCAGCCTCGTCCCCCTCTTCGTAGTTGCCCTCGATGCCGGAAGCATCGCCCCAGCCGTCGGTCATGCTTCCACCTCCTCAGGCGCAGTCTTCTCAAACGTCTCGTCGAACAGGTCGGCGATCTCGTTGAACAGGTCGCGTGCATCCTCGACGCGCTGGTTCTCCTTGCCGAAGCCGAAGACGGACACACCCTCGCCAATCGACTGAGAGAGGTCGGTCCGCTTCGGGATCTCGAACACCGGGAGGGAGTACGCCGACTTGATCTCCTCGATGGTGTCGCGGTGTTCAGCGTTCTGCTCGACGCGGTTACAGACAATTGCGAGCCGATTGATGTCTCCGTACGCCTGTTCGAGGGAACTCAGCTGCTTTGCGAAAATCTGGAGGCTGTTGGCGTTGAGCTTCTCGGGAATGACGGGGATGACTACGTTGCCGGTCGCGACCAGGGCGTTGTCGGTGAGGACGTTCAGAGATGGCGGCGTGTCGACGATGATGTAGTCGTAGTCCTTGTCGAGCTCGTCCAGAGTCATCTCCAACCGCTCGCGACTCTTCGGCGCCTCAAGCAGCGTCTGGATGTTCTTGTTGTTCGCGAGCTTCTCGCTGGCGGGAAGGATGTCGAATTCCTCGTGCTCGACGATGATATCGTTCACCGACTCCATCTGGTCGAAGTCGAGAACGTCGAACAGTGTCGTACGGTCGGTATCGTAGTACAGATCGTTGTAGCCGAGTGAGCAGGTGAGCCCGCCGTGATAATCGATATCGACCAGGAGGACGTCGTGGCCTCGGGCGGAAAGTGCGCCGCCAGTATGAATGACGTCAGTTGTTTTCCCCGCGCCTCCCTTTTGATTCGCCACCGTGATTCGTGCGGTATTGGTGTCGGTCATTATCTTCGTTTCTCTCGTTGTGTTCGTTTCGTTCGTTTTTCTCGTTTAGTTCGGTGCGTTCGGTGAGGGTGTTTCACTCGGTGAGAGGATTACTACGGTGTTAAAACCAACTGTTCGTTCCACTCGTTGAAGCAAACTCACTCGTTGCCATCAACTCATTCATTCTGTTCGTTACGTTCGTTTCCTTCGTTTTGTTCATCGGGCAGAGGGTGCCAGTTCGTTCCTCAGAATGCGTTCAATACATTCGTTTTTCTCGTTCAGTTCGTTTTGTTCGTTGAATTCGTTATAATCGTTCCACGTGTTTTCAGCGGGAATCAGGACTACCTTCGAGAGTATGGAGAGAGATAGTGGCTTCATGGCCATTCGAGTAAGACTTTTAACTGTTACCGGATTATTGGTAACCACCAGATGTATGAGGTGCTCGACGACACGGCGGCACAGACCATCCTCGCCATCGAGAGTGGTGACTCTATTCGCCGTGTCGCCCAACACCTCCACACGCCGTACGAGACGGTGAGACAGGCCGTCAACCGTCTCGAAGACGCAGGCTACGTTGCCTATGATGACGGCCTCACTGTCGTCGACGAGCGCGTGAGGGACGCCGCACGCGAGCTCGTGGCTGCCAGCGCCGGCGTCAGTCCACCCTCTATCGAGGAAGCCTACGTCATCCCGCAGTTCAGTGACTGGCCGTTCGCGTTCACGCGGATCGACGCCGTCTACGTGTGGACTCAGGGCGGCTACCAGGTCGGTCGGAATCCAGACGACTATCCGCTGTTCCTTGCTGTCCGCGAGCAGGACGTCGACGCATGGGAGGCGTTTTTCGAGTCCTTCGACCTCCCGACCGCAGTTGAGCGACAGCCCCGAGACGAGCTGGACGGACCGCTACAGGTCGTCCTCGAGCCACGCCCCTCACTCGATATCGAGGACGTCGGGGGGTACCCGGTGATCCCGAGAGCTGAGACAATCGAGTATATGCGCGAGAATTACGCCCAGTTCCAGTCGGCGCTCGCGATGCTCGACCGGATGTACGAGGATCTCGACCTCGGCGTCACGTATCGAGAGACAGAACGGGCACAGCCATGAGCTTCACCAACCGAAGCGACGCACTCATCGAACTGCTCGAGGAACTCACCCAAGAGGGGCACGAGTACGTTCTCGTCGGCGGCTACGCTGTCTCAGCGTTCAATGCTCGCTTCTCCACCGACCTCGATATCGTCGTCGCGCCGGACTCAAAGGCTGACTTCGTCGAGTTCCTCGAACAGCAGGGATTCGAGGAGACGGACAGCCACGCCAAGGAGTGGTTCTACGACACCGAAGTCATCGAGTACGAGAAGCGGCTCACGCCGCAACAGCCGATCGGCTTCGACCTCTTGGTGAACGGACTCGGGTGTCGCCAGACGGAGGCACAGTGGTCGTTCGACTACCTGTACGACCACAGCCACCAACAGGAGGTGAGCGGGGGCATAGTGACGACGACGGCCAGAGTGATCGATGGGGCCGTCCTCGTGGCGGCAAAGCTCCACAGCGGCCGCGAAACAGACCTCCGGGACGTCCTGGCAGTGGCTGAAGAGATCGACCTCAACGCTGTCACGCCTCACCTGCGGCGAGGGGACGACAATGCCCTACGGGAGCAACTTGAGCGTGGACTGGATATCTTGGAGAGCGACGAACTCAAGCACGGATTTCGGAGTGACTTCGGGGCCTCAGCTGTCTCAGAAGAAACTGTCACCGCTCTCCAAGAGTATCTGTCCGCACAGATTGACCAGCTGAGCTGAAGCGGTCGGGACTCCCTTGACCAGAAGTGAAGATAAGGCCCTTCAGCGGTGCTTGCAGTCAGTCAAAAAATTGGAGGGGCGGTGTCAGTCGACCGTCGCTAACACACGGACATCCGTAGCTGAGTGTCGTTCCCGTTCAGTACGAGCACCGTGCTCGCGGAGGAACTCATCAATGCGGTCCGCAAGAGCCTCCGCATCCTCCCTATCGACGTGGACGATTAGCGTCGGACGCTCCTTGTCGCTGTTCTCGATCACGAGCGAGACATCCTTGAATTCGTCCGGCTGTCTATACGCCTCGAACTTATCGGCGACCTGGTCGGCCAAGTCGTCGAGTACCTCAATCGGTTCCTTTGTCATAGATTGAATATCGGCCTTCGAAGGTTGTGCCATCGCGAACGCGTGAAGAAAACGTGACGTGACTTTCAGAACCACCTCCATCAGACAAACTCGAACGGAGCCTTCTCACATCGATGGTTTACCGAGAAGAAGACCGATCCACAGAAGGGACAATGGGTTAGAGTGATTGCTGATCGCTATCGACGATGCTCGCAAACGCGACGTTCTCCTTAACTTGTTCGATTTCGACTGTTGGCTCGTCGCCGGGTTGAGCGCCGGGAACGATCACGACGTAGCCACGTTCGACTTTTGCGATACCATCGCCCTGATCGCCGACTGTCTCGATAGTCGTATCACGTATTTCGCCTTCCTCTACGGGAGGTCCTGAGGAAGAATGGCTCGCAGTCTCACGAGAAGGTGCTCTCTGTGACCCCTGTTGTACTGACGACTCCGTCGAGACAGAAGATTCCAGAATAGCTACGCGATATGTTTCGTCATCTGATAACGCTTCATAGTTGATTTCATTCGAAGGGACCTCCACTATGTACGTCCCATCCTGCTCATTAATTGGAGCACTGAACAGAGAGCGAAGGGAGCTGGGAATTTCGACCATTGAGTTTCTAGTGCTCAGTACCCACGAGACAATGATTTAAACACTATGTGTTACCACTAGCTCTCGAAGAGCCGCCTTATCGAGAGGGGTAATATTGTGCCGAGTGCCATCATCGGTGTAGAAAATAGACGCAGTGACCGATCGCTCTGGATATTGGTCGGCGACGACATGGTAGTAGATACTGAGCTGTTTCCGGTATTCACCTTCTGCGTGCGTTGTGAGATCGGTTTTGTAGTCGATGATCTCAACACGGTCAGATGTCACGTGGAGCAAGTCGATGATGCCGCCGATCGTTACCTTCTCGCCGTCGACGGTAAGTGGAAGGAACGCATCGATCTCGGCTCTCGTCTCACCCTCGAGTGAGTCGAGTAACGCCTTGACGTGCTCTTTGTCAGGGTTATCGCCAGTTTCGACTGCTTCACCGAGAACATACCGTTCCGCAAACTCGTGGACGTCTGACCCGAACTCCATTCCCCGGCCGCCGGTATTCCCTTCGAAGACTGCGTCATCGATGAAGGTGTGTGGTGAGTAGCTTGCCGGTCCATCAGGCTCCGGAATATCGACCGTGTAGGTCGAATGCTCGCCGGGTTCTGGGTCGAACGCAGATAGATCGGGGTCGATATCTTCGACATCAACGGGGAGTGAATCGAGGAACGAATTTGGGTCAGTACCGCCAGTCAAGACGAGGTGGCTCTCAGCACGCGTGACAGCCACATAGAGAAGCCGACGTTCCTCGTCGTAGTTCTGGGGGAGGCAGCGATTAAGAACGTCAGTCTTCCAGTCGTCGTAGACGTGTGGAACGCCGTGTGCGTCCTCTGAGTACACCTTCCGCTGACGGAGGCCAATCGGGTCGGTGTAGGCGATATCGCTTCCGCTGCCACCGGAAGACGGGAATTTGTTCGCGTTCATATTTGCGAGGATGACGATTGGGTATTCGAGCCCTTTCGTCGCGTGGATCGTTTGGACAGTCACCGCGTTCGTCCCAGCCCCGGCGTCGACGTCGTGTGTACTCCCATCAGCAATCGCCTCCTCGATGAATCGGATCAGCTCTCCACGGGTGAACGTCGTCGTCCCGTGAACCGACTGAATAGTGTCGAGAACGACGTCTGCGGTCGGGCCGGAATGGCCGTACTGTTCGAACACGCGTCGGGCGACGCCGCCGAACGTCTCCAAATCCCGTAGATCCTCTCGGAATGCGACCATAGCTTCGGGATATGCCTCACGCTCGATGATCGTCTTCGTCTCGTCAATCGTGTAGCCAGCCTCTTCGAGGACGAGTGCCCACCCGCGTTCAGCGTCACGTTCGAGGATACGCAACCACGCTAACACCAGCTTCGCGGCGTCGGTCCGGAAGACCTCGATCCCACCCTCGTAGGCCATCGGCAGACCGAACTTACTCGCCGTATCGAGCAGATCCCGACCGAAGTCGCGGGTTCGCGTCAACACAGCGATGTCGCCGTACTCCGGAGCGCGATACGTGCCGTCGTCGCCTTCGACGGCGTAATCATCGTTGTCGACGATTGCGTCGATCTTTGCGAGAATGGCCTCGTGTTCGTCCTCACTCGTGAGCGCCTCGATGTAGCTATCATCTCGATCTGTATCGGCAGTCAGTGGTGTAACCTGCTCGGAGATAGCCTCCGCATCCAGAGATTCGTTCTTTGTCGCACGGGCAGTCAGCGCGTGGGTAGAGAAGTCCAAGATGGACTGTGTCGACCGGTAATTCCGCGTCAGCTGCTTGTCATCAACCGGCGTCGTCTGGAACGTGACTCGATCTACGTCCCGATTCAGCTCCGCGGTAAATCGTTCGAGCCGATCGTCGAACTCGCGGATATTGTCGACGTCCGCGTACTGGAAACTGTAGATGCTCTGTTTCCAGTCGCCGACCACGCAGATGTTGTTCGTGCCGGCAAGCAGCAGCGTGAGTTTGAACTGGATCTCACTGGAGTCCTGGAACTCGTCGACCATCACGTACTCGTACCCCAGCTGCTCTCGGAGGTCGTGATCCTCACACAGAAGCACGAACGCGAACAGCTGAAGGAACCCGAAATTCAGGTAGTTCCGCCGAAGCGCGAACTCAAGATAGGCGTGATACACGTCGTGGACGAACCGCTTGAGAGCCGTTCGGTCCTCCTCGAAGACGCGTTCGACGAGATCCGCCGGGACTTGCTTGCCATCGCCGCGGATGTCCCACTTTGCGGGCGCCTCCGGGAGATACGTCTTGTCTTCACCATACTGATAGAGCTTCTTTCGAAGCTTCGATTGCTTGCTCCCGCCGTTCCGTGGTTCATTCCGGTCGGTGAACAGCGTCTCGAACGCCTCAAAGTCCCCATCGAGGTGTGACTCGCTGTCCCGGTACCAGCCATCCGCAGTGGGGAACACACCTTTTGCGGACAGTTCCTTGATCAGATCGAGTAGCTCCGACGTCTCCGACAGTGCCGTGAAGAACTCGTCATACTCTGGGTGATTATCGATGAACTGGCCGATGAACTCACGAAACAGCGCCTGTTCGATGATTTCGTCTTCGATAATCCGTGTCGAGCCAGTGATCGTCTCATCAATCCCGAGGGACATCGGTGCGTCGTGTCCGTATTCGTCGAGCAAGTCGTGTGACAGCGAGTGGAACGTTTGGATCGGCGCGTTCGCGAGTTCCCGCATCCCGTACTCGCTGTGACGGACAATCCGCTCTCGCATCTCCTCGGCCGCGTTGTTCGTAAAGGTCACCAACAGCACGTCTTCGGGATCGACGCCATCTTGGGCGACAATGTTTGCGTATCGCCGGGTAACGGTGAACGTCTTCCCGGTGCCAGCACCCGCGTCGACGAGATAGAGGCCATCAGTCGCCTCTATGAGTTCGCGTTGCTCCCGGTTCGGGTCGACGCCGCTCATTGTTCACCCTCCAGGAGGAGATCCCGGTTGTCAACCCGTCGGTAGTTCGGCTCACCCGCGATCCCCTCGATTGGGAATGCCTCGTCGCCAGTGCGGCGTCGGTTGAGTTCCGCCAGTCGCTCGTCGACAAACGATTCGAACGCATCGAGATCACTCTTGAAGAATGCACCCTTCTGTCGGTCGACGATTGCTCGCATCACCTGCTTGCTCCCTGTTGTCACATACTTGTACTCGCCAATCTCGGCTTCGAGCCGGTCAATCATCGTCTCTCCGAACTCGGAGTCGATGAGTTCGTCGCTGTCAGTCGTCTCGACAAGCGGCGCAGCATCGAAGAGCGCGGCGTATGTCTGATAGTCGATCTTCGAGAGGATCTTTTGGCACTTCTGTGCCCCCTCCTCACGGAGATACTCGAAGAACTCCTCACGTTGCACGTGCTCGGTGAGCGATTCAGGGTAGTATGTTACAGTCGTCAACGCGTCGTCGATGTCGGCGTCGCCGGCGATCACGTCGTCGACGAGTTCGGTGACGTAGAAGAAGGTGAACGAGAGTTGGTCACCCGGACGTTGTGATCGCCAATAGGTGAGATAGAGTGCTGCCTGAAAGTCAGGCTCGTCTGTCGGCTCGTCAATCGCGGCGTGTTTGACGATTGAGGTGGCGCTGCTCTCGCTGCCACTCTTGTAGTCGAGCAGTTCTTGCTGCGACTGAACGAGGTCGATCATTCCGTTGATGCCCAGTTCTTCGTCAGTAAACCGACGTTCAGTCACGGGAGAGTCGACATCCCGACCGAAGTGAGCAGCGACGGCATTATCACCCCCACTGGACGGCGTCAGAAACGCGCCCTCGGTCGGCTGGTTCGCGTCAAGATATGAGACAATCGTTTCGAGGCTCGCACGATATTCAGTGCGCCGGGTCCGTTCGTCGACGGAGCGAACCAGCGGACGGACGTCCTCGAGCATAAGTTCGACGACCTCCGAGAGTGTCTCTTCGTCAATCTCGTCCGGATGGTTGACGTAGAACTCCGCGAAGTCGTGGAGCAGGTTGCCCTTGGTGAGATACGCCTTCTCCGGACCGTCGACTATCCGGCTGAAGTAGTAGTCTCGCGGTGAGTTCACGTAGGTGTTGAGACTCGACTTGCTGATCGTCTCGACCGGGTCGGAAGTCACACCGACAGGTTCGTTCTCGAATCCGTCACCAGCTCGTGCTGCGGTTTCGATCTGATGACTTGTCGAAGGTAGATCGGAGAAGCGGTCGTACTCCGGTTCGAGAAGCTCTTCGAAGTACAGGCACGGCGTAACGGGTGATCCGCCGGTCGCATCTTGGACGAGATAGTGTTGCTGGCTGCCGCTCTGCAACAGCAGCTGGAAGCTCTTAAGATTCCGTGTGAACTGGGCGTCCTGGTCGACCCACGGACGACGTGGGGCCGAGTGGGTCCAGCGGTCGTCAAGCCCTAGGTAGAAGACAACCTCACGACCCACGTACGACGCTGATTTCGCATCGGCGAGCAAGACACCCTCGTTCTCTCGATCGACCGGCACCTCGTAGGTCTGGAGATAGAACGACAAATCGTCGAGGCGCGCTTCCGTGATGGATTCGTCCGCGATGGTGAGTGTCTCCAGTTCCTCCCGGAAGGCATCCAGCGTGTCGCCGGCGTGGCGTTCAAACACTGAAAGGGCATCCGAGAACGTGTACTCTTGGACATCGTGGCAGAAGTCGATCAGCCACTTGAGATCTCCATCGTCAAGCTCGTGCAGTCGCTTGTTTGTGTCAGCGTCGACGACGTCACAATCGAAGACCGTCAACAGCGACCGGATCTCGCTTATTCGGGTATCAGTCCCCCGGTGGGCGGTCCGGAGGAGGTGGAGGAACAACCGGTGTTCGCTGCGATCTGTGAATCCCGGCCCGCCGAAAAACGGGATATCGGCCGCTTCGAGCGCGGACTCGATAATCGGTGAGTATTCGCTTTCCTGATCGAGAACAATCCCGACGTTATCAGCGTTCTCGTCATCGACGGAATCGACGACGGTCTCGACGATCGCAGTCGGCGAATCGTGTATACGGAACGGCGGGAGCTCGAACTCGGTATCAGCGAAGAGGTCGACCGTGTCGTACTCGGCAGGCAGATACGCTCGTTCGAGCTGGGTGAGCATCGCCGGCTCGACGACGACCACGTCGAAATTCGGATCGATGGTCTCGTTTGTGAGCTTCATCGAGGCGGTCTCGAGTTTCGCGATTCGCTCCACAGCTCGTTCGGTGGCATCGTCGACGTAGCCGTCGTACTCGAAGATAGCGTCGTGTGACCCTCGGTGTTCCCAACACTGGAGGATATTCCCAACCGCGTATGCACAGCGCTTCCAGGAGAGGTCCTCGTGATCAAGCATACCGAGGAAAGCGAGACGGTCCTCGGACTCTTGGCGTCGACCAACTGCAAGTCGGCGTGGTGGGATCGCGAACGGACCGAGATGCGAACGATCGAGGTGGCGGTTGAGAGCACTTGCAAGCGGCCCATCCGGAGTGATAACCCGGTCGTACGATCGAACCTCTTCGTAGAGTTGGCCTGGCGATTTGGCGCGGGGAAATGGCACGCTCAGAGACAGTCAGTGATGTCGGTTAAATCTTTGTCAGTTAGATCAGGCTTTGGAAATGTACAGCTTCAGAACGACGGTCGTGAGTCCTATAGCCCGGACCGTCGTTCTGTATGAATGGAAGATTCAAACCTCACAAACACCGCTCACAACTCACGGCGGGTACTTGAATGTCTCTTCGACCCGTCGTTGCAACTTGTGATCTGAAGACTCCGACGAGAATCGGAATTCGCGGATATCCTCCAGCGTCACCCCACCAGTAATCTCACCTGGCTTCCCCATCACCTGATTAAAATACACGTTCTCGTTCACGTCCGTATACAGCACGTGTAGCTGGAAGGAAACATATCGAATCCCGGCGTCATACAGTCGCTGAGTTGTCTCAAACACTGGCGACCGGACGTACTCGGCTCGACCCTCTTCGCCGTGGAACACCTCCTCAAACTCAACTTGCGTGCTGAACTCGACACGGCCTTCATTTGGGCTTAACACCCCGCCCTCCCGTGAGTTATTTTCAAACTGGTCTCCCTCGGTCCTGTTCAACGGGAAGTATCTTGGGAGGATCTCGAATCCGTCACCGGCGGGAGTGAGGAAACACGCGTCCTCTATGTCGATAGGCGTCCCTTCTCCGGGGTCTGGATCGTAACTGACGACGAGTGTGGGCCGAACATACAGGTTCTGAGCGACGCCTTCACCGAGATTTTCCAGCTGGATCGTGAGAATATCGAACGTGCTGCCTCGGCCGCTTTTCGACTGGGTCTCCCTCCTTCGACTCTTCACGACTGGTTTGCTTTGCCGCTCGATAGTGTCTTGCAGGTCCTCGGTCGGAACCTCAGTATTTGACTGCCAGAAGACGAAGTTCTCGACGAAAACGGCCTTCACTGCAGTAAAGCTGAATTGAGGGATATAGTCACGGAAACGTTCGAACATACTGGTTAACCGTCACTCGTTGATAATAAATGGGTGGTCGGGGTACTCGAAGACAGGGAATGGAAGACATCCCGCAACCCTCACCGGACCCGTACGACCCGGACGACACAGTGCGCGTGTATCTCGACCCGGATGACCCGGACAGTCGCTTCCACGGCGTCCGCTGCGAGGTCGTAGACCGGTTCGCCGACGACTTAGACCGAGAGAGCGGGCGCGACTCGGACCGGTTCACGTACCGTGTACGCGCCGTTGAGGACGGTGGCGTACTTCCCGTCGAATTTCGGCACGCAGATCTCGTCCCCGAAGAGTAGCCGCGTCGCCGTCTAATCGTCCGCTTCGGCCGCTTCCGCGGCGTCCACGTTCAACGTCACGTCCTGCTTCCGCTCCGGTGCCGGCGGCTTCCCATCAGGGTACAGCTCCTGCATCGTTTGATGATACGCGACGAGACCCATCTGGTTAGAGATATGGACCATGTCGCTTCCGTCGAGACCGTACAAGTCCTGTAGTGCTTGCTCGATCTTCCAGTCCGTTTCTCCACCTAACTCCCCGTCACCGGCCAGCAACTCCTCGACACACTCTGCGATTTTCTCTGCCGTCTCCACGCCCTCCTCTGTCGTTAGCTTCGCAACAGGGATCGGGAGCGACCGGATTTTCGTCTGTGTCAGCTTAGCGAATGCCTGCGCAGCATCAATTTCACCGAACCGTTTGAACACGTAGTAATGGAATACGCGGGAGTTCAACGCGCCTAACAGGAACTTGTGGTACGTTTCCGTGTTCAATCCGTCTGGGATATTCTCCGGGACGGTCCACTTCCCGTCATACTCCTCGTCATCAGGGTCAATGTCAACGTACCAGTTCCGCATTTCACTCCGGTCGTCCCGGATTTTGTAGATGTAGACGCTTTGCGGGCAGTACACGGGATCACCGTGGTACGCGACGGACAGACCTACACCGGCTTGCCTGATGAACACTTTATCCCCGCGATAGATCTCCTCGTCCTTGTACTGAATTCCGTTGTACCCGGTGTCTAACCCTTTTAGCGTCAAGTGATCGTACCGTTCCCCGAAGGAATCCCCGTCCATGTACGTCACATCACCGTCTGCCGGGTCGTCGGAAACGATGTACTCTTCCCCGAGCTTGTTCTGGTACTCGAATTCAGTCTCACAGTCGGGGCACGTTTTCTTCGTGTCCGGGTCACGTCCTCGCGGCGGCGGCATCCACACTCCGCATGCGGGGCACTGAATGATGTGCCCGGCTTTGTTAAGCTCAACTCCGCGGTGTGATTCACATAACGCACCGAGCGGAATTGAGTTCGACTGCATCGTCCCGAGTATCTCGTCGTCTGTAGTGTAGCGGAACGGCTCGATCTCCCCGGACTCGATGCACCGGTCCTGCGGGATATCGAATGAATACGCCGACTCCAGCTGTGACAGGCTCAACTCACCTTCTATCGCCGCTCGCCGGTCATCGTCTACGAGCGTCATGCTACGGAACGTATTCCCGTCGCTCGGATCCTCGTTCCGGACTTGCAGCGTCGTGGTGTTCATCCGGATTTCTGGACCGAACCAGTCGGCTCCGATCATATGGTACCGTTCGAACGTGTAGTTCTCCAGTAAGTGCTCGCGGACACCGGAGTGGTCCGGATTCAACAGGGTTTGCGGGAGTACGAACGCTAACCGTCCGTCGTCGTTCAAGTATTTCAGTGCGACGAGAATGAACAGTTCGTACGTGTCGAGATTATCGACGTCGAATTCGTCGCCGAACTCGTCACTCAACCACTCCGCGGCTTCGGGACTCACCTGCCCGCCCCACGGCGGATTCCCGATAATCAGGTCGAATTCGCCGAATCCGGGCGTTTCATCCTCGTCTTCGAATTGGATTTCACCGTCGAGTGCGTCTTGCGACGCGAAATTCCCAGTAAGCATACCGAGCGACGTATTCTTCCGCGCGCTGCGTAGCCACACGGAGAGTTTCGAGATTTCAATCGCTTCCTGCAGCAGGTCGTTACCATGCAGCGATTTGTCGAGAATGTCGATTTCAGTCTGCTCGTACGATTCAAGTGAAACTTGGTAGTGACCGTCGGATCCGGTCGCTCGTGCGGATCGGAGCTTTTCGTGCACCCGTCGCGCCTCACGACTCAAGTGGTTGAAACAAGAAACCAGGAACGCACCGGACCCGCACGCGATGTCCGCGATTCGGATGTTGACAATTTCCTTCAGGTAGGCTTCAAGGAATTCCTTGTCGGGGTTCTCCATCTCCATCTCCCCGTTCTCAAGGTCTAACTCGTCCCGAATCTTCGTGCGCTTGTCCTGTAGAAGGTCCTGTATCGCGTGCTCGGCGACGTACTCGGTGAGACCCTCCCGCGTGAAGTACAGGCCATAGTCCCCTCGGTCACCGCTGAACGGGTTCGATTCGCCTTCTGCGAGGTTCGCTCGCACCTGCTCGATATCACCCACGCTCTCCTCGAAGATACGGCCGAGAACGTGCTCATTCAGGTCTTGGTGGAAGTCGTACTCGTAGAACCCGTACACGCCGTTAATCGTCGTATCCCCGATCTCGTATTCCCGAGTGAACAACTCGTCCGGGAGGGTCACTGACTGCAGCACTTCGTCCTCCTCGAACAACCCGCCGTCGTACCCGAAGATATCGTACGGGTACTCGTCCGGGCTCCCAGTGTCGATGACTCTGAACATATCCTGAATGAGCGGGTAGATTTTCCGGTCGTCCAGCGTCGGGAGTGTCGCGCCGGTGCTGACGACGTCCTCAAGCAGGTCGTCCGGGAGTAGTCCGGACGGGTGGTCTGAGAAGAAGCAAATTACGAGACCGCGGTGTATCAGGGTTTGAGCGGCTTGAATCGCGGCGAGTTGCCCGTCGCTGGATTCGCCGAGTTCCGGGGCTTCGTTGATAATTTCCTCGTACACGTCCTCCACAGCTTCCCGGTAGAATTGGTAGAAGTCCTCGGTGAGTTCCAACCGTTCGGACAGGTTCTGCGCCATGAGGTCCTCGATGTCCGAATCGGCATCCTCACCGATTAGGAACCGTCGGTGCATAATGAAGTAGAATTCCCAGAACGTCTCGGTCAACTCACCGTCGGCGTCAAGGAACTCGTCGATCTCCCACTCCTCGTAATGGTCGATACTGCCGTGGTGGTACAACCTGACTACTTCCATGTTCGACGCGACAACCCACCGAACGGACAGACCGTTCGTGATCGCGTACTCGAATGCCTGCTCCACCGGTGATTTGAGGCGCGATGGATCGACTTTATCGAGGTCCGTCCCCGGGTCTTTCAGCTCTCCGACGACTTTCCTGACGTCTTCAGTGAGATCCCCGTCGTCCTGTTCGAAGTGACCGAGTAGAACGTCGGGGAACCCGTCACCGCCTTCGGAGAGTGATTCAGGGAGGAGCTGGAATTCACCGGCGCTGCCGCGCGGTCGAGTGTATCCAAGTACATCGCTGAAAATGTCACTTACGAACGATTGCTGCAGGTTGCGCTCAGTGAGTGACGTGCTCGTTCCCGTCCAGCCTTCCACGGCATCAACAATGTCGTCGGTATCGACTGGGCGTTCGACTTCCTGTTGCTGTAAGTACTCATCCACTAGGTCCGCGTCGAAGAGAGAGTGCTGATTAGTCGGCAAGGATATTGGGTTCTTTCTTATACAGGATACTTTGTTCTATCCCTTAACCAGTCACGGCGCCATTATCCATCCCCTTGGCCGCTATTAAAAATTTGTCGTGTTGGGTAAATTACTGGAATTTGAGGTGGGGTATTGTGACACCTATGACATGACCGTGTCGCTCTCGACAATGAAACAATTTTCGCCGCCCCTGAACCGTAGTTCAACCGACCGGAACACTGAATTCCCGTTGCTATCGTATCGGACACGTCTCCCCCGTCGTCCTGTCCCCGGACGGAGAGTACGATTTTGAATGGACTCGACATACAAAGCCGAAGCACAGCTACTGTATGATGTCGTGGACTGGTTTGCTGAAAAGTACAATTCCGGCAACCAGATGCTCGTCACGTACAAGACAGCGACTATGATATCGCGGTTTTTTGAAGCACTGGGGTATGATTGACGTGGCATTGCCTTGCCAAACGCCACATTACGTTCGACCTCAGGTGTTTCCGGAAATGCTTGGTTTCCTCAAAACGAACCGCATCACAGCGTGGTCAAACTCGGATTGAACTGAGATTGAATAGTACTTTCCGGAAACACCCCGGTCACGTTTTTAGTACTAGCCAGAAAATCAGTCTATCAAGTAACGATGATCCGCGATGCTCGCGTTCTCCGCGCCGGGTTCGTCCCTCGGGAAGTTGAGCATCGCGACGCTGAGGTCAACCATCTCTCTAGCGTCCTCGAGCCCATCACGAACGGCGAACCCACCGACACGGCCATCGTCACCGGCCCCAGCGGCACCGGTAAGACCTGCATCTCCAAGTTCGTCACCGAACGACTCCGGGAAGAGGTCCTCGACGTCGAGACCACCTACGTCAACTGCTGGCGCAACTACACCCGATTCCGGACGCTCTACCAGATCCTCGACGACCTCGGCGCCACCATCGACATCCACCGGCAGTCGACACCGCACGACGAACTCGTCGACCGCCTCCAGCAGCATGACGGCCCGCGAACCGTCGTCATCCTCGACGAGGTCGACCAACTGGAGGACCCCAGCGTCATCTACGACCTCCACAGCCTCCCGCAATTCGCGATCATCTGCATCGCGAACAAGGAAGAGGAGCTGTTCAGCCGCGTCGACGATCGCCTCGTGAGCCGGCTGCGCTCCAGCGAGCACGTCCGGATGGACAAGTACCACGACGAGCAGCTGTACGACATTCTGAGTGCGCGGGCGAAATGGGGCTCGACGAGGACGTCATCACCGACGACCAGCTCTACCGGATCGCCGACGCGGCCGCCGGCGACGCCCGTCTCGCAATCGGTATCCTCCGAACGGCCGCCGGCAAGGCCGATCGCGAGAACCACGAGCGCATCACCGACGATATTCTCCTGGACGCCGCCGAGGATGCTCGGGCCCAGATCAAGCAGAAGAGTCTCGACTCGCTCACGCCGCACCAGCGCGTCGTCTACGACATCGTTCGCGAGCACGGCCCGGTCGGGCCGAGCGAGATTCACGAGCGCTATACCGAGAAGGTCGACGATCCTCGGACGAAACGGACAGTGCGGACGTATCTCTCCAAGATGGTCCAGTACAACCTCCTTGATGCGGAAGGCACGAGCCGGGACCGGGAGTACTCACCCGTCGGTTCGGAAACTGCGTCGCCAATGCAGTAATATCCTGTCTCCGATTGGGTGAGATCGAGCGGCAATCAAACGAACCCTTGCGGAATCGCGAAACGCCGAAATCACGGTACTAGTACTGAGTGCCGACCGCGAATCGAGCATAGGCCATGAATAGTTAACCAACATACCGTCAATACATGCGCTTTGTTGGTTAATCGATGATCTGTATCGGTCGAAATTCGAATCACGATGAACGGTAGGGATCACGGAGAGTAGATTCAGAAACGGTCATCATCGGGAAGTGGGAACGAGCGAAACATGTGAAAAGAGGTCCACGGTCATCGATCGATTGGTGTCGGGAAGGGTAGATTTCGACTGGAATATCGGGTAGGCAACGATGGTAGCAGGGAAAGGGTAACCAGAGTTGCCAGTATTGCCAATAACACCGTCGTTTAAGTACCTCTCTCACTCCACCATTGCCAGTAACGAGGGGAGAATGGACAGGAGGGCAGAAGATGCCACGTCTCTAGTCTAGTTACTGTTATCTAAACCTACTATAGCTAGTCGAGTTTTCACTAGTACGGATTCGGTTTAACATACAATGTATTAAAAGCACCGCTAATTAGAGAGGGGGTCAACGACCCCCTCCAGTTGTTGCAAAGGTTTACTGGCAATAGTGGAGTGTGTGTGTTTTATAACCGAGGGCGGTACTGGCATAACTGGTCCGAGTGGTGGGTTAGTGGTGATACTGGAACCCCTGGTTTTATGATGGCTCTTCGTCTTGAGTCCGCCTATGGGCCGATTCAATCGAGAATCGTTCATCATCCAGGATAAAGACGTCCTCCGGGATGATTACCAGCCAGAGACACTCGAGGAGCGGGACGAAGAACTCGACGAATATGCGGCCGCTCTCCGTCCTGTCATTCAGGGCTGGCAACCGAACAACGTCTTTCTGTATGGCGTTACCGGCGTCGGGAAGACAGCTGCTACGCACGATCTTCTTGAGGAGCTGCAAGAATCCGCCGGAGAGTACGACGACGTCGATCTCAACGTTATTGAACTCAACTGTACTGGCTGCACCACATCCTATCAGGTAGCGGTCAATCTCGTGAACGAGATTCGCTCTCCTTCTCACCCTCTCACCACAGTCTCGTCTTCGCGCGAACCGATGAGCGAAACCGGGTATCAACAAAAACGCATCTTCAACGAACTCTACAACGACCTTGAGTCGATCGGTGGGACTATTCTCGTGGTTCTGGACGAGATCGATAACATCGGCTCGGATGACGATATTCTGTACGAGCTTCCACGAGCACGCTCGCAATTGGATCTCGATGTGAAAATCGGTGTGGTCGGCATCTCGAACGACTTCAAGTTCCGAGAAAACCTCTCTCCGAAAGTCAAGGACACTCTTTGCGAAGAGGAAATCTTGTTCCCTCCGTACGACGCGACTGAACTGCAGAATATTCTCAAGCAGCGAGCCGATATCGCGCTCTACGACGATGTCCTCGAATCAGATGTAATCCCACTGTGCGCCGCATTCTCTGCACAGGACTCGGGATCTGCTCGGCAGGCGTTACGGTTACTCCGGAAAGCAGCCGATATCGCCGAGAACGACGCGATGGCGGGTGGAGAGGCGGAAATCACCGAAGACCACGTTCGGGAGGCCAAGCATCAGATCCAGCGACAACAGGTTGTCGAAGGGATGCATTCGTTGACCCGGCAGGGGCAGTATGTGCTCCTGACTGTCTGCCAGCTAGCGGCAGAAGGTGAAACGCCTGAACGAACGAAACTGATCTATGAGCGATATCAAGCAGTTCTTCGAAATCACGGTAGTGAACCACTGAAACGCAGGCGGGTACACGACCACTTGTCGGATTTGAGCCTCCACGGGATTTTACGGTTGGTCGACTCGTCGAGTGGACGCGGAAACTACAACGAATACGAGCTTGATGTCTCCCTGTCGTCGGCCCTCGACGCACTCGAAAGTGAACTCGGAGAGCTCGACGATATTCGTGAAACTGCCAAGCGGCATCGGGTTCTGGAGTAACTTCTCAACCGCCAACACCAGTACTGCCAATACCCTCTCCACTTTTGCCAGTAACCGCGCAACCGTCAGTGCCAGTTTATCCAGTACCCTCTCCGGTGTTGCCAGTAACCCCCTGCCCCAATCAATCCGACTAGTTACTACCAGGACCACCGTTGCCAATTTCATCTAATAGCGTCTTGTCCTCCGATTTTACTGGCAATAGTGGAGTGTCTGACAACATCTAAACAAAATTTCATTTACGAGCATTTGTAATCACTCTCCAGTGGACTACTCATCCCGAAAGGATTCGTGGTTCGAAGTTCCAATCTTGCACGGATTCACCCCGCACTTACTACTCGAAAACGGGGGGTGTCTTCCTGTTAGAGTTCATTCGTTGTCTGGGCCATCGGTGAACCGGATTTCGTGGAGAAACGACAGAAACGTCGGGGGTGTGAGTTACCGATTCGTCTCTGTCTACGGGTATTCCAGATCACTCACGAGAGCCTCGGCACACTCGACCAGATCGTCCTCAGTCGTCCACCGACAGAGACGTCCAGCCTCGTCGAGCATCTCGAAGATCGCGGTCTGCATTCCGCTGTAGGGATTATCGACGTCGACGTTCGTGTCGATCGCGTCCGCATCCAACGAGTCATACTCGCGTTTGAACACGTGAGTCTTCGCGAAGTACTCCTCGAGAGCCGTAAAGTAGCCCTGCTCGACGAGGAAGCCGCCCTGGGCGTGTTCGGCGACACCCACGATGATGTCCGTGTAATCGGCGAGCAGTCGGAACTTGAGGTAGGTATTCGTCCACTCGCTTCGAATGTCGACCATCAGGAACGCGTACGCACCGGGCTGCCGGTTGAGGCGATCTTTCACGAGCTGGAGACGACGGATCTCGGGTTTCCCGTAGCTGCCGAGAACGAAATACGAATTCTTAGCTGAGAAGATCGGCGTGAGCTCCGCAACACTCTGTTTGAGCGCTTCGTACTCCTCCGGTGTGAGTGAGGCCTCGTGCAGATACTCGTCGGCTTTCTCGGCGAGTTCATCGACAGTAACCGGTTCCTCACTCATCTACCCGGGACTTCTCCCGTACCCTGCTTCAATGTGGCGAATACATCGGTGACCGTATCGCAAAAGACCGATTCGTATTTGAGCGAAACGCTTTTGCACGCACTACACGAAATGTGGTGTAATGAGTACGTCCGATCATCCGCCAAGCGACTTGGAGTCCGTTCGAGAGCGGCTCAACGTCGTCACCCAGGAGACACGATTCGCGCTCCTCCAGGACATCCTCGGGCATCCGTCGGAACTGCCGACGCTGAAGGAACTCGACTACGTCAACCCGAGCAAGAGCCAGACGACGATTCGTCAGCACCTCCAGCAACTCGTCGACGCTGGCATCGTCGAGGAAGTCCTCCTGCCCGAGGACTGCCGAAGGAACGACCTCCCGTACAAGTTCTACGGAATCAGTGGGAGTGGTCGGCAGTTCCTCGATGAGCACAAACTCCTCCGGGCACAAGACACGCTTCGCGAGATCTACGACCGGGTGGAGAAGACCGACGACATCGAACGGTACGAGACTGCCCCGCGACCCGAGCGCTAACAGCTCCCGTCTTTCACTTCGCAGACGGGGTGTCTCCCTGAACCATCGGTCATCCGACTGTGGCGTTATCTCGTCTATCCGTCAGGATTGACGGGACCTTTGTACTGAGAACGGATTTTGTCGCCGTCCCGCCACTGCCAGTAGTAGTAGCGGTTGTCGTTGATTTCCTTGATCGTGATCGTCGCCTTCGTCGGGACATCATAGGGGAGGTCATCGGGTCGCTCGTCGATCTCGTCTTCCTCCTCCGCTTCGGCAAGGCGGGCCTCGCGCTCGCGATGCTCGGCGAGGTCCTCGGCATAGTGGGAAACGTCTCGGAGCAGCTCGGGTGAATAGCCGTTGAGTGTGTCGATGACGTCGGTGGGGAGGTCCGCTGGGGGCGTCGGTGGCTCGTAGGACATGGGCCGATCTGTGTTAACCAACACAGGCGCAAACTGCATAGTTTTGTTGGTTAAGCCGCTGCCAACTGTTCTCATCGGTTCTCCAGCAGCCGTCTCACTACTCGAAACTCTCCATCAAGGAGTTTCGTCTGATGTTACAGTAGCCACGGGAGATCTCGAACGCTGGGCGATTCTACAAGTTCGAGGGGAGACGCCCATCAGGTCGTGGGACCCGCCCCTGCTTGATCTCTTGATCGACTCGCCGGAGGTGTTTACAGCCGCCCTCGGGCGTACGCTTCCGCCAGTCTGGACACGTACACGACTCGCTGATCACGTCGACTTCATACCAGTTTCCGGACGCCGATCGGATCTCATAGCGGCCACCCTTTTCGAGCAGCGAGACGGCCATCGATTCGTCGACGGCACGGCTGGTTCGCGGCTCGAGGTCGTCGTGCTGGGGCGAGTGCTCCGTGACGACCATCCGATCGCGCACGTCGCCGGAGCGGCCACCGTCTGGGGCAACCGCAGCTTCGGGATCCTGGAGCCGATTCGCAAGCAGGGCCTCGACCGGATGCCCCTCCGGCCACAGATAGTGGACTTCCCGCCGCTCGCGATGGTCGTAGGAGCCACAGTCGGCAGCGCTCCCGATCCAGACACGCCACGCCCCGAGTGCTGCCATCACGTCGACGATGACTCGCGGAACAGCGTCGTATTCGTCGGGGTAGAATACCCGGAAGCGAGTACATGCCTCCTGCGGCGGAACCGTCTCCCACCACTCGACGTCGTCGTCCCAGCTGTTGCACATCGCGTCGTCCTCTCCGTAGCCGACAGTCACGCCGTCAATCTGCGGTACTTCCACCGATGTCTCGTCAGCCTTGCCTTCGAGCAGCCGAAGGACGGCGTACCGAAGATACTCGTGTTCCGGATGATCCGAAGATTGGGCGACCTGCTCGTGGTGCTCTGCGACTCGCTCTGCCTTGTCGAGAACGGTCGTTAGATATTGGTCGGTCATGGGTCGGTGGAGACGGGACTGCGCCTCCGCCCCTCGGCGGGCGCTGAAAAACTTAACCAACGAATAGCGATCAGTCGCATCCTCTGTTGGTTAATTGACCTCTGCTCAAATGCTGAGCCGGATCGGACTACCGGAGCCAAGAATAGTATATCTGTATAGCGATAACGTCATAGGGAATACGGGGGACAAGACTAATACCGTTAGATGCGATACCGATAACTAGCGATGATGGAGTACGTCGACGTGACCGCGGCGAAAATCATGGTCGCGGCCCGGCCGGGCGACTCGATTCGTCGAATCGCCCAGAAGATCGACGGCTCCTACTCCTGGGTCTACGACTGGATCGAGCGGTTGGAGGACGCAGGCTTCATCCGGCGTGAGGGCGGCGTCTACATCGAGAATTACGCTGTCAGGGATCGCTACTACGATCTCGTCGCCGCTATTTCCCGCTCGATTCCTCCCTCGATCGACGACGGCTACGTCATTCCGCACTTCGCCGGGATGCCCTTTGCGTACACGAAAATCGACGGCGTCTACGTCTGGACCCACGGCGGCTATCAGATCGCCCGCGGCCACGACGACTATCCGATCTTCATCCAGGTCGCCGACCAAGACGTCGAGCAGTGGACGGCATTCTTTGATGAGTTCGGGATTCCGAGCCGGATCGAAGAGCGGCCGGATGCGACCGACTACGACGCGACCGTCTCGTACGTGTTGTTCCCGACGAGTGGGGAGATCACTCGCGAGTGGGTTGACGGCAATCCGGTTATTCCGTTGGACGAGGCAATCGAGCACATGTTGGAGTACCGGGTGAACTACGAGCCGGCGTTGGAGATGATCGCCGATGAATATGACCGCGATATTGACGCGTCCCACGAGGATCCGCGTTTGAACGTATGAGTCTCGGTGAACGCGAAGACGAGCTGCTGGATACGCTGGAGGCCGTTATTGACGCTGACCTGCCATACGTCCTCGTCGGTGGGTGGGCAATCGCGGCGTTCAATCAACGCTTCACCACGGACGTCGACGTCGTCATTCCGGCCCAAGCGGTCGACGACTACACGGACCTTCTCACCGACCGCGGCTACGAGAAAACGGCCGATGTCGAGCGAAACGAGCTCTACGAGGGCCGGACTATCCGGTTTACGAAAGATATCGGGAATCCGGTTCAGTTCGACGCGATGGTGGACGCGCTGGGCTGTCGCCAGACGGAAGCTGAATGGTCGTATCGCTATCTGGCCCAGCACTCTGTCACCGAGGAACTGCGAACCGGGCGCCCGGTAACAGCCAGGATTCCGGAACGGGAGTTGCTGTTCGCGGTGAAACTCCACAGTGGCCGCAAGGCAGACTCTCGGGATCTGGTGGTGCTGGCTGCTGGCGCGGATTTCGACCGGATCGCGACTCATCTGCATCGCGGGAAATCCAAGAAGCTCGCTGGTCGCATCGAGACTGTCCTCAACCGCCTCACGTCGGAGGATTTCGCGGACGCATTCAAAGGAGTCTTCGAACAGCAAACGGTTCCCGACCAGGATATCGATGCTGTCGTCGAGTTCCTTCGTGACCAGCAGCGCCGAATCGATTCTGAACGATAACATCGACTGTCGATGGGTATGTCTCGGGACCGATCGAAACACACGGGGTCGGGACGCCGAACGAATTAACCAACAGAGTGGGATAGTACCCAAGGCGTTGGTTAACAGCCGGGGAGGGGGTGTTCAGCCCTCTACAACTGTGTCGATGATCTCCTGAGCGGTCGAACTGATCCGGCCGAGACGCTCCTGAATGCTCTCCGCATCGTCGTCCTGCCACGCGGCAAGATAGAACGCTGACCCGCTCGTATCCAGGTTGAAATACCGCCCGACGATGTACGCAACGGCTTCCGCTTCGACCTCGCGTTTTGCGCGCTCGGGCTCGTCGTCGACATCGAAATGGAGCAGCGCGTGGGCATACTCGTGAACCAATGTCACCGCGAGATCGGCCTGATTTGAGCGGGCTTTCGCTTCGACGACGGGCTGGCCCTCGTGGAGAGTCCGGTGTTTGCAGACGCCTTTCGCGTCGCCATGCTCCCACTCGGCAGCGTCAACGACACGGACGTCGATATCGAGCGTAGTTGCCGCATGGAGGAGCGCTGGCACCAGGTCGTTGGCGTCACCAGCTGCCTCGGTTTCCAGTTCGGGGAGCGGTTCGCCCTCGGTTTGAGACACATCGAAGACTGCCGTTGGTTTGAATCCAACCAGTCCTTTCGACCACTCCTCGGGCGATGTCTCGTCATAGTCACAGTCGCTTTGCTCGTGGTAGCTCGGTGAGTTCTCGCACTCGGGGCACTGCTTCGTAATAATGGGTGCCCAGATCCAGATCGCCTGTTCGCCCTCTTGGACGTGCCGGTCGAACTCCGATCTCCACGTATTGTAGCCCGCCACGCGGGTCGCCTCGGGACACTGGAGTTTGATCAGGAGGGTGTTGCGATGTGAGTAGTCATGGAATCGGGACTGGACATCGAGCCACTTCTGGAACTGTTGGCTGGCTTTTGCCTCACCGACGTCTGCAATGAGCTCGTCGATCCAGTCTTCGATGGTACTGTGCATCTCGTCGTGTCGGGTGTCGGTCTCCTCGAACGAGACCTCCGACTCACTGGTTGTCAGCATGGATTGCATCACATCGAGTACGACGATGTCTCCGAGAAGTCAGGACGCGCCGCACCCCTCGGGGGCGCACAATAAACGACGGCGCGACTGCGGGGTTTATGCCGGGGTTGCTATCGGAAGCTGGGATTAACAACCAGTGCGATACAATTACCGGGAGGATGGGTCTCGTCGAAACGCTCCGCGGGGTCGTTGGTACTCGCACGTCCACGACATCCACTCTGTATGAGTGCCGCCACTGCGGAACGACCCTTTCCGAGGACGCCGAAACGTGTCCGACCTGTGGTGGAGAAGACGTTGTGTGCTACCAGTTCTAAGTACACGTCCTCCTATCTGGGCAGGTTGCAGTCAGACTCGTTTCTGTTCGAGATAGTGCCCGGTCAAACACCCCGCAATGTGAATGGGGATCGGTTATCGAAGCGCCGCCTTCTCGTCAGCGAAGCTGATCGTGACGAGATACTCGAGGAACGCATCGAACTGGTCGACATCGCTCGGCGTGTCCGTCGCGAGGTGTCGTGCCCATTCGATGGCCCACTGGAACGCGGGATCGGTTCCGCCCTTGCCATGTATATACCACCAGCGGGCGGCCTTCAGGACGACGAGCGGATTCGTCGGCGGCTGCTCGCTCGCGAGTCCACGGGTGATCGACCGGATCTCCTCGGGTACCTCAGCGGGATCGACCTCGCCTGATTGGGTGTTCGATACGTCGACTGGAATGTCGTCGATCGAGACGTTGTTCGGACGCTGTTGTTGACTCACGGAAAATCACCTTCTCGGAGGACTCTTTGGATCAAGCCCTCGCCCCCTCCGGGGCGCGAAAAACCACTCGTAGCGTCACGCCGGCGGGAGGTAGACGCTCTGCTCGCCGGCGATTTCCTCAAGGTTATTTCGATGGCGGTGGGCAAAGTAGCAGTCGTAACTGCAGTAGCCACAGACTGCGCCGGTATCATACTCGGCGACGAATGGACCGCGCTGAGTCGTCCAGACGTTCGCTTCGCATTCGGTACACACAGCACTATCGAGATCGGTTGGTGACGGGCCCTCGTACTCGATTTCGAGGATGTCGTTATGTGGTGTCGAGTCGGGCCACACACCGTGAGACTGCCAGAAGGCCTTGATCCGGACGAGACTGTGTCGGACTGTCTTCCGAACTGTGACGTGGGAGGCGTCACGTCCGCTATCATCCCACCCATCAGCTGTCCAGAACTCCCCGAACTGCGCGCCGCGATGCAGCCCGTTCCAATCGAGGCCGACGATGTCGGCCGGTGGGTCGTCGGTTAGTGTCGGTCGGGTCAGCTGCTGGATAACGTCCCACTGTTTCGGTGGGCTGCCACCGAGGATATGCACACGGCGGCCACGCCAGTCGGTCGGCTCGGAGAACTCATGCGCCAATCGGTCGGCATACCCTCGTGAGTAGCCGAGCACGAGGTCGTCGGGAATCATGTCGATCACCTTGCGGCACTTGGGGACGATGACGAGGTCTGCATCGGGATAGCTCGCCTGTATCTCGCGTGCGGCGGCCACGTATCTATCGACGTCGTCGGGATCGTACACGTCCCCAATCACGCCGACCTTGGGTTCGTGTTCGAAAAACTGGGCGACGTATCGATCCAGATCGGGATTCCGAAAGTCGTTATCCAACATCCCGACGGGGATGTCCAAATGCTTGAACTGAGTCTGCTGATATCCGCAGTCCTCTCGGAACCCAGGTAGGTAGCCGAGCCTGTAGGCATCCAGAGAGAACGGCGCTCGATGAAGGAACGCCACGCTGTCGGCTTGTCTGGCAGCGGCAATCTCGCGTTCAGTGCTGCTGCTGGGGCTGATATCGAGCGACATGAATGTGGTCTGCGAGGGCGAATCCGCCCGCCCTGCACCCTCTCAGAGGGGCAATAAACGGAGCCGCGGTCCGCTATTAACCAACATTAAATCCAGAACTCGCACTTTGTTGGTTAATTATCTGGACGGCTTCGATACCTGCCCAGGATTTTCCAACTCACTCGTCGGGCTGACGCCGCCGGCGTACCTGCTCTGGATTCGGCACCCAGGGATGAACATCCCAGCAATGGAGGGCGTGCTCTCGTGCTGTATCGAACAGCGTCTCACACGATCCACATTCGTAGGCTGTCTCGGGCCAGCGTTCCGTGACGAACATCGCCGTCACCGTTGATCTGATTGGGTCTGGTGCAACCGACCGCCGGACGTAGTCGTACCCGATCACCGTCCGTCGACGAAGCGCCGACTGCACCAGCCGTTCGGGCCTGTCTGCTGGGAGATACACCCAGCGGACGAACGCCTGTTCAGAGTCTTTCGCCGACGGTTGGAGGATGAACCACCGATCGTGGTCGTCGCGGAAGAGATACCGCTCTCTTCCCCGATTTTGGAGATAGAGCGGAGTGCCGCGACCGGGAATCACTCGCAGACCGATGGACGGAGAGATCAGGGTGAGGAGTCGCTCTTCCAGCGTGAGCGAGCGGGACTTACCAGCTGAATTCTCGGTCTCGAAGTCGTCAAGCGTCGCTTCGCCAGTCATGATTCGCCGGGATTCGTCTCGTCTGTGTCTTTCCCAGCTGTTCGCTCGTGCCGGTCGTTGTATCGCTCGAGTTCTCGGCCGATGCACTCCAGCGCCGTGACAGCGCGTTCGATGAGCTGGTACGTTGCTCGCGAAAGTCGGAATTTCTCCATCAGTTGGCCTCCTCTGGCTCGACGAGGTCGTTACTCTCAGCGACGAGTGCCTGAACAGCTGAGGCAGGGTCGTTCTCGACCGGAAGTGTTCGATGGTCAAGCGGGGCGGGATACGCCCGGTCCCCCTGCGCACAAAGTATGATCAACCACTCTTCGCTCCCTTCGGCGAGGACGACGTAGTGGTCGATATCTCGACGTTGGAAGACTGTCCGATTTGTCCGGCTCACCGCACTCCAATTCGCCGGCAGTGACGATGACGGCGTCCCACCATCTGGCGTGAGTGCTCGGTACTCTTCGAATTCGGCGAGTGCCGCCTCGATATCCTCCCCGGTGAGGTGCCAGCAGTCGGCCGGGCCATCACACACCAGCTGACTGACCACGTCGTTGCGGAACTGGATGTAGTGTTGCTGGGCGACAGTTTCGTTGTCGGTGTAATCGAGGAGGAGCGCACAGGCGAGCTGTGCCGGTCCGCTTTCCGTATAGCCCCAGTCGAATCCCGCCGGGCTATGCCGCACGAGACCGAGACTTCGATTTGGGGAGAGGCGTTCGTGTGCGGTGAGGTTCAGGACCACTGGCGTTCCGTCGACACGCATTCCGACGTACTCAACGCAGTCTGCACTCGCCTGCCATCGCTCACTCGCATCCTGTACGACTGCTCGTGGGTCGGTAGTCGAATTCATCTCCATCGGTTGCATGCGGGCGTTCGGATTCCCCACGCCCCTGCTGGGGGTCGAAAAACCACCACCGGCTATTAGCCCCTCAGCGTCGCTTCAAAATTAGAATTCAGACTATTATAGTCCAGACTACAACAATTCATCAGACAATCAATCGATAGAGGCAAGTCTATTCTTCGAAGAGACAGCGAGCGGCTGCATCGTCGCCAGTGAGGGTCTGCTGATCCTCGTCCGTATCAGCGAAGAGTGTTGACTGATCTCCCTCGGATGTTTGCTCAACTTCGGGTCGATCGTCGACGCCGAACTCACTCGCCTCGGGGTGATCAAGACGCGAATCCCGGTCACGATGATCCACGTCAGCGCCGAAGTCCTCAAGCGAGGTCTCGACGCTTGTTTCGGTTACTTCGAGTTGACCATCGTCACCGAATGCGGTCTGTCGTTGAATCTCGATCTCTGGTCGATCGCTCATCTGGATTGAGCCTCCACCCACCGAGGCTCCGACAGACACCTCCGGGCGTTGGGTCAATCGTCTTGTGCGCGGAGTTCGCTGGCCCGCTGTTCAAGCCGGCGGAGGATTTGGACCCGTTGCTGATTCGCGTTCTCGTAGGCGACGCAGGCTCGCAGCGTCTCCATATCGTTGATCGTCACGATACCAGCGTTGATGAGTCGCGTATTCGGGGGCTCGAGCCGTTGTTCTGGCGAAAGATCGCTTGTGTCTGTTGTTTGACCGTCTGGATTGCTCACTGATAATCGCCTCCGCCACTGCTGAGGCGACAAAAAACGGCCCTCGTCGTTACCCGTCTTCTTCGGGTTGGATTTGGCGAGCGTCCTCTGCGAGATCGTGGATGTATTCTCTGAGGGTTTCCATGTCCTCGCGAGCGTCTTCGAGGGTCTTGCCTTTCGCTTTCGCGATTACCTCGTCCTGATCTCTGGTACCGGTTCCACGCTTGAGCTTTATGGTGAGGGAGACGCCGACGTCACTGCGTTCGACGTACTCCGTTCGTGTCGTCTGTTCGCTCGATTCAGCCGATTCGCCATCCGTACGAGATGGTTGGGTATGTTCTGACATGGGTTACTTTCGGTGATTGGTATTTAGATGGACGGTGCGGCTGGCTCGCCGGGTGTTTCGTGAAGGACTGCGTCGATCTCGGGCCCGGTGAGTCGCCAGCTTCCAGCAGACCCAGCACAGTCCAGTTGGCTCACGACCTCGGTTTTGAACTCCTGGTAGTGGTCGAGGGCGAACGCCTCGTCTCCCGTGTAGTCGAGGAGGAGTGCGAGCGCGAGTTGTGCCGGACCACTACCACCATATCCCCATTCGAATCCCGAGGGACTGTGATTCACCAGCGCGAGACTCCGCTCTGGTGTGAGCCGTTCTTGGCCGGGACGTTTCTCAACGATAGCCTGCCCGCTCTGCCGATACCCGACGTAGGCGATGTCGCAGTCGCTCGCTGGGCGTGTCTGTTCAATCGAGTGTGTGTCGCTAGGTCTCCTCATCGGTCTGTTCGGGAGCTACTCGTTCGAGCACCCCCGCACCCCTCAGGGGGTGAAAAACAGTCCCAGGGACTGCTTGCCCCTACGCGAGATGGGAGATATCGGCTGGTTCGTCGACATCGTCGAACTCGCCTCGTTCGACCGGCTGCCAGTCATCACCGGGTGCTGGACTCCACCAGTCAACCTCGTAGGCACCCGGTGCACCGAGGATTTTCACCCGTGCCGACCCATCAGGCAGGTCACGACGCAGTTTTTCGTCGACGTGAAGGTTCCACGTCGAATCCGTGTCGAAGCAAGCGAGGACAGCCTCCTCGTAGCCGCGTGTCTCCCGTGATTCTTGGAGTTCAACCTGCGTGTTGCAGTTCTTGCAGAACACCCCCTCGAAGGGAATGTGGCTGAATACCTGGTGCCCGCAGACGGGGCACCAGAGGAACTCGAACAGTGCTTCGCTGTGGCGGTCGATGACTTCCAGACTCATCTGTGGATCTGGCCCGATTGAGACGGGCCACCCATCCCGGCCCAAAATAAACGTCACCGCAGATACGTTCCAATCAATCAGCGCTCGGCGCCGTACACGATTCTCGAGGATGTTTCGTACCCACAGTTCCGACACTCGAACCAGCGCTGAACCTTCGCGCCGTCAGCCGTTTTCCCACCGATTGCCACGTCGCTGTTCGGACACTCGGGACAACTCAGTTCGGGAGCTGGCCGGTCACGGAGCTCGTCACGGAACGATTTCGCGTCTTTTGTCTCGTACCCCCGCGACCACACCGGGTAGCCGTCGACGAGGATTGCGCCACGCCATTTGTAGCGGTACGAGCCCGGGGCTCGGTGTAAGACAGCCCGAGCTCCGGTCTCGGTATTCCGGTATGCGAGTGTGGGCGTGCGGCTCTTCCGCTTCCAATTTGTGATCCGGGACATCTGTTAGAAGTGGACGTCGGCGGGCACGATCCAGAGCTCCTCGCTCTCCTCCAGCACTTGATCCAGCTGCTCACGGTGACGGATACCGTTCGCATATTCGTTGTACAGGAAGATTGTTGGCCCGTCGTAGGCGCCGACTTGGTGGAAGGCGTGCCGAGCGAGATCTTCGTCGCGCATAATCTCCTCGTCGGAGAGTTCGTCAAGTGCTTCTCTCACCCGTTCGAGATTCCGCTCGAACTCCTCTTTCGTCGCCTCCCATCCACGCTCAAGCAGGTCTTGGCCGTCATCAGAGTCGATGGGGGCTGCAGTCGGCAACTCACCCCATCGCGCCTTCCCCGCAACGGACGTGTCCTCCTCATCGAAAGTCACGTGGTAGTCGAAGACGGCGCCGGCATGTGGGTCCGCGCCGACCAGGCGGTCGAACACCGTCTTTCCGGTGGATAGTGCTTCGTCTTCTGTCGATGCTTCTACCAGACTGTAAATGACCATGTGCATCTCGAACACCTCGAAGCGCCGACGCACCGGGAGTCGTTGCTCGCTCCTGCTGCGCCGGCACCCATCGCCGGCGCTCGAAAAACCTGATCTAGCGGTCGATTCTTAGGACTCGTTCGCTCGCTCGACTGTGATGGTTAGATCGCCCGACGCGTAGTCGGCCTCGAAGTCGACGGTGAACGCATCCGAGTCGTACGCGGCGTGGTAGGCACGGTGTCGTTCGAGTGACCCCGTCGCCTTGAAGTGGAAGAACGCAGCTGAGGTGTAGGGCTTGCTCTGGGTCTCGACCTGCGTCTCGACAGAGGCCGGGAGCGCGATTTGTGGTGTGTCCGTGTCGATACTCGCAGCGAACGCCTTCGCTTCCTCGACGGTCGCCTGCGAATGTGCGGGCGTCTCGCCGGTGAGCACGTTCACCGGTGTCTCGGTATCGTCGGTGAACAGGACATCGTGGAAGGTGCGTGTCCCGAGGACTGCGTCGGGACCTAGTTCGCAATCGTGGAATGGGTCGTCGTCTGGTTTCTCGGGCATCCAATCACGAGCCTACGGTAGGGCTCAGTCCTTTCTGCCCCAGAAAAACACCATCTGCTTCGACGCAGATCGGTCTACGAGCGGCTGAGTGTCGCGTCCGGAGACGGTACTTCACCGCTCGGGATGCGCAACTCCTGCCGCTTCCCGACCCACTCGCCGAGTTTCTGCTTGAGGTACTGGCGAGCAGTCGACTGGGTGAACACACCCTTGTCGACCATATCGCCGACGACGTCCTTCAGCGCCCGGAACTGCCCCTTCAGATGTCCGTCGCCGACCGGTTCGCCGTCGTGCCACCGAACGGTCGCGAGCGCCCCGTTCCCGACCGTCTCACCGTGGTCGATTGTCTCCGAATCGTACTGCAGGCCGAACCACAGCGTCCGGTAGGCGGTCACCTCGAAGGTCGGTGACACCACGTAGAACGCCTCGTGATGGAGGTAGTCGAGATGGTCAGCGATGATCTCCTCGAGGGTGAGGTCGGTGCCGTGGGGCTTCGGCTCGACGACCGTCGATGGGCGGTCTTCGCCGGTGAGGTAGCCGTCGACGGCATCCGCCTCGAGGCCATCGGCCAGTTCAGCCAGCAGCTGTTTCGCCCACTTTGAGTCGGTGTTGTCGCCACCGAACGGCGACTCAGCCGAGATTCGGTGCTTGAGCTTCAGGTTCGCAGCACCCCAATGAGAGTAGTGGAGCGTGTACTGTCCGTCTGTCCGTTCGTACGCAACGAGTGCGCGGTGACCCATTTGAACAATCACCTCGCAGGGCGCCCCACGACTGGATCGCCCCGCACCCCTCCCGGGGGATGAACAACGCTACTCGTCGATCGGTTCGGGGGAACTGAGGTCCGTGTGGAGGACTTCGCCGTCGCGAACGACGTACCGCTTCGCCAGTACTGGGAAGCGACACTTCGTGAACCCCGCTGTCTGGATGTCGAGTTCCTCGTCGGCTTCGAGGTGGTCGGCGAGTTCTCGCAAGAATTCGTGGGTCACGATGCCGCCCTCGTAGTCCGGCAGGCCGTTCTCCCGCGCCTCGTATACCTCGAAGTCGTCGTATCCCCAGATAGTGAGCTCGCCCTCCTCCGTGACCTCCCAGTCGAGCGTCCCGAAGCAGTAGTTCTCACAGAGTTCGCGGACTGCCTGCGGATCCGATACGATCGCGCCGGTTGACGTCGTCGCAGCTTGTAGTGTCGCCATGTCTGGACTCGCGGGAAGCCCCGCACCCCTCTTGGGGGGCGATAAACCGACACTGGAAGTGCCCCTGGCCTCGACGGCGATGACGATCAGTCGTCTGTTGGGGCGTCTGGTCCGCTCCCGTCCTCTGGTCGCGTGAGTAGACTCACTTCTTCCAGGAGGTCTCTTGCAGTCTCGACTCGCTCTCGATCCGCGTCGTCCAACTGGTCGACATCGAGCCGGCTGAGATTGCTGAGCACACAATGCATCCGGTAGCCTTGTTCGACTTGCTGATTCATCGGAAGCGCCTCACCACTCGCCGGCGCAGAAAGACTCCTTACGAGACTGTCGTCGGCGCATCAGCGTCGCCACCAGTGCTCGTCGCACCGCGTTGGCGCCAGGAGGTCACTCTCACACCCGTCGTCCAGCATCGTGTCCGGGATGTGGGATGCCTCGCCGGTCGGCCGTAGTTCTGCAAAGTCAGAATATCGGTCGTACATCGGTTGGCTCATAACTTCTATCGGTATCGCATTTCAACGTCCGGACGCCTTCGCTCGCATCACACTCTTGATTATGCGAGACAGTACAAACATATATGAGAGCGGGGTGCGAACACTTTCCCAAGAGGTGCCAACCATGAGCGAATCCCCGCGAGATGGGGTCCAATCGTGGACTGAGTCGATGAGCGCCCGCGACCGCATTCGGGCGGTCGCCGAGTCACTTCGCGAACCCCGCTCAGTTAACTGGATCAGCGAGCAGGCCGACGCCGCCTGGAGCACGACCAACGAGGAACTTCAGGATCTCGTCGACCAGGGCCAGTTGCGTCGCGTCGAGGCCGGCGAGACGACGCGCTACCAGCCGGACTACACGCGCCTGCTCTTTGAGGAGATCCGCACGCTCATCGAGGAAAACACCCGCGAGGAGCTGCGGAGTGAATTGGCCGCGATCACCGAGGAGATCGAGGAGTGGCAGGCGACCTACGACGTCGAGACGTGGGAGGAACTCGAACAGTCGCTCGCCGACGGCGACCTCGCAAGTGCGGAGCTCCGGGACCGCCGCGACGTCATCGCGTTCTGGCGTGAGAACGAGGAGGATCGCCGCCTCATCAAGCACGCACTGGAACTCTACTCCGACGTCGAAGCCGCCCGCGAACAGATGATCGACGTTGCTGACCGCGCCACGAGCTAATCCTCATCTCTCATAGAATGATCTTTCTTGCCGGTCGCGACCGCTATACACAGCGGACCCTCCTCCGCGACGTTCACGACCGATTGACGAACCAGCCGGGGTGTGAAGAGGTCAGCTATCGCCCGTCTCGACGCCGACCCCGCTACGTCATCGCGGATGTCGATCCGACGACGTTCCTGAGTGACTCTTACGATGCGGCGACAGCACGACTGGAGATTCGCTTCTGGTACCCCGCCGGCGTCGACCACGAATACTACCGCATAAACTGGGTCGAACCGGACCGAAATCTGATGCTCGGATTCCACCAAGATGCCGACCATCCGGACCTTGGGCCCTGTCATATCCAACTCAATCACGAAGACACGCCGGTTGATCGGAACAATGCGACGTTTCTCGATGCCCATCCACTCGCCGTCCTCGATGACCGACTACAACAGTTCCCGCCCGCGCTAGATGCAATTCACTGGAAGAATGGAGCGCCCTCGCTCCCGACCTGGCCCGTCTAGACAGCGAGTTCATCGAGCCTCTGATGATGCGTCCGTGCCGTGGTCGGCGTGACGTTCCGGACTCGTCGATGTCACGGTGCGTTACCCACTACCCCTGTTCCCGCCCCGATTTGTGGAGGCAAGCCGCTCCGAACCCTGCCGAATGAACGCCCGCCGTGACTGACGTCGGACTTGAGGGTACTCACCGTATTAACCAACAGAAGTCATCTCTATCGGAGACTGTTGGTTAACCATCGAGATTCCTCCTGCCCTATTCGGGAGCAGGCCCGTAGCGACCTGTGCCACACACCTCGCACTCCCATATTGGTTGGCCCGTCCAGGTCTCGTCAGGGAGCGACTCGCGTGTCCTGAACCGATGTTCTGTTTCTCTCGTACAGTGCTGGCACTCGAGGGCTGTCACGGTCGGAATTTCGGCTCCGGCACTGCTGGATTCCGTTTCGTGGGGTACTGTTTCAACAGCGATTGCTGGGACGATCCAGAGCTGATCGCTGTCGTCGAGCGTGTGCTCGAGGGACGACTCATCACGAATTCCCTGGCCACGCTCGTCATAGACGCGTGGAATCTCCGTCTGAGAACGATCGCTCCTCTCGTTCCACGCTGTCCGCTCACGGGCCGCTGTTAGTAACGCGTCGCCAGCCGCTGTGGTCACCTCAGTAGTAGCGGGGAGCGTAGGCCAGCGCTCGGTTAACTGGGGTGCGGGCTCGTCGTCGAGATCGTAGATGAGCGTACAGTCGTCGATCGGCTCGTCGTGACCTGACGTGAGGAGTGTCGCTGCAGCTGCCCCTTTCGCGACTGCACCATAGAACATCCCGGATTCGACGAGGAACTGGATCACACCACGGAGTGTTTGCTCGGAACTCGCAGCACCCGACGCTGACGCGGCGTCGAGTTCGTGTTCGAGACAGAACCGGCATTTTCGTTGCGACGCCGGGATCGATGCGCCACAGGAGACACAGGCTCGGTCTGTGTCGGTTGTTCCATCCGGATACCCACCCGAATGCGCGGCTTCACGCTGGCGGGTTGGCTGGCCGTCCGCTGGCTGATCCAGCGCTGGGTCCGGCACGAGAGCGCCTTCCCCGACAGGTTGGAACGCGTCTCGGTCTGAGTTACGGTCAGTCATCGATTCGGTCCGCGTTTCCCCCGGTTTGGTATTTAAACTCAAGGGTGAGAAAACGCGGGAACGGATTCGGCGATGACGGGATAAATCTGGTCGCCTGAGACCGAGTCAGTCTCGGAGCTTGGCGACCGCTCGACCAACCTCGCGAACGTGCTCACTCCGCTCGATATCGAGCTCTGTCGACAGATACTCGACAGTCTCTTCCAGATCCATACTCCTTGGTAGACTCTCTTCCTGTATGTAGGTGCTCCTCTACTGGAGGCGTCTCAGATCGCTTGGAGTTCGTCCCGCCGGCTTCGGAGCGTCACGACTGACACCTCTGCTGCCGACGCGACGGTGGATTGGGTAATCAACGCGCCCTGCTCTTGGGCGGCCAGATAGACGCAGGCGGCCGCGACGCCCGATGGCTGACAGCCGTTCGTGAGGGCTGTCCCTTCGGCGTGTTCTGCGAGTTCGTTCGCGCGGCGGCGAATGTCGTGGTCTAAATTTAGCTCCGAGATCAGGCGCGGAATGAACGACGTCGGGCGCATTGGTGGTGTCGGAAGTTCCAATTCGCGATTCAGTGTTCGGTAGGCGTTGGTGACACGAGTGGACTCGACTCGGGCGGCGTCGACGATGTCCTCGAGGAGAAGCGGGTGTTGATTACATCGGCAGGTGCCGTAGATACTCGCTGCGCCGATGGCTTCGATAGATCTGCCACGAAGCAGATCTTCACTCTGAGCGCTTCGGAAGAACTGGCACGCCTGGTCACGAATCGACTTGGAGAGTTCGAGCGCACTCGCCAGCCGGCGCACCTCGCCGAGTCCGTGGGCGAGATTCCGTTCTGCTTTGGATCGCCAGCGACCACGGGTCTGCTCACGCCGCATCCGGGCCAGCCGCCGGCGTTTCTGCCCTGAGAGTTCGTTGCCGTGTGCATCGGTTCCGTGGCCGATCTCCGTCGAGAGGCCTCGATCGTGGCGGGCCGCAGTCAGGGGTGCACCTGTTCGCTCGCGTTCGTTCTCATCGAACGCCCGCCACTCCGGGCCGTGATCGAGGCGTTGCTCTTCAATAACGAGGCCACAGTCCTCGCAGACCGTTTCCTTGAGGTTCGTGGTGACGTGCCCGTTGCACTCGGGACACTGGTTCGCGCTCGATTCCGTTTGGACGTCTTCGTCGAAGCCAGTTTCGTAGATGTCTCTGATTGCCATTGTTCTCACCTGTGTTCGGGACCCGTTTCGAGAGGGTCCTCACCCATCAGGGCCTGACAAACTCACGCGCTGCTCTTCGCTCACTGCCTAATCTTATCCCATCCGGACCCAATCACGCGTATATGACGATTCAGCGCGATACTGAGGATCTTCTGACGGAATTTGCTGAAAATCCGGGGGCTGAGCACTCTCGATTAGAATTCAAATCGAAGGAGATTCTCCAGACGACAGGTCAAAAGAAGAAAGTCGTCCGTATCCTGTCGGCGATGGCCAATCAGGCGGGGGGAACGATGATCATCGGAGTTCGGCACCAAGATGGTGGCTTATTATACCAAACATTCTCACCGGACGACGAACCCCGTCAAGAACTTACCCATATTGCTCAGCAGTACACCAGTCCGCAGCTACAGAACTTCTGGGACATCTCATTTGAGGAGTGTATGGGACATCGGGTCCTCCGTATCGATGTCGACCAAGTTCAGCAGAGGCTCATACAGGTTGACTATGATGGAGAATATCAGGTCTGGATTCGGGATGAGGATGGGATGCGAGAAATGACCTCTGGCGAAATCGATCAGTTCTATCAGCGACGGGCACAACGTGAGGAAGCAGTCCCGAGTTCGCTGGTTGAACGAACTGAGCATCTGAATTTCACTCCTGAACCTCTTTCTAGTGACGATAATAGGTCCAACCTATTCGAGCGACGCGCCACCATTCGCACCAACGACACCCATACAGCCGTGTTCGGGTTTGGGTTCTTCCACGACTATATTCGCAAGTCCCACACGGTTCGGCTCCGAACTCAGTTCCCCGGTCAGACTGGATATGCAGATATCCCAGACGTTCTTGAAGCTGCTGAGGAACATCTTGGTGGGAAAATAGGACGCCAATTCGGATACTCGATTCGAGTTGCCGATATTCATCTTATCGGTCGGGCTAGTGAATCCCTTTATATGGATCTCGGTCGTCTTGATGATATCTACACCCGGCTTGATGACGCTACTGAGCGGGGCTGGAACTATGGACCAGTAATTGCCGGTGTTCTCCCTGTTGACTACGGACTCCTTTGGTTTGAGCTGCAGCGTGAAACAGAGAGTTTCACTCGCTCAAATCTTGGTCTCATTCTCCAAGACCTCCCGTTCGATGATAGCCCACTCAAGGAGTTCTACGATGATATTGGGACGTCTCCCCCAGTATACGACCATAGACATGGTCTACAGTTCGTAACGTTCCAGGGTAGCCAGGTAGAACCGCTACAGAATCCTACGCTCACCCCGTTAACGGAAGGTGATCTTCCTGGTCCGTTGTACATTACCGCAGATAACCCGTTTTCAAACTGGCCAGAGACGGTCCAATCAGAGCTTGAAGATCCGATACCGGATCACTTGACTAGAGGACTCGGGGCGATTGATCGAGTTCCCTTTCAGGTCTCTGGGGGATATCTGAATGAGGGGGAAGATAGATTCGCTCTGAACTACCTCCATTTCACACAGGCGCAGGGAATTCATCCGACACTATTGGTGGACGCTGTGTGTTGGCAACGCTAAATCCTGGGTTCCAATAGGTGTTAACTACAGATTCGTATTCTTGTTGGGGGATGAGACTGAGAAGAAGTCAACATCTCCTGAGAGCTGTGTGATCACATCCTGAATTACCGACTCAACATCAACATCGGCGGTCACCACTTCGTACGTATTCTCAGCGAACGTCCGGTACTCGTGGACGACCTCCTCCGCCTTGGCCGGAATGTCTTCGAGTCCCAGATCCGAGAATTCGCGGAGTATCGCCAGCGTCTGTGTTGCCATCGAGGTTAGATATGTTACGAACTCATCGGGGGTTCGGAGTGCTGCGGGCAGAATCCCCCGGATCGCGTAATGAATCTCGCTGAGCATTAGACGATGAAGGCCTTTCAACGCCACATCTACCGAGCCAGAGAACCCACTATGACGAAGCGAGTACAGGAATCTATTGTTTAGATAACGCGTGCCCTTCCAAGCCATCCGATAATTGAGAGGAGTTGTGAACAGAATCGCTTCCGCAACGAACAAACCGATGGCACGGTAGAATTCGTGGAATCGTTTTGCAGCGATATCCTGAACTGACCCGATAGAGGTGTGCGCACGATCCAGTTTGTCTGCGCTTATCAAAAGATTGTGTCCTGCAATTACTAGTGCTACTCCGGAACTCAACTGTGCGCCCGTCATCGCAATACGGGCCAGTTTGCTGTGGCCCAGGCCGATCTGGAGGCTATCTTCTACGACCTCGACGGCCTTCCGTGTCCGTTGTAGATCTCTGTCGACACCACTGAAGAACGCTCTGATGTCAGTAGTCTCGGTAGTGGCCGGGAGCTGAGCGTCGGTAATTTGATCGTAAACCGAAGCCAGCTCATCGGCCAGTTGGACTGACTGAATACGTCGCTCTCCCCGTGCGTGTACTCGCAGTCCTGATTGGATACTGGACTGCACATCTGCCACTCGGTTCGGGATCGGTTCTGCCACTAACGGGTGGTTGCCCCGGAAGAATTTAAACATTATATACAGTAGACTGGTGTAGTGGGAGATTCGGATCGATCTACTGACGGATTCGATTTTGAGGACCTCCGTGAGGAGGTTGTCCGTCGGAAATTATTGTTAGGTGTGGCCGCGCTGGGCGGTGGGTCGATTCTCATTACTCAATCGGATTCCACACAAACGAAAGATACTGACGAGCTCGCTCAGGCCGAAACCCGGCTTGAAGACGTTGCTGGACAGGTCAACGACGCAGATATGGCCAATCCTCGGGAAGTCCCCGTCCTCTACAATGAGATCACTCAAGCGCTGAAATCGGTTACTGATACTCTCGATCAACACGACTCGGGGGGAACACAAACCGAGCAACAGGTCTCCGCTCTTAATGCTGCGATAGACTATTATGACACGCTCGTAAGGACGCTAAATACGGGGACAACCCTCCTGTCACAGGTGGCTGAGTCTGAACTGGAGGTACTCCGCCATAGGCGAAGCATCGGGTATGATCCTGTAACCGCATTCGACCTTGGATCATTCGAGGAGTTTATCACGCGACTTAGCCAGTCGAAAAAGGATCCTGAGACTATCACCTCAAACGGTCGCAAGCTTGTCCCAGATCAGAGCCAAGTCATCGATTCCCTTCGTGTTCAGCGCGATGTGTTTGACCGACACCTCACTGCTCAGCAAACCTATCTTGATACGGCAATGACGATTGAATCAGGCATCCGAGCCTACGAACAGTCGCAATACGATACGGCCCAGTCCAAACTGAGTCAAGCCCGTGAGTCGCTCTCCTCGGGAATTCCACGAACTGAAGTCTCCTACCGCTTGTCTCATGCTGGTCTTTCGCTTGATCAGCACGCGACACTGTTGGACCTGCGACGTGAAGGTGTATCCAAACTGCTTGATGTTTGTGATGGGTCTGTCCCTGAGCAAGAACGGCGTGCTGTGGCTAATACAGCTCTCAACTACTTTTTCGAGGCGCGCCAGGTCATAACTAATTAAAACGCCACAGAAAACTTATGAAGGTTTCCTCAAAGATATGAATATGACCGAACAGATCGTCGAAGCAGCAGTCGCCGCTATGGTTCTGGCTGTCTGTTTTGGTGCTGCCGCTATTATTCTCGGAGCGAATGCGGGGGTTGTGAGTGGCCTCATTACCGTGGTTGTCAAGCTGGCCGCTGGTGTCGCTGTTATTGGGGTCTTTGCGGCTGTTATCATCTCGTTTGTACGGGCAGCTGCTCCCTGATCAACCACCCGACTCTCCGTTTACAGGTGGCGAACTTCGATGCAAAGCGTTGAGACTTGGACACGGATGAGGTTGAGTTGCAGTATGGAGAAGTACCGAGATTCCACGTAGCTATTTAAACGACTGGGAGCTCAGGCCTACCAATAGATTGCGACGAAGCTGGTCTCCAAATAGTAACCATCGTCCTCTGCCTCATCAGATTCGCCCAGATCAACCTCATCTTCCCTCCAAACACGGCTAGCTAATTCAACGCTAAGGTCCTCATCCACTTGGATATCATAATCCTTGTCTCTCAATTTCTCCTCAACTTCTTGGAAGGCCCCAATTCTATCATCTACCTCACCCGTTCTATCTATGGTCTCTCCCACCTCTTCTACGATAGCCTCCTTATCCTCGTCGTCAATCTCCAGATCGAGCTCTGCTTCAATCTCTTCGATATAGGCCGACAAATCATCACGTAGAGACGACTGGATAGGTAGCTGACTATCAGAAGTGTTCAAAGACCGTTGTCCATCCGTTTCTACATCACTGAATGCATCGGGCAGATTTTTGATATCGTCTCCTATACCAGGGAACACTTTGTCCACGACATCAAGAAGCTTCATCGGCATCCACTCGCCCCGAACCAGAGGGTTATCCACACGCGCTTATACTGTAAATTCGGCATCATCAAACAATACACGAGTAGGATCTAACCAAAGATTGTCTTCATCCACGAATCCCACTACATCTAACTCCTCGTACCCAATGCCATTTTGATCTACCCACGTCTTGTCAACAATAACCTCCGAATTTTCAGCCACACCATAGTTCTTGGCAGTGCCTACGATAGGGATCAAATCCGCCATCAGAATTTCCATTAGTTCGATAACCATCTCAATCTCTTCAGAAGATAGATCTTGAGCGTCCAATTGTTCTCTGAGATCGGACTTTGAAGAGATGGTCTCGAATATATTATCGAACGCCTGAATCACCCGGTAATAATCGAAAACCTCTGCCGAGCCCAGTTCCACATCAACCTCAATCAGATTTCCTCTCTCCAATTCCTCGGTCTTTGCCTCAGAAAAGGAGGGATCATCCTCTTTCTCAGAGCCGTTAGTTATGACAGATGGATTATCATAGTCTAGCTCGGTGTTATCCGAGATAACAAGCTTGTCTTCCCGCATATCATAGAGCTCTTTAAAATTTGACTCTATCACGTATTGCCGGACAACTTCTGAGGATTCCTCCTTCGAAGCACCGATACTAGACTTGACACCCGCCTGGCTGACACCCAGATTCCCAGTAATACTGCTGGAGATTCTCTTCTTTTGGCCTGTCGTCTGTTGTTCCGTAATTCCGCCAGTAGTAGAGGCTAAAAGACTGATGACGGTGTCTTCCTCCATATATACAAACTCACGGAGAGGCGGCAGGCTTGTCCATCCAAGCTTTTTCCAAATCCAGTTTTTCAACCGAAGTAAGAGAAAGACAGATCTTGTTATTACCATTATTTATTCACCCTCTGTCTCTGTCTCCGCTCATAACTTTTGATTAGATCCACTAGTTTGATCTCAGAACGATCATCTGCTACACAGAGTGCGCCTGCCTCATTCAGAAGGGATTTCAGCTCAGCACCAGTCCATTCATCCGTCATACCCGCGATTTGCTCCGAAGACACTTCCTCGGAGATCTCATACTGCTCCCGCAGGGTGTCGAATATTTCCACCCGTTCCTCGGGTGTCGGCTCTGGAAAAGGAATCTTCCAATCGAAACGGCCTGACCTAAGAAGAGCATCATCAATGTCCTCAATCCGGTTTGTAGACGCGATTACCATGATGCTCTCATCGTCTTGTTCGAAACCATCCATCTCAGAGAGTAATTGTGCCACTACCCTGTTCCCGAACTGTTGATTTGCATCATCTCCCCTCTCGCTTCCTAAGCTATCGATCTCGTCAAAGTAGACTATCGATGGTTCATTCTCATCCTTAGCAGCGTCTCTAAACAAAGCACGAATAATCTCTTCCGTATCCCCAACCCACTTCGTGACGATTTCCGGACCTCGAATCCGGTAGAACGTGGCGTCTGATTCATTAGCCAAGATCCTCGCAAAATGCGTCTTTCCAGTCCCAGCAGGGCCATAGAAAATCGCACCCATATTGGTCTCAGTACCTATCTCTTCAAGCCTCTCACGCTCTTGTAAATACAGTTCTACACGTTCCTGGACCTGCCGAATTTGATCAGACATTCCGCCGAAATCATCAAACCCGACATCAAGATCATCCGACTGCTTCCGAAGTGAACTCACTATTTTCTCAACATCGGTTTCCTCAGGCAGATTGGAAAGAGACGAAACAGGTTCCTCACTTAGAACACTACGGATAGTGTCTGCACCGGTCAGTTCTACAGTATTACCCTTTCTAACATCCCGGTTCTCTGGGTTAGCGACCTTAGTGATCACTCCATTTTTATTCACAAGCACGTCTTCATCGAGAACCTTCTCAACCACAGCTACGGAATTTCCCCTCTCAAGACCATTCTCCGCAACACGGTCAAGAAAACTGCCGTCCTGCTCGTCGATCTCCACCACATCACCAATACTCAGATCAGACGAAACAGGCAAATCCATAGTCATACGAGTGCCATTCCCGAGCTGGATCACAGCTTCAGAATCCTTGACCTCGTAGACCGTTGCGAAAGCCGCCATACTGATAATCTACTTCCGTTGGAA
>NZ_CP095488.1 GCF_023028345.1 Halorientalis marina | reverse complement strand
TGTTGGTGCATCTGCCAGCGTGTCCGCCGGAGCTGTCACCAGATTCTGTTAGTTTGCATGCAACCGTCTGAACACAGGGTGTGGGCTGCAGAGAGGTCTCACCTGAGTCGCCTGCGGAGCCGACTAGCGGCCGTATTTTTTATTTGATCCAGTCCGTCACGTGGGGAGAACTTGCGATGAGTCCGTCGACGCCACGCCGTGTGAGCGCCCAGGCCCCGGGTCGTGAGTCGACGGTCCACGCGTTGACCGCCAGACCCGCGTCGCGAGCGTCAGCGACGACGCCGGTCAGCAGACACAGCCACGCATTCGGATGCACGAACGCACAGTCGAGGTCCCTCGCGACCGTGAGGCTGTCGTCCAATGTCGCCCCGAGCACGTAGGCTAGTTCGACGTTCGTGTTCGCTTCGGGATGGACGCCACGAAGTGCGTCCGGGTCGAACGACGAAATAATAACGTCGTGTGGTATCGATTCGGCCATCGTGATGGCCTGTTCGGTGATTTCGGGGTCTTTTAGTTCGAGATTGATACCCACGTCGGCGGGAATCGAGTCGAGAACGGCATCGAGAGTCTGGATGCCCTCGCCGTCGTGGGCGTCGAGCGCGGCGAGTTCTGACGCGGTCAAGTCGTCTACCTGGTCGACACCGTCGATACTGATGTCCAGGAGAGCGTTGTGTGCGACGACGAGTTCACCCGACGCACACCGGCGAATATCGAGTTCGATCATATCGGCGTGTGGGATCGCGCCTTCGACCGCTGCGACGGTGTTTGCGGAGTATTGCTCGTCGAAGCCGCGGTGGGCAACGAGCCGCATTTAATTACTGTTTCCGGGCGAGCGACAAGTTCGTTCCGGCCGGTTCACCGAATCCCTGATCGGTACTGGGTTTTGAGAGTGCCGCTGAACTAAACTCCGCATCCAGTCCGCTACTCTTGACTGTCTCTGGGTGAGTCGCTGCCCAGAATAGAACACCGTTCAGCGCCCTGAGTGCCCACAGCCCGTCCGCGAACACCGACCAGCCGAACTCCGGGCGGGACTGAACGGGGCGGCGGGCTCGCGCCTGCGTGGTCGTCTGCGTGCCCCCTCGCGTAGCGATGGCACGCAGCGACCGCGAGCCCGCCGGGGCGTTCGATATCTGCGCAACGATCACACCCCCACTTCTCGGAACCCACGAGGACACGAATCCTCAAATACCAGACCGCGACCAGCCCGCCCCATGGCAGATGACTTACCAGTGCCAGCCGACGACCAGCAACCGTATCTGCACCTCCAGCCGGCCGAAACACCACTCGATCCGACGAACGTCACGAGCGCTTGCCGGCGCCTCCACACGCTCGCTGACCCCAGCCACTCGGTCATCGACCGCCTCAACCCACTCACCACGACCCGCCCACCGACGGTCGAATGCCTGTTCCTCCGTCCCGAGGCACCGACCGACCGCCTCAACTGCTACTGGACACTCCACGGATCCACCGCCATCGCCGACCTCGAAGACACACTCCGGGACACCCTCCCCGACCAGTACCAGGTCACGGCGACGACCGGCGACCCCCTCACTGACCTGCAACCCCACGCCGAGTCCCACGTCGCCGGCGTCCAGTACGAAGCGACCACCACACACCGCAAAGACTGGCAGACCGCCCTCGTGCCATTTCACACCGCTGCCCGCGACCAAGGGACCCCAGCACCGACTGCCAACACTCGCCCCACACCGACCGAGACCGACACACCGCGTCCACTGGAAACGGTCCTCTCGGTGCTCGCCACCTGTGACTGTCCGGCCGCCTACCAGGTCCTCATCCGGCCGTTTCCCGACTGGCGACAGGCCGCCGACGAGCGCACCGCAAAGATCGAACTCGGGTCGAACCGCATCACAGGGACACTGTTTGCCAACCCTTCGGAGGTGCCGATCCACCGCGAACCCAACCTCACCCCGACCGCCCAGGCCCGCCATGACGCCATCACCGCCCGCGATCCCACCCGGTCGTTCGTCGTGACCTCCAGGGCCGTCGCCGTGGCACCCGACCCGACCACCGCGAGCGCGACTGCCGACCGACTCGAAACCGCACTCGACCCGCTGAGCGGGCAGTTTCACGAGATCGGCGGCCGCCGTCGCGACGACGCCGACACGGGCGTCCTCGACATCGGAACACCACCCGGCCAGCAACTCCTGGCCGATATGCGGGCCCGGACACTGCAGGCACCCAGCTACGAATCCACGACCAGTCGTCTCCCGGGGACGACAGCCGCCTCGACGGGCATCGTCGTCGACGCCGCGGAACTCCCGCAGTTCTGCCTGCTCGATGGGGCCAGCGCGCCAGCCGATGTGAGCCGCGCACTAGAAACGGTGCCCCCAGCCCAGACCACCATTGAACGACCGCCGGATCGCCTCCTCCGGGCCGTCGAGGGCCCGGGTCTCACGCTGGGCCACCCACGAACCACCGACCGGACGAGTACGGCACCCATCGCCCTCCCGCCGGACCGCCAGTCGCTGCATCTCGGGTGGATTGGCCGCACTGGCGCCGGCAAGTCCACCGCCCTGCTTACCGCCATCCTCGACAACTACCAGGCGACCGACGGCCCGGAGATCCTCATCGACCGCAAGGGTGGCCGTCTCCCGACCGAGTACCTCCGTAGCCACTACGAACGGTACGGGGACCTCGACGACGTCTACTACTTCGACTGTGCCGAGCGCCTCCCCGCCATCTCGTTTTTCGACATCCGAACTGACCTCACCGCGGGGATCGCACGCCAGCGCGCTATCGATGACCGGGTGGCCCACTACGAGGAGATCCTCGCGCAGTTCATGGGCGCCGAGGAGTACGACGCCGCCCGCTCGACGGAGATCATCAACTACCTCGTGAAGGCGCTGTACGACCCGGTGCATGGCTCGGACGTGCTCACCCACAGCGAGATCGAAACCGCGCTCCATCGACTCCATGACCGCGAGACGCCGCCGGCGGTGAGCACGGAAACACTCGAACGCAAGCTGGCAACCCAACTCGCGACCGAGGACTCCCGTACCTTCGAGCGAGTGATGGCCGGCGCTCGCAACCGCATGGAGAAACTCACCCGCCAGACCGTCCTGGAGCGGCTATTCGATCACGCACCCACCGGATCGGACCCACGGTTCGATTTCGCGGAACTCCTCGACGAGGATGCGGTCGTCATTTTCGACCTCGGCCGCCTCCGCAGCGAGGCGAAACGCGGGCTTACGCTCGTCTTGCTCTCGAACTGCTGGGCGGCGTTGCGGCGCCGGTATCAGCAGGCGAGTGCGGAGACGACGCTCCCGCTGGTGAACTTGTATCTGGAGGAGGCCGGCGCCATGGCGAACAGTGCCCTCGTCCAGGATCTGCTCTCGCGGGGCCGGGAGTTCCGGTGTAGCGTCACGCTGGCCATGCAGTTTCCCGGCCAGCTCCGGGCGGCTGACGAGTCAACCTACGCGGAACTGTTGAACAACGTCGGCACCTACGTTACGGGTAACGTCGGCGTCGACCACGACTTTGCCCACCGGTTTGCGACGACGGCGATGGATCGAGCGGCCGTCGCTAACCGCCTCCGCAATCTCGGCCGCGGTTAGTGGCTGGTCAGTCTGCCGGGTGCCTTCGGCGAGCGCGAACCACAGCCGTTCGTCGTCGAGTCCTGCCCGTTGCCGGCCGGCCATCCCGACCGTGCCGATACGACGGCGACTGCAGGCTATCAGCAGGCCATGCGCCGCCTTCATGATCGTATCCGCCGTGACCATGCCATCCCGGTTGTCACCTCACAGGCAGGGACTGTGCCCGATACGGACGAGGAGGGCGAAGACGAGGATCGAGAGCCACGGGCCATCCTCGAACGGACGAACCGGATGCCGCCGGGTGTCTTCTACGACGTGACGAAAGACGCGCTCTGCTGTCCCGACTGTGATAGCCGCTACGACCCCGAGATCGGTGGGATGCGCCGCGCCATCGAGTGTTGTGACCCGCCGGCAGAGATCGACCCCGACGACGTCCCGGTCTGTGCCTGTCCGCTCCCGCTCGATGAGGACGATATCGAGGAATCTGACTGCTCCTATACGCAGTTGCTGTTCCTGCAGGCAGTCTACAAGGCCATGCAACAGCATTTCGAACGCCTGGAGTACGATATCGTCTGGGACAGCATGCTCCGGCTGCAGGAATACGTGGATATCGAGGACGATGCTATCGACGACCTCCTCGACGAGGGGTATCTCCGCAAGGACTGTGACCACCCACACCGCCTCTATACGGTGACCGCTGACGGTCGGGATGCGATCGGCGTCACCTATCGTGAGGGTGTCGCCCACGGCCACGGCAAGGGTGACCTCGGCGAGTCCAGCTATCACGTCATGCTCGTCGAAGCCACCAAGCGCTGGCTCAAACAGTCACGGGTGGAGGACCCCGATTCGCCGGTCGCGCGGGTCGTCCCCTACTTCGAGTTGCAAGAAGGGGGCGTCGACGCCGCGGCGTTCATGGGCACCGACGACGAGGCTGCTGAGCAGGCCGCTGAAGAGTTCGCCAGCCACCGGTTCGATCTCGTTGGGTTGAACGGCGATGGCGAGGTCGTGCTGACACTCGAAGCCGAGCGAGTGAATCACGATCTCTGGCGGGCTGCGCCGGACGATTACGACAAGATGGCCGCCTGTAAACCCGACGAGGCGATCTGGGTCGTGCCGACACAGAAGGCTGGCCACGAAATCCTGCAGGCGTTGAATGACCCGGCTGATGGAGAGTCCAGAGTCGAGAAGACCTATGCGGAGACGACGCCCACCCAGCAGTTCCGGATCGACGAACCTGGCTTCACCGCGATGTACCCCGTGAGTTGGGTTCAAAACCAGTTAGAGAGCGACGAGTGACGTGGTTTGGAGATAGATGAGACTTGATCGGCCTGGTTGCAATTTATTACAGATGACAAAAGCCGGCTGCTGGATATAGAGGATTGGTCGGTCACAGGCTCTGAAACCTATCACTGGCTGATGGTTTCAACGAATCTGCTAAACCGAGAACTCCATCAGCATCGGGGCATGGTCACTACACTCGTATCCGTCGTGGTCGTACCAGCACCGCTTGGGATTCAGTGACTCGGACGCGAAGATGTGGTCAATCCGTCTCGATTCGTGACTGGTGTCCTCGGTATCGAGGTCTCTGTAACCGTGGACGTGCCTGAACGCATCTACTAATCCGACATCCGATAGACCCGTCATGACACCCAGTTCTGCGGATATCCACCGTTCACGAATACTCTCTGGCTTGTCCTCGCCCCACGAGACCACCGTCCCATCTGCTCGCTCCGCCTTGGGAATATTGAGGTCGCCCGCCAGTATGCACCTCTCCGGGTCGGACTTGGTGATTCGGGCGTAGACGTTCTCCAGTATCTTGATTTTCTCCTCCCCGTACATACTCCCCGGCACGGTTCGAACGTTCCAGAGGTCAACCGATTGCCCGGCAATCTGAACCTTCGAATTGAGAATCTTCTCCGGGAAGTTAGTACTCCAGTCTTTCATCTCCGAGTTCTCCCATGGACCGTTCCTGATGCTCGGACGCCGACGTTTGAGATCCCCCGCGTCCGCATCCTCATGGACGGCGGTGATTTGTCCGCTCGTATGGATGAACTCGTGGTGGGGAGGAACGTTGCTCTCACGGAGTTCTTGTCCCCAATCGAGCGTATCTACAACCTCGGTGTACCCCTGTTCCTCCCGAAGCAAGTCCAGCCATAGTTCGCGCTGGACAGTTGTTACCTCGTTGAGCATCACGATATCTGGCTGGTCCAGCTGCTCCCCGATGAACGACGCCTGCTCTCTGATTCGGTCTTTGCTCCCTGCTGGCGGGACAGACCCCTGCACGTTCCAAGATAGGAGTCTCACGATTACACCACTCCGATTGAGTCTGTCCCGGTCCCACGCTGGTAGACCACCGAAATCACACACTGCATTGGAACCCCATTCAGAATCTAACCGCTTAAAATTTCTCAGCAGTCTGCGACCCATCGTTACCGTCTCTGCTGACTGACTCGCGCTTTCTATTCAGCACGGCGGTCAAGATGTGTCACTACTCAGTTACTGTACCCACCAATCCGCGTTCTGTGTCCAGAACGGCTGGGAGCACACGGCTCGTGGCACCTGCGTGAGTGAGCAACGGTTCAAAATCGGCCACAAAACCCGTTTGGAAGCAGTGCGTCTGTTTGGAGATCGTGACTAGGACGAGTGCGATGCGGAGTCGGTGCCACACTGGCCCTGCAATCGGTCGCTGAGAGCGACGGGAGACTGGTAGTAGTGGGGTGTCCCCACCCCGAGTTGGTGTAGGAAAGGTTTCAAAATCGGCCCCAGTCTTGCGATTGCCCGATTCTGAACGGGGTTGCCGGCCACCGCCAGTCGCGCTGGTCGCTCAGCGTCGTTCGTCGTATTGGCAGTTGCCCCCGTGGAGTCCGTCTGCGAGGGCGCTTCGCGCTCGATTGTGTCCCCTCCGTGTCGCGCTCTGATTGGCTTCCTAGTTGCCCGGTTTGCAAATTGGTATGACTATAGTCCGGTTCAGAACGGATTTTGTTTTCAGTCGAAAGCGGCTCAAGGAGCGGGGATTCGACAGTCGGATGGTGAGCGACTGCATCATAAAATCGCCTGCTGAACGCGCATGGATGCCAAAACCAATCGATCCACGGACCTAATGATTCGGAGATAATCGTTGTGACGGGCACAAACAATAAGTATCAAGCATTATTATACTATTTTAGATGAGCGCAGGACATTTCCACAACGCAGGCGGTTACATCGACCATGGGGATGCAACCGCTCTCTTCCCGGTTGCGGCGCTGGCCGGGACGGTACACACGCACCGTGATGCCGTACTTGTACTTGGAGCTGCTGACAGAGAAGCGGTACTGGTCGTCCGACCGACGGGGCTGGCGAGCAGTTACGCGCTCACGCAGCGGCCGCTCACTGCTGTCGAGATTGAATCATTAGATAACGAGACTCGTGAGGCACTGACGACGACCGCAGAGGTGGATCTTGATGGCTTCGAATACGTCCAAATCGGACGGTCGACGACACCAGCGTGCAATCGGAGTCTGGCAGAATTTTGAAAGTATGTCTGCAGACTCGTGTTTCGTATCTGACGGCTAAGCCGTGGTCATGCTGTGGTGGCTGTTGTTTTCGACTACAAGCGAGTAATCGAACCAGATGTCCTATATTCGATCTCTCTTTCAAGAAAGTGTTCACAAAGACTCTCCAATCATAGATGGTCGAAATGAGAATAGCTACCATTCAGTCGATATCCGGGTCTGTGATTTACACGTCAGTTGACCCAAGGTAGGATCAACAGAACCTAACCACGGTTACATGAATTCAGAGAGATCCGTCTCTTCCCCCGACGGCCGCGAGAACGTACGAGTGGCCTCCCCTTCAAATTCGGCAACCTCGTCGACTTGAACTGCTGCTTCAGCACCCGTCGTAATTCGGCGCTGGACCATCGAGTCGTAGAGTTCTCTAAATCTGTCCACAGAGATATCCAGACCGAGAATATCCAGGACCAACCGGTCAATATCGTCCTGTGCGTCAGGATCCCCACCGATGAGTCGATCGGCTAACTCGGCCAGTTCCTCCTGTACATCTCTCGACAATGTACGCACATCGAGGACTGGAACTGATGATACCTCGTACGTCATAAGTTGGAGTGCTCCGCCACCTTCGGCTCGCCCCCACGTTTCGAGAAGTGACTTATAAACAGTCGAGCTATAAAATCCGACCATTGCATCACCGTCAACATCTGGGTTGAAATTGATGCAGTCGATGGCGTTGCTGGGCATCAAGCGATCAGGGTTGGCGATAGTATACACTCTCTCGTCGAAGAACTTTGGATGTAGAAGCTCGGGAGCCTCCAGACCTCCAAGATCGAACCAGACATCCCGGTTCTCACAGGTCGCGCCAGTGTGATGCCCTTGGCGCTCCCCCCACTCAATATAATTATATGCCCCATCAAACCCGTCCCGCCCGAGTGCATTCTTGACGCGGGTTTCGAGATCCGAGTCTGAGGCTAGACCAGCATTCTCACGTTCTACTTCCGCTACATAGTCGTGGATATCGAAGAGGTACTTTTGGGTGTCCTCCCACGTGACCACCCGTGAATCGACGTCACTGATGCTTTTGATCGCCGGTTTTAGAAACCGCTTGTCAATTTGCCAGTCCTGGCGTTCGGCCTCACTCACGAAAAAGAAGCCGTTTGACCCGGTCATCACGCCCCGGGTTACGGTTCCAAGGTCACCATCAACCGGGACGAGGTCTGGGTGCTCAAGCAACTCGATGAATTCGCTCGGGGCGCGGATATAAGGAAGGAGTTTCCCTGGACCCTTCTCCATGAGATACGACTGTTCGACTGCAGTGACACGGTATGCCGGCCGGTCACGAATCTGCATATACGATCCATCAGGAACCTCGTAGTCGACAGCCACGGTATCTAAAATATCCTCGGCATCCATGGGTTCGCGGATTCGGATGAACGGGGTCGTGGTATCGGCCCTGGCCTGCTCGTCATCGGTTCGCTCAATGAGCAGGAGGACAGTGTCCACGAGAGCATCTTCGAAGGCACGGGCAGTGAATCCTACGACGCCCTGGATTTTGTAGTGATCATAGAGGAACTGTTGCAACGATTCACCGTATCGGGTGGTTAACCACTTGTTTGGTATAATAAATCCGAGCCGACCACCTTCCCGGAGAAACTGCGTGGCGTGCGTGATGAAGTAGACATAGGCATCGGATTTCCCGCTGATACCCTTTGATCCGTCTAGGTACGTGGAGTATCCATCACGGCCGAACGCTGAGAGGTGGGATCGAAAATGGTCTGACGACGGATGGAGGTTGCCTTGCCGGATGTACGGGGGATTGCCTACGACGGCATCAAACATTCCAAGGCGCTCTCCCTCACCCTCAGCCGCATCGATACGAGTATCGATCAGCCGGTTCGTGTCCGGGTCAAGGTTGAAGAAAGAGTCGTGGAACACATGCAGGTGGTCGGTTTCTTCCTGAATATTTCTGGATGAGAGATTGAGTGCGGTTAGATGGAGGGGGAATCGGTTGATGTCCACTGCAACGAGACGATCGATGATTTCCTGGTGGAGAGCATCGGGATGGAGATTTGAGAGAATATTGTACGCTTCGACGGTGAATGTCCCGCTCCCACAAGCCGGATCGAGTACTCTTGGTACTTCGGCTGATGGACGGTCAAGTGATTCATTTGGCCGACCGATTGCCCACTGACTGAGCGTTTTGGCGATTCGAGGATCGGTGTAGAACTGACCGAGCGCTCTGCGTTCGTCTGCCGGAATCAATTGCTCGTAGACTTCTCCGAGGAGGTCCTCGTCGAGTTCGGTAACTTGCTCGGACTCAATATTCGCAACGAAGTCTTCGAGCATCCGCAGTGATTTCTTGTTGTCAGGAAACGCGCCGAAGAGATCCGAATGCTCCTCGAAAATGGGGCGATAGTCCACTTCGTCAATAATATGCTGGAATTGGTGGCGAAGGTGCCGATCCAGATTTGTTGTAGTCGTATAGTCCGTCAACGGATCCAGGGGGAATCCGCTCTCGGTTTCGATCGGCGTAACCATGCCACCCACCTCCGGTTCGTATTGTGCCCGCGTCTTCTCGCGTACCACCTCGTAAAACAGCACCCGATTCGTCAGCAAATATGCGTACTGCTTGGCAGCGATTTCATACTGTTCGTCGGCATCGCGGTCGAGGTAGTCGTTTTCCCGAATCCAGTCGTCGAACGCCCGCGTGAACTGTTCGTTGTGGCCGTGCTTTTCAGCAGCTATCGCTTTGTAAGTCGGCCAGACCGACGTGTGAAAGCTACGTAGGATGCCAACAATCCGAGTCCGTTCCTGCTGATTGGGGAGGTCACCTTCCTGGTGAATATATTTGACAGCAGATAGTAGTTCAGCGACAAATTCGGTCAGGTCTGTATCTCGAAGGTCGAAATAAACAAAGTCGATCTCCGCGACATTGTATTCACCCTGATAGTGAAACAAGAAAAAGTCTGTAGAGGTACAGGTGGCGAAAAATTCGGTATTAAGTCCGTCCGCATATCCGCGAGCCTGTTTCACGACCTCACGATCACGGGGATACTCAGTATCCCGTTTTACCTCAATAACAAGATCACCATTCAGGGGTGAAGGAACGTAAATATCTGCGAACCCGTCACCAACAGTTTTCTCAGAGATTGGTTGCTCGTATACTGTCTCTGACTGGTTGCTGATGTAATCAGCAAGACGGGTGAAGAGCTTGCCGTGAAATTCGGCTTCCTTTGCCGGCGAATTCGGCATACAACTGTTCACCTAGCGGAACCACAAGTATCCCCCGTCTGTATCAAATAAGGAAGGGTAGTATTATAGATTATTTGTTATTTACGAAGGCTCGGAGGCCGAACTTACGATCGTCTCAATTCGCCTTCGCGGCGGGGACACCGTACATCGTCGCGAACTCCGAGAAATGGTCCTGTAGCGTCTCGTAAGCTGCTGTGAGGTCGGCCGCGCTCTCGATCGGGATGTAGAAGATGCCGGGTGAGTTGTTGTAGACGTCCGCAGCGGGCTCGACGTTCCAGTCACGGTCACGGGTCGCATCCACCACGGCCTGGTGGTCGTCTGCGGTGGCGTTTTTGATTTTGTAACTAGCCACACAGAGTGCCCCCTCGTGGTCCGGGTGGCCGTAGTCGTCCGGTTCCAGCCACCGCGTCGAGAGGTTCAACGTGAGTCCCTGCGGGTCAGACTCGGATTTCACGCGGTCCATCTCGAGATCGACGCGTCCGAACGCGAGCGTCTTGCCGAACGTGCCCTTGTTCCAGTCGGCCTCCACACCGTCGGGGAACAGAGAGCGGTTCGCGGCCACGAACTCGTCGCCGAGACGGACCAGTTCCCGCTCGAGTTCGGTCTCGAACTGGTCGACCAGTTTGATTGCCTTCAGATAGCGGTCCTTCTCGATCGCCCGTGTGACGAACTCCTCATTCATGCTGACTCGCCTCGGTTGTTGCTCGCAGGTACTCGATCTCGCTCTCGATGTCGCCGATCCCGACCGACAGGGACGTGTCCCCACGAACTATGTCAGCAGCCTCCGAGAGGCGCTCGGCGGCTGGCCGGGGCACCAGTCCCAGAATTCGCTGGTCGATCAGCGTACAGAACACGTAGGCACTCGCCACCCAGTGTGGAGGCAGGTCGCCATCGCGCTGGAGGAGCGTTCGGAGGGCGGCACCGACTTCGCGCCAGTACCGGACCTGAACACCCGCGGACCGGTCGGATGCGACGACCGGTGGCCCGGAATCGGGTTCGGACAGTTCATCGCCGAACGTCTCCCGAAGGTCCGACCGCTGGTACTCGGGCACCAGGAGGACGTGCGTCCAGTCGCCGCCGTGCTGTCGTTCGATAAGTGCGGCTGTATCGAGTGTCTTCCGTAGGTTGGTGTCGCCGACCTTCACCTCGATGGAGATACCGCCCGACGGATACGCGATGAGGATGTCCTCGTATCTCGTCGGTTCCTCGCCGCCCGGCAGGTGGGCCTCCGTCTCGACGATATCCGGCTCACCGGTATAGGCATCGCCGAACAGCTCGTCGATCAGGATCCCGTCTGCCGACCGGAGAAGATGGGCGAGGCCGTAGGACCAGTCTTCCTCACGGCTGACGCGGATCGGGCCTGTCGACCGCTGGGTAGACCGCCAATCGACCGACAGCGGGTCGACATCGAACGGGCTCGGGCTCTCCAGCCAGGCCGCATCGGCCGCGTCCAACTCGGCTAGTAGCTCGGTCACGTCCTCCTTCCGGGCCTCGCGATAGGTCTCCCACCAGGAATCCAGTTCGGGCCAGCACCCGTCCAGCCAGCCCGCATCCAGCGCGATGGTATCGTCGTCGACCAGCGCCGATCGGTCGGGGTCGACGTGGGACCCCCACCAGGAATCCAGCTCGGGCCAGTGATCGGTAAGCCACCGGCTGTCCAGCGCGAGGGTGGTTTCCTCAACGACGACCGACCGGTCGGGATCGACGTATGACTCCCACCAGGAATCGAGAGCCGCCCAATCGCGTGCGGTGACGTCCATCCTCGTCATTGCCAGCCTGTCAGCCCGGGGCTTAATAGCCTCGTATCGGGACGAGGGCTGATACATACTGTCGAGCTACCGGGCGGAAACGACGCGACCGTTTCCCCATCTCCGGCAGTGCGGTACACGCATCCGCTAGTTCTCCCGCATCCCCGTTTCGGAACCGCTGGAATCGGGAATACAAGCCGGTACCGCCAGCAGTACTCGACCGTGCAGTCCACTCACATCCCAGACTGGAGTGAGTGAATGGGTTGGGTGTATCCATACTCCTGTATCGAGCACTCGGATCAGTCGACCGTTTCTTTTACCAGCCCACCCACGATCTACCAGACGCCGAGCGATGTATGTCCCAACTGGCGACGACCTCCGTGAAGCACGGACGGCACGCGGGCTAACCCAAGGCGAACTCGCAGACCGTGCGGACGTTTCCCAGCCCCTGTTGTCTCGCATCGAAAACGAGGACGTTGACCCGCGACTGCCGACACTCCACCGGATCGCACAGGCGATCAACGACGCTGAGCAGCATCTCGAAGCGGCGGAGCTCGAAGTAGCCGTTCCGGAGGCGCTCAAAGACGCCCGAACGGCAACCGGACTTACCCAGGCGGAGCTCGCAGAGCGGGCGGATGTCTCGCAGCCGCTCATTGCCCGGATCGAGAACGACAACGTCAATCCGCGGGCGTCGACTCTCCGAGCCATTCTCGCGGAAGTAGAGACTGGCACGGACACCCACTCGGAAGAGAGTGACACATCCTCGACTGCTGGAGTCAGTGCCGAGGAGTTCGAGTCCGATATCCTGGCTGAGATCGAGCGGTCGTTCGATCAGCTCCGGGAATAATTCGATTGATCGTCACCACTCCTCATGTCGAGTCCCGACCGCCCGTTCTGATCGCTCTCTCCCGCTCCGAACTCGTAGTCGCGTCCGCTCGGTCCCGCTCGCCAGCAGCGTCGGTGACTACGGCCGGTCGTTCGTTCCGTTCTCGGCGTCGCACGCGAACTTCACCCACGAGATACGCTGCGATGGAATCGAGTGTCCTGGGCTGGTCTTCCGTCGCCGTCTCCTCGGTGCCCGGTTGTTCGGGTTCGTGGTCGCGAACCTCCCGGACGTCGAGTACCAGATAGTCGACTGCAACGTCGGCCCGGATCACCTTCTCGACGCGCGCCGTGACGCTGACCGGCGTCGCCTCCGGAAGGCCGTGTACGTCAGATCTGACCAGCACGGTACAGTCGTCGGCCGCCGTTTCGAGTGCGAGCGAGCCATCAGGACCGGTGATGAACGTGAACGCCGCCATATCGCCCTGTTCGAGATCTCTTAGTGCTGTCATGGGTCTGACTGGTCCCGGCTTCGTTTTTAAATGTCAGTAGGTCGTGCCTGCCGGCCTCCCGCAGGGCGGCCGGGAGCGGAGGGTGGGGTGGTGGGCGTGGGCTGGCCGGAAAAGCGAGGATGAGAGACGAATGTGAGCGAAAGGCCCTCCATTCAAGTGACTATCGAATGGACATACTGGACACGCACTATTCGGTTGCAAGAGGTGGTCGACAGCGGGGTTCTTCGCTACTTCACGAAGGACAGTAGATTGACCACAATCCTGAAAGGAATACCCTGCTGCATGCAGAGTGTCCACTTTGCACGAACGTCCCTGGCAAAGACCTGGAAGAGAGATTTCGCCAGTGGGCGACCCAGAGTATCCAGACACACGCCGGGAGTGTTCGTTCAGGCGGACAACGGGAGTTCCACGACGAATACCGCGCCCGTCGGGTCGTTGTCCTCGGCGTAAACGCTGCCGCCGTAGCGGTCAACCAGCGTCTCGACGAGGTACAGTCCAAGGCCAGTGCCTTCGCTGTCGAGTCCCATCTCTCCCCGCTGGAAGATTTTCTCTTTGCGCTCGTCAGAGATACCCGGCCCGTTGTCGGCGATACGTACAGCAGCGATGTCGTCTTCCTGTGTCACGGAGACGCTCACTTCGGGAACCTCCTTGTCGTTGTGCTGGATAGCGTTTTTCATTAGGTTCCGGAACACCGACTTCAGCATCCCGTCACCCAGCACTTCGATGGCCGGAATCGTCCCGTCGATGCGAACCAGCGCCTCCTCGTAGTTCGACCGAACGTCGTCTACCTCACGTTCGAGTGCCGGCCGGATTCGAACCGGTTTCAGGTCGACATCTGACTGGAGCATCACTCTCGTCACGTCCCGTGCCGTCGTGGTGATGTCGATAGCGTCACGCGTCGCATCGAGCACTTGGGCGACGTACTCTTCGCCGTCGCCGTCGACGTAGGTGGTCAACGTTTCGGCGTAGGCCAATACGAGTTGGAGGCTGTTGCGGATGTCGTGGCGCACGACCTGATTGAGGATTTCGAGGTCGTCCCGCTGACTCTCGAGTTTGTTCTGGTACTCCGTGAGGTCTGTCACATCGCGAGCGTATCCCAGAACTGCGTCTTCTCCACTCTCGGGGACCTGATAGGGAATCTTCCTCGTCTGGAGAATGCGTGTCTCGCCGTCGGCCGTCCTCAGTTCCTCTTCGGGAATGAACTTGGTTTCACCAGACTCGATTACTTCGAGGTCGTCCTGTCGGAACTGCTTGGAGTCGTCGACCGACGGAATAACCTCTGACTCGTGGCGTCCTTCTACGTCTTCGGGTGACATCCCGTAGAACTCGGCCGTCGTCTCGTTGGCCAGCAGGTATTCCCCCTCTCTGTTCTTGACGAATATCAGGTCCGGCACGAGATCGATTATCCGTCTGAGTTTATTACGAGCCGCTTCGAGGGCTTCCTCGTATTCTTTGCGCTCGTTGATATCGAGGTGGATGCCGACGGCGCGGACCGGGTCGCCATCGTCGTCGCGCTCGACGACCTCCCCGATGTCACGAATCCACATCCAGCCCCCGTCGGATGTCTTCATCCGGTGTTCGCTGTCGTAGTACTCGGTCTCTCCGGTCAGGTGCCTCTCCAGTGTGGCCCTTACTTCAGGGAGATCATCGGGGTGGACCCGCTTCTCCCAGGTGTCGAGGTGGCCGTCGATATTTGCGAGGTCGTACCCTAGCATCTCGGCCCACTGGTCGTTGAACTCCACCTCGTCGGTTTTGACGTTCCAGTCCCACACGCCCAGTCCGGCACCCTCGACTGCGAGTTCCAGCCGTTCGCTAAGTTCCTGTATCTGCTGTTCACGCTCTTTCCGTTCGGTGATGTCCCGCCCGAGCGCGAGATACTGTGGCTCGTCCAGCACTTCGATTTTCGACACCCAGACTTCGACTGGGAACGTCGAGCCATCCCTGCGCTGGTGCCGCCCTTCTACTTTGAGCGTCTCATCGCTGTCGATCTCTGCCCATGTGTTCTGTGCCGTCGCGGTGTCGAGTTCTACCGCGAAGTCCGTCACATTCAAGTCGAGCAGTTCGTCGCGGGTGTATCCGAGCTCGTCGACTGTCTGCTCGTTGACATCGAGGATGTTGCCGTCTGCGTCGTGGATGGTGATGGAGTCCGGTGCCTCGTCGAACAACGCTTGTAGTCGCGTTCTGGCCTGTTCGAGTTCCCGTTCTCTGTGTCTGAGTTCGGTAATCTCTCGTCCCGACCCGACGATGCGCTCAACTGTCCCGTCGACGACAACCGGGGTCAGTTTGGTCTGCCAGATAGTCGTCTCGTCGTTGAGGTCGAGTTCCTCCTCGTAGACAAGTGTCTCCTGGCGTTCGATACACTCTCTATAATTGGCCGCTAGTTCCGACCCGAGTTCGTCGCCGAATGCCTCGGTCGGCGTCTTCCCGCGGACTTCCCTGGTGGACTTGCCAGTAAACGCCTCCTCGCGGTCGTTGAACTGCTGGAAGCGAACGGTCCCGTCGTCGTCGACATCGAGCAAAAAGAGTGCGTCCTGCACGTGATCGAAGACCGATTCGTACTCCCGCTTGAGGTCGTCCAGGGTCGTTTCTCGTTCCTTCTGTTCGGTGATGTCGCGACAGAAGGCGACGACTGCCGGTTCCCCATCATGAGATATCTGATTCACCGAGAACTCGATCGGAATCCAGTCACCCGACTTGGTCTCGAAAGTGACCTCGTACTGATCCGGGGCGTCTTCCCCGCTCGTCCGAGCACCGTGATACTGCTCGACGCGCGCTGCGTCGTCGTCTGTAACGAGCATCGTCTTCGGTGCGCCCAAGAGCGTCGCTTCCCCGTATCCTGTCAGTTCCTGGAGTCGCTCGTTGGCGTAAATAATTTCACCGTCCCGAGCAACGAGGATACCGTCGTTGCTCTCTTTGACGATTGATTCGTACGGAACCTCGTTCATCGTTGACTTTCCATTCGCGTGTCGTTCTGATAAAGATTCAAAAATGAGTATCAGTTCGATTGAGAAGGGACAATGTCACTAGAGGCGTTGTCTCGCATCGGGTCGCCCTGAATCGATACTTTGGCCTCTCCGTCCTGCCCGACAATGAGTGACAATAGCACAATACCGTTACCACCCGTAGCAGTTGATCCATTACAGGAGACTCGAAGCAACTGGTGAGTTGCTGCACATCTCTGTACTGAGCGATCTTGACTCATACTAAATCGACATCCGCGGTACGAGATATGGGCGTTGTATTCTCGTCTCCTGTCCAGTGACGGACCAGAAGTGGTGGTAGAGTGCCGCCACTGCGGAACTAACGTGTCGCCAGGAACCGACGAGTGCCCAGCCTGTGGCGCGAGGAACTTCTGCCGGTACGAGATACCGACGTAGACCGTAGACTGTTCTCCAGAGAGATTCCTCTCGATCAAGTCTGTGCCACTACGAGGCCGATACGCAACCCAAAGAACGGGCGCAATTTGAACGCCGCTCGTCTGGATTCCATTGTTAACAAGCTATCCTCTTGAGTACTAGTCAGCCCTCGGTAATTGAGACTCGATTCTCAAATTCAGATTCGTAATTCCGGGATTCATATCGACTAGTCTATAACGCGTAACTTAGTCGGAGTTCTACCTGCCCCCTCATGATCCTGAACATTGTTACAGATGCTCTCTCGCAACTCGTAGCCAATTCTGTGATGCTAGGTCTCCACTGCGGGTATCCCTCTTCACGACGTATGATCCGTCGATGAAAACATCTATCATGAATTAGTAGGAAGTTCATCCATGGACACAGGCCCCCATAACGATGCATTGGGGGATAACGGAGAGAGTACCAGCCGCTATAGATCTATCATCGAAGCTGTTCGAGACGGCGTTTTCGTCGTCAATCTGGACGGGACTATCACGTACGTCAACGACTCGCTTTGCTCATTGACTGGACGTGAGCGGAACGAACTGGTTGGTAACACGTTCGACACGCTGGTTGAATCAGGACTGGTTGAATCTGCCGAGTTTGATCGATTCGTTACAACCATCAATTCCATTGCCGGTGGAGAAACTCAGGATGAAATTCTGACCTTCGAAATTGATCAGGAAACCGAACAGCTGGTAGACGTTCGCGTCTCGAAACATATCCGGGACGACGGCACTGACGATATCGTCGGCGTGGTCCGGGATGTGACAGAGCGCGAACGAAGGGCCCGAGCGGCAGAACAAAAACAGGAGGTGCTGGCAAAACTGTATCAAGTTGGTGCAGAGAACGCTCTCACGTTCGAACAAAAAGCCGAGCGTATCCTCTCCATCGGGTGTGAGTACCTGAATCTGCCGTTTGGGTTCCTGTCGAGAATAAAGGAAGACACACAAGAGATTGTACACGCTGTTGGCGATCATACACTGCTCCAGCCAGACGAAACCGCACCGCTGGAGCAGTCGTACTGTCGAAAAACCATCCAAAGCGACGACCTGGTCGGTATGCAGGACGCACAAGCGGAGTTAGGCGAAGACGACCCGGCGTACGAACTGTTCGACTTGGGCTGTTATATCGGAACGAAGGTCATGGTCGGAGAGAACCTCTATGGGACGTTCTGCTTTGCGGCCCCACACGACCGTGACCGGGAATTTAACGCCGGCGAACGGGAGGTGATCAAGCTACTTGGACAGTGGGCCGGGTACGAACTCGAACGGCAACGGTTCGAAGAACGCTTGGAAGGTCTGCATCAAATATCACAGCAGTTGCTGGCGGCTGAAACGACGACGGATATCGCAACCATCACGATCGAGATGATTGTGGACCTGTTCGATCTCCCGGTGAGCGCGTTTTGGGAGTACGACGCCAGTGACGACATGTTACGCCCGGTGGCTGAAACCGACGAGGCAGTACGGATCGTCGGGGAGGCTCCGACGTTCGAGCGAGGTGACGCACTCTTGTGGCAGAGTTTCGACAGTGGTGAGATCCGGAACTACGAGGACCTGTCCGAACAACCAGGAGCGTACAATCCGGAGACACCATTGCGGTCAGAGGTCCACGTTCCCTGCGGGAATCATGGAATTATCACGAGTTCTGCGACCGAGCCACGTGCGTTCGACGAGATCGATATCGAGAGCCTCCGACTGCTTGAAGCACTGGTCACGGAGGCAATGACCGCAGTCAAGCGCGAAGAACAACTGGCCGAGCGTGGTGAAGCACTCCAGCGACAGAACGACCGCCTCGAAGAGTTTGCCGATGTCGTGGCACACGACCTTCGAAACCCAATGACGGGGGCGATCGGCTTTCTCGAAATCGCTCGCAAAACGAACGAGTCACAGCATTTCGAGCGCGTCGAACAGTCCCTGGACCGGATGGAGGAACTCATCGACGAGTTGTTGATGATCGCACGCGGTGATCGCCAGGCAGTCAACATACGCACACTTTCGTTACAACCAGCCGTCGAGGAAGCGTGGTCGTATACCGACGCCCCTGAAGCGACGCTGTCCGTAGACGACCCGCTCGGTGAGATACAGGCCGACGAGACACGACTGTTGCAACTGTTCGGTAATCTCTTTCGCAACAGTGTCGAACACGGCGGCGAAGACGTTACCGTGGAGGTCGGCCTCCTCGCTGACGAGGAGGGCTTCTACGTCGCTGACGACGGGGCAGGATTTTCCGAGAAGAGTCGGGCAGAGATCGAAGCACTCAGAGACACGGACGAGATGTCGGAGATGGGAATCGGACTCATGAGCGTTATCGATGTCGTGGAAGCACACGGGTGGGACCTCTCAGTACCCGCCACAGACCAGGGAGCACGCATCGAAATCCGAACTGGTGAACGGAACGAATGACCCGTGGAACCAAGCGTCGCCGCGACAACGTGTGGATAGGAGACGCACATGACCGCCGAAATAGTCATTGCGGAGGACGATGAGACGACCCGGGAAGTCGTCGAATTCAACCTGACTGACAACGGATGGGACGTGGTGGCGTTCACGGATGGTGCTGAGTGTTGGGAGCACCTCGAATCACGGACCAACGATCCACCAGATCTCGTGGTCTTAGACGTGATGATGCCCGAACTTGATGGCCTTTCGGTCCTCGAACGTATCCGGGATCACGACGCACTCGTGGACCTGCCAGTCGTCATGTTGACGTCCCGCAACCGGGAGGAAGATATCGTGCAAGCACTCGACGCCGGTGCTGACGATTTTGTGGCCAAGCCCTTCTCGGAAGCCGAACTCGTGGGGCGAATTGAGGTCGTTCTCGACGCAGTCTGAGTGTCGAGTAGTAGTCGTTCATATGCGTAGAACTTTAGGTATCAGTCTCCTTTCTTTTTGTAATGTGGGTTGCTACGCTGTTGGCCGTCGTAGGGTTACTTGGCGTAGCAGTGACGACACAGTTTACTGGCTACCGACTCGGTGGAACGATCACCGTCCCGATCCTCGCAGTGTACACGCTCAAAAACGTCCTGATGATGCCGGTGTTCGTCCTCAGTACTATCGCAGCGTACATCGGTCTCTGGTATCTTCGACAGCGAACCCTGATCTACGGTCGAGACCAATTCGTCGCCGCATTAGTCATCGGCACGTCAGTTCCGTTGGTAACGCTTCTTGGGCTGATTCAGGTCGGGTTTGATGCAGATCTCATCGTGTTTATCGGCAGTATTCTCCCCGGTCTCGCGGCCTACAACTTCCACAGCATCAAGCCGGAGTTTCGCCGGAACGATTTACTCGCAACGATAGGACTGTTTGTAGGACTGGTCGTCATCGGTTGGGGACTGGTCACACCGGGGGTAGCTGCCCGATTCGGGACAGTGACGCCACCGGTGTTGTTCGCAGAAACCGCCGACGTTGCGGTGTACAAAAATGCAGTTGTTGATATTTCAGCAGAAACAGTCGTCATTTCGAGGGAAGTCGTGGCTGGCCTCTTCGTTCTCGGTCTTCTGTTATCCGAGCGTATCCGGGGGAGATTTGGCGTCCGGGTGGGGGTCATTACGGCTGTCCTGCTGGCAGTCTACGCCCTCACAAACGCCTGGCTGATCGCCATGTATCTCGTGTTAGTGGTTCTTGCATTCGGCTTCGTTCAGGCGGTGAACTCCGCAACACTGCGGTATGGCCGGGTACTGCTCGGAACCACCACCGCGTTTGCACTTCTCGTGGCGGTGCCACTCACGCTCTCGCTCCCGATTAGTCGTGGGCTGTCTGCGTTTTTCATTGCCTTCCTCGCGGGCATCACAGCATACAACGCCCACGTGACAGGGCCATTTGAGCGGCGTCTGGTGCTGCCTCTCCAAGCAGTCGTGTTCGTTCCAGCGGTGCTCGTGGCTCGACTGTTCGCCACACCGGAACCGAAGGGCATCCCGAAGGAACTCACGCTGCCGGTGATACTGCTAGGCGTGTTCGTAGTGCTGGTCGGCCTGGGGATCGGGCGCTGGTACGCCGTTGACAAGCCTGACGAGTCCGAAGTACTGTCGGCATCCGTTCTTTCGGGTGGGAACTCATGAGCACGACTGCATACGAGATATACGGGCGAGGGTTCGGCTGGTCGTGGCGACTTCGGGTTCAAGAACGCGTGGTAGCGACCGGGGGACACCACTACGATACGTCACGGGAGGCCCGGAACGCTGTAGACCGGGTCCGAGGAGGAGTTGCCTCGCTCACTGGTGATGAAGAGGCGTTCGAAAGCGAGGATATCAGCGACCCGGAAACGATCGTCAGAGAAGACCCGACGCCTACTGGCGACCTTCCAGAAGACCGGAACAATTGGGTGTGGCAATTACAGACACCCGAGCGCACCCTCGCCAACAGCGCAGACCGGTTCCCTACCGAGAGCGATGCCAGAAATGCGTTGGAGCGGTTCCTAGAGCGGGCCGCGGGTGCGCTCCCCATGTTCATGGTCGGTGCCGAATACGAGTGGCGGAACGAACCGCGGTCTATCGAGGTCGGGAAGCCGAGCCTGACCGGTATCATTAAAGAGTTAACACGAGGGTTCCGTCACCGCAAGGCACTCCGACGACTGGACACTCGCATCGCCGTGGCGGGGAGCCGTGGCAAGACATCGACGACCCGCCGCCTCGACGACGTGTTCAATCGCCGGGGCTACGATACGCTGACGAAGATCACTGGGAACCACCCGACACTCATCCACAACGGCGAGGTTCACCCCATCGACCGACGCGGCCCTCGGACGACGCTGTACGAGAACATCAGCGTAATCGGGGAGTTCGCTCCGGAACTCGATGCCTATGCCGCCGAGGATATCGGCATCTTCGAAAATCAGGGCATCACCGAGTACACCACCCGGCTCATTAATCAACAACTCATCGATCCGGACATCGTCATTCTCACCAACGTCCGCCAGGATCACAACGACACGCTTGGCAAGACGCGGACCAATATCGCCCGATCATTCGCACGGTCGGTCTCCGCCGGGACACACGTCATTAGTGGGGAAAAACACCCTGTTCTCCACGAGTATATGCGAGAGGAGATCGAACGGCGGGGCGGTACCATCGAACAGGTCGAGATTCCAGAACGACACGAGGGGATGATCGGGGCAGAGACTGCGCACGCGATTGACGCGGTCCTGTCGTTTCTCGACGAACCGCCTCTACCCGACGGCGAACTCGAAGCGTTTTTAGATGCAATTCAGCCAGAATGGACGCACCTTCCCAACGGTCGTGTGTTCAATGCTGCAGAGGTGAACGACGTCGAGAGTACGGAGATGGTCCGTCAGGCACTCGTTTCGGAAGATGAACAGATACTGCCGTTCGTCTATCTCCGGCGAGACCGGCGCGGTCGAACCGCCTCATTCGCAGAGTACGTTGACCTCCTCCACGATCAAGGCCACGTCAATGAAGCCCACGTTGGTGGGGCCAATACGCGTGCGTTCGCTGAGAATACCGAGCTGCCGGTCACCCGACACGACAAAGGAAGCGACGCCGAGACTGTGCTGACCGATCTTCTTGCAGAGGGCGAGCCTGTCGTCATCATGGGAAACACCGTCGATGAATTCATGCGTGAGTTCGAGGAGGTTGTACGTACTCAGGAACAGGAAGCACCCGAATCTATCAAACCGACGTAAAACTCTATTACCGCTCATTAACGAATAGGTTGTGCCGACGAGTACGATGCCAGCGACGACCAGGAAGAAGCCCAATACCGGAGCCTATCGCAGTACTACGGTGCGGAGGGTGAAGTCGGGATGAATGATAGGTGACACCTGCTAATTTATAACCTATACAGCAGTGACGTCCCGGAAGCGTGCCGAATCCTCCACAGGAGTTTGGATCTATCGATCTCGATTTTTCGTCAAATCCCGAACTGGCGGCAGAGTTCCCTGATAACTCGAAGGCACTCCTGATGCTTGGTTTCGAGCGGCTACACGCAAAGATGTGGCCGATTGCATCCATCTCGGACCAACTTCAGGCCTACCTGAACCAGGGCTTCGATCCAGCCGAAGCCGTTGGCGAGCTTGACCTCGTCACCGACACCCTCCCGTTCTGGAAGCTGGAGAAGAACTGGTACAAATCGACAGGGAGGACGCCGCACGCCTCTATCTCTACCGGTGCCTCACCGCCTCGAAGGACTACGCCATCGAAGAGGAGTAGAAGGACGGCGTTGCGGAACATCTCGACCTGAGCGACACCGTCACCGAAAACACCATCGAGCGCATCAGCGAGGAAGTCGAGAAACAACCTGGCGGTGAGGTACGTACCGAGGTTCAGGAGGTCCTAGAGGAACTGGAGGACAACGACGATGTCGTCACAATGCCGGAATCCTCAGCCGACGGGCGCGGAGAGCCGCCGCTCGTGCTTATCTCGCGCGAGATGCGGAAGAGAGCGTACCAGTATTTCCGGCTGGACCGGGACGAGTCACGGGTCACGTACCCCAAGTGGCAGTTGTTCAAGCTGATGGAGATCGCCGGGCTGTGCAACATCCACCCCAACGACGCCGAGGAATCACTCCGGTTTCTCTCGTACTTTTACTACCGAGACGTGCCCGGATTCAAAGCGCTCTGGAACCAGCTCCGCGAGTATGACATGCTCAAACTGCGGAAGATGTACCTCGCCGCCTTGGAGTCGATCATTACCGTAATCGACGAGTACGGCTACCTGCCCGAGACGACCGATATCGCCGTGGACCTCACGAATATCATGTGGTACGGTCGGCACTCGAATCAAAAAAACGAGAACGGGGAGCCGCCCGACCGGGATGAGATTCCGCACGAAGACCAGCCCATCGGCGCCGAGGGTGTGAATGAGAAGGCGGGGAGCGCCTACGCGTTCCTGATCGCGTCCGTGAGCCTCGCCAACGTCGAGATACCCGTGACGCTGGCCGCGTAGAGCATCCAGCGCCGCGGGAGCATCGAGCACCAGATAGACGAACTGCTCACCTACGCCGATCAGTACGTTGATCCCGATGTCGTCTGTATGGACGGGGGATTCTACGGTCGCGGACTGCACGAGTGTCTCGAAAATCACAGTCTCGACTTCATTTCCCGTCTGCGAGGGCGTATGCCCTCTATCGTGAGGGAACTCAAGCAAGGGGCGATTTACAACGACTTGGACTACAATGCAGCGGGATACGACGGCCGCATCGGTGAGGAAGTCCCGGAAAGCGAGGCCGAGTCGTGGCTCATCACGATGCCGTCGGAGAAACGTATCTCCAGGGCTGACACCGGAACCGAGGACCAGGGGAATTGGGAGATCTACTACACCAACCTCAATCCCGAGCAGTTCGGCGGGTTGGAGATCGGGCGACGATCTCGGCAGCGCTGGGCGGTGGAGACATCCTATCGGCTGATGAAACACGATTTTACCGCGAAGTCGGCAAGCGAACTCCGGAGCCAGCGAGAATTTATCGCCAGCATGGCGTTCATCTACAACGCGATGTGGATGGCGTCGAACGTGAAGTACGCTGTGGAGAACGACCGCCCGGTGAAAGATGACCAGGGGCGTTACCCCTTCACCGCCAACCAGTTGATGGTCGCCATGCTGCTTGACATGGAGGATATTGATATCGGAGAAGTGCGAGATCTATCAGTTCGAAGTAACATTGTTCGGGAGGTGTTCGGAGATGGCTATCCGTTCCGTCTCGAAGGCCATCCTGAATTTGAGAACTGAGGCTCAATTACCGAGGACTGTAGCAGATCTGCAATTCGCAGGCCCAAACTGAGGTAGGTCGCATGATCCTGTGGACGTTCTAAATCGAATTACTATTAGTAGAATTGCCGTTGACTAAAGCAGCCCTCAACGGCCGCCAGAGATTGTGAACTACCCCGCCCTCCCGCGCTCGGGGCTACTCGCCCCTCGCTTGTTGCGGGCGGGGCTTCCTGGTTCTGCGTCGGGACTTGCACCCGACGTGGGCACAGCGGTTCCGGACTCCGCAGGCGTTTTCCCTTGACGGGAGGTTTGGAGTGTCTCACTCCTACCGAATCGACACTCGGCCACAGCCGACGATGCACGCTTTTTGTCGCGTTTGAACATCGTCGCAAGTGTGGTGAGCATCTTATTACTCTCGTTACCCGCAACGGTCGTAAACGTGTACCGTCCAGTGAAAGCGAAACGATGACGGGCGCTGTATCCCCTCCCTACTCGCTCCCTCGGTCGCTCGTTGAGGACGAGGGCTTAGCGCCCTGCACCGCAGAAGCTAATCGATTTCTAACTGTCCACTTCCGCCACCCTCCTGACCGTCGTTCTCGTCCCATTCGAGTTCGAACTCGATACTTCGTTCAGTCATGTTGCCAGCCGGGCCTTCGCGTTCGGCTTTGACTTCGAAGGTCGGTCGGGCAGGGGGGTTCAGCGTGACAGATTCGGAGCCCGCTTTCAGGTTGATAGCCTCACCGCTGTCGAGATTATCCGCGACTTTCCGTAGGTACGATGCGATCTCTTCTCGACTCTGGTTGCTCTCTGATTTGAACAGGACTTCTTCAGGCATACAGGGGATTGTACACAGCCTGCACCAATAAATGCGCCCGCCGTATTGAGTGGATAGGACTGACCAGTGTGTTCACACCTGTTGGGCCATCCCCATTCATGATGTCTGTTACTGAAATCGCTACTCCATTACGACCTCGAACTCGAATCCCGAGAAATCGTCCAGTGTAGCCATCCTCAATTATGTTGACAGTAAATTAAAATTATCGAACATGTTGGGGCAGTTTGAAAAATGATCTGGCCGGCATCTGTCAGAAGAGAGCTGCTGAATATAGAGCGTGTATACACCGCCTGTGAGGAGCAGTCCGCGCAAAAGCAGTAGCCGTTCAGGTACCTTCGAGAGGGAACTGACCCTCCTCTATTTGTGCGAGAGCCGCGTCGAAAGCGTCGTCAGCCGTGTCGAAGGTGCCGTTGTGCTCCCACTCGCCGTCGGGAGACGCAGTATACACGTCGAAATCACCGCCTCGGTATTCGTGAGACTCGACGTACAGTTCTTTCTCGACGGTCCCGTCGTCGAGGAGCAACCAGACGCCCAATTCTTTTCCACCTTCCAGGTCACGCCGTCTCCGCCAGTGCATGTGTGATCATCGGGCGCTGGACATCTAAACGCTACCTCTCTCAGAACAGAACCAACTGCGTAACTGACCCCACCGACCGACTGTTGGATATGCGCACTCTATTCAGCACGCTCAAATTGAACTGCTCACCGGCTGTCAAGAGTGGCCTGCTGAATATAGAGTGTGAGTGCAGCAGCCACCACTCAGCAATGGTTTTTATTCTCAATTGGAAACATCGAGTTCTTGCCGGATCCGGAAGCCGACGGATCAGACTGTTTCGCTGGTTCGACGGGGGCTATCCGGTGCCAACGCGTCATCGTATATTCTGATAAACACGTCTTCTATCTCCGATTCTGTCGGTTTCCGAGGATTGTTGTCCGGGGACCCGGAGTCGATGGCATCACTCGACATTTTCGGAACGATGTCGAGGTATGTTTCGCGGTCGGGTACCTCACCGAACTCGCCGAGATACGACGAGAGATTCACGCTTGTACACAACTCGAGGACAGCCTCACTGGCTTTTTTCGCCGCGACACGGTCGGGGGTCGTCTCGTCAGCCGCGTCAAGCAGTCGGGCAATCTCGGCGTACTTTTCCGGGGCTGCCATCGCCGAAAACTCCATCACGTACGGGAGAATGAGCGCATTCGCGAGTCCGTGCGGGATGTGAAGCTGTGCGCCAAGCGGGCGGGCCATCCCGTGGACGAGCGCGACGGAGGAGTTCGTGAACGCCTGTCCGGCCTGCAGTTGGCCAATCATCATCTCCGTCCGGGCCTCGATGTCGTCGCCGTTCGCCCAGGCCTTTGGGAACGAGTCCGCGATTCTCTCGATGGCTGCGCGGGCATAATCGTCCGGAACGGCGTATGATTTGACCGAGACGAACGCCTCGATCGCGTGGGTGAGGGCGTCGATTCCGGTGAACGCGGTGTGGCTCTGGGGCAGGGACCGGGTCAGTTCAGGGTCCTCGATCGCAACGTCGGGAACGACGTTCTGGGAGACGATGAGGAACTTTGTCGAAGTCTCGTCATCGGTGACGACGATAGATCGGGTCGCTTCGCTCCCTGTCCCGGCGGTGGTGTTGACGGCGACGAGCGGGGGAGTCGGGTTTGGAACCCCCTCGTATCCTGCTCTATCGACGCCGAACTCGCGGATGGAACCGGGATTGGTGGCCAACACCCCGACCGCTTTGCCGGTGTCGATCGACGAGCCCCCGCCCAGCGTGACGATAACGTCACAGTCCTCGGTCCGCCACAGCTCGTATGCTTCTTCGATATTCGTGATTGTGGGATCGGGTCGAACATCTGTGTAGGTAACCGCCTCGATGCCGCTATCACGGAGCGTTTCGAGGATCTCCTGGCCGTGGATATCAAATATCTGCTGTGTCGCGATGACGAGCGCTTTGTTCCCATAGAGGTCGGCGTAGTCACCGACCTCTGTGACGGCTCCGGTACCGAGGGCGATTTTCGATGGCGAGACGACGATTCGCGTTCCGTGTTCTGGTGTCGGGTATCTGGGTTGCATGTTGTGTCTCCGTTGTGGTGTGGTCTGGCGAGGTTTCGGGGAAGATCGTTGCAATCGCAGCGTGTCGTGCAGTTTTCGAGCAGTGCTCGCTTCGTTGGTCCGTACCGCCGGCTAGCCGGTCGGGTGTCAGGCGTCCGGCCAGCGCTCGATGTAGATCGTCTTATCAGTGTAGAAGTGGATCATGTCCTCACCTTGGGCGTGGAGATCGCCGAAGAACGAGTCTTTCCGTCCGCCGAAGTGGAAAAACGCCATTGGTGCGGCCGTCCCGGCATTGATACCGAGGTTACCGATGTCCGTCTGGTGGCGGAACTTCCGGGCGTCGGCACCGCTACCGGTGAACAGACTCGCCGCGTTCCCGAAGTCGCTACGGTTGAGTACGTCGATGGCTTCGTCAATGTCGCCAGCGCGCATCAGACCGAGCACTGGGCCGAACAGTTCCTCCTGAGCGATTACCATGTCGGTCGTCACGTCACCGAAAAGCGTCGGGCCGAGGAAGTTTCCATCCTCGTACCCGTCGACGGTTACGTCGCGGCCGTCGAGCAACAGCTCGGCCCCTTCACTGATCCCAGTCTCGATGTAGTTGCGAACACGTTGTTCGTGTTCGGGGGTGATGAGCGCGCCGATGTCCGTCTCCTCTTGGAGGCCATAGCCCACGACCTGGCTCTCGATCTCCGAAACGACCTTCTCGACGAACTCGTCGTAAACCGATTCCTCGACCACCGCGATGTCGTTTGCGAGACACCGCTCGCCAGCGCAGGCGAAGGCCGAGCCCACGGTTTTTTGCGCCGCGTGGTCCAGGTCGGCCGTCTCCGTAACGACGATGTGGTTTTTCGCACCGCCCTGGGCCTGGACGCGCTTCCCGTTCGCCGCCGACGTCTCGTAAATCTCCCGTGCCACGGGCGTACTGCCTACGAAGGAGAGCCCTTCAATACCGTCGTGTTCCAGCAGGGTGTTGACCGTGTCGACCCCGCCGTTGACGAGCTGGAGAACACCGTCCGGGAATCCAGCCTGGTCGATGAGTTCGAAGATCCGCTGGGCAACCAGCGGGTCCTGCTCGCTCGGTTTGAGAATGAAGCTGTTGCCGGTCGCGACGGCGTATGGGAGAAACCACAGCGGGATCATCGCCGGGAAATTGAACGGCGTGACCGCGGCGAAGACACCTAGCGGCTTGCGGACGGCACTCTCGTCTATCTCGGGTGCTGCGTTTAGCAACGTCCCGCTTTGCATCATCGTCGGGATACCGCAGGCCACCTCGACGTTCTCGATACCGCGCCGGAGTTCCCCCTTCGCTTCGGCCCGCGTTTTGCCGTGTTCCTGGACGAGCAGTTCGGCGAGTTCGTCCTGATGGGCCTCCAGTAGCTGTTTCAGCTCAAAGAGCGGCTGAATCCGTTCTTCGACCGGACGACCCGACCACTCCTCGAACGCCTCGGTAGCTGTACGGACCGCTCTGTCAATGTCGTCTGCCGAACTGAATGCGACGTGAGCGAGCTTTTCCGAAGTTGCTGGGTTGATGATGTCCTGACCGTCGTTCCCGCTTGGCGTCTGCCAGTCCCCGCCGACGTAGTTCTGTACTGTTCCCGTCTCAGGAAGTGTCTCTGGTCGAACCATACAACACTTTACTAACACCCTGTATAAAAAATTGATTGTTTCATCTTTTACAGCACAATATTCGATGATTGTAGAATTTATACCTAATTACCGAAACCATCCACCGCGATTACCACCGCTCCGATTGTAGTCTGATATCTCTATGGACCGGGTAAAAAGCGCGCTTCAGGCTGTGAGAGTCCCGTCTCCGTCTCCAGTGCCGGTCAGACCACCCACTCTGATGGGCCGAAACCACCGCGAGACGGTTTGTAATAACCAAAACGGCCTCAGAATCGTCGGTCGCCGCCGTGCCCTGACGCGGATGTCCGTCGGGCAGTGGTCCCGTCCTATCGGCGAGAGATATGGCACTGTGAGGAGTGGACGTTCGGTTCGTCCGACGATTGGACGGGTCGTTCGGACGTGCCCCTGTCGGCAACATTACGTCCGGTTTGTTTGGTATATCGAAACAGGTCAAGCGTAGAATTTCCGCTGGGACAACTGTCGAGCCAATCGTGGCGCCCGAACATCTCTCCCCACATCATCGATCAGGGCACCATGACCTATATAGACCCGAAGCCGCTCGGTTATCAGTATGGGCGACGACGACGCGGGCCATCGAACGGTCAAAACCGCCGAAACGACCGTTCGTATCCTCGAGACGGTGAGCGAGCTGGAGAACGCCTCGCTGACTAAACTAGCCGACGCCCTGGACATGCACCGGAGCACGCTCCACGCCCATCTCTCGACACTCGTCGAACAGGAGTATCTGCGGAAAGACGATACCCAGTACACGCTAGGGCTACGACTGTTTACCCACGGGGCGCGGGCGCAGCGGATGAACCCGTTTTACGAGGATTCGAAGCAGTTTCTCGAGCAGATGGCAGAACGGACGAACGAAATCGCTTGGCTGGTCGCCGAGGAGCACGGACGCGGTGTCTGCCTGCGAAAAGCGAAGGGCGAATTGGCCGTCCAGCCCTACAAGGAACTCGGCGCTCGGATCTCCCTCCACGATACCGCTGCCGGGAAGGCAATTCTCTCACGGTTACCTCGCGAAAGGACGCAGGCAGTCATCGATCAGCACGGGTTGCCTGAACGGACCGAAAATACAATCACCAGCCCCGAGGACCTGTTCAGGGAGATCGAGTCCGCACGGGCCGAGGGCGTCGCGTTCAACGACGAGGAGTCGATCACGGGGTTCCGGGCGGTCGCCAGCCCGGTCTCGTCACCCGACGGGCAGGTCGGTGCACTGGTCGTCTCCGGACCGAAGAACCGGCTGCGTGGAGAGCAATTCTCGAAGACAGTCCCGGACATCGTCTCCGGCGCTGCGAACGCACTTGAACTCGAACTGTCCTCGGCGGTCGAATGAGCACCACCGAATGTGGATTCATCGAGTCGCTATCTTCTCGAACTTCTACACAACTGTTGGCGTTCACAGGGTTGCAATGTTTACTATGCTACACACGCGCTGTGTATTCAGCACACCGCTCAGAACGTATCGACTGTTTGTATTGTCTCGGCCCCACACGTTATGAACGGATATAGTGACGGAGTCCCGTTCGGACCACTATACTGGATGCCAAAAGTAATCGGATATTCCGCCAGCGAGTTCCCGGCTTAGCGCTGTTGAAACAGTTCTACCATCGACCTACCTCTTCACGAACTTCTGGCTTTCAGTATAGTAGATTCAGAATGTGACAGTCCAAACCGACGGAGGGCAGACGACGCTGCGGGCGTTCATCAGCGTTGTCTTCCCGACTACGTAGCAAAGTCGGCCACCGTCATTTTCGAGAGCGACTCCACCGGTTTCCTCTCAAATCGGAGTTGGCAGTCCGTTGTATCAGTAAACAGCAAAGTGTGGCTCAATTTGCGCCACTCTCCAGTAGAATACTTCTCGAAATACGAGTGAAAAGGTAGTGCTTTCTGCGTCCCCGCAGAAAGCCGGTGTATTTTATATATCGAGCCACCTCCGCAAGAAGGACCGGCCAAAACGGGGTGTGATGTCCGTATTAATCACCGGAACCCTTTCTACATTCCAGAGAGTATAGAATATGTGATGGCAGGTCGATCAGCTCATCCCGCCACCGGGGATACGACAGAACTGATGGGGAGCGTCCTCCGTCTTTTGGACGATGAGCGCCTCGCCTATCTCTACACAGAGCTTCTGAAACACGGAGAGTGGACTACAACTCAAGATCTGGTTGATTCGTCCGGCATTCCCGAGTCAACAGTCTACGATGCTCTCGCCGATCTTCGGGAGACGCCACTTGTAACGACCAAGGAAGACGGCCGACAGCGCCGCTATCGAGCCAACCCCTTTCAGTTGGGCGTGCTGTCACAGGGTGAGATTACGACACTGACACCGACAACACTCGCAGCTGTCGGCCAGCAAGTCGTCGATGAGGACGTCAAGGCGTTCGTCAACGAGCACGGTGTCGACAAACTCATTCGCGTCGTCGAATACGTCAAACCGTACCTCGACGGCCGCATGTCCGAACGCCTGGCCGCCCGCGAACTCGATCTCCCTGCGGTGATTGGTATCACGATTCTCGTCGCCCTGAAAGAGACGATCGAGACGATGCGTGATGTGGATCCATATTATGAATCGATTCGCGACGCCAGCGAAGCAGGCCCCCCGACAGCAGACGACGGTCCGGTCGAAGTGCAATACGACGAGACGACCCGCATCGTCATCGAACCAGCCGAACAGAGCGACGAACAGACGAACCAGACCCAGACAGAGACGAACGCAGACCGGTGACACGCGATGGTTGAGCTGTCACCGACGACGACATACCTCGCAGACGCAAATCTGTTCATCGAAGCAGGAACACCCCAGCGCGAGCGGAGCGACGCACTTTCGGCGTTTTTCAACCGGGAACAGTGGACACTCCTGATCCACCCAGCCGTTGCAGACGAACTCAGTACTATCGACCGACAATATGCGCGCCATCGGACGTTAGAACGTGCTCTCTCAGAGGACTGGGCACGCCTGATCCAGGTACCAGAAGACTACGTCGTTCCCCACATGGAAATCGAAACAGCAACACACAAATGTATTGCCGATCGCACAAACCGAACCCCTGATCAGATCGAAGAAACGGATATCAAGCTGGTGTCCGTCGCCGCGGACTCTCTCGAGCGGGGGACCGCGACAGATATCGGTATCGTGACTTCTGACGAGGCGGCTGGTACCTGCTTCGACAAGATACTCAGTGACTTCGGATACGAGCGAGCCGAATTCATCGATGCAGGTATTCTCCTCGAACAAATAGCAGAGTGGTACACGCGTGAGCGTTCTGAATGACACAGCATTACCCCACAATGAACAGCGATTGGAATCATACCCCTGCTAACGTTCAAACGAAGTATGTCTGATATCGGGATCTACGCCCGTGTTTCCACAGCCGATCAGGATCCACAACGACAACTCGACGAGCTCCAGGAATTCGTCAAGGAGAACTACGACGACCCGGAGGTAGACGCATACGCCGACATCATCAGCGGCACTGACACAGGTTGGGGCGAGGAGTACCAGCGTCTTCGCGAGGATATCGAGAGTGACGTCCTAGATGTCGTCGTGGTACACGAACTCTCACGGCTGTCTCGCCTCGGCGCTGGCGAGATACACGAGTTCTTGGAGTTCTGCCTCACCAACGAAACCGGCGTCCGCGATCTGGAGGTCGGCCTGGAGATCAGCCTCGACGACGACCTCGTCGACCGTGCAGTCAGTCAGCTTATCGCCGGCGTGATGGGCGACCTCGCACGCGTCGAGCACAAACAGAAACTCCGGCGGATGCAGTCCGGCATCGACGCCGCACAGACTGCTGGTCAATGGACCGGACGGCCACCAGCTGGCTTCGCGGTTGAGGGTGGATACCTCCAGGTCGATGCAGACGAGTTCCTGACAGTCCGGCGGGCCCTCGAACGCGTCGAACGGGACTCCACCTACGCCGAAGCCGCCGATGGAATCCCGATTGCCGAGTCGACGCTGCGGAACCTCCATGACGACCGTCGCAATCTCTATTTCCACGCCGAGGCGGAGGATGGTCGCCTCCAGGCTGCCGTCGAGGAACTGGAGCCGCTCCCAGAGCTGGAGGTCCCGACAGAACACGACCTGCCGGAGGAAGAGATCCGAGCTATCGTCCGAGACGAGATTGGCCGTCTTCAACAATGACGGCTCTTGCCTAATTTGGAGAACCAGTCATCAAGTAGATGACAGTGGGGCAATTGCAAAATACAGGGCGCATATCTTGCACGTCCGGGTGATTGACGTTCGTATCGACTACCGGAGACGTGGCTGTATGCAAGCTATTACGCCTCAGTTCGAGAGTCACTGCCAGCGAATGATATCTCCTGATAGGACCACTATCTCTTCGTATTATTTCGTCTGAGAATCAGTGCTTCAACTTTATGATGCGCAATTTTCAATTCCCCAACATCGTGAACGAACCATCGAGTATCTCCGTCCTTCACGTCGATGACGATCCGGATTTCGCAGATTTAGCGGCCGATATGCTCGAACGCGAGGATGAGCGGATTACCGTCGAAACCGCAACGAGTGCCAGTGAAGGGTCGGAACGACTGGCGGACGCTACGGACGAGTTCGACTGCATCGTGAGCGACTATCAGATGCCCGGTCAGAACGGCATCGAGTTCCTCGAAACCCTCCGCGAAAACCACCCTAACCTACCGTTCATCCTGTTCACCGGGAAGGGAAGTGAGGAAGTCGCCAGCGATGCGATTTCGGCGGGCATCACGGACTACCTCCAGAAGGGGTCCGGCACCGAGCAATATACTGTCCTTGCTAACCGGATTCGCAACGCTGTTGAAAAACGACAGAGCGAACGTGCTCGGCAGCGACATCTTGAGGCCATCGAAACCGCTCACGAGGGGATCAGCATCCTCAATGAAGACGACCAGTTTCTCTACGTCAACGAGGCGTATGCCGATCTGTACGGCTACGACCCTGACGAGATGGTCGGCGAACACTGGGAGTTGATCTACCCCGCAGACGAGGTCGAAACCGCACGCCAGACGATCCTCCCAGAGGTCAAAGACACGGGATTCTGGCACGGGACGACGACTGGGCTCCGGGCCGATGGGAGCACCTTCCGCGAAGACCACCGGGTAGCCACGACCGAGCATGGCGAACTTGTCTGTACTGTCCGGGATATGACCGAGCGCCAAGAGCGCCAACAGGAACTTGAGCAGACACACACTGTTCTTCGGACGGTCGTCGAACACCTTCCGATGGGCGTGCTTGTCGAAAATACCGAGCGCGACGTGCTTATGGCGAACGACCAGTTGGGAAAAACCCTCGGCGTCCCGCTCGACAGCGACGACCTCATTGGACGAGATTGCGACGCGGCAGCTGAAGAACTCCAGGATCTGTTTGCTGATCCCGAGGGATTCATCGATGGCATACGCACCCGCATCGAACAGCGGGAGCCCGTTTACAACGGGGAACTTGCCCTTGCTGACGGTCGCGTGCTCGAGCGCGATTACGTACCGTACAGTCTGCCCGACGGTGAGGCAAACCTCTGGCTGTACCGCGATATCACTGACCGCAAGCAACGAGAGCAGGAACTGACCACCCGCGCGAAAGCGATGGATACAGCGATAGACGGGATGGCACTCCTCAACGATGACGAGGAGTATGTCTACGTCAACGAGGCTCACGCCGACATCTACGGGTATGACGACCCAGAAGTCTTTCTCGGCGAGACGTGGCGGATGTGCTACGACGACGAGGAAATTGAGCGCTTCGAGAAAGACATTATCCCGGCACTGTCCGAGGAGGGAAGCTGGCGCGGGGAAGTGACCGGACGCTGCAAGGACGGGAGCACGTTCCCGCAGGAGTTGTCGCTTACAGCAACCGACGACGGGGGGATAATCTGTGTTGTCCGCGATATCACTGAGCGCGAAGAACACGAAGATGCTCTTGAAGAGTTACACAGTGCGACACGCGACCTGATGACGGCAACGACCACCGAGGAGGTGGCGACACGTGCGTCCGAGACGGCTACGCGGGTGCTGGATCAGCCGATGAACGGGATCCATCGCTACAACGCGGAGGCGGACGCGCTCGCGCCCGTCGCATGGGCGGATAAGACCGAAAACCTGCTTGATGGCTCGCCGCCCGCACTCCCCATCGATGACAGTCTGGCGGGGCAGACATACCGAACGGGTGAAACTCAGGGCCCTGCGGATGTGCGCGAGGCAGACGAGACGTTCGACCCCGAGACACCGTTTCGCAGTGAATACATCCTTCCGCTCGGCGGTTACGGTGTGTTCATCCTCTCGGCACCGGAATCGGACGTTTTCGACGCGACCGATGAAGCACTCGCGGACGTATTCGCAGCGAATGTTGAAGTTGCGCTCGACCACGTTGAACAGCGACAGCAACTCCAGCGTGAGCGCGACAGACTCGACGAGTTTGCCAGCATCATCTCTCACGATCTTCGCAGCCCGTTGAACGTGGCGACGACACGCTTGGAACTGGCACAGTCAGAGTGCGACAGCGACCATCTCGACGACGTAGCGCAAGCCCACGACCGGATGGACGCACTCATCGACGATGTCTTGACGCTCGCACAAGAGGGCGAACAAGTAGATGAACTGGAAGCGGTCGATCTCGCGGACACGATTGACGACTGCTGGCGGAACGTCGAGATAGACGAGGCAACACTCGTGACTGAGACCGAGCAGGTGATCCACGCCGATTCGAGCCGACTGAAACAACTGCTGGAGAACCTGTTCCGGAACGCGGTCGAACACGGCGGTGAGACCGTCACGGTGACAGTCGGCAACCTAGTAGATGGCCAGGGCTTCTATGTCGCTGACGACGGCTCCGGTATCCCCGAAGGCGAGCGCGACGAGGTGTTTGACGCCGGGTATTCGACGATAGACGACGGCACCGGCTTCGGGCTCAGCATCGTGCAGGAGATTGCCGAGGCGCACGGCTGGGACATCTCTGTCGCCAACAGCGAAACTGGTGGAGCGCGGTTCAAGATTACTGGTGTTGAGACCATCGGTGAATAGACCCTCTATATTCAACAGTTGCTGAATAATCAGGTCTGGCAGCTATCAGACTCAGATCGGTGCACGAACTGTCCGTTCAGTACCCACGATGAAACCTGATAGATAGTAGACTGCCCTCATCGGTGATGGACCTGCCGAAGAGCATCTGCTGTGGCTCTCCCGGAGATGCGGATATACTTCTGTGCTGTCGCTAGGTCGCTCCAGCCCATGAGCGCTTGGAGTGGAACCGGCGCGACGCCCTGATAGGCGTGGTAGCTGGCAGCGGTCGCACGGAGACAATGTGGATACACTCGACCGTCGATATCTGCGGCCTCGGCAGCAGCCGTCACGCGTCTGTTGACAGCGGTGCGTGACCGTGGAAATGCGTCGTACTCGTCGGTGAACCGTTCCAGACACAGCTCTACCCGGAGCGAGAGATCAACAGGGATCGACCGAGCAGAGGCGACCGTCTTCGGGTGCCACCGAGCCTCCATCGCTTCTTCCTGCGTGAGGTCCTCATTGTGCGTTGTCTCCTGGGATGCTTGCCGGCGACAGTAGCCGCACTCGCAGGATTCATATTGGGGAATGCGGAGCAACATCCGATCCCAATCGAGCCACTCGGCACGGAAGTGTGCAATCTCACCAGCACGCAATCCAAGCCGACCAGCAGCCAGACAGACAAACCGCGCCTGCAAATCCCGCGGTTCGGGCAGCGAACTACACGCTTCCAGCAGTAATTCGAACTCCCGGTCGGTGAGAACATCCTCGTGTGTGTGCCGTGTGGTCAACGATTGTCGATGCTGCTGGGCCCATTCGTTCGACTCATCGTAATCGTCTGTCATCCACTCCGAGAACGCCGCTTGCGGGAATTGAAGGCCAATATATCTTGACCAGTCAAATTAGTAACTGCTGAATATAGAGGCTCTATCTCGCACGACCCGCCGTGACCTACTCGAGATCGCGAGGATCGATATGCTCGATTTCCAGAATCTCGGGGAACCGGAACTGTATCACGAAAGCAATGAAAGGTTTTGAAGGGTCGAAGCGAAGACGGGGTCGTGATTCCGAACTACGAGGACAAATACGGCGCTGACGCAGTTTTCTCACCGACAGAGGTGGTCGGGATGGGGAGAGAGGGGCTGCCGGAGGTCCCACCAGCCGTTATTCTCGGCTACCAGCCCAAGCTGACGGCGTACGTCGAACCGCGGGCCGACTCGCCGGTCGATATCGTCCGGTCACAGCAGCTGTACCCGGTGTCTGAGACGGTCGGGTACGTCCCCGTCCACGAGTGGGGGACCGGTGCGCCGATCTCGGCGATGGTCACCGAGAACTGCATCGCAGCGGGCGCCGAGGCCGTTCTGCTGTTGGGTGGTGCCGCGGGACTGCAGACGGACATCCCACCCGACGCGGCGATTCTCCCCACCGGGGTCATCAGAGACGAGGGGGTCTCCTATCACTACATCCCCGAGGAGGTGGCTGTGACACCGACAGCGTCGCTCGTCGACGGTCTGGACGACGCGCTCTCGGATGGGGGGTTCGACACGTTCCGGGGGCGGACGTGGACGACGAGCGCCTTCTACCGGGAAACGGTCCCCGAGATCAGCGCGTACGGCGACGACGGCGTCGTCACGCTGGACATGGAATCCGCGGCGATCTGGGCAGTGTGTCAGTACCGTGGTGTCGACACCGCCACCGTCCACGAACTGGGTGGCGTTCTGACGCCCGAGGAGTGGCAGCCGGAACTCCAACAGGACCAGGGAGTAACGGAGATGTTCGACCCAGTCGTGGCCGGCCTGGAGAATCACCTGGCAGACCCGTAACTCCGCCGGACTGAATGGGTCGAGCATCACGAAATCGAGACGGTATGGAGCGGTCGAACCACCAGGTCGGCGACCTCGGGAGGCGACTCCGAGCGCACATCACCGCCGACTGGTACCGACGCCGACAGCTACGAGGGGTCCGCGGGCCAGTGACAAAAGCGGAGACAGGTTCCCGACTCGTCACCTCACGTCGGGATACCGGCCCAGTTCTTGACGTGGTACCGTTCGCATACCGGTTCTGATGGAGCCGGAAACCGCCGGCATCCAGTCCCATGAAGCCCCAGCGGGCGACGGTCGCGTGTTCGACCCCCAGTGGGGTAAGAGCTTTATCCTTCGTAGTTGGGTCTTGGCATACTATGCATCGACAGATGACAACGCTCGACTTCCTCGACAGGGGAGTCGACATCTACGGCGACGCCGTCGGCGTGGTCGCCCACGACGGCACCGAGTACACCTACGCCGAGTTCGGCGAGCGGGTCGACCGCGCGGCTGCGGCACTCTCTGCTCTCGGTATCGAGGGGGGCGACCGCGTAGCGCTCCTCGCACCGAACACACACTGGTTTCTGGAGACGTTGTTCGCGATCAACGAACTCGGGGCCGTCTCGGTCCCGTGTAACTATCGCCTGGTCGAGAGCGACTACGAGTACATCCTCGACGACTGCGGGGCGAAAGCGGTCGTCGCCGACTACGAGTACGCGGGCAAGGTTGAGGCGGTCCGCGACGCCGTGTCCGCCGAGACGTTCGTCGCGAACCCGGCCGAGGGCGTCGACGGTGACTGGCTCGACTACGAGACGCTCTTGGCGGGAGCCGACCCGGACGGGGTCGAGCGCCCCGACATCTCCGAGGACGATCCCGCGACGATCAACTACACGAGCGGGACGACCGGCGACCCCAAGGGCGTGGTCCGGACACACCGCACCGAACACTACCACGCGCTAATCACCGCTCACCACACCGAGATCACGGACGACGACGCCTACCTGTGGACGCTGCCGATGTTCCACGTCAACGGCTGGGGCTACCCCTACGTCATCACGGGCGTCGGTGGGAAACACGTCTGTCAGCGCCACTTCGACGCCGCCGGTGCCTTCGAGCGGATTCACGACCACGACGTAACCTACCTCTGTGGCGCGCCGACGGTGCTCGACAGCCTCATCGACCACTACCGGAACACCGACGTCGCCGCCACGGGCGAGAAGCCGGTCAGGATCGCCACCGCCGCCAGCCCGCCGCCCGAAGCGACGATTCGGACTGTCGAGGACGAACTCGGCTGGGACATCCTGCACGTCTACGGCCTCACGGAGACGGGTCCGCTCATCACGACAAGCAACTCGCCACGCCGGATCGCGAGCGAGGGCCGCTTCGCCATCAAGACCCGCCAGGGGCACGCCATGCTCGGGACGGAACTGCGCGTCGTCGACCAGCATGGCGAGGATGTCCCCCGTGACGACGAGGCGATGGGCGAGATCGTCGTCCGCGGCAACCAGATAATGGACCGCTACTGGGAGAAGCCCGACCAGACCCGCGAGGCGTTCACCGACCGCGTCGAGGGGTGGTTCCACACCGGGGACATCGCAACCATCGACCAGCGTGGGATGATCAGCATCAAAGACCGCAAGAAAGACGTCATCATCAGCGGCGGTGAGAATATCTCCAGCGTCGAGGTCGAGGACGCCCTCTACGACCACCCCGACATCGAGCGCGTCGCCGTGATCGGCGTCCCCCACGAGAAGTGGGGCGAGACGCCCAAAGCAATCGTCGTGCCCGCCGGCGGCGCCGACCTCACCGAGGAGGGAGTCATCGAGTTCGCCCGCGACAATCTCGCACACTTCAAGTGCCCGACCGTCGTCGAGCTCGTCGACGACCTTCCCGAGACCTCCACGGGCAAGATCCGCAAGGTCGAACTTCGGAAATCCCACGGCGACCCTGTCGAGTGACGCCGTCCGTTCCGGTTCTTCCGTGGTCAGTTCCACTGAACACGTACCTTTCCCAAAAGTCCGAACATACGCGTGATCTGCTCGCGCGGTTGTCAGGACCTGCGTCGGCGGTCTGTCGTGGTGCAACGAGGTCAGCTGAATGTTCTTCGGTCAGCCCCCTTTCGGCTCGTGTCATGGCAGCTTTGGATTCAACGGAACTGGTGCTGCAGTCGCGCCCCGCATCTTGCACTGGTCCGCCTGCCAATAGCAGATACTGCTGTTTCCCTGAGCTCGGGACGAGTCGAGTCGAACCTCAGTGACGCACGACGGATAGACTGTTACAGACAGCAGGGTATGTTCAGTAGGTATCACGGAACCTGTGCCCAACCGAAGATTTCGATAAGGCTATTGTACGCGATTGCCACACACGTTGAGCGGCAGGGTTCTCTCACTGTATCGAGATGGTACTCGACACAGGCGGTATAGATACCACTTTGTGCCGGAAAGCACTCAATTGAATGAACTTCTCACGCCGGTACCGTCGCCGCTTATGAAACGAGACGCCGTCACTCCGCTATGGCCGACTCGACGGACGTCGAGGTCGATCCGACGACGACGGACCAGCGGGAGATCGGTCGAAAAAATGGTCGACGACAGCGCGGGGCTCGGTTCGGCGATGGCCCACGCCCACCGCGGAGAGATAGACCGAGTAGGGACGTGGCGCCAGCGCCTCGACCAGACGACGTGGGCGGTCACCCTGCTGGCGGCGATTCTGACGTGGGCATTTTCGAGTCCCGACAACCCTCACTTCATCATAGTAGTTGGCGTCGTCGTCGCCACCATCTTTCTGGGCATCGAAGCGCGACGGTATCGAGACTACGACCTCTTTCGCTAGCGCGTTCGACTCCTCCGGGAGAACCTGTTTGCAAACGCCCTCGACCCGTCCGAGGGTGTGGAAAGCCGCGACTGGCGGGTAGACCTGAGCCTGGACTACCGGCACCCGACGCTCAAAGTCTCGTACGCCGAAGCGGTCGCAAACCGGCTGAAGCGCGTGTATCTCGCCCTGCTCGGTGTGTTACTCGTTGCGTGGGTCTTCAGGATTTCGTCGGTCACACCGCGCCAAGACTGGCTACCAGCCGCCGGGATCTGCCGTCTCCCCGGCAGCATCGTAGTCGCAGTCGTTGGTATGTTCCACGTTGCACTGCTGACTGTTGCCTTCTGGCCCCGGGAGCGCCATGCGAAGGGCGAATTTCGCGAGGGAGACACGGACGATTGGAAAGAATCGGACCAGTGAATCTGCTCTCCGTATTGCCAACCGAGACCCCCCTTTGACCGTGGGGGTGCGGTCGAAGGCCGATACGACCGGACCTGCTTGGAGTGCGGTGAACAGGACGATACCGACCGCGACGCGACGACTGGTCGTTCGTGCTATTCTCCATTTTTTTCGGACAGATTGAGTTCCGCAAACAGGCGTGCGGTAACGATCTGTTCGACCATATCGAGCAACTGTGCGTCGTCGGACGTGTAGTCAGCGAAGATACCGAGCGGGATTTCACCGCCCGCGACGTCCTGATGCCCACCGCCACTCCCGACGTCTTCGAACGCCTCGTTCAGTACCCTTCCGACGTTCACTCGTGCATCCGGTGACCGAGCGCTGATCTGGATACTGCCGTTGACGAGTCCGAACACGATGGCAGTTTGCACGCCTTCCAGTCTCACGAGGTAATCGACGGCCTGGGGGAGCGCATCCCGTTCGGAGGTCCGGCCGACGTGGGAGATGAGGACCGCTCCGTTTATCCGCCGATTGTCGATCGCGGTCGAAATCGCGTCGAGGGTGCCCCCAGACACTGACGGCGTCGATAGCTGCTGGATCAGGTCCGGATCCGCGGTTTCGTGAAGATGCCCTGCCGCATCGTAGTCCTCGCGGGTCGCTCCACGGAGGAAGTCGAGCGTATCCGAACGGATGGCAAACAGGAGTGCTGTCGCGAGATCCGTCTCGAGGTCGACATCGAGGGTGCGCACGTACTCCGTCAGGATCGTCGCAGCCGCTCCGAGGTCCGGGCGATGATCGACGAACCGAGCGTCGATATCTTCGGCAGGGTGATGGTCGATCACGATATCGATGTCCGCATCGGGTGGTACCGTGTTGTTCTCACCCGGGATGGAGTGGTCGACGAGTGCGAGCAACGAGTCCGGTTTGCGATTCTGTACGGTTTCGGGATCGAACGGTTGGAGATCGACATCGAGGAGATTGACGAACGCCCGGTTCTGCTGGTGAGAAATATCCCCGCTATAGAGGATCTGCTGTTCGTCGATGCCAGCCGTAGCTGCGATTCGCCCCAGTGCGAGTGCGCTCGCGAGACAATCCGGGTCGGGGTTGTTGTGGCAGACGATGTTGATCTCACTGCCCTCCTCGAGGAGTTCCTGGAGATCTTGTGGCTGACTCATTACATAAATCTACGATCTCGATACAGTTACAGTGCAGGATATATCGAGACGAGCAACCACCTGTCTTCATACTTGACCTTCTTCAGCATTTTCCGAGGCGGAGCCTCGGCCCCCAAGGAGCGAGGGCTTCCGACTGGTCGGAAGCACGAAGCGAGTAGGCCGGAGAGGAAGCCGACACGGTGGGAAACGAACATCGGTGTTGTCGCTGATAGACTCGCTATCCGAAGGGGTTTTTTCGGGGGCCACCGTATCAGTAGTCAGTGATACCGTCGCACACGTCGCCGGTATCACGGGCCGCAGTAGCCCGGCCCCTGAATGGTGGGGGCGCCGACCCCGAAGGTCGTTCGGTACGGGTGAGGAACGACCTTCCTTCCCGGCGACAACTGAGGGCGAGTCCCACATCAAAGCCCCTCCCTCAACGAGCGAGGTCGCAAGACCGAGCGAAGTAGGGAGGGGTCGGTTACGTCCTGTCTCGATGATTTCTTCCTCTCTCGACGGGCTGGTCACAGTGTCCTTCCTCGGCAAGTGCAAAGCCTGGTCGCGTCTTCACCCGCACGCGGGGTGCTGTCGTGATGATCGGCACGACGACCGTCGCCCCCTCCTTTTCATCGATCATGCCGAGAGAGATACCGAGCGGTTCACCGGTACGCTGCCGGTTCCCTCTGAGCGCGAGTTGGAACCCCCGGGTCTGTTTCGTCAGGCCGGTCATCGGTAGCCGGATGTCACGGCCTGAGCCCGTGGAGGGCACCAAACTGAGCCGCTTGAAACGGCTTGGTGAAACTCCACAGTCGTCTGAGCCCGTCAGGTCGCTCGTCTGACTGGCCCAGTCAACGAACTCACTCGAATAACTCGGCTAATTAACTTAGCTGACTGACTCAGCCTACTCACTTGAACAACTCAGCTAACTAGCTTATTTACTTGACTTACCCAACTAACCCAGCTTTCTAGCTCAGCTGACTTTCTTAGCTAACTAACTCAGTTGACTGACTTAGCTAGCTCACTTAGCTGGCTAACTTAGCTAAGTTGTCTGACTTAGCTTTATTTGACACCGGGGCCACCTATCGGGTATGCTGGCATACACTGTTTACAGCGAGGCGGGTGGCGTCGGGAAGACGACCCTCGCGGCAAACCTAGCCAAAGCCGAGGAACGAGCCGGCAATGACGTCTTACTCATCGATCTCGACACGCAGGAGGCCTCGCTTTCGCACCTCCTCGACGTCGCGGGGGATCGAAACGACAAGGAGGCAGATAGCCTCCTCAGGCACATGATCGACCGGCCCCGAGGCCCGTTCGAGGACCTCGTGAAAACGAGCGAGGGCATGGACATTATCCCCGCACACAATATCCTCGAATACGCGTCGAAACACCTTCAGCGGCGGGCAGAGGAGGCCTCCGACTTCGGGGAATCGTTCAATCCGAACAAGCAACTCCTGCGCGTCCTCCGTGGGGCCGGCGTCAACGAGGCGTACGATACGCTCATCATCGATCCGCCGGCCAGTCCGGACATCAAACTCCACAACGCGATTCACGCCACTCGCCACCTCGTAATCCCCTTCGAGCCGAGCGGGAAGGGTTACGAGTCCGTGCAGGGACTCGATGACATCGTCGGCGGACTGGAAGAGAACCTGGACATCGAGGTGGGCGTGCTGGCGATCGTGCCCAACCGGTACGAGGGACTCAACACACAAGAACAGTTCTTGGGCGAACTCAGGGACGAAGGCTGGGCGGTGCCCGTCACGTTCAGGAAGCGCTCGTCGTTACTTGAGGGCTGCTGGCACCAGCAATGTACCGCATTTCGCTATATCGACGAGCACCGCGACAGGGACCGCGACCACGAACTCGACACGCTTGAGAAGTTCGACGAGCTAGCCGAGTACATCCGCCGGCAGAAGGAGGTGCCGGCATGAAGCAAGGATCGACGGACGACCCGTTCGCGGAGGACTCGGACGAAGACGAGCCGGATTCGGACTCCGAAGTGGGCCGTTCGACGCAGGACCCGCCCGCATCCGAATCCCCGGTGAACGCACAGGGGGCTGCGACCCCAGCGACGGAACCTGACGATGACGACGAACCCGCCGCAAAGTCGTTTTCACAGACGCTCCCGTACATCTACAAACGGGACGCGGTCAAGGAACACCGGTCCCAGCGACCCGTCTACCTCCGGGACTACAACGAAGCGCGTATTCCCGAACTCAAAGATGCCGTCGAGGGAGATTTAGGCGAAGAGGTGACCAAGACGGACGTTCTCGAGGCTGCGATGGAGACGGCGCTCGACCATCCGGAGCTGGTCGCGGCAACGCTCCGGACCGAACGGTACGGCTACGACTGGGAGTGATCGTAGCCAGTCCGGATTCCGCTTTCGTGAGCGAAAGACCGACGGGAGCGACCCGGGGACTCCCACCACTGACCGGGCGTGATGCACGGTAGATCGGCGCTGGTACGGGGCACACACTCCGCCATTGTCGTGGACATTCCGCTGCAAATATGACCGGACTTCGAGAGGCTTTTGAGTCCGTCATCTGTGGTTTCATTTAAGCTATCGTGTCCCGGATACTGGACGCGCCCAACTTCGAAGTCGAATCGTTCGGCGTCCGGCGGCCATGATCGAACCAGCTTCCCAGTATGACCCCCTCTAACCCGGAGACGACTCCATCTGAACCCTGGCACGCGACACCGACAGACGAGACACTCTCCGCGCTGGAGACAGCGCGGGACGGGCTGTCCTCCGACGAGGCGGACCGACGACTGTCGGAGTACGGCACGAACGACATTCAGGAGGCCGAACAGACGTCACCCCTCGCGCTTCTCCTCTCGCAGTTTCGGAATCCCCTCATCTATCTCCTCACCGTGGCGGCGCTCCTGTCACTGGGCACCGGGCTCATTCCCGGCGGTGAACCGAGTTACGCCGAAGCGGTGTTCATTGCAATCATCATCGTCGCTAACGGCGTGTTCGGATTCGTCCAGGATTACCAGGCTACCCGGTCTATCGAGGCACTCCGTGAACTCGCAACCCCGGAAGCAACCGTTTTCCGTGACGGAGAGAAGCGGGCGATCGACGCGGAACAGGTCGTCCCCGGGGACATCGTCCATCTCGATCAGGGCGACGCGGTACCGGCCGACGCCAGAATCCTCAGTGCCGAGGAGTTACGGACGAACGAGTCGCCGCTCACCGGCGAAAGCGCACCCGTCCCGAAAGACACCGAGCCTGTCGCCGAGGAGACGCCGCTTGCCGAGCGCAGCAGTATGGTCTACAAGAACACGACCGTCGTGAAAGGCCGCGGCACGGCGGTCGTCGTCGAGACCGGTATGGAAACGGAAGTCGGTGGGATCGCTACCCAGCTGGACGAGGCCGACGACCGGCAAACGCCGTTTCAGACCGAAGTCGAACATCTGGGCAAGCAAATCGGTGGGCTCGTGGTGTCGCTGATCGCTCTGGTCGTCGCCGTCCAGTTCCTGTTCACGACGACGGAACCGACAGCGATCGTCCTCGTCGGCATCACTCTCGCCGTCGCAGGCGTCCCGGAGGGGTTGCCCGCGGTCGTGACGTTCACGCTGGCACTCGGCGCACGGGAAATGGTCGACCGGAATGCGCTGGTCAGACGGCTTCCCGTCGTCGAGAGTCTGGGCTCGGTCGATACGATTGTCACCGACAAGACGGGCACAGTGACGGAGAACCGTATGACGGTGACACGGCTCTCCGCTTCGGGGTCCGTCGTCGATCTGTCCGAGTCCAGCGCGACCCCGGTGGGCGGAGACGACGACCAGCGAGTCGCTGCTAACGGCCACCGGGAGTTCGATCCGGACGTGACGCCGCTGTTACGATGTGGAAGCGTCTGTAACAACGTCGAACGGACGGCCGACGGCGAGTATCGCGGTGAGCCGACCGAAATCGCACTCCGACGAGCGGCGGACGACGCGGCTATCGACCCCGCCGGAGAACGGATTCGGGAGATCCAGTTCTCCTCGGAGCGACGGCGGATGACCGTAATCGTCGAAGACGAGGAGCCGACGGCCTACATGAAAGGGGCTCCCGAAACTGTCCTGGACCGGTGCGACTCCGTGCTGGAGGACGGCGAGGTGGCCGAGCTCACCGAGAAGAAACGCCAGGCGATCCTCGACCGGACGCAGTCGTTCGCAGCCGACGCACTCCGGGTGCTGGGATTCGCCTCGAAGCCCGTGTCGGATGCCTCGGCTGACGCGGCGCAGATCGAGGACGGAATGGTGTTTCTGGGCCTGCAGGGGATGCTCGATCCGCCCAGAGCGGAGGTCGAAGAAGCGATCGCGGACTGTCGGTCGGCCGGCATCCGGACGGTGCTGGCGACCGGGGATAATCTCACTACCGCGCAGGCCGTCGGGGAGCAGATCGGACTCGACCCTGCTGGTGCCCTCACGGGCGGCGAGGTCTCCGAACAGTCCGACGAGGAACTGGCGCGAACGGTCGAAGACGTCGACGTGTTCGCCCGGGTGGAGCCCGAGCACAAGGCCCGCATCCTGGGCGCGCTCCAAGACAACGGCCACAACGTCGTGATGACGGGCGACGGCGTCAACGACGCGCCGGCTCTCACGCAGGCGGACGTCGGGGTAGCGATGGGACAGCGCGGCACTGACGTCGCCCGACAGGCATCCGACATGATCCTGCAGGACGACAACTTCGCCACGATCCGCGACGCTATTCGCGAAGGCCGGGGTATCTTCGAGAACGTCCGCAAGTTCGTCAACTATCTCGTCTCGACCAACACCGGCGAGGTACTGGTGGTGTTTCTCGGCGTGTTACTCGGGAGTTTCCTCTTTCCCGGGCTGTTCTCCGGGACGTCCCAGGCGCTGATTCTGACGCCGATCCTGATCCTCTGGATCAACCTCGTCGCGGACACGCTGCCCGCGCTCGCGCTGGGCGCTGACCCGCACGGGGACGGACTCATGGATCGCCCCCCACGCCCCACTGACGAGGGGGTAATCAACACGCGCGTTCTCGTGTCGATACTGACCATCGCCGTGCTGTTGGCTGTGACCGGGTTGGGTGTGTTCTTCTACGGGCTCGACCACACGGGATCGCTTCTCCGCGCCCAGTCGCTCCTGTTTACGTTTATCGTGGTCGTCGAGCTGATCCGCATTCAGGTCATCCGCTCGCGGTACGACCAGACGCTGCGCTCGAACCCCTGGCTCGTCGGTGCGATCGGCGTCTCACTCCTCGTCCAGCTCGCAGTTCTGTACACACCACTGCATACCTTCTTCGAGGTCGTTCCCCTCTCCCTCACGGAATGGGGGTGGATTGCTGTCGGATTCGTCGTGTTCCTGCTGCTCAACGTGGGCCTCTCGGCGCTGAATAACCGGCTATTCGAATAGACCGCGGCGTGTCACCTCCGTGTTTCAAAAAAGGGCCGGTTCACGAAATATGCTGAACACAGGGCGCGCAGTCACGTGACCACGCTGTTACAAACAACGAACCCCCGTGGGAACAATGGGTATTCTCACCTGAAGAGTCGGGTCTCTTGCTTGGAGGCCAGTATTGAGCGTCTACTGAACTCCTCGAAGAGAAATGTAGCGAACCATTGGTTGAGGCCGGTCATCTCAATGCATAAGATTGGATTCGACGGTTGAACGCCAATCGTTTTCCCCGCTACTCCCTTCGATTGAATTGTATCGATCGCCGAGCACGTCGCACCGGCCGTGTGTACAGGTACAACGTATGCCACTCGCTCAACTCCTCGAACAATACGTTAGTCTGGGTATCTTCGTCCTCGCTGCAGGCCTGAGTGTACTCAGCTTCCTCGCATGGCGCCGGGAACGTGATCGTCGTATGTGGATCGTTACGCTCGGGTACGCGATGTTCGCCGTCTACGGACTCATCGTGTTTCTCGAGTACCCGCTGCTCCCGTACTTCCCGTACGCGACGCTGGAATTACTCGAACACGGGAGTGCAATCCTGATCCTCGGTGGCCTCCTGGCGTTTTTCGTCGCTTTGACGCGGGACTGAGCAATGTCGGACTCGGATCTCGAATTGGCCTCTCGGCGGGAAATCTACCAGCGGATAGCCGGGACGCCCGGAATTCACTTTCGCGCGCTCCTCGACGATCTTGAGTACGCACAAGGGACGCTCCAGTACCAGCTCAGGTGGCTCGCCGATGAGGACCTGATCGACGTCTCGGACGACGGCAAGTACACGCGGTACTATCCGGCTGCCGAGTTCGACGAAGCCGATCGAACAGTGATGAACGCGCTGCGCCGGGAATACAGTCGCCGCATCCTCGCACATCTTCTCACGGACGGTCCGCTCTCGACAACCGAACTCAGCGACCGCCTCGACAAGGCGCAATCGACCGTCTCGTGGCATCTTTCGAAGCTCGCCGAGGCTGACCTCGTCACGAAAGAACGCGACGGCCGAAGTGTCGTCTACGAAGTCAGAGATCCCGATCGCGTCAACTACCTCTACACGGTTCACCGGCGCTCGTTCACAGACAAAGTCGTCGACCGTATCCTAGGCCTTTGGGACAGCTACTAACCCGGAGTCGTGTTCGACGGAATCCCTCGAAGCACCAACAGACGCAACAGGAGCACGTACACGAGAAACGCCACTGAGGGTCCCAGCAGAGGACGGATGAGTCCCGTCAGATCAGTCCCGATTGCGGCCGCGTGAATTGTCCCGAAGGCGAACCCAGCATATGCGAATGAGTGGACGACGCGTGGGCCCCAGGGGCGATGGAAGCGTTTTGCGTCAGTAAAGCCAAGCACCGCGACGACGAGCATGAGCAGTGCCCCCGCACCTACGGCGACGCCGCCGAGAAAGTACGGCATCGAGTATGCCGGCGCTGGAACCTGTCCGGTGACGACGAACCACGCATCAAGTACACCGAGTCCCGCATGTAGCAACGTGACGATCATCGCGAACACGGAGAGTTCGATATGGATTCGTTGAGCGGCCTCGTGGAGCATTCCAAACGACTCCGTGTTGTAGAGGATTCCCGTGAGAACTGCCAGATACAACGCCGGATACGTCACGAGTGCGGCACCTCGGTCGAGGAGCCAGACGAGCTGTGCCATCACGATGCCCCCGTCGTTTCGACGACATCGGGACAGCCGTCAGCGTCCCGGAACCCGTTCTTCCTTTCCGGTCGTGTCGGACACTTATCCGCGGAGTCGTTGATGCCGTCACCATCGTAATCGGCTGGGGCCTGTCGCGTCGAAACGGTCTGGTCGACGAGGTCGCTTTGTTTTTGTTCGGTCGCTTGGGCGGCACGCACGTCTCCGATCTGCCAAAGAGCAGGGACAGCCACCACTAAGACGACCATCGCCACGACGGTGATTCGTTGCTTATGTGTCCAGGACATGTGTCTCAAAGCCATCTGTCGTATGAAAGACACCATCGTGGATGATGAGCGCCTCCAGACCCTCCCACTCCGATGCTAATTCGCTTGCCTTGGCAAGTGGGAGTGCCGCGAGAGTCGTCGCCAGGGCGTCGGCTTCCATACAGTCTCGGCGCGCCACGACGGTGACCGATTCATGGCGAGAGCCGAGCGATTCGGTGGTCGGATCGTAGACGTGGTCAGTACCGTTTCGCGACCGTCGGTATCCGCCGGATGTTGCGACGTACCAGTCCGTGTCGAGGACCTTCAGCGGTGTGTCGTCACCGTATGGGCTCTCGATGGCGACCGGTCCCGCCGGTGGAGACATATCCCCTCCACCACTGACGAACCCGCATCGGCCGAGTCCCGTGAGCGTCTCGGCGGTTCGATCCACGATGTATCCTTTGGCGAGGCCATTCAGGTCGAGTTCGACGTCGGTCGTGATGTGAGATCCGCTGGTTCGGACAGTTCCGGTATCAAACTCCGTTGGTGGTGTCTCACTGTCACCACGCAAGAACGTTTTGAGGCCTTGTTCGACGCGTCCCTGGTGAATATCGAACACCCCACCGGTCCGGTCGTTGTATTCGATTCCACGGCGAACGATTCGGGCAACGTGTTCGTTCCTGACTTCTCCTTCACGGTTGAGCTGGCTGACGGCACTCGCCGCATCGAAGGCGTTCAGCTGGGCTTCGAGTGATTCAGCCGTTTTTCGGGCCGCAGTTGCCCCAGCCTCGGCCCGAACGCCCGTCGCCTGAATCCGAAACATCGTGTCACAACACTCGAACTCGCGGTAGGTGTCCCCGAACCGTTCGTAGACCGATGCGAGCGATCCCATCATCTCGGTCACTCGTCCTCTTCGTGTTCTTCGTCCTCGTGCTCCTTTTCGTATTCTTCCTCGTCGTCCTCTTCATACTCCTCGTGTTCTCCGTCCTCGTATCCGGACCGTGTCTGGACTGCTGGGGTGAACTCCTGATTCGGCGTCGGCGCATCCGCAGTAACCTGTTGTGAGGCGTCTGACGCGGGCGTATCTGGTGAGTTAGGTTGCTCGCCAGCCTGCGCGAGGCCGCCACCGGGCAGCGCAAGGGCCCCGGCGACACCAGCTGTGAGGAGCGCACCGACGAGCGTGAAGGCGACGAGTTTGTTTTTCGGGGCGGGAACGCGCATAATTAGCTACCCCCCGGTTCAGGACCACTATCTTCGACGTGTCGGTCGTTGCGTTCTGCCATTGCAGATAGAGGGTTGAGACAGCCTTAGTAAGGCGTTCGCGTCCAACCATCGAATTTTCGTACAGCTATCGAATCGGTTCAGCATTTTCCGAGGCGGAGCCTCCGGCCTCAAGAAGCGAGGGCTTCCGACTGGTCGGAAGCACGAAGCGAGTAGGCCGGAGAGGAAGCCGACACGGTGGGAAACGAACATCGGTGTTGTCGCTGATAGACTCGCTATCCGAAGGGGTTTTTTCGGGGGCCACCGTATCAGTAGTCAGTGATACCGTCGCACACGTCGCCGGTATCACGGGCCGCAGTAGCCCGGCCCCTGAATGGTGGGGGCGCCGACCCCGAAGGTCGTTCGGTACGGGTGAGGAACGACCTTCCTTCCCGGCGACAACTGAGGGCGAGTCCCACATCAAAGCCCCTCCCTCAACGAGCGAGGTCGCAAGACCGAGCGAAGTAGGGAGGGGTCGGTTACAGCGCGAGGTGGATTCTGAGTATGTATGTGACTTCGTTATCGAGCAGCTGGCACTACTGGGGATCCCCTGTTTGCTCTGCGTACGGAATGATTCGGGGTTGTACGAGGATTCGATAGATGGATCTATCGAGTCGTGTTCGTCGTGGTCAAACCAGGTTTCTGATACGACACGTACGTCCGATTCCAGCCCAGCGAGCGAGGTCCGATCGTACAGCGGTGGCGAGTCGTACACGGGCCACTTAGCGTACGAACGCTGAGCGATACGTCGAAAAACAGTTCGCTGAGAATTACGAGCCGACGCCACACTCAGAAATCCTCGGTGAAAACCCTCACCTCGCCTTCGTTAGTAATTCCGACATCAATAGTCGTCTTCAGTTCGTTCTGGTTCGTACACTCTTCGAGAACCCCATAGAGATGGGTATAGAGTTCTGGACGACAGTAAGCGATTTTGATACCAGCTTCGTCTGCGTGTGAATAGACGCTGGCAACTAACTTATCAAAACTTGTCCCCGGAGAGACAGAAAACTGGATCGGCGACCGAATCGTCCGGACGAGTTCTAATGTTCGACGAGCTTTTTCGATGTTCTGTTCTGCCGCTCGTTCGATAGCACTGATATTCGAGTCGGTTGTCCCCAGCCGGTCCGCAACTTCCTGCTGTGTTTGCCCTTGCTCTCGGAGTTCGAGCACTTCCACCTGCCGCTCAGTCAATGTCGTCGATTCTGCAGAGGTCATATAGAGTCAAATAGATGTGTTTGAGATAAGCTTTTCTCTCAAACGTTTCTCTATCTCGCATGGATGACTGATGGATCTCCTACTGCGCGACGACGATTTCTCCTGACTGCTGGCACGGCGGCCGTCGCTGGTATTGCAGGCTGTACAAGTGGGAGCAGTCGAGATCGTAGCCAACCGACGACGGTTGCCATCCTCGCAGCTGGCAGCCTCCAGAACGCACTAGCTAACGGACTCAAGCCTGCTGTGGATGTCCCAGTTGAGATCGAGGCACACGGCTCTGCAACCGTCGCTCGGATGATCGATGAAGGGCAACGCGATCCCGATATCGTCTCAGTCGCCGACGTGGCGCTCTTTGAAGAGCCACTCTCACCGTCGTGGCACTCCGTGTTTACCAGCAATTCGGTCGTCATCGCGTACAATCCGGACACAGATGGCGGGGACCGTCTGACCGATGCCGGAACCGAGAGTTGGTACGAACCAATGGTCCACGGGAACGTGAACATCGGACGAACCGACCCCGACCAAGACCCGCTTGGATATCGTGCACTCTTCATGCTCGAACTCGCCTCACGCTACTACGACGACGTATCGAGTCTCAGAGAACAGATCCTCCAACAGGATCAGATCTATCCCGAAACATCGTTGATCAGTCAATTCGAGACTGGTTCCATCGACGCTGCAATCGCCTACCGCAACATGGCCGTCCAACGCGATTACGAGTACATCGAGTTGCCGGACCAGATCAATCTGAGTAATCCACAGTATGCCGAGGATTGGTACTCAACGACCTCGTACACACTGCCGAGCGGCCAGGAAATCCAGGGCGGGCTCATCAGTTACGGCTCGACCATTCGGCACATGAGCGACGCTGCCGTTTCCGTGTTCGACGTCCATACGACCGGGAGTTATCTCGAAGAGTACGGATTCCTGCTGCGCGATCAATTTCCCGCCTATACGGGCGACGTGCCCCAGAGTATCAGACAGGCAACCGACCAATCCGGCGGGACTCAATCCCAAATCGGCGGACCCCACAGAGAGCTATCGTCGACGGTCTCGGACATCACTGTCCTGATTTGAATGGCGACAGGTTCACACTCGAAGCGATCGGGAACGGGCACGTTCGGGTTCGACTGGCTCAGCGTTGCGCTCGTCCTCGGGGGCGTGCTACTCCTGTATTATGTGGTGCCACTAGTCTCGCTGTTTCTCTCGGTACCGGCCGGAGAGATTCTTGCTCGGATGAACAATCCGACCGTCGTAGATTCGGCGACGACGTCGCTTCTGTCGGCGTCGATTAGCACAGTCACCGCCACCCTGTTCGGCTTGCCGCTCGCGTACTGGCTCGCACGCACCGACGGGGCTGTAACGAAGATAGTCCTCGCAGCCGTGGTCCTCCCCTTGGTGCTCCCCCCGACGGTCGGCGGAATCGTGTTGCTCACTGTCTTCGGCCCCAGCTCGCCGCTCGGTGAAGCCGCGATTGCTGCCGGGTTCCCACTCACACGGTCGCTCGCTGGGGTGGTACTGGCCCAGACATTCGTCGCGTCGCCGTTCGTGGTCGTCACCGCGAAAGCAGCGTTCGAAAGCGTCGATCAGACGCTCGAATATGCCTCTCGCTCGCTCGGAAAGGGTCGATGGACGACCGCCCGTAATGTGACGCTGCCCCTTGCAGGTCCAGGGATTCTTGCTGGCATAACGCTTGCCTTCGCAAGAGCGATCGGTGAGTTCGGCGCGACGATGATGCTGGCGTACTATCCCCGGACGATGCCGGTCCAGATCTGGGTGGCGTTTATCGAACTCGGCTTGGACAACGCCTATCCGGTGGCGATACTGTTAGTACTGATCGCTGCCGCGGCCCTGTTGATTCTCAATACCGTCGCCTCGAACCCATGGGAATGACACTCGAACTCTCTCGACTTCGCAAAGCCTACGGCCAGTTCGACTTCGGCTCGGTGGACCTGACGGTCGAGGATGAAGTGCTTGCCGTCCTAGGACCGTCCGGCAGCGGGAAGACAACGCTCCTCTCGCTAATCGCCGGGATCAACAGCCCCAATTCGGGATCGATTCAGCTCGATGGGCGAGAACTGGTTGGCTTACCACTCGAAGATCGACACGTGGGGATGGTCTTCCAGGAGGGAGCGCTCTTCCCACACATGACCGCCCGGAAAAACATCGAATACGCGGCCACAGCCAGCGAGCGCGTGGATGAGCTTGCGACGCTTCTCGAATTAGAGGACGTGCTCGATAGAAAGCCTCCGACCCTCTCCGGTGGAGAACGACAACGAGTGGCACTCGCACGAACGTTGGCGACTGACCCGGACGTGCTACTCCTCGATGAGCCGTTGTCGAGTCTCGACGCGCCGATTCGGAAACGGCTTCGAGATGAACTGCACAGTCTGTTCGAATCGCTCGAAATTCCGATTCTCTACGTCACGCATGACCAGCGGACGGCAACGGCACTCGGTGATCGAATCGCTATCGTTCGCGATGGTGACCTCGAACAAGTAGGCCCGCCGTCGACTGTGCTCACTCGACCGACGAGCCGATTCGTCGCCCGCTTTACCGGGAACGAGAACCTCTTTGATGCGACGGTGATCAACCAAACAACAGACGGAACAACGGTTCAGTTTGGTGATATCCAGTTCCAGACGACCGCGTCGGATATCCATACGTCGACGGTGACGGTCTGTATTCATCCATCGCGGGTAGAAATCGAAGCCCCATACATTGCCGACGGTGACCGAACGGAAAATACGGTCACAGGAACAGTTGCTCGCTGGTTGAATGAGGGGAGCGAATACCGAATCGATATCGAGATTGAGGCGGGATCGATCACTCTCACGGCGAACGTTCGTCCGCCGACGTTCGAACGACTGGCGCTTGAGAATGGCTCAGAGGTACAAGTACGGATTCCACAAGATTCGATACATTTGATCCCGGGGCGTGAATAGTTTCGAGCCGAATACTCACTGATTCGCGCCTGGCAGGCATCCGTAGAGAGAACCATATGCATTGAAACGACCGGTCTCAATTACCCCATCCTCATGGAAGTTGAGACCGGCGTTCTCGATGCATATGGAACTACCTTCCTTCGATAGCCCCAGCTAGAGTGTCTGCTCTACAAACTGCGACACAATGCGGTCCTCGGCAGTCCGAAGCCGATACTGGACCGTCGAACGGGGTTCGTCGAGTATTGACGCCAGATCGGAGACGGACACTTCCCGCGGCCGTTCGTAGTAGCCATGCGTGACTGCGGCTTTCAACACTTGCCAGTGCTCCGGCGAGAAGTCCGTGGCGATCCGCTCGGTGGCGTTCCAATTGCCGGCACTGGTGATATGCGATACCGAGAGTGACACTCCCTCGTGAAGATGCGATTCCATCGTGTCGTATACATCGCCGATAGGGTAGTCACCGGGAAAGAGAACGCGCCAGCGGTACTCGTCGCCGACGCGGCGGGATTCGAACACCGTCCCCTTCCGGACGTGATCGAGGACGAAATGTGGGAGTGAGTGACATTTCTTGATCTCGCGACGGAGCGTGTAGATCGTCCGGCTCGTCTCTCGACGATCGAGGACCTGATACGACCGTTCTGTATCGCAGTTGTCGACGTCGAAACACTCGTTACAGCGCGTCTCGTCTAGAAACACCGCGTCGAACGCCCTCAGTGCTTCATCGGTCCCCTTCGCGTGATCGAGTCGCCACATATGGTCGTCGTTTACGAAGATTGCAGATGACCACAGCGAGAGGCTCTCGTACTGCCGGAAGACGTCCATCAGCTCGTCGGCCCCCGACTCGAATTGGAGGACGAATTCGAACTCTCGAGTCTCGTCGACCCTCACAGCCTCTCCACTCATTTCCATCTAAAGCTAAACACTGCCAAGACAAAAATACCGGCGCTTCGGACTCTAATAACTATTTGACACAGATAGTTGGTTATTGCTAAACCAAAGCTGATTGCTACCCCCGGAGTACGTAGGAATGCGATGTCCGATGAGAAAGAACACGGCAGCGGTTCGGTAGAACCAGGTGACACGAGCAAACGAGTCGGGGCCGAAGTGATTCGCGAGCGTGGTGTCGACCCCGAGGAACTCCGCGAGAAACTGATCGACGCCATCGGAGCGGAGTTCACGACGTACTATTACTACACGAACCTCCGGATGCACCTCGCTGGTGAAGAGGACTACAAGGAAATCACCGAGGACGCCCGCCTCGAAGATCGGGCCCATTTCGAGCTGGTCGTGCCCCGGATCTACGAACTGGAGGGATCGCTCCCGAACGACATCCGTGACTTCGCGGATCGCGCGTCCTGTCCGGACGCCGAAGTGCCGACGCCGATGGATGACAGCGGCGGGTTCGACACGTCCGATTTGGAGGTCGAGGACATTCTGGAGGTGCTGCTGGAGGCAGAGCGGTGTGCCATCCGGACCTGGAGCGAGATCTGTGACATGACTCGCGGTGCTGACCCGCGCACCTACGACATGGCCCAGCGGATCCTCAACGAGGAGATGGACCACGAGGCCTGGTTCATCGAACTACTGAGCAAGGAACGGGACGACGAGATCAACCCGGCCGGCCACTTCGCCCGCGGCGAACCGGGCGACGCGCCCTACTCGACGAACAACCGGTTCAACGATTCGGCCTGATTCCAGTCGTCGGCGCTCCCAACCCCACCTTCCCCTACTCCCCTGTCATGACACAATCGTCGAACGAAACGTGGACCGTCACGATCGTCGTTCCCGAGGACTCGTCGCTGGACGAGGCTGGTGAGACGTACGATCTCAAAGTCGGGGCGGACGAGACGATCCTCGCGGCCGCGCGTTCGGCGGGTGTGTGGCTGCCGGCCGACTGCCAGCAGGGCTGGTGTACCACCTGCGCCGCCCGCCTCGTCGACGGCGACGTTGTCCACCCGAACGCGCGTCGGTACTACGACGAGGACGACGAGGCCGGCTACATCCTGCCCTGCACTGCGAAGCCACGAACCGACACGACCGTCGTCGTCGACCAGTACGACGACTTTCTGGAGTTCAGGGCGGCCAACGACCGGCCACCCGGCAACTCGAAATTGGATTCGTAGACAGATCATGAGTACGAATGATACACAGTCGACTGAAACGGTCGACACAGATCACGCAGAGCCAGCCTACGAGGCAGTCCTCATTTTCGATGGGGAGTGTCCGTTCTGTTCGGCAGCAGCGACGGCACTCCGACAACTCCCCGAAATTGGCGTCGTCGAGTGGAACAACGACGCTGCACAGCAGATCCTCGCGGCCCAGTTCGACGATCCCCCGTTCACGCTGGTACTTGTCGACGGAAGGGCGGACCGGCTGTGGATCGGCCCGGCCGCTGCAGGCGAACTGTGTGACCGTGCTGGGATCCCGACGCTCGTCCAGGATATCGTCGCGGACAACTTCGAGCGCGTCGGTGACGCGGTGCGGGGCGTCGCCGGTGCGAAGCGGGAGCCAGCCGATCACGACGGGACGCGTTCGCTCACTGCCGCTGCTGCTGCCGAGTATCAGACGCTCGCAGCAAACGCTCGACGGACCCACAGGACTGGAAGATCCCAATAGCCCTGGAGGACACAGGATATGCCAGTCTGTGAAACCTGTGACGAACACGTTTCCGAGCAGTTTGCGCGAGTGTTCGGTGACAAAAACGGACGTGTATATGCCTGTCCCAGCTGTTCCGCGAATGCTGGGATCGGTGAGGTGACGCGTGAGCGACGGCCCGAGCGTTAGATTAGCATTCGTATCCAGTCTCAGTACTGTATCGAGCAATTGGACGAATACTTGACCGTATCGTGATCAGTCTGTCGACGCGGCCCCGACATGTAAATCTCGCCGCACTGTATTCCGCCAGATCACCCAGGAATCCTACATCGACTGGCCCGCGTACGAATCCACGCCCATGTTCGACCGCTCATCACTCGCCGCAGTAGAAGCAGACGTTCGTGTCGTCGCGGACACCTGGTTCCAATAAGAGGCGCACGAAGCAGTCGAACCGTTCGTCGCCACACTTCCACTGTCGTACGTCAAGTTCGATGCCCACGACCGATATGCAGGCTCAGCGAGCTACAAGATTGAGACACTATTTCGTTTATTCCTGCTGAAAAAATGTCATGACTGGGACCACGATACTGCCCTCGTCGAATCCCTCACCCAGCACCCCGATCTCCGTGATCAACTCGGTTTGGAGTCGGTTCCGAATCAGTCGACACTGTGGCGTAGCTGGCACCATCGGTTCACGGCCGATCTCCAAGACACCGTTGAGACAGCAGCTCGAACGAACCTCATCAAAGCCCAAAACGCGGGTGCCTCTGTTCCGCATGAGCCAGAACGACAGAGCCACAGACATGATAACGAGAGTCCGAAATCAGACCTCGAGGACCAGACCGTATTAGAGCAGGCCGAGACCGTCACTGACCGCGTCAGCACCGTTGTATTCCCAGCGTTCTCACTGGATCGCGACAACGGCTGTGAGATCCACGAGAACGCCTACTGGGACTTACAGACGTACCTGGGCCTTCGTGAGAGGTTGGCCGCTAACGAGGGTGCTCGCAGCTTCATTCATGAGTCAACGCGGGATCGAACACCACTCGGACACGCCCACCGCGACCACATTCGCGATCTCCCTCTCCAGCAGATTCGAGAGATGTATCGACAGGCGATCCGACACCTCATTGACGAGGTCGCAGAGACGGAGGAGTTCTTCCGTGCAGGTATCATTGCCATCGACATCACTGAAGCCGATCCCTTCACAGGCGATAGAACGGGCCACGAGGACGAGATAATCGGGACGCAAGAACAGACCGACGAGTATGCCTACCAGTGGGCGACAGTTCAGTTGGTCCGGAACGTTGTTCCGCTCGTGCTTGACGCTCGGCCAGTCCGACGGGGTGAGTCACGTAAGGAAATCGTCAAAGACCTACTCGACTCCGCCGAGAACCTCGTTCACGTGGATAACGTGCCGATGGATCGGGAGTTCGATAGTCAGCACGTCTTGGAGATGATCAGCCAACGTGGGCTTTCCTACGTTGTTCCCAAGCGGATGCAGACCAGCGAGAGAGCTCAGGCGAAGCGATTGCTCCAGCGTGACCAGGAGCGGTATGAAACCGACCGGAAGCTCCATCTGGGCAAGAACGAGTGGCACGAAACGACGCTGGTCTACCGCCGGAATGAAGACTCCGAGCACGACGATCACCGGCAGTACTCGGTGTTCATGACGAATTGCGGGAGTGGGCACCTCACGGAGTACGGCTACCGGTGGGAAATCGAGAGCGGCTACAAATCGATCAAACGGTTCATGGGCGCGACGACGTCGAAGCATTTCGGCCTGCGGTTCTTCTACTTCGCGTTCGCGTGTCTCCTGTACTCGATCTGGCGAGCGGTTGATTTGCTCGTGCAGGTCGAATTGACCGGTGAGTATGAACATTCGCCGATCGTAACGGCCGACAACACGCTTACGCTGTTGAAGAAGGAAACCGGCATCGGATAGCGAAGATATCTAACCGTGGTAGCGCGATGTCTGAGTGGCTACACTACCCGCGGTCTCGGAAACATCCCGGATGAGTTGACTATCCAACTATAACGTCCGGCCAGAAAGCGATCTGAATCAGTTTCTGGTCATCGATTCGGCCGAAACCACGCATCACAGCCCCGCTAATCCCGCTGTAGTCTCAACTTCCAATCCTCACAGTAGTTGAGGCCGGTCGTCTCAATGCATATGGATCGTCGTCGAGGAATCTCAGAGACAGTTAGTCGTCGTCGCCGCGGTAGGCGTCGCCACCGCGCTTGGTGATCGTAAGCACGTAGAGGACCTGCTCACTCCGAGCAGCACGACAGCCGAGGCGAAACGGGCCGATTCGCAGCTTCTGGTGTGGCGCTCCCTCGAGTGGTTCGAGATAATCCATCGGGTTACGCCACTGATCCGTGACGATCTCGTCCAGTTTGGAACTGATTCGATCTTGTGCGTATTCGTCGAGGCCGTCGAACTGGCGGTCTGCTGTATCGGTGAACTCCCAGTCCCACTCGTCACTCATCGTCGCTGTTGCCGGCCAGTCCGTGCTCCGTCTTCACGTCGTCGCTCGTTCGCGTGTTTTCCTCCTGAATGTCGACTTCGCTCGCGAGCATCGCCTTCAGATCCGCCCGATTGAAATCGGGATGCTTGATCGCATCGCGAAGGATGTCACGAATGAACTCGCTCCGGCTATTGTATCCTTCCTCTTTCCACGTCCCGTCAACATCGGTGAGGAACGTCTCCGTCATCCGGATATTGACCGTGGTCTTCTCAGGGGATTCAGCTTCTGCCATATTTCTGTGTTGAATTTGTGTGGTAATAACCGTTACGCACAGCACACCAGCAGTGGGCCGAAGTGACTTCTAGAATAATATCTCAGCTGCTCAGTGTGGATGCGCATCGGTCAGGATGCCAGGTCGAATCGTTTAGCACAGGGCGCATAGTCAGCACCGTGGTTAATAAGGAATCACATGAGTGCCAAAGCCACCGATTGATCGTGATTACGAGTACCGGAGCAGAGCACTGATTATGATGATTGGTGCTGTGGTATGCGCTTATGAAGAGAGCGCGTAGCCGTTATTGTCGACACTCCCGACAGAGACGGTATCATCAGCTACCGCTGGTGAGGTCTCCCTCAAAAATTACAACAGAGTCAAATAACCACTTGCCAAACAATATTGGAGATGAGTCTTAGAAATATAGTATATGGCTGCTTTTATTATATCTCTTGTAAAATTCATGAGTAACCTTGCGCCGACGGCAATTACTTTCAATGTCAGGATCACTGCTGGGGATAGCTGCCATCCCAAGTCGAGTCAGTAGTGTCTCTTCACCTACAGTAACTGTAGAACAAGAGGTTTCACCTACGCCATTAGACGTCGTGTGGAATTACACACCAGACATCGACGGCGATACAAAATGGGTTGAATCGATCACGACGAATCCAGACGGTTCGATTATCCTTGCGGGAGTCTCAGCTGAAAACAGTAATAGTGGGACACCGTGGGCTGCCAAGTTGAATTCACAGGGGTCGCTTGTCTGGACCAATACTTACCCCATCGGAGAAAATTTAACACTCCGTTCTGCGCATTGGGTAGCATCCGATCAGATCCTTCTGGGTATCCCGTCAGGCACAGGATGGCCCGGTGGAATACTCGTGATTAACGACGAGGGACAGCGGTTGCAAACCACAGAGTGGGACCAAGCGCACGTTATGAAACCCGACACTGATGGAACGATACTGGTCGGTGGGACGGAAAGTGAAGTGTCCGCAGAACACTCTGCCAGGGTCGCCCGATTTGGAGCGGAACTCGATATCAGAGGCAGATACACCCTCGGGGAGCAGCGGTATATCAAAGATATCGCTCTCAAAGATGATGGTTTTCTCGTAGCGGGACATGAATACGAAACGGAATTAACGGATGCTAGAAGACCGGGTGCGTATAATGACGTTCGAACAGGGTGGATCAGTGCTGTTACCAATCAAGAACAAACGTGGGAGACGTCGTTCAGAATTGAAGATGTGAACACTCATGCGACAGGCATTGCGTCCCTGCCGAACGCTGCTGGGGGGATTGTTTGTGGCTACATAGAAACCAGCGACAGTTCATATGGTGGCCAAGATGAACGGACCGGATTCATCGCACGGGTTTCTGAGGAGGGAGTTCTCTGGCATCACGTTCTTAATCCAACTATCGATATGTCCGAACCGGCAGACGAATATGAAGATTTCAGCTTTCATGATATTATCCGAGTTTCGGCGGGCCACTACGTTGCAGCTGGAGATTACGATGAGATTGATGGTGAGGAATACACTATTGGGACTCGCATGGTGGCCGTTAATTCTGGGGGAGATATCCTTTGGAACGAGATCTATACGGAGTATGAAGGAGATGATCTTCCCAATCCGAAAACTGAGATACACGAAACCGAAGATGGAGGTCTCATACTTGGAGGCCCCCTTCCAGCGGGCGTATTCAAACTTGGTTCAGTCCAAAGCTTTCGACCGGCTACCAACGGGTTTGGATTCAAAAACTGGAAGACAGATCCACAAACAGCATCGTTTGAACCACGCCACAATCACGACAGCGTGACTCAAGACGAGTCAGCAGCGATCGTTAGACAGTGGGTTCAGAATGTTGATGAATTTGATGTTTCAGACAAGATAGCGAAATCAATCGGGACCGACCTGTACCACTCGGTCAACCAAGGAACTGCGGCCAACGGGCACTGTGTTGGGATGATTTACACTGCTCGAGAGTTTTATAATCAATCTGAATCTATCCCGGCCGACGCTACATCTGCAAGTGAAATCGAGAAACCGACCGGCATGTACAGCGCTGTCGGAACCAGCATTGATCAGTATCATAATCAACAGTATTTTGATTTTGATTTCTGGTGGTCCACACGGGTGCTTCGGTTACCAAGTGAAATCGCCCCTATTGATTACCAGAGACAGGTCGAGCGAATACAAGAAGCGATTGATGCTGGAGAAACAATTCCAGTCGCACTCGGAAACAGTTTCCAGAGTAGCGGACATGCGGTTCTTGCATACGATTACGAAGAGAGCGATTCTGGAATCCTCGTTCATGTCTATGATCCAAATAATGAAGCCAGTGCGTATCCAGACAAAATGAGCTTTATCGGATTTGATACGAGTGGTAGTCGAATAACGGCGAACTCGTCGCTGGGCTACCAGCGTATTCTCACATTACCAAGATCTCCAGATGTCGACGCAGGGAAGTTCCTCGCGGCAGGTCTCAACGCCGAGTTAACCTCATTATTCGAGTCCCTGTTCCAACGGATAGCACAGTTCGAGATCCAGTCGCCAGCCAGTATCACCGTCGAATGTCCCGATGGCGCTGAACTGACCCGTGGTCAGGCAGAGCACGTCAGTGACACTGCCACCGAGGCTGAAGAACGACGAATCCGATATGCCGCTCCGACAGGAGAGTACACGGTAGTTTTGACGGGCGAGAGTGAGGGTGGGTACACAATAGACGCCCAGGTGACAACCCCTGACAAAACGGTTCTCGCTGACCAGTATACTGGTCGTATCCAACCCGGAGATGAACATGTCTTCCGTGCCACAGTGTCCGAAAATGGCGACGATAGCTCCCTGGCACCCGCAAACGAAGCCGCAAACAAAAATGCCACACAGGTATCGACCACTACAACTGACGACACTGGTGAACGATCGAACTCTGACGGATCTGGTGGAATGATAGCAGCAGGAGCAGCCGGCGTCGCTGGTACGCTTGCCGTTATAGCTGGGTGGCTCCGACGTAGGGACAACGACGGATAAAGTTTTTTACACTCTAATGATAAAAATCAGTTTGCTCTACTTTACAAAGATTGTGCAATTAATATAGTCTCATTGCCACATTCTCTTCTATTCTGTAATGATAATACAGGATTTCACAATCTTTTTGATAACAGCAGGTGGTCCGTCTATATGAAACAATATCCGACACGTCGTCGGTTCGTACAACTATTTGGGGCCAGTAGTGTTGCTGCACTCGCCGGGTGTAGTGGCTCCGATGGGAACGGTTATGACAGTGATTCGCCATTTCAAACAGACGAACCGAATTCGACAGAGGCACCGACCGAACCAGGCCAATCAGAATCCCCTATTTTCGAACAAACCGGGAAGATGACTGCCAGCGATGGTGATCCAGGCGATCTCCTGGGCTGGTCGGTCTCAGTCTCCGCTTCCGGTGGGACAGCTGTCGTCAGCGCGTTCCATGATGACGATCCAAACGGAACCGAGTCGGGGTCAGTGTATGTGTTTACACGTTCGAGCGGTTCGTGGGCCCAACAAGCGAAGCTTACAGCCGATGACGGGCGGGTCGCTGATAGGTTCGGTAGCTCAGTCTCGATTACGGACGACGGCACGACCGCTCTTATCGGTGCTCATGCGAATAGAAACCCCGACGGGGAGCGTTCGGGCACAGTATATGTGTTTTCGAAATCAGGTGATTCCTGGAACCAACAGACGAAACTCGTAGCGAACGACAGCGAAGACGATGACGCGTTTGGTAGTGCGGTTTCGATAGCCGGTGACGGTTCGATTGCCGTCGTTGGTGCGTCCAACGCCAGTAGTTCGGACAATGACGGCGCCGGATCCACGTACATGTTTACCCGTTCCGGTGATTCATGGAGCCAACAGGCGAAACTCCAGCCCGAGGACGTGAGCAATTTCGGCGACTCAGTCGGGACATCGAGTGATGGTACGACTGCAATCATCGGTGCCAATTCCGATACGAATGCCAACGGAGTGAACGCTGGATCGGTATTTGTGTTTTCGCGTTCAGGCGACTCCTGGACACAACAGGCGAAACTCACAGCTGACGATGGCGAAGCATGGGAAGAGTTTGGGGGCGTTGTTGAAATGACAGACAACGGAACGAAAGCCATCGTTACTATTCCAAGCGATACGACACCGAATGGTGAGAGATCGGGGTCAGCGTACATATTCTCGAGAACGAACGGTTCCTGGGAGCAAGAAGCCAAGCTCATACCAGACGACGGTGGTCAAGGTGAGGAGTTCGGGAGTGCTGCTGGGATTTCCGGAGACGGTACGACCGCGATTGTTGGGACATCACTCCAAGCCGAATTCACGGGTGCAGCGTACGTCTATACAGATGCAACTGATGGTTGGAGCCAACAGGCTAAGCTCACACCGGACAATGCAGGGGAGGATGATAAGTTCGGCACATCGATCGGGATCTCTAGTGATGGTACGACTGCCGTCATCAGTGCCGATGGAGAAAGTGAGCCGAACGGCGACGATAGTGGTGCAGCATACGCGTTCGAGTCACCCCAGTAACCCGATCTGAAACCCACACGAAGTGTCCCTCGTATGTAGTCACCACTCTCCACTCACCACACATCGATCAATATCAACCAGTCAATGCACAGATTCACCGGGCGGTTAGTTCGCGAATCTTGACGTGAATTCAACGGTGGCAGACTGCTGTATCTACCCTCTGTACTGAGCAGTTGGACGAATACTTGAGCGTGTCGCCGCCACCATCCCGCCGTGGCCCCGACACGTGAGTCTCGCAGTACTGTCTTCCGGGAGATTGCTCAGCGATCCTACGCCGACTGGCCCACCAACGAGTCGAGCCCGCTATTCGATCGCTCATCCCTCCCAGCGCTGGAAGCGGATGTTCGGCTCGTTGCGGAACCATGGTTCCAGCACGACGATCACGAGGCCGTCGAACCATTCGTCCACGCAGTGCCGCTGGCATACGTCCAATTCGATGCCCACGACCGGTACGCAGGCTCAACGAGCTACGAGATGGAGACACTGTTTCGCCTGTTCCTGTTGAAAGAATGCCATGGCTGGGACCACGAAACCGCCCTCGTCGAATACCTCACCAAGCATCCCGATCTCTGCGAACAGATCGGGCTAAACTCGGTGCCCGATCAGTCCACACTGTGGCGCAGCTGGCACCAGCGGTTCACTACTGAACTCCAAGATACCGTCGAGACGGCAGCGCGAACGATCCTCATCAAAGCCCAAAACGCGGGCGTCACAGTCCCGCGCGAGCCAGAACGACAGAGCCGCAGACACGGTGACGAGCATACGGACTCGGACCCTGACGACCAGACCATCCTGAAACAGGTACAGACAGTTACTGAGCGAGTCAGTGATGTTGCGTTCCCTGCGTTCTCACTGGACCGAGGCGAGGGCTGCGAGATCCACGAGAACGCCTACTGGGATCTCCAGACGTATCTCGGGCTTCGAGAGAACCTCGCCGTCAATGAGGGCGCTCGAAGCTTCATCCACGAATCCAATCGAGAGCGGACACCACTCGGCCACGCCCATCGGGAGCATATACGCGACCTCTCCATCGAACAAATGCGGGAGATGTATCGACAGGCAGTCGGCCGACTCTTGCATCGTGTCGCAGAGACTGAGCAGTTCTTCCGAGCTGGCATTGTCGCTATTGACATCACCGAGGACGATCCTTTCACTGGGGACCGAACTGGGCACGAAGACGAGATTATCGGGAGAAGGAGAAAACCGACGAGTACGCCTACCAGTGGGCGACAGTTCAGTTAGTCGGGAACGCTGTCCCGATTGTGCTGGACGCCCGGCCGGTACGCAAAGGCGACACACGCAAAGAGATCGTCGCGGACCTCTTGGACTCGGCAGAGGCCCTCGTTCACGTCGATAATGTGCTGATGGATAGAGAGTTCGACAGCCAGCACATCCTAGAGATGCTCAGCCAGCGCGGGATGTCCTACGTCGTGCCGAAGCGGATGCAGACCAGCGAAAAAGCGCAGGCGAAACGACTTCTCAAGCGGGGGAAGGACCGCTACGAGACTGATCGAAAACTACATCTCGGCGACAACGAGTGGCACTCGACGACGCTGATCTACCGACGGAAAGAGAACTCCGAACACACCGATCATCAGCAGTATTCGGTGTTCATGACGAATCGAAATAGCGGGCTCCTTACTGAGTACGGGTATCGGTGGGAGATTGAGAGCGGCTACAAGTCGATTAAACGATTCATGGGCGCGACGACCTCGAAGCACTTCGGGCTGCGGTTCTTCTACTTTGCGTTCGCCTGTCTCCTGTACTCGATTTGGCGGGCTGTGGACCTGCTGGTACAGGTGCAGTTGACCGGTGAATACGAGCATTCGCCCATTGTGACGGCCGATAATACGCTGACACTGGTGAAGAAGGACACGGGAATCGGATAGTAACGAAACTCTCTCCGTGAGAGCGCGTCGTCTGAGTGGCGACACTATCCGGAGTCTTGGAAATCCGCTAGAATAGTTGCCTGCAAAACAAGAACGGCCGTTTAGACAGCAATCTAACGCAGATCCTGCTCATCGATTCGGGCGATACCGCGCATTACAGGCCCGCTATACCCGCTGTAGTCTCAACTTCCACACCGGTCCAGAAGTTGAGACTGGTCGTCTCAATGCATATGGCAGTCTGGCGCAGTTCATAAATAGTATGAAGACGTGGTTTGGGATAGAACAATGGCACGAATCACCGGCTCTTATCCAGACGATCTCGACCTGCTCATCGAGGGTGCTGTCGAGGCTGGTGTGTTCGGGGGAAAGAGCGATGCGTTGCGAGAGTTCGTGCGTGAGTACTTCGAGGACCACGAAAACGAACGCATCGCTGCTGCAGTCGCCCTCTACGAACGTGAACGAATTACGCTCGGTGATGCTGCGAGACTCGCTGATGTCGACCGCTGGACGATGCGGGATATTCTCCGTGAGCACGGCGTTGAACTCCGGCTCGGGCTCGCGGACGAGGAGGATGCGGCCTACGAAGCGGAGGCAGCACGCGAACTCGAATTCGATGATGAGGACTCGTCTGATGAGGAGTCCCGTGCTAAATGACAGGTAACAATCTCCCAGCGAACCCGAGCGTCTTGAACACGACTGTTCTCTCGAATTTTGCGTACATCGATCAGCTGTGGGTAGTTGCTGACCTCTCTGGAATCTGTACGGTACCAGTCGTTCGTGAGGAGCTCAAACGCGGCGTTGATAACCACCCATATCTCCAGTCAGCACTCGATACGCTTGACGACGAAATCCCAGTCGTGACAATCTCGGATACCGTCGCAAACAGAGAAACCGTTGTCGGTGAGCATCTCGATCCAGGGGAAGCACAAGCATTCGCCCTCGCCGACGCACACGACGGTCGACTACTGACAGACGACGATGACGCCCGGTCATTTGCGAAAGAACAGGGCGTAGCCGTCGTCGGATCAGTCGGTGTACTTTTGGCTGCTATTGATGCTGAAAAGATCGACGAACCGACCGCTGACGAGTGGCTGTCGACCTGGATCGATGAAATTGGGTACTACGTTCCGTATCGGTCGATCTCGGAATACCGGTGAGCTACGCATGCTGCACCCTCCTCAACCTGTGTAGTCTCAACTTCCAAGGACCGAAATTAGTTGAGACTAGCAGTCTTAATGCATATGGTATGACCGGGATAGGGCTATTCCGGAGAAATCATCAGTTGATTCGTATTTTGGGGACGTTGTTGCACGATTGAGCAACGCCTATTGGGGCACTCTGTCTCAGCCACCGGGCATGGCCGGTGATCGCGACCGTTCTGTACAACTTGTCCCAGTACGTCGATAACCGGCTCAAAGAACGCCTGATGGCAGACGATGTCTCCTGGGTGGTCAAGAGTTCCTCCACTCGGTTCGACAGGTCAACCCGAACGAGGTCCCCGACTGGGGTGGGACCTTCGAGGCCACTGATGACAACAACTGAACCCAGATCTGGCGAGATCCGCTCGAATGAAGCTCATATGAGCCGATAAGCGATGTCCTTTCTGCATCGCGCTCGGGCGTCAATATGAGTGCAACAAGGGCCCGCAAAATCCGGATCAGCTGTTCGAGTTCGCGTAGACGCGACCGAACAGATGACCGGTTGACACGTACGGCTGTCATACTGATGCCCTAAGCCGCCCAGGTACAGTTATGGACACGATCCAACTGTTCGTGGGGATCCCCGGTGGACCGGAACTGCTCATCATCCTCGGCATCGCAGTGTTGCTGTTCGGTGCCAACAAGCTGCCCGCGCTGGCGCGATCCTCGGGTCAGGCGCTCGGGGAGTTCAAGAAGGGGCGCAAGGAGATCGAAAGGGAACTCAGCGAAGCGGCCGCAACCGAGGAGGAGGAGGCCGACGACGACGAAACCGCGACTGACCCCACCAAGACAGCCGAAGCGGCCTGAAAACGACGAAACGGCGAGAAACTTCGGACGTTTCTGACGATCAGTAACGACGAGCGGCGCGGTCGGGCCGTGGGACACCGGAGAGCGGGGTTCAGTCGTCCAGCGCGTCCGTGGCCGCATCCGCGGCGGTGTCGGTGCCGGCGGGTGTCGCCACTGCCTCCGGTGGTGAAAACGTCGTCTCCGGGGGCGTGTTGGCCGAGCCTATGACCCGGCGTCGGTCCCGGAACGTGTGATAGCCCGCCACAGCGGTGAACAGCACCGCGACTCCGAGGGCGTACCCGAAGCCACTTAGGCTGGCGAACGGTTGGATTCCCAGCGTCGCGGTGGCCACGATTGCGGTCGCTACGCCGCCCAGAGCGAGGTAGAACTGGCTCCAGTGGATGTCGTCGGCGGCGACCAGATCGAAGTAGATGTCGAACTGGTCGATGGTCTCTGTCAGCGCTATGACGCTGCGGTCACTGTCGTACTCCACGGCGCCCAACTGGTCCATCTTGGGTAGATGGGTCTGGTGCAAGGCGGTGTACAGCCGCTTGCGCTCTTTGGGTTTGACCTGCTCGCGTTCGACGGCGTTCTCCCAGGCGGCGAGCTGTTCGGAGAGGTCGCGTATCGAGACCGGCTTGCCGGTCTGTTTCAGATAGTGGAGCGTGTACCGCCGACGTCTGTTGCTCAAGGTCTCGAAAATCGAATCCGTCGACAACGAGTTCTCGTCGGTCACTGCTGTCTCTGTTGCGCGCGTACTTGTCATTAACCCACCCTTAGCATCCCAATGGTCACCATGATTATAAATATAGCGTACTTCGTGCTCGTTTTGCCTTTACGATCACTCGCGGGAACGGAGGCGACCACGCAGGCGGCGTCCGCGACCGTTCAGGAGTTGATAACCCGTCGAGACCGCGAACAGCGCCAGCGAACCGCTGGCCAACACGAGCGGATCGACCGCGTCGAAGCCGGGTACCTCCGCCAGTGACACAACGACGGAAAAGAGTCCTCCGATGCCCAACGCGCGGTAGTACTCTCCCCAGGTGACGCCGAGGCCGTTGACAGTGTCCATATATCGGTGGAGGTGGTGGCTCTCAGGGCGGGGTCGGACGAGCTTCCGGTCCGGATCGTACTCGATGAGGCCGAACTCGTGGAGTTTCGGGAGATGTGTCTGGTTGAGGGCATTGTAGACGCTCTCGCGCAAGGGGCGCGGCGCGGGCGTGACGCCGGCCTCGCCGGCCGCGATCAGTTCCGACAGCTCCCGCAGGGTCGTCTCCTCGGGGCGACGCCAGAGTGCCGTCAGCGTCTCGCGCCGGCGCGCGTTGCTCAACAGGTGGTGGACGTCCGACTCTGGGATCGATGCGTGCGGGAACATTAGCTTCCAGTGACGTGCGCCGGGATAATACGTATAGTCGGCGTACCGAGACGACAGCGACCTGTTACGAGACGGTACGGTGTCCGGACAGAGCGGTACGACCCGACTACGCGGCCGGCTGGGAGCGATACGGTCGCCATATTCCGGGGGGTCGAAACCGGTATCGAGACCGTACGGACAGCTGTTTGAGGGCTCGAAACGGCTGAATCACTGCATAAGTAAAACCCCATCCCGCCTGGAGGGAGGTAACCCGACCCGGTCGGTCCTCGATGGGATGCGACCGGGCCGGGGTGGAACCAATCATGACAGACGACAACCCGAAACTGTACGACCTCTCTCGCCGCAAAATGCTCGCCGGTCTCGGTGCCGTGGGCCTTGCCTCCGTGGGCGCAGGTCTCGGTACTTCCGCGTTCTTCAGCGACACCGAATCCTTCTCGGATAACAGCCTCACCGCGGGGACCCTCGACATGAGCGTCACCGCGAACCTGGTGGCCGCTAACGAGTACTGGGTGAACGAGGGCGGACTCGACCTATCCGTCGTCGCCGATAGCGAGGACGCGGTGATGGGTCTGCAAATCGACGACATCAAGCCCGGCGACTGGGGCATCATCTGCTTCGAGATCGAAGTCGGCGACAACCCCGGCTACGTGCAGGTGTGCACGGAGAACTTCGCCGAAGCTGGCGGCGCCAACCCCGAACCCGAACAGGACGCGGAGGGCGACGCCGACAACGACGCCGACCTGGGCGAGTTCCTCTTGACGACCGTCTGGCAGGAGTACAACGGTGCCACCGACGGCACCGGGATGAAATCCGACCTCAACGTTCTCGACCCGGTGTTCAACAACAACAGCGACATCATCCCGCTCGCATACGGCGAGCCCGACCTCGACGGTGTCGTCGATGCTGACCAACACCACACCACTGCGCGTGAGGCCAACGACATTCTCGACGTGGCAAATGGCGGCTACATGATCAAAGACGACGCTGGCGAGCTGGCGGTCGTCGGCGACGCCGACAACGACGCCGACGTCTACGAGTTCTGTCTCCTCCTCGAGTTGCCCTACGAAGTCGGCAACGTGGTGCAGGGAGACAGCGTCGCCTTCGACCTCGTGTTCAAGACCGAACAGGTCCGGAACAACGACACCCCGTTCGCGAACAACGTGAGCGGGAACCAGACCAACGGGACCTCCCCATAATCAACGCACATGGCATCCGACAAACCACAACTACACGACCTCAGCCGGCGGAAAGTGCTGGCCGGACTCGGCGCAGTGGGCGCCGCGTCCGTCGGCGCTGGGCTCGGCACCTCGGCGTATTTCAGCGACACCGAGGTGTTCGGGAACAACTCCCTCACTGCTGGGACGCTCGATCTCAAACTCGACTACAAGGCGACGTACTCCGGCGGCGAGGGCCGTCTGAGTGCGATTCAGCAGAACTACCCCGACGCCGAGGACCTCGGCGACGGCGTCTACCTGCTCGGGCAGGCCCCGACGCCTGCGGACATGCAGGAGTGGGAACAGCTTGTCCAGAGCGAGACGTTCGACTTCTGTTCCCCGGAAGCCGACGAGTACCTCATCAACGGTGACGAGATGCCGGTGTTCACGCTCGACGACGTCAAACCCGGTGACTCCGGCGAGGTTACCATCAGCTTCCACATCTGTGACAACCCCGCGTACCTCCAGCTGTCGGGAGACATCACCGAGAACGCGGAGAACGGTCAAACAGACCCCGAAATTGCCGCAGAGGGTGCTGACAACGACGGCATCGGCGAACTCGCGGACGAAATCGAGGTCTGTGTCTGGTACGACGAGGACTGTGACAACGTCTACGAGCCCACTGGCACCGGACAACAGAACGAACTGGAAGTGGCGCTCGTCAGTGACACGTCCGGTTCGATGAGCGGAGAAATCGGCGACCTACAGTTTGCCGCGAAGAACTTCGTCGACAACCTTTCATCGCCGGACGAGGCGGCCGCGATCTCCTTCGCCTCCTCCGCGTCGCTCGACCAGGAGTTGACGACCGACTACCAGGCCGTCAAAGACGCCATCGACAACTACTCCGCAGGCGGGGGGACGAACATGACCGCCGGTATCGACGAGGGCGCGGACGAACTCCTCAACGGCACCAACGCGACGGCCGGTGCCTCGAAGGTGATGATCGTCCTCTCGGACGGCGTCCCGAACAATTCGGGCCCGGCCACCGACGCGGCTACCGCCGCGAAGGACGCCGGGATCCGCATCTTCACTATCGCACTCGGCGCCGGTGCGGCAACCTCGTTCCTCGAGAACAACATCGCGACGTCACCGGACGACGCGTTCGTCGCCCCCGACCCCGCTGACCTCGACACCGTCTACGCGGAGATTGCACAGATCGTCCTCGATGGCGAGCAGAAGATACTCGAAGGGACGATGACCGAAGTCTTCGACGTCCTCTCCGACGGTTTCCTCCTCGACGGGAACCGCCAGGAAGACGGCACGCAACCGTACCCGGGTGCGACGACCCAGTGCATCGGCTTCGAGTGGGAACTCCCCTTCGAGGTCGGCAACCAGGTCCAGTCCGACTCCGTCGTCTTTGACATCGACGTCGACGCCGAACAGAGCCGAAACACCGACACACCGTTCGGGACGGCGCTGTAGCGTCATCTCCCGTCTTTGGCAGAACGGTACTCACGTACCACCAACAAATCAGACAAACCAATCATGACAGACGAAAAGACACAACTCTACAACCTCAGCCGGCGGAAAGTGCTGGCCGGGCTCGGTGCCGTGGGCGTCGCATCGGCCGGTGCTGGGCTCGGCACCTCCGCGTTCTTCAGTGACCGCGAAGCGTTCACGAACAACAGCCTCGTCGCCGGTGAACTCGACCTGCTGGTCGACTGGCAACAGCACTACCGCATGAACGGCGAGACGATGTTCGTCAACGCCCACCCCGACCACGACGGCGACGGCGAACAGTCCATCGCTGCCGACAACGCCGCTGGTCAAATCAGGTACAGCGACTTCCCGGACGAGGAGGACGAGGACAGCAACGGTGCGAACATCCCGTCGTTGGACTGTGACAACATCCCGCCGCTCTCGGAAGCGGAGTTCGGTGTTGACCCGACGACGGGCAACGAGATAAACTCACTCGTCCAGTTGGCCGACGTGAAGCCCGGCGACTCGGGCGAAATCACGTTCAGCCTCCACCTCTGTGACAACTCCGGCTACATCTGGATGCAGGCCGACGGCGTGAGCGAGAGCGAGGGTGTCGACACCGACCCCGAACTCGCCGTCGACACGAACCAAGTGCCGGACCTCGCGAACGCGATCAACGCGCGGCTCTGGTACGACGAGGACTGTGACAACGTCTACGACTCCGCGGAGCCGGTCGACATCATGCTCACGCTCGACTTCTCCGGCTCGATGCTGTACGACCAGTTCGGCGGCGTGGTCAACGACGACGACATCACGACCAACGGGACCACCTACAGCGAGACGACGAAGATCGACCTCGTCGAGCTCGGCACCCGACAGTTCATCGACTTCCTCCAGAACGCGAACGCGGACGTTGAGGTCGGTGTCGCGTACTTCGACGGCGAGAAGAGCGGCGACAACGAGCCCCGGACCGGCATCTTGCAGCCCCTGACCAACGACCTGTCCGTTGTCGACGGCGCGCTCTCGGGCCTGCGACAAAAGCTCGCCAACGTCGTGAGCGGTGGCGCGGGCTCGACTCCGACCGACGGCGACGGCAACCCGGACCCGTTCGCGGGCAGCGGTATCGCGACGGGCACCTACATCGGCGAGGGCATCGACGACGCACAGGGCGAACTGGCCACGAACGGCCGCCCCAGCGCGGTGGCCCGGAACATCGTCCTCTCGGACGGGGAGTCGTTCAACGGGACCGGCAGCACCCAGTTCTCCTCGCCTACCGATGCAGCGGCCGACGCCCGTGCGGCGTCGCCAACCCCCGCGACCGAAGTGTACACGATCAACGTGAACGGCAGCGCCAGCACGCTGCAGGCGATGGCCGGTCCAGCTGGCGGGGCGGGCGGCGCCCCAGCGTTCTTCTACGACCTCGACGACCCGCTGAACATCTCGACGGTGTTTGGCAACCTCGCCGCGCTGGCGACACAGGAGAAAATCATCATGGAGGACACGCTCGCGAACGTCCTCGCCGAGCTCGCGGAGGGTAACGGCATCCCGCTCGACGGCAACCGCGCGACGCTGTACGACGAACTGTCGGACCCGGCCGACGACGAAGACCGCGACGCGTTCCGCGGTGACGGCGTGATGCACTGCGTCGCACTCGAGTGGGAACTTCCCTTCGATGTCGGCAACGAAGTCCAGGGCGACACGGTGTCGTTCGACCTGGGCTTCTACACTGAGCAGGAGCGCAACAACGACGGCAGCGGGCCGATGGGCGCCTGAGCCACCAGGCCGGCTTTCACGGTCGTCCACACGGTTTTCGTTTCCCGGTTTGGGACGGGGCGGTGGGGCCGACGAGTGCGGGTGTACGGACACCGTACCACCGGTCGATGGCCTGGGGGTCGGTCCGCAGGGCGACCGTACCGGCCGGCGGGGACTCCATACCTATGCCGGCAGGTGACCAGGAGCGAGTAGCGAACGACGACACGGAGAGACAACAATGCAACTGACACGACGGAAACTATTGGGGACCATCGGCATCGGCACGCTCGGTGTCGGTGTGTTGGGCGGCCACGGGGGGCCGGAGTTCAGCCACTACACGTACGCGGCGACCGGGGACCTCGACGACCGGCGGGTCAGGGTCGCCTGGTACGAGCGGTACAACGGCGACTTCCGGGAGAACCAGGCCGGGACGACTGCGAGCCTCGACGAGACGCTCGATCCCGATCAGGCCCCGGCCTACGTCACTGAGGCAACGTACGTCACGGATGCCTCGGGCCCGGTGCTCTCGGTCGGCGACGTGTTGCCGGGCGACGAGGGAGTCCTTGTCGTCGGTCTCGAAGCGGTCGCGGACGCGGATTTCGTGCCGGAGCCAGTCGACGTGTGGTTCCGAGCCACCGTGACCGGCGACGACGAGAGCGGTATCAACGGCCCAGAAGCGGCGGCCGGCGACACGACGGTCGACGACGGGGAACTCGACGAAGAGCTCCTCGTCGAGGGCTGGAAGGACGGGTCGCCGCTGGGTTCCTGTGACGGGACCAAGCAGTTCGATGAGGACCTCGAGGGGCCGTTGGTGGCACGGGCCCCGCTGAGCGAGGCCTTCGGCGCGACGAGCGACGCCGGGTCGGCGACGGGCTTGCTCGGACTCACGGGACTCGACCCGGGGCAGAGTCGGTGTGTCGCGCTCGCGTGGACGTTCACGTACGACGCGGCGACGAACCGGTCGCAGGGCGACAGCGTCGCCTTCGACGTGGCGTTCGGCGCGGTGCCGGTCGACAGCGAGAGCCCGTTCACGGAGGAGCGATGAGCCTGACCCGACGGCACGTGCTCGCGTCCCTGGCCGCCGGCGGTGCCGGCGCGCTGACCTGGACCGGGACCGGCGCGCTGCTAGGCGACGTCGAGACCGGCCGGAAACGGCTGACGACCGGCATCGTCGATCTGCGTGTCGAGTACTGGCTCGTCTCGGGTCCCGGTGCGGTCGGCGGGATCGACCCGTCGGACCCGGACGGCGTCGTCGACGGCCCGCGCATCGACGTGCCCGTCGAGACCCTCGACGACGACGAGCCCCGCGGGAGTATGCTCGTCCGGTTCGCGCTCCCCCGGCCCGAGGGCGGGGTCAACAACCCGGTCAGCCTCTGGCTGCAGACGGCGTGTCCCGAGCCGGATCCGCTGGCGGAGGTCCTCGACCTACGGCTGTCCTACGCCACCCCCGACGGGACGGTCGACACGATCATCGCCGAGGGATCGCTCCGGGACGTGGCCGAACGGTTCCGGGCCGGTGAGCGACTCGCTCCGGCCACCTCGACGGACGAGAACGGGTGTCTCACCGATGAACTGTTCGTCCTCGTGGAATACGATCTCGGATTGTTCGTCGGCGAGGGGACGACGGGCCTCCCGCTGTACGTCGCGGCGACGCAGTGTCGCAACACCGACCCCGACAGCAATCCGTTCGGGACCGTCGACGTCGAGACCTGCGAGCCGGTGACTGCCTGTGACTGCTGCTGGGCCATCGGGAAAGTCGAGATCGACGACGATGGGTTCACCGCCGGACGAACCTACGACTTCACCGAAGGTGTGGTTGGCTACGGCATCCATGTGACCGACACGGACGGCGAGTCGGGCGTCGCCTTCGAGGTGGTCGCCACCGACAGTCACGCAGCTGGCGGTGCGGTTCCGCCGCTCTGTGAGGTCCAGGTCAAGGGCGGGCAGCGCGACAAGCGGTACGGCCGCAAGTCGGACGCGCGCGGGACCGAGACTGGTTCCCTCGAAGGAACCGTCGACGGACTGGTCTATGCGCCGGAGAACCCGAACAGTGGCGAGCGCTACGGGATCAGCTACGTGCTGGTGAAGGTGTGCGCGCCGGAGGCCGGGCGCGACTGTCCGGACGACCTGGTCGAACCCGCGGCGAGCGTCGGCGGTCCCGGACGGGGCCGCCCGGACCGGCCGGGGAGGGGGCGATGAGCGACCGGACGCGGCGCGTGGCTGCGATGGCCCCGTCGCCACGCCAGGTCGGGGCCGTTCTCGGGACGCTCCTGGTGATCGCGGTGGTCGTGCCGTTCGCTGTCTTCGCGGTGCCGCAGGTGATTGGCGCGGACCACGGCTTCGTCACCCTCTCGGGGAGCATGGAACCGGACATCGCGCCCGGCGACGTGGTGATTGTCGACGCCTCGGCGTCGGTCGGGGTGGGTGACGTTATCACGTTCTCAGAAGACAGCGACGTGCCGGTGACCCACCGGATCGTCGGCGAGCAGGATGGACAGTGGGTGACGAAAGGCGACGCGAACGAGGACGCCGACGCCCGCCCTGTCTCGCCGGAGAACGTGCTCGGCCGGGTCGTCCTCACGATTCCGCTAATCGGGCACGTGATCCTCTGGGCGAACACGCCGGTCGGCTACGTCGTGCTCGTGCTGGTACCGCTGGTCCTGTTGCTCGCCAACGAACTCCTCTCGTGGGCGCGAGCCCGCGACGGTGAGGAGAAAGCGGGTGGGAATGACGACTCCGATCCGGTCGCCGCGGCCGAGTCGGAAAAAAAGAGCGGCAACCGGACTGACGGCGACGAAAGAAGTGACGAGGACACCATGACACAGACACGGGACAGTGAGAGCGAGGTTCGGTCGACAGCGCCGGCAACGGCTACCGGGCCGGCGGGGCCGGCGTCGGTGACCCTTGCAGTCGCGGACCTGAAACTCAGTCTCCTCGCGTCGCTCGCGCTGGTCGCCTACGCCGCGTGGAACGTCTACGTGGAGGTGACGACGGTCGGGGCGCCCAATCCGATCTCGGTCGGCGCGCTGACCGCCGGCCTGCTCGGCCTGCTGTTCACCGGCTGGGTGACCGCCCACGCGTGGTACACGACCAGGAACGCCCGCGCTGCGGCCGCGGCGGCCGACGATGCCGGGCGGTCCGACTGGCCGATGCCCGAGACTGACGGCGGTGTCGCAAGTGGGGCGAGCAGGACGACGGCGGACGGCGGCGCGGACGATGACACCGATCCGGAGGCGGAGCGATGAGCCGCGCGACGGTCGCCTGCTTCGTCGCCGCGGTCGCGGTCTTCGCAGCGGCGACGACCGGCGTCGGCGGTTCGTCAGCCCTCCTCACCGACGAAGAGGGGTTCGAAGCGACCTTCGAGGTCAACGTCGACGCGGACCGGTTCGACGTCCGGTCGGGTCCCAAGGAGTTCGGGCCGCTGGCCGAAGACGAGGACAGTCAGCCTGTCGCACTCGACGGGAACGGGAGTGACGAACCGGACGCCGAGGAGGACGGAAACAGTACGACCGAGCACACCGGCAACGAGTCGGCCACCCCCGGATCACCCGGTGGCGACGACGGGACCGATACCGACGGACCGGACGGCAGGGCCGATGATGTCGACGCTGCGGACGATCCCGACGGTACCGAGACGCCGCCAATTGCGGACGGCAGTGACGGAGACGCACCGGTCGACGGGAGCGGCGGTGTCACAACGACCCCCGACGGCGAGACCGATTCCGGACCGACGCCGGGCGGATCGGTGTCGAGTGACGACGCCACGGACGGCGGGGACAGCGATTCCACCAGTGACGCCGACGGCGACGCGTCGGCCGACACAGGTGGACCGCCGGATGGGTCGGGTGACGGCACCGGGGACGCCGACGCGGCCGGAGACGACGACACGGCGACCGACGGCTCCGACTTGACCGGCGACGACGAGGCCGTCACCGACGGAGGCACGGACTACCCAGACACGGCAGCCGACGCAGGCGGACCGCCGGACGGGTCGGATGACGACACAGGGGACGCCGACGCGGCCGGAGACGGCGACACGGCGACCGACGGCTTCGACTCGACCGGCGACGACGAGGCTGTCACCGACGGAGACACGGACTACCCAGACACGGCGGCCGACGCGACCTCCAAAGTGTCGACCGATCGCGACGGGACCGAGGCCGACGAGTCTGACGCGGACGGCGACGGGTCGACGGACACCGATGCTCCCTCGGACGACGACGGGACCGAGGCCGACGAGTCCGAACCGGACGGCGACGGGATCAAGGCCGAGGACCCCACGAGCGGATCCGAGAACACCGCGGACGGATCGGGCGGCGGTGGCGGAGACGCCGGAAGCGACGGTGACGGTGCCGCCGGTTCCGCGACCGAGTCGGCCGACGGGTCGGACGGTGACGGCGGCTCCGGGGCGTCCGGTAGCACCGACGACGGGTCCACGGACAGCGGAGGAGACGACGTCGGGTCGCCAGACAGCGGTACCGACGGCGGCGGCTCCGACGGCCAGAGTGACGGCGAAGGACCGACTGCGGCCACCGACGGGACGACGTGATGGCTCCGAGCGTCGGGAGCAGGGGGCCCAAGCCACCGGGGATGGTCGCCGGCGCCCCGCGACGGAACGCAGTCGTCCTGTTCGTCTACCTGCTCGTTCTCATCATCGCGGCGAGCTACCTCGTGCGGCTTTTTTGATCGCTCGCCCTTACACGCGCCGGCGCACCCTCTCGTGCAGTTCGATCGGCCCGACGGTAGCGATCCCAGTGCGAACTGTCGAAATCGAAGTGTTCCGGGCTGCCGAGTGGGAGCACATCGTCTTCGAAGAAGTCTCTCAGATCCACGTCGGTGCTGCCCCAGATCCTGACGGTCTCCAGCTCACGCTCACTGGCGAGCGGGAGGGGCGCCCGAACCAAGTCGAGACCGGCATTCTTGACGTTGCCGAGCGCAACGAGCCGCTACTGAATTCGTCCATCCCCCGGACGGACGACGGAACAAGTCTCGCGTTAGCAGTCCGCGACAACACGCTATCTTAACCAACAATCTAGAAATTTCCAGCAGATTCTCGACAGGACCGACGTATTGTTGGTTAAGAAAATGCCGTCGGCTCTCGGCGAGTTTGTTCTCTCCGGGCCGGCCGAGAACATGGCTATCCAGACTGAAGCGACCGACGGCCAACAGACTACGTTCAAACAGGTTACAGCTACCGAATCCCGACCCGACAGCCAGCAGATCCGGGCCGCAGTCCAAGAGCAAGTTAGCGACAACAGTTCGCTTCGGACGATCCGTGATCGCGTCCTCAAGACGCTCTGCCAGCAAGTCCCCGGCCTCGGCGTGGCCGACATTCACGACCTTCGGGTGAGTCTCGACATCGACGTTGACGCCGATGCGCCCGTCGACGCCCAGGTCTCGTCGATTCTCTAGGCAACCGTCGCGACGCTCGCCGAGTGGAATCACATCTGAGAAGATTTAAATGTCAGAGAACTTCACGCTCGGAGATTCCGGCGCCGGCGGCCGCCGCTCTCGTGCTGGCGACGTTCGGATCGATGTCGAACAGCGGGCCACCGAGACCGCCGCCGGCCAGTGGGAGTATCTCGCCCACACAGAGAACCGGATCACGTGACACATTCCCGGCGAGACGTCGACGCTAACGCTACACAGAGGCGACACGGGGACGACACTGAAACGAGGGACACGGATCGCCGGGACCGAAGACAGGCTCGTCGACGGACTGGAGTTGGCTGCCGCGTACATGCGTGACCATCCGAAGGGGAAGTCGCGATGGTCCTGATCGAACGCAACGGCTGGCCTGCGGTCGAGCGCCAGCGCGTCGACGAGGCACTACGGCGGGCCCGCTGGTCGCAAGCCATCGAACCGCACAAGTGCCGGTTCTGGTGCGTGTTCGACGACACACTCCTCGCGCACTATCCCGAGTGTCGCTTCAAGCGGGACGAGCAGGTTTCTCTCAGCGATTTTGGTGACGCATGACCGATCCCGACCCAGCGCTTCGCAAGCAGTTGCCGCCGTCCAAACTCCCCGACACATCCAATTTCGACTTGATCAAAGCCGGCATCGCCTGTATGCGGCGCGAGGAAACTGTCCGCGAGTATATCGGCTACGAAAACACCCACCAGCAGCGCGTGGCCATTATCGAGTCGCTCGCGCTCCGGCACGACGAGCTGAAGGAGTAGCTCGTCGACGACCAGCGAGAGCAATCCGCGCTAGCAGTTTGTTCTCCCCGAGTCGAGTGAGGGCCGTGCCAGAGAGCCCGGCCCGTTCGTACCTATGTCCGTCGACGAATCCACAGCCACAAGTCCAGAGACCGACCAGCAGCCGACTCACGTCTGCGCTCTCTGCGAAGCATCGCTCGAGCAGAGTTGCCAACACCTCGCGGACAACCGAGAGACGCTCGTTTACGCGTGTCCCGACTGCCGGATCGGGGCAAAGGCCGTCGTCCAACAGTCCGGCGTGCCCAGTGAACGGTGTCAGCGCCGCCTCGACAGCGTCCAGGCCGATGCCGTGACCAATCCGTCGGTTTACACCCTGGCCGCCTTCGCGACCGACGAGTTTCCCGACGGCCAGTATCACGTTACCCGAACCGGCGAGCATACCTTCGAGATTAGCCTCCCCGAGTCAGCAACCCAGTGGGACATCTTCCGGCTCGTGGATCGGCTCTCCGTGGGGTCACTATCGGCTGTCGCCGAGAACCGGTGTATCGTCGTTCGTGATACGCGCTGGCCTGATACCTCAACAGAGCCTGTCCCTGACGGCGGTATCTTCCAGGCCCGAATTGCAGACGGAACCGTCCCTGATCCCGCCGACGACCCCTTTGCCGTCGCCGACGACCCCTTTGCCGTCGCCGACGACGAGTCCCGTACCAAGCGCGCTAAGCGCGAGGAGATGGACGTTTCGTTTCACCAGAAACCTGGTGTGTACGAGGTCCATTCGGCCTCCGGGAGTTACTACGATATCGACGTCGTCGCGGAGACGTGTACCTGCCCTGACTTCAAGCAGACCTGCAGTGATCCAGACACACCCGTCGACAAGTGCAAGCACTTGCGGCGGGTCGCCATCCAAATCCAGGCCGGCACCGTGCCACGGCCAGACGGGAAACTCCCCGACAGATAGGGAGTCCGAGGAGGAACGAACAGGGAACGCTGTCTAGAACTGGGGTGGGTCTTTATTCACCCGACGTGGCATCATTGGGGTATGTCTTCGTTCGGCGGGCAGTCAGCCCGTGAGCTCGCAGGCGCGGTGCGAAATGGCTCGCTGTCCTCTCTGGAACTCGTCGAGACGGCACTGGAGCGAATCGAGGCGAACGCGGCGTTGAACGCGTTCATCACGGTCATAGACGACAGAGCCCGTGAGCGCGCTCGTATGGCCGACCGAGCGGCCAGCCGCGATGAGAGTCTCGGTCCACTGCACGGCGTCCCGGTTGCGATCAAGGACCTCCGAAGTCGGAAGGCCGGCGTTCGAAATACGATGGGGCTGGCGCCGCTTGCGGAGAACGTCGCCGACGAGGACTCCATCGTGGTCGAACGGATAGAAGCCGCTGGCGGGGTCATCATCGGGATCACCAACACACCGGCGCTTGGCCATACCATCAAGACGGAGAACCGCATCGCTGGCGCAACACCGACCCCATTCGATCACGATCGGTCCGCTGGGGGCTCTTCGGGTGGATCCGCGGCTGCACTCGCGGTCGGCGCGGTGCAACTGGCGACCGGGTCGGACATCGGGGGATCGCTCCGGGTCCCGGCCGCCTGTTGCAACACCCTCGGCCTGAAACCGACGTTCGGACTCGTCCCCGAGCGCGTCCCGAGTGACGGATTCAGTACCCATTCGCCGGCGTTCGTCAGCGGGCCGATGGCTCGGACGACCGAGGACCTGGCCGTGTTTCTCGACGTCCTTGCAGGCCAGGACAGCCGCGATCCGTTCAGCGTGCCACGGCCGGAGATGGATTACGTGGTAGCGACTGAGCGGCCGACAGACGATCTCGCGGTGGCATACAGCCCGAATCTGGATCTGCAGCCAGTCGCACCGTCGGTGCGTGAGACGGTCGATGCCGCCGTCGATTCCCTCGCGGCTGCCGGCGTGACCGTCGATCCCGTTGACCTGTCGCTGCCCCCGTACGAGGAACTGTCGATGGCGTACGTCGAGCAGGTTGGCGTCTTTTTCACCTCGTTCGCCCAGCAACTCGCTGAACAATACGACATCGACTTCGAACGGGCGGACATCGAGGAGACGGTTCGCTCGACGATCGCACTCGGAACGGGGATCGATGCCACTGCCGAGCGGTTGCAGAACGTCCCTCGGACTGCCGCGTACGACGGCATCGAGGACGCGCTCGCTGGCTCTGATGTCCTCGTGACACCGACACTAACTGTGCCACCATATAGCAAACACCTGGCTGATGGGTACCCGACAGAGATCGACGGCCACTCGGTGCGGGGCGTTCCGACTGACGCGATGCTGACGTGGGTGTTCAACCTCACAGGACATCCCGCAGTGTCCGTGCCTGCCGGGTTCACTGACGACGGCCTGCCCGTCGGGCTCCAGATCGTCGGAAGGCGGTTTGCTGAGGCTGATATACTGAGCGTCGCCGCAGCACTCGAACGGGTCCGACCCTGGATGGCACAGTATCCCGAATCCTGAGCGACCGAACTATCTCTGCTCCACTGCCGACCCGCTTCCAGTAGTCGGCCAACAGACCACCCGAGCAGTCACGATTGGCTCACAGCATAACCTTCCCCGAACTCGGTCAGGCCTCGAAAGCAGCCAACCGCGGGGTTTCCAGCCCATCAAGGTCCTGTTCGGCTATAGTGCGAGCCAATCTGAGTACGCCATCATTGCTTGAACATCGACACTGTCCAGCGTCTACCACAGTGGTATATAGTATCCTGTAGCATAAAGATAGATATGGGTGCCAAGCCGAACGAGATCGGTCGGAACACGCTCGGAGACGCCGCAACCCGGGCGGCGCGGCGAACACCAAACAAGACTGCGTTCGCCGTTGTCGAAACCGGTCGCGAGGTGACGTTCAAAAAATTCAACGAGCGTGCGAACAGAGCTGCGCATGCATTCCGAGCTGCGGGGCTGGAGACGGGGGACCGGGTTGGCTTCGTCACGGGCAATTCCGAACGGATGCTCGCGGCAGAGTTCGGTGCGCTGAAAGGGGGGCTAGTTGCGGCCCTCAACAATACCGACCTCGACACGGGGACAGTGACTTACCAACTCGACAATGCCGACGTGGAGGCGGTCGTCGTCGACGAGCAACTGTATTCGAAGGTCGAGCCGTATGTAACGCAGGCAAACGTCGACACTGTCGTCGCAATTGAATGGGACGGCACTGCGGAGGGCGAGCGGGAAGCCTTCGAGTCGTTCATTGACGGGCATTCGAGTACCGAACCCGATGTCGAACGTGACGGTAGCGATCCGGCACTCATCCTCTATACGAGCGGGACGACATCTCGACCGAAAGGCGTCCTGCATACGCACGCGTCGTACTCGTACAATACGGCCAACGTAATGATCAAGCACGATCTGCAGAGTTCCGATGTCGTGGCGAGCGTCCACCCGCTCTTTCATATCGTCGAGACGTATCTCCGTGCCGGCGTCGAACTCTCGGCAACGAACGTGATACTGAGGGAGTTCGAGCCAGAGCGGTTTCTGACGGCGATCGATGAGTACGACATTACGGCGTTTTATCTCATGAGTTCCATCTACCGCCGCCTCAGCAACGAGACCGACTTGGACTCCTACGACCTCTCCAGTGTCCGCCACTGTGGATACGGGATGCCGATGGAAATGTCGCTTCGGAAGCGGGTGATCGACGCGTTCGACGCTGACCTCCAACTGGGAATGGGCCAGACAGAGGCGGGCATGATCATGTTCTTCGACCCGAAGTGGCAGCTCAAGAAAGATGGAAACTACATCGGTCGGTCGGGCCCGTACGCGGACGCGGCAATCATGGACGACGACGGAACCATCCTCCAACAGGGCGAAGTGGGAGAGATCGTGGTCCGCAGTCCCGCAGTCATGGATCGGTACCTCAACAACGAAGAGAAAACGAGGGAGTTGTGGCGCGACGGCTGGCATCGCACCGGCGATATCGGAAAGTTCGATGAGGATGGCCTTCTACTGTTCGTTGACCGCAAGAAGGACATGATAAAGACCGGCGGTGAGAACGTCTCGACGACGAAGGTACAAAACGTCGTGAGTGATCACCCTGCCGTTGAAGAGGCAATCGTCGTCGGACTGCCACACGAGAAGTGGACCGAGGCCGTCACGGCATTCGTCATTCTAGCCGATACTGCCGACGCGACCGAAGCCGACATCCGCTCTTTTCTCCGCGAGCGATTGGCGAGTTTCGAGGTTCCGAAAGACATCGAGTTCGTCGACGATCTTCCGCGGACTGCAACCGGCAAGATCCGGAAAGTCGAAATCAAAGAGGAGTACGAGGACAAGTATCGATGACCGTCGGTTTGCGAAACACCGCTACAGCGGATTAAGTCTCGGACGCAAACTCGGTCGGATCCTTTCCCGGGTCAAACCCAGGCGGTGCACCGACCGCTAAGACGACGCCGATGTCGTCGCCGACGTATCTGTGCCCGTGGCCGGTCTTCGGGCCTGCGACGTAGAACGTTCCGGGCCCTGCCTCCCTGTATTCCGGGTCATCGGGATCACCGAGTTTGAGTGAAAATTCGCCTTCGAGAATGTAGTAGAACTCCTCCTGCTCGGTGTGCGCATGATAGATTACCTCGTCTGCGGGCTCAAAGTACCAGAGTTTGATCTGTAAGTGTTCGGCACCGAGCGCGTCGTCGATCGGTAGCAACGACAGGTTTCGAAACTCGTCTTTCTCGCTCGGGTCGTCGACGGTGTCTAGATTACGTGAGTAATACTCCTCGATGGTTGTCTTCTCGATGTCGTCCTGATCGACCACTTCGTAATGCATAACACGGAATTTCGACTGAGCGCGTACTAAAGCCACCGGTAACACCACCTGTAATGGATTTTCCACGGCCTGACGTGACCGGGACAGACCTGGAGTCGCCGAACAGTCGCATTGAAACGTGATGTCAGCCATGTTAGGAAATCGCTTACATGTGTGACTACTGGATGTGGGACCAGTAGCCATGAGCAAGACGACAGCATCCGGTAGTGCGCCCATCACCCTATATCGGTTGCAGGCCCGTCCGTTCTGTGAGAGCGTGGCCCGAACACTTCGAGACCTCGACTTGGCCTACGATTCGCGGTTCGTCGAGGCACTACACTCCGAACGCGACGAAGTCAAACGCAAGACCGGTGTCCGGACCGTCCCAGCGATTGTTGACGAGAACTCGGGTGTGACCATGGCCGAGAGCGGGAACATCATCGAGTATCTCCACACGACCTACGGCGACCCGGCGGACGCGGACAGTACGTTCGAGGTGAAAGAATTCGACGAAACCGACTACCCCCGCGTCGGCGAGACAGCTCCGGACTTCGTCCGCCCGCTCGTCAACGGCGAATATTGGGAAGACGTAGCGCTCTCGGAATTGACGCCTGATGGACCGGTACTGCTGGTGTTTCACTCGATGGACGGGGCGTTCCCTGGGACGTACATCTGGAACGAGATCAGCGATCGGGCGTGGGACGATCGCTACGACGTCACGCTTGTCGGCCTCTCTATTTCCACACCGAACGAACATCTGGAATTCGTCCAGCAGCGAGAAATTGATTATCGGCTGTTCAGTGACCCACAGAACGGCGTCGCGGAGACATACGATCTCGTCAACGATCTTGACGGTATGACCGGTGTCAGTGAGGCACGGCCTGCTATCTTTCTCCTTGACGAGGACCGGATCGTGCAATACGTGTGGACCGCGGACCAGTGGCCCGAACTACCGGACTACGACGATATCGGGGAGGCGCTCGAAGCAACAACTTCTGGACGAGAGTCTTGACCAATTGATACACTGAACGGAGAGCCAGACACCATCTCTCACTGCTCACTGTTCCTGCCAACCTACCGCGGTCAATTCTACCAGATTGTGTTAATTTTCTCGGAGTGCTGCTGAATACAGAGTACAGATACCTTGTTGCACGTTCAAAATTAATTCACCGGACGACGCAGTCGGACCAGAATCTGGCCCAGCAGTGACGAGTCAGACTCAGATACCACTCTCAATCTGATAGATCTGGCTGAATTCGCTGGTAATCCACCCTGATCAATCAGAATTTAGTCACGAATACGAACCGCCTGAGAGCGATGCCTCTCAGGCGGTGGCATGCGCGCGGGTTCCCGAACCGGTCAGATGAGTCGGCTTGGAGATTTCACCGTGGATTCGGAGATACTCACGAACGGCAGTCTTATGTGAATCAACTGTGTTCTGGCTGCTGTCGGATTCGGTAGTGGACATACCTTGAATCCGACTTCCCACCTAGCGAAAGTGACTATTTCTATCGTTGGTGAAAGATATGCTATAAGTCTGAGCTAATCTCGAAACCGTGCAACGGGCTATATGAGACTGATTCTATGACGCCCTCGTTGTGTTGGCTATCCTCTGGCTCTGTTGAAATCCTTAAGAACTGATAGGATCGGCGTGCGAGATACAGAGGATCAAGTCAGCACGGGCTCACTTTCATTCGACGCTCTCCCGAATGAATCGGCTGCTCACTGCGTGTGCATATCGGTCAATTCTCAACGGGTGCGTCAAAACCCGGAAGTACTACCCTGGTATAATATACAAAATACGTGGCTGTGATTAACAGATATAGTCCAGTGGTCAACAGAGGGGGCCAGTCCAGCACAAAAATCAAAAACACGGCCCAGAACCCACCGAACACAACACCACCCACCGAAATGATATGCAGTCCCTCCGTAGACTGAATCTGTAGATCGTTGCCGGTTATCAGCCGAATTCCGATCATTCCAACTGTGAGAGACGCCCATGTTAGAATCGGAAGTCCGAGAACTGTCCAGACGGCGGCTGGCAGTTGACTGGATGAACTAACGAGTATTGCCCACCCGAACAAACCGAGTCCGGCCCACCCAATACTCCGCAGGAGTTCTTCACGGAGTATCTCGTGGACTTGTGGGTGCTGTAGGAATTCACGGAGTGGATTCTCTGTGCTGGCTGACTGTCCGTTCAATGCTTGTTTTCCCTCTGGAGAGACTGGCCACTCAGATTCAGGATGATTGATATAATACAGGGTCAGTGAGTCCGAATACGTCTCTGTCGCAACGATACCGCGCTCTTCTAGATCACGTAACCGGTTACGGACGGTAACTTTCGAGACATCTGGTTTGACTCGGTCTCGAATCTGCTGCACCGAGAAGAGTGGCCGATCAGCCTCGTGCATCGTCTCGACGACGTGCTTGTCGGTCAGTTTCGTATTCACCTTCCGGTCGTTCTCCAACTCTCGGGAGATCCACGACGGAAGTGACATGTCTTAGGTGAGTAGCGATGGACGATTATCAGTTTCGGATAGCTACGCGAGTGGACGGTGTACGGGGCGAGATTGGCAGACGTATGTCGTCCAGCAGACGTCCCTCCAGTAGCGATACCTGACTCTGACGGGCAAGCGTGCCAGAAGGGAAAATCAGTTGCGGACTATGCAGTCGTTTCGGAGGGCAAATCCGGCAGTCGCAGGTACCAGTACCAGCCGACCGCAGCTATCGTCACGACGACATACGCGACCGTTATCCACAGGGCAGAGTAGCCACCTGCTGCAACGAGGTACACTGCGCCGACGCCACCAAGCATGATCCCGAGCGCTAGACTCATCGAGAGACCAGCCGGTGTCTGAACCTGCAACTCCGTAGACGTCACCGTACGGGCCCCGATCATGCCTGCGGTTAAGAGCGCCCACGTGAGGACGGGCAGTCCGAAGACCGTCAAGACGCTCGGCTCTACCCAGGCCACCTCTGAAATCACGATTGGCCACCCGACGAGTCCGAGACCGATCCACGCGATACTTCGAAGCAGTTCTTCTCGGATGATACGGCGTCGTTGTGACTTCATATCTACACGTCAATCAAGGGGTTCTGCTCATAAATCACCACAGAGATTTTTGTGCCCGGACAGGGGTGTTTTGGAGCGACAAAATGCACTTTATACCAGCAAAGCCGGCTTTCCGTCCCTGAAATTGCACTGTGCGCTTTTTGTGCAATCTCTCCTATGGGTGTACCGTGGCCGAATCAACATCCCTCCGTGAGCGACTGCATGCTGACCTGACAGACAATCTGCCCGTGACAGTAACGGCCATCGGTTTGGCGCTGGCAGCGTTTGCGCTGGTATCGCTCGACAGTATTCCACTCGCTCTCTCGACCGACTTCGGTGCGAGATTCTTGCTATCGTTGAGTCTGCTGGATATGGCGTTTGCATACGACGAGTACTGGCCTGTTGCGTACAGTCCGATGTACGCTGTCACGTGGACGCTTGTGTTTGGAGTACTCACAGCAGGACTCTTCATCAGTATCTACGAAGTCGCACTCCCGAATCTTGGAAATACGGTTGCAAGCGTCGCGGCGTTCGTGACGGTAGTCAGTATCCAATTCGGAAGCGCAATGCTGTACGCTCGCATTCGCTAACAGAACGTCGCCACTATGAATTCATATTCTAGTCGCTGCCCCCGGATTGTTCGTGATCTACAAGTTTCTGGTCGTGCCGAACAACGTGTATTAGAGGGAATTATTTGATGCGTATGAACCAGTTCTATCTGTACCACCTCTCGCTTGGGGTTATGGGGGCAGTATGGGGGCTGAGTGCAGTCTGGAGCATACTGGCCGACGGAATGAGTCTTCCTCTGGGGCTGGCGGGGGTTGGTGGCGTTGGATTGGTCGTCGCAGTCGTGTACGAACTCGCTACGGCGGACCCCGAGGAGTTTTCTGTGGGACGAGTTTCGGTTGGCCTCGTCGTTACAGGCGCTGTCCTCACACTTGTCGGAGCCGGTCTTGAGCTGATTGGGTAAAAGGCAGTTCCTCGTGGCTTCACTGGCTGAAGCCAGCCAGAGACACTGGGACGGCACAACACATATTGACACGACAGGAGATGAACCAGGTATCGTGTCCGACGTGCGAGATCCCGAAGCGCTCGCAGACCTGCTCGGTGACGAGTGTGCACGCACGATTCTTATCGAGGCGAAAAAGGAGCCCCGCTCGGCGGCAGAACTCAGCGACTGCGCCGGAGTTTCGGAACCGACAGTCTATCGTCGGCTCGAACGACTCCGCGAGTACGATCTCGTCACCGAAGACATCCAGCCAGTCACAGATGGGAAGAACTATAAGCTCTATCGGACAGAACTCGACGGCATCGAACTCGATCTCAGCGAGGACGGCTTCGAGATTACTGTCTCGCGTCGTGAACGGATGGCCGACCGCTTCACACAGTTCGTAGAGGGAACGTGATATGCTCGATATAACGCTTCAGTCAATCGATCTCGAAACGCTGCGAACGGTCCGCCAAGCCAGCGAGGCGATCATCATTCTCTTCGGGCTGGCGATTAGCTACATCGCCTACACGGCATACCGACAAAATCAGAGCCGTCCGATGCTGTTCATCGCGGTCGGGTTCGTTCTGGTGCTGTTCGTTCCGGGCGTTGCGGCGGTTGTCCTGTTTCTGTTGCTGGACGTGCCCAGCCCGATTGTCAACAGTATCAACCAGTTTTTCGAACTCGCCGGTCTTGGACTGATCCTCTACGGATTGTGGATGCCGCGGCGGGACTGATGAGCGGGCCAATCTGCGTGTTACTTGTGGCTGACGAGCGAAGGTGGACCTGTATCTGTCCGGGACATTCGTCGTGTGTAGCCTGCGCCGAGTACAGGTCTACGAGATTGCCGCTTCCAGCCCCGATAGCTCGAGGGACTACGCCAGCAGGGATGGTCAGGCTCGAAATGAAATCGAGTGTGGCAGTACCATAGCTTCAGCGAGTGAAGCCAAGCCCATCCAGAATTACTTTTCCCCCCACAAGCTGCTACTGTGATGAGCAAACGCAGACCGTCTCTTGCACGCCTCGCAAATGACTACCCGGTCGCCCTGTTCGCCCCGTTAGCGCTGCTGCTCTCGTGGAGCGTCTGGGTCGGCGTCTTCTCGCTGACGCCCGCGCGGTCGCCAGTATGGTTCCTCGGAACCGGCGTTGGTGCCTGCGGTCCCGGGATAGCAGGGGCCCTCGTTCTCCGTCTTCGCGGAGAGTCGGTTCGAGCGTGGCTCTCAGACGGGTTCAGATCGCGTCACAGTCTCCGGTGGGCGATCCTTGGACTTGGGGCTCCTGCTGCCGCCGCCCTCGGCGTCGCCGCGATCGTCTTCGCCTACGCGGGCGTCCCAGACGCGGGAACCCTCGTCCGGTTGGCACCCCAGCTCGCGGTGGGTTTCGTCATGACGACGCTTTGGACGGGAGGGAACGAGGAGTTCGGCTGGCGGGGCTTTGCGCTCCCGCACCTCCAGGAGCAGTACAGTGCACTCACCTCGGGGCTGCTCATCGGCGGTCTCTGGACCGTCTGGCACACGCCGTTGTTCGTTTACGGGCTCTATACGATGCCGCCAGTAGTGTACGGGGTGGGAGTCCTCGCGCTCTCGGTCATCCTCACGTGGTACTATAATACGACCGGTGGGTGGCTTCCCGGCGCGATACTGTTTCATGGCGGTGTCAACACGTTCCTGAACATCCCTCAGTGGGCACTCGGAGGCGACGGAGCGCTTGATGCTCTCCCGATCCCGTACTTCGGGGTGGTAGCCATCGTTATGCTCGCCTTTGGAGGCATCCTGCTATTGCGCTACGGTGGCGAAACGCTGACCCATGGCGGTGTCGTCGGCTGCACGTGGACTGACCGTGGTTCGGCCTCCGACACAGAGACTGCCACAGAAACTGGACGCAGTCGGTCACACGCAACTGAGGGAGTGAACTAACGGACATGCCGGGAGCAGGCCGCTCGGAGTCAACAGTAGTGAGAACTGTCGGAGCGATCGTCGCGCTGATCGCCGCCGTCGGATACAGGGCTTTCGGAAGGTCATTCAACTGTTCTGGGGCCACTGTCGCCGCAGCTATCGGTAGAGACAATACGCTGATATGTGGCCCGTCGTAAGCTCGGAGTATGGACAAGCCGATCAAAGGATACGGTGGCATTGGCTGGATACTTACTAGCGTTTTCATTTTTGGTGCGGCGCTCGTGATCGAACCGCTCGCGGCCCAGGCTCTACTTGCGCTGTTTGGGTTGGGGACACTGATTTGGGGTGTTCGTACGCTCAAGGAGGGTTTGGCTGGCTCATAGAACTCTGGAAGGTGCTGAGTTCACGCTGTGAACTACCCCTGCCTACTCACTCGCGGCGTAGCCGCTCGTTCCGTGAGGCAGGGGCTTCCTGCTTCTAAGACGCGCTTTGCAGGAACCGGGGTGGTTCCCGCAGGGAGCGCAGTCTCTGCAGGCGTTGCTTCGGAGTGAACCACTCCTAGTTGCTCCAATCCACGCTTGAGAACGTTCGCAGCTGCATTCAAATCCCGATCCGCCTCAAACCCACACGTTGGACACGAGTGTTCACGCACCCACAACGGTTTTTTGACGGAACAACCACACTTAGCACACTGCTTGGTCGTGTCGTTCGGATCAACTGTCTCGACATGACACCCATTCTTCTTACCGTGGTGCTTGAATACCGTGATTAAGTCACGCCAGCCGACCTCAGCCATATTCCGCGCACTCCCATCCCCTTCCATGAGACCAGTTACGTTCAAGTCTTCGAGGAACACCGCGTCGTACGCGGTCGTGTAGAAGTGCGCGAGTTTATGCTTGAAGTCACGCTTCTTGTTCGCCATCATCGCGTGCACCTCTGCAACGGTTTGTCGTTGCTCCGACCAGTTATTCGACGCGTGTTGTTTCCGTGAGAGCGACCGTTGCTCCCCTTCGAGACGTTCCCGATTATCTGAGAGGTCGAGTCGGGTGATCTCACGCCCATCGGAGTCGTGGATGAACGTGTTGATACCGAGATCAATCCCAACGCAATCATCGGAATTAATCGTGTCCGGTGAAGGCTTCTCCCGTTCTTCAGTTTCGATTGTGAACGAGACGTACCATGCACCGGTTGGTTCTTGCTTAACGGTTAGCTGTTTGATCGAGTCGTTGTCGGGGAGGTCGCGGTGGAGGCGGATTGGAACCGTGATGTTGGTACCAGCGATTTTCTTCAGCGTTAGTTCACCTCGGCCGGAAGGACCGCTCTTCTTGTCGAGCTCGAAGCCCTTCTTGTTGTAGGTGAAACTCCGAAAATCGCGTGGTGCTTTCCACTGCAACTCCCCGACGTCGTACCCTTGTTTCTTGAGTTGGCCGAGACTGTCGATGTTTTGCTTGATACGCATCACTGCGTTCTGCAGCACAGTCGAGTACACACCGTTAAGATCGTCCCACCATTGCTTCATCGATGGGAGTTCGTCTCGAACTTGGATAACTCGCTGTCGAACCGTCCCAGCATCTTCAGGAATATCGTTGAATCGGTTCAACGCGTCGTTGTAGACTTGCCGCACAACGTCAACAGTCCAGGCAAGTCGCTCCCGTTGCTGCTCGTCAGGGAGCAATCGATACCGTGGACTGTACTTCATGCGACTGTACCAAAATCGATGGACTGCATCGACTTAAACGCCGGCAAAACGCGTCGCCGCAGCACTATACGCAACAGGTGGTTCTGTATCTCCACCCTACTCACTCGCACCGCTCGTTCCTTAAGCACGGAGGCTTAGAACCAACCGAGGCTAACCAACATCACCAGAATATCAACTTGTCCGGGTAATTTGTTGGTTAAGCTTCTATCCTGCTCGACCCGGCGTGAGTTTTTGTCCTCCGGCCGGGTGAGAGTATGTCTTTCCAGATCGATGCACCCAGCGGCCAGCAGCGTGCGTTCGAACAGCTCATGGCCACCGGTTCCCGGCCCGACAGCCACCAGATCCACAGCGCGGTCGTCGAGCAGATTGGTGACGAGAGTTCGCTGCAGACGGTCCGCGACCACGTCCTCAAGACGCTCTGCCAGCAAGTCCCCGGCCTCGGCCCATATCGGGGCTTTAGTCACGAGCGACGGGAATCGACACATCGTCGATCACCGCTGCCTGCCGGATTGCACAGAGGTCAAAACAGACTCCGTGTTCGTCGAACTGAGCGCAACTACACCACCCGACGTGGCCATCCTCGCGTTCCGCGAGACTGCAATTCGCGGGAATTTCACCGCTGGCGTCGACGAGGAACAGATCCGGTCGACCTGCTTCAGAAATTTCAACCGATTCTTCGAGTGCAGTCTGCCAGATGTCCGGTCGCTGTTCGCGCTCGGCGTGGAAATCAACCTCCACGGCGTCGTCCGGGATTCGACTAACCAGGGTTCGAGGCGTCGACGGAGTATCGCGGTTCGGAGCAGTGGACTCGGCTGTTTTCATCGGGAGTCCTCACTGTTTCTTGTTACACTATCTAGAAGTAAGATATTACCGGAATCGGTCGCTCTCGGTCAGTTTTTCTCGCTCTCTGGGGTGCGAGCATGGCGTCACTACAAGTCGACACGGATCCGATTGTTTCGATGCTCAACCAGATCCAGCAGCGCGGCCACAGCGCCTACACGATTTTCGAGGACTGGGTCGATCTGATGCTGTATGCCCTCCAGCGTCGCGATGATCCGTACCTGGAGATCGTCGACGAATACAGTGAGTCACGTGATATGGACCACCCCAGGGGTGAACGTACGGTCGACCTCTTCGCCAACGCCTTCGGCCAACTCCAGAAACAGATGGCCGATACAGACGCCGACGTCCTCGGCGCCGTCTATGAGGAGTACGGCATGAGCAGCGACAATTTCGGCCAGCATTTCACGCCACATTCTGTCTGTGAGGCAATGGTCAGGATCACTCACACCGTTGACGACCAGCCCCGAGGCGACGGCTCCCAGCAGGTCGTCACAGACCCGACCTGTGGGAGCGGGCGGATGCTCCTGTGTGCAGGCCGCCGGCTTCCCGAGGTTGTGTTCGTCGGCCAGGACAAAGACCCCCTCTGCGCGAAAATGACCGCGCTGAACCTCTGCTTCTTTAATCTTGACGGGTATGCGATCCTCGGGGACTCACTTACACTCGAGTACCGGCGCGTCTGGCAGACGACCCACTCGCCCCAAGGCGGCGCTGTTCGCGAACTCGACGATGAACAGATCCAGACTCTCCGAGACAACCTCGCTCCAGAAGACGGCACCGACACGCCCGAGGACGGTTCAGCAGTTTCGAGGCGGAGCCTCCGGCCTCAAGTCGTGAGGGACCGGAGGTCCCTCTGACCATTCGAACGGGCGCTTCGCGCCCGTGAGAAGAGAGCGAGGACTTCCGCAGAGTTCGACGCGTACGACGCCCTTCTGACCGATCTGGAGTACACCAAAGCGTTCGATAACGATGTGGCGAATGTGTACGAGGGACGAATTGTCCGGTATGCGAAACCAGTTGGTGACAACGCGGTCGAATTTGACGCACTCGTCGGCGCACTTCGCTGTCGGCAGACCGACGCGGAATGGTCGTACCGTTATCTCCACGAGCACAGCGTCGTCGAGTCTCTCGAAGTCACAGAGAGTCTGACAGCACGGATTCCCGAGCCGGCACTGCTATTCGCGCTCAAACTCCACAGCGGTCGGCTCGCGGATGCGCGGGACCTGGTGATCGTCGGCGCCGAGGCAACTTTCGATAGCGCCGAACAACACATCCATCGCGGAAATCAGAAGCAGTTGGCCGAGCAAATCGAACGCGTACTTGTGGAACTCGAAAGCGACGAGTTCGCAGACTCGTTCAAGGGTGTGTTCCAACAGAAGGAACTCCCAGAGGACAACATCGACGACCTGATCCAGTTCTTGCGAACCCAACTCGACGGGCTATGATCGGAAGTTGTATCTCGGCAAGAACGAATGGCACAAGACGACACTCATCTACCGTCGGAAAGAGGACTCCGAAAACGACGACCACCGGCAATACTCGGTGGTCATGACGAATTGCGGGAGTGGTCACCTCACGGAGTATGGCTACAGGTGGGAAATTGAGAGCGGCTACAGATCGATAAAGCGATTCATGGCCGCGACAACGTCGGATAATTTCGGGCTTCGATTCTTCTACTTCGCGTCCGCCTGTCTGCTATACTCGATCTGGCGAGCAGTCGATCTGTTGGTACAGGTCGAGTTGACCGGTGAATATGAACATTCGCCGATCGTGACGGCCGACAACACGCTGACGCTGTTGAAGAAGGAAACCGGAATCGGATAGCGAGAATCGCTCATCTGTAGAAGTCAGTACTTAGGATCTGCTCGAACCAGTTGTCGCTGTTGAGGATCCAGCCCAAGAAGTTCAGATAGCCCTGTAAGTGGTGTTTTGAGACGCCTCGGAACCTTCGCAACCAGTTGCGAAGGAAGCTATGCCGGTTCTCACAGCTGTTTGTGTGAGCGTCACCCACTACGTAGTGTTCGTCGTGATTGATGGCTAAATGGCCATCAATCTCGTCGTACTCGTCGATTCCGTCGTAGATGCTGTACTGGTCAGTACAGAGGATCACGGTTTCATCGCCGTACTCGGCGATGTCTTCGTCAACGCCTTCGAGATCATCGCGGACAAGGAACCGAACTCGTCCGTCGCTCCGACGGACGAGTGTCACGACGGGTGGTTTGTCTGACTCGAAGGTTCCGCGTCCTTTTTTGAGAGTCCGCGCGAGCGCGGACTCCCCTCCTCATCTTCGAGTCCCTTCTCGCCAGCAACGACGTAGACCTCGTCAGCCTCACAGACACCGGAGAGGTCAAACTTAGAATCCTCCTCCAGAGCGTCTTGGACTTCATGAACGAAGTCCAAGACCGTCTTGTAGGTACGGGTGAGTTCTTGGAAGATCTCGTTCGTCGTGTGTTCTTCCATCCCTCGGATGATGTGGAACATCTCTGGGATGGTGAGCTGATGTTCCGCAAATACCGTCGCTGTGAGATCATTAAATATACTCTCACAGTCCTGACAGCGATAGCGTTGAGCGCCCTTTCGTGTCGTTCCCTTCTTGATCGTGTCCGCACTCTCGCAGTGCGGACACGTCACCCCCTCCGGCCATCGCTGCTCACGCAGATACTCTAAACAGTCCTCTTTGTCAGGCAGAAAGACCTCGTTGACACTCTCTCTGCTGACCATGCTGGGTAAGGCTACGAACTCCAGTCATGAGAAAGTACTCACCGCTACAGATGAGCGTAAGGAATTTTTATTTATCAAAAGTCGTTTTATTTAATTCACTGAATACCCAGAGAACGTTAGTAAAAAGATCATAAGACTCGCTCCCTCTATTCAGCACTCGATTCCCGATAGAGATTGGGAAGGTTCCTGGTCACAGCAGTATGTGTTTTCTCCGTTACCGTCGGCAGAGACGTGCGAAACTCTTCTCTGACACCGTTCAGGTTTAGCTAAAGACCAGGGAGATGAGGACAAACGACGAGCCATCCTGAGAGGATCTTCGTATGATATACTTAGATGAATATTGATAAATAAATATATTTAAACGAATATTGCAGAAGGGCATCCGTCTTATTTGAGCCGTTCTTGAAGAACAGCCGGGCAAGCCGTGGTCACGCCCTGAATGGAGAGGATCTGATCGCTAACGATTTCATTCAGCTCGGTACTTCCTGTCGCCTCGAGTTCGGCCATCAACATGTGGTCCCCGGTCGCGGTATATAACGCAGTCAGCGAGTCGAGATCTCTGAGTTTACTCGTCGCCTCAACGTACTGGTCGCTCTCGACGTCAATTCCCACCATCGCAATGCTCTGGTGGTTGACTTTCTTTGGGTCGATCTCGACAGTGTACCCGACGATAGCGCCTTCCTCCTCGAGTTTCTGGATATATTTTCGAGCGGTAGGTCGCGCGACGCCAGCCTGGTCGGCGATCTCTCCGAGAGAAGCTTTCGGATCCTCTTTGAGAATGGAGAGCAGACGATGCTCGAGTTCCTCAGCGTCCATTGTACCTGATTTTATATGAAGCGGTGATCATCGTGCTGGCAGTCGTGTTCAGGTGCGGAAAGATTCGCCACAGCCACACTCCGAGACCAAGTTGGGATTTTCAACATCAAAGCCTGCGCCTTGGAGACCCGTCTCATACTCAACAACACTCCCCGCAATATATTGGATACTCGCGGGATCAGCGAACACTCGCAGGCCCTGGTGCTCGTAGACGATATCATCTTCGTCGGGACTCGTATCGAACCGCATCCCATATGACAGACCCGCGCATCCTCCTTGCTGGACGAATAGCCGAAGTCCTGCCGTGTCAGTGTCCAAGCTCTCTTCCTCTAAGAGAGCCAGAGCCTTATTCGAGGCAGCTTCTGAAACTTCGATTTCAGGTTGTTCACTCTCCTGGGCCGTCGTACTCATACGTTGAGTTGATTGGGCCAGGGTGTTAACCATGACGCTCAAATCTGTGACGTAGAGTTAAGGCTCGAAATTGTCGAGAGACAGCTATACGCGTGGTCTCAGAGCGGTAGATTCCGCTGAAGACAGCCATCGCTGGACATCATAGAAATCGATCGTCGGACCGAGTTGACCGGATCATGGGCCGTGAGGCGTCAAGCCACCCTATTTCAACGTTGATATCCGGCACATCGAATCGGGGGACCAACGCAGACACAGAGGCTGCCTTGTAATAGTCGTCTTCAGAATCTCATGACGATGTGGACGAATTCTTGAGCGCGTGTTGCTCAGTATCCCGTAGTGTGTTCGACTCTCGTGTCTCGCCGAACGGTATTTCGACGGATCGCCCAACGAAAATACGGTGAGTGGCCGGCGTATAATTCGACACCACTGTACGATCGAACGTCGCTCGCCGGACTGGAATCCGATATCCGGACAGTCTCAGAGACGTGGTTCGATCACGAAAGCCACGACTCGGTCAAGGAGTTCGTCTGTGCACTCCCCTTGGCCTACTTCCGGTTCAGTGCCCACGACCGGTATGCGGGGCCGACCCGCTACCAGATGGACACCCTCTTTCGGGTGTTTGTATTGAAAGAACTCCACGGGTGGGAACACGAAACAGCACTCGTCGACTACCTCGGGACCCGTCCTGAACTCTGCGAGCAACTGGGTTTCGAGACGATCCCAGACCAGTCAACACTATGGCGGAGCTGGCACGAGCGGTTCACCCCTGACCTCCGAGAGACGGTCGAAACTGCGTCTCGAACGATCCTCATCAAAGCCCAGAATGCAGGTGTCAAGATTCCGCGTGAACCGGAACGAAAGCTTCGGCACCACGATGACGAGTCTGGTGAGCTAGAACCAGCCGATCAAACCACGTTGGAGCAGGCAGAGAAGGTCACCGACCACGTCAGCCGCATCGTGTTCCCGGCGTTTTCGCTGGACCGTGGGAACGGCTGTGAGATACACGAGAACGCCTACTGGGACCTCCAGACGTATCTCGGGTTGCGCGAGCGGCTGGCTGCGAACGAAGGAGCCCGCAGTTTCATTCATGAGTCAACGCGGGATCGAACACCACTCGGACACGCCCACCGCGACCACATTCGAGGTCTCTCTATCCAGCAGATTCGTGAGATGTACGGACAGGCGGTCCGACAGCTCATCGTCGAACTCGCAGAGACAGAGGAGTTCTACCGAGCCGGAATCGTTGCCATTGACATCACCGAAGCCGACCCCTTCACAGGCGACCGCACTGGACACGAGGACGAGATAATCGGAACGAAAGAGAGGAACGACGAATACGCCCACCAGTGGGCGACAGTCCAGCTGGTGGGCAACGCTGTCCCACTCGTCCTTGATGCCCGCCCAGTACGGAAAGGCGAGTCACGGAAGGAGATCGTCGAGGACCTGCTCGACTCTGTCCAGGACCTCGTTCACGTCGATAACGTGCTGATGGACCGGGAGTTCGACAGTCAGCACATCTTGGAGATGATTAGCCAGCGTGGGCTCTCCTATGTCGTGCCGAAGCGGATGCAGACGAGCGAAAAAGCTCAAGCCAAACGGTTGCTCCAGCGCAATCAAGACCGGTACGAGACCGACCGCAAACTCCATCTCGGGAAGAATGAGTGGCACGAGACGACGCTAATCTACCGTCGGAAAGAGAAGTCCGAGCATGACGATCACTGGCAGTACTCAGTGTTCATGTCCAACCGAGGTGGCGGCTTTCTCAGTGAGTACGGCCATCGATGGGATATTGAGAGTGGCTATCGGTCGATCAAGCGATTCATGGCCGCCACGACGTCGAAGGATTTTGGACTGCGGTTCTTCTACTTCGCGTTCGCGTGTCTGCTGTACTCGATTTGGCGAGCAGTCGATCTACTCGTACAGGTGAAGTTGACCGGAGAGTACGAGCATTCGCCAATTGTGACAGCTGACAATACGCTAACCCTGTTGAAGAAGGAAACCGGAATCGGATAGTAACGAGACGCTCTCCGCGATAGCGGGGCGTCTGAGTGGCAACACTATTCAGAGTCTCGGAAATCCGCTGGAATAGTTGCCTACAGAACAAGAGCGGCCGTTCAGAAAGCGATCTGACGCAGATTCCGGTTGTCGATTCGGCCAAAACCATGCATTACAGGCCCGCTATACCTACTGTAGTCTCAACTTCCCCACGCTCTAATTATGTATAGCGGAATGTAGTTTATAAACTGGGGAAGTCGGTCTGTAAGGGTTCTATCCCGGATATTCGGCCGATAATAGCGAAAGCAGCAGTGGTCATGATTACACGAATAATCACGACCACTTTGAAGTACCCCGCCGCCGTCGGTGAAGCACGAATGCTGCAACCCCCTCATTACGACGCTTACCCCGGGGTAGAGCCGCCAAGACAGAGGTTCGGGATTTCGCTGAGTTTCCTCAACTGAGCTCGAGACGATACTGAAGAAAAGAATTCAATATAGGACTAATGGCCTCAATCTATATTAAGACGCAGCTCGAACGATGTTGTATGACCGAAGACGGGTCGAACCCTGAGAGCCTGATGGAACGCCAGACCACGGGTGAAGACCGGGTTCGGATGACCGCCCGGCAACTGTCGGAGCCGAGGACGGCAAACTGGATCGCCTCCGAAGCGGACTGGTCACACGAACCAACCAAGCGCGTGCTCGAACGGCTCGTCGACGACGGTATTCTCCATCGTGACGAGAGCGGCACCCACACGACATATTACCCTGACTACCGTCGCCAGGCGATGCAGGAGGCGATGCGTCTCCGGGACAGCGGACACACTGTCGAGGAACTCACAGACCGTCTCGCCGATATGAAGACGCAAATCCGCGACTGGGTGGACGAATTCGGCGTCGAGTCACCGAACCAACTTCGCGGAACGCTCGCTGACGAGTCCGTCGACGCTGACGAGGAAGACCGTCGCCGTGAGATTGCCCGTGAGTGGGAGCACCTTCAGCGACGGATCCAGATCGTTGGCTTCGCCATCCGCGAATGGGACTTCCTCGCTCCGACGACAGAACCTGCTGAGGCCAACAGCTAACGGATGTCTGTCCCCCATCCAGGTGGTGATCCGAACGCGAACCTCTATGCGCAGCTAAAGCGGGATGTCCTCGATCGTGTGCCACAGATCACGGCCGTCGAGTTCGTTCCTGATGATATCGAGGCCAAGCAGCTGCGGGCGGTTTGCGATCCGGCCCGTCTTGATCCCTCGACAGGCCCTGATTCACCGGAACTCACCATCAAGTGGTATCGACAGGATCCAGACGATTGGTTCCGTATCAACTACACGGATCCGAACACGGGCTTTCACGCCGGCTGGCACCAAGACGAGGATCATCCTGATCTCGGGCAGGCGCATTTTCAATATTCAACCGCCAATACGGAGGATCGCTGGGGAATTAGATTCAAACACGAAACCCCCTCCCTGATCCTTTGGGAAATCATCGAAGAGCTTCTCGAGGACGTCCGTCCGACCTACCAGTACGCGAACGAAGAATCATGACTCCGGGTACACCTCGAAACCGTTCCGATAAGACACTTGCAGGTTCCTTCGAGCGCTACCTCCAAGACAAGGGGAAAGGCCGCGGCGGCGGGGGCGGGAACTACCGCCGGAACGCCGCCCGCGAGCTCGACCGATTTGCGGCGTGGGCCGCCGGCGACCGCGGCGCCGGCGACTGGACCGGGATCGTCCCCGACGACGTCGACCGGGAGCCCACCTTCGACGATCTCGACGAACGCGTCTTCCGGGAGTACGCCCGGCATCTCGCTGGTGACCGTGGTCTCAAGCAGAATACCGTCCAAACCTATTACCGCTATATCTCTGCGTGGTGTGGCTGGTGTGTCAACGAAGGGTATCTCGAGGCGCATTACGCGCAGCGGGCGAGTGCGATGGCCCCACTCCCGGAGGATGACGGCCGCAAGCCCGGCGATCAGCAGGCCTGGACGTCCGAACAGCGCCACGCCCTCACCCGCTACGTCGACGAACGGGCCCGCGACGCCGTCGAGGCGTACACGACACTCCCGGAGGATACTGACCCTCTCGACAAGCAGCGAGCACGCTACGCGGCGCTGAAGGCCGCTCGTGACCGGGCTCTGGTGTTCGTCATTGCGTACACGGCCGTTCGGGTCGGGGAGCTACTACGAGATCCGAACGACCCGCGCCGGCGCGGCGTCCGCTGGGAGGACCTCTCCCTCGACGATGGGAGTATGGACGTCTACCGGAAGAAACAGCAGTGGGACGCTGCGTCCCTCCCCGATCCTGTAATCACCCCGTTGGGGAGCTACCGGAAACTGATGGACCCGCCGACGGAACGGTGGCCAGTATTCCCGACACTCGACCAGCGGACGCTTGCAGGGCTCGTCCGTGAAGAGCTAGCCGAACGAGGGGAACACCCGGATGTGATTGAAGAGCGACGTGAAGAGTACGCTCGTGACCTCCTGCTGGCGCTGGACGAGGACATCCGCCCGCCGTCGATCACGACAGACGGCGCCCGGTCGATTCTCCAGCGACTCTCGGCGGCCGCGGAGATCGACATCGACCACCCGAAACACGACTATCTCGCACCGCATGGCGGTCGTCGTGGGATGGGTGAGGTTCTCGTCCGAGCATTCGGATACACTGTGGCAGCCCGATATCTCGACAATTCAGAGGAGATGGTACGGGAACGATATTCGCATATCGAAGCTGGTGAACTCGGTGATGTGGCGACAGAAGCTCTCAACGAAGTTGATTCTCTGAACCTGTAACGGTTGTTGCAAGTGCGATTTCTTTGTTTCGTCGGTCCTATCGTTAGTTCCCTTCTTGAGAGTAGTCCGCACACTCTTTGAATCGGGAGCAGTACGATTCGATACCCTGAGTTCGACGGTCCGAGTCGTGAAGACGCCCGACGTGCACCACGAAGAACCCCGCCTCGAGGGAACGCGCGTCGGCGTCCTCCAGGTCGGCGAACTGGTCCGGGAGCGTGAGTGGGAACGCGACGACGTTGCCGACCAGCTGGACCTCGATATCGCGCAGTTGATTCGGTCCTGCGCGTGGTCGTCGAGATCTTCGTAGGTTTGCTTGGCGGGCTTGCGAAACTGCCAGGTCCAGTCGTTATCACTCATCGCCGTCGAGAATCTCCTCGCGGGAGAACGTCTCGCTCTCGCCGGTCCGACGGGCGTGCTCGACGGCGGCAATCTCCTTCCAGCTCTCTCGCGTCAGGTCAGGATGCCGAACGGCGTCGCGCAGGGCATCCCGGATGAATTCACTGCGGCTGTTGTAGCCTTCGTCTCGCCACGTTGCGTCGATGTCCTCGAGAAACGTCTCTGTCAGCCGGATGTTGATGTTCGTCTTCTCCGGATCGCTGCTTGCTGTATCTGTATTCGACATACAAATGTGTTACAGCAATCGGGCAAAGAGTGTTTTCTTCCAGTCGCTCAGGCTTGCATCCGTTACGGAGTCCAGATGGTGCCTTCACTGACCAGGCGCTTCAGCCCTTTTTCACCAGTCAAAAGTTTGCTCACAACCCTGCAAACTGTGGACGTTCCCCGCCAGGGCCCATCTCGGTTTTGCACGGGTATGAGCCACCGGTTTCGTTGCACAGCGGTTCTGAAACGGCGAATTTCTATTGTGACCTAATCGGAGCAACGGATTTGTTGGCGGTCGGTCAAAGTCAGCCAGCGAGCCACTATCTTCGTGCCTTCACCGATAGCCAACGCAGAACTGGGAGGTAATCAATCGCCGATTGATTCGTAGCGGTGACCGAGCAGCCAAGAAAGGGAGTCTGGTGCCGTCGGGTTCTGTGTCCCCGGTCCACCCGCCTGTATAGAACGTAAATATTCGGGGCTTCTCACCGCCACTACGCTGGCGCGTGGCCACTCTCTTCAGCCTGGACCGTGTTCTCGGGGGAACCGCCGGCAGTCAGCTGGTTGTACGCCGCTGCGAGCGTGGCGAGCGAGAAGATGGTCGTCACCGCGCCAGTGAATTCCGTCACGAGGACCTCGGCGAGACCACCGGTCAGCCCGCCGATGCCGAAGACGACGCTGACGAGAATGTTGATGAGCACGACTGCGAGACCGAGCAGAAACAACTGGAAGCGGCTACCACGGGTCAGTGCCCAACTTTTCTGCATTCCCTTGATGAGGTTCCGGTCGTCGACTGCGACGAAGACGGCCCAGAACGCGAGCGTCACGAGCAGGAATATCCCTGGGACGACCAGGAAGACGAGGCCGATGGCGACGACGATGGCGAAGACGATGGTGCCGACGAAGAAGTTCAGGCCCGGTATAACCATGTTCTCGGTGAAGTACGCACTCGGGAGGCGTTCGGTCTCGTCGCTGACGAAGGTCCGGATCGCGCCGATGGTGAGCACGATGGTCACGATGCCGAGTGCCAGTGAGACGAACCCTCCGAGTACCGGAGGCACGGCGAATATCGCAGCCCCCACTTCCGGTGGAAACGGGGCGTTCACGGGAAGGATGTCACGGGCAGAGACCCACCGCGCGATACCCAACCCGACAATCGCGTTGACGGCAGAGACCACGAACAGGATCGCCGCGAGGAGCAACCCGTTCCGGGCGACGGTCCGGGAGAATCCTGTCCGCAGTGCGGATTCGATGTTGATAGCCATACGTCTCTAGAGACGTCACTGAAGGAGAAATAGATAGAGATGGATTCTCATCAGGTGAGAGTGTGTCCGTGGTGGGGAGAGCCGAGGCGTGACGGTCTCACACTCAAGGCACCCACCTTCTACTATAAGTGCAGTTACCGAGAACACGCTGGCGTGCCCACCCTCGCTCGACTGAACCTCGCACGGCGAATCGGGAGGATGATCAATCACGAGGATGTCCGTGTCCGGTTCGTCTCGCTCTGGGTCGTCGTCGCGACGGTGTTCACTGTTGCCTGGGTCGGGAGTTACTACCTGCTCCCGGCCGGCCTCCTCCGCGGTTCGAATCCAGCGGCATCGATCCCGTATGCGGGTAGCGTGTGGCGGGAGTTCCTGACGCTGTTCGCCTGGAATGTCGGGGTCACGCTGATCGCAATCGGGGCGAACACGCTACGGTCGGTGAACACGCCGCTGGGCTACGTGGTGCTACTGGTCCAGGCTCCGCAGTACGGCATCGTCTGGGGAACCGGGTCGCTGGCGGTCGGCAGCGGTGCGCGGATCGTACCGTCGCTCTCTGTTCTTGTCGAGCGGAGTGGCCCACTGGAGGTTACCGCCGTCGTCGCCGTCGTGGTCGCGACCCGCGAGACCATGCTGTGGCACCAGCAGTCCGGCCCGCGCTGGCGCGAGGAGTTCGAGCGCGTTCGCTCCCCGCGTGACTGGTCGCTGACTCGCCGTGAATGGGCGGTCCTCGCGGCCGGCTACCTGCTGCTGGCGCTCGCGAACTACCGGGAGGCACTCGCCATCGCCAGTCTGGCCGGGTGACCGGCGCGTCGTATCATTTAATCCGGTGGGCGGGGACTGTCGATGCAACCACACGTGCGACTCCTTGAGTACGTCCGTCGGGGTGAGTGGGCCACGGTCGTCGGGTACGTGCTGTTCGTCGTCCTGATGGCCGCCGGCTACTACTACAACATCACATTCGTCCAGCTCGGCCTCATCGATCTCGGGGTGCGACTGGTCGGGATGACCAGGGCGCAGGTGTCGATGTGGATGGCCGGCCTCGCACTGCTGACGTTCGTCACCGCGATCGTCGCCGGCGTGACGATGGACCGCCGCGACTGGAGTACGGACCTCCCGATGAAGCTCCGACTGCTCTTTGCGGTGGTCGTCGTCCAGTTCGTCCTGACTGTCGTCGCACCGCACATCCGCTCTGTGCCGGCCTTCGGCGCGTGGATCGTCGTCGGCTCGCTCTCGCTGGGGGTCGGCTTCCCGGTCTCGTTCAGCCTCGCCATCGACCTGATTCCGGTCCCCGACCGCGGGCACGTCGCAGCTGTCATCACCGCCGTCACGTACTTCGCTGCGAACGCGTACCCGCTGGACTGGTCGATCGACGTGTTCAGCCAGCTCTTGACGGCGGCGATGCTTCCCGGCGTGGTCGTCCTCGGCGTCCTGGTCTCTGAGCGAGTCGGCGTGCTGAACGACCTTCTCGACCAGTTGGCCGACCAGCACGAGCAGTTCGGGACCGGGCGGTTCTGTCACCCGAATCCAGTGGGAACCCGAACCCTCGCGTTCTGGTCGCCAGTCGTGTTGATGTTCGGCGTGTTCTTCGTCGATAGTCTTGGCTTCCTGCGCATCATCGAGACGCCGGCGCTCGTCCTCAGTTCCTGGCAGTCCCCCGAACTCTCGACGCGGCTGGCTATCGCTGTCGTCCACGCTGTCGGAGCACTGATGGCTGGCGTCCTGTACGTGAACTTCGACCGGAACGGCCTGTTCCTGTGGGTCTTTGCCCTCTTCTCGTTGACGTACGTCCTCTACACGACCGATCTCCGGGTGGCGACGCTCTTTCCCGGACTGGCAGGTGGAGGTACGTCGATTCTGAATCCCCTTCTGTATTCGCTGACGGTGAGTTTCTACACGACGCTGAACTTCGCGCTCTGGCCGGACCTCTCGACGGCCGAGACGATCGGCACCCACTCGGCCATCGGCATCGGGATGGCCGGCTGGCTCGCCACGTTCCTGAGCACGGCCGTCTCGCTATACTTGGACGCGACCGAGGTCGGACTCCTCTCCCATCTCAACCTCGTGAACGCACTCGCACTCCTGCTGTTCGTGGGACTGGTCGTCGGGCTCTACGGCAAGCAAGTGCTCCGGTACGCACGGGAGGGACAGGCGGGATGAGTCTCGCCGAGACGCTTCCGCTGCTCGTGGTCGTGCTCCTCGTCCTCGCAGGCAGCGGTGTCGACCCCTCGTCGATGGAGATCGTCTTCGACGGCGAGCGGACCGTCGAGACCACGCCCGATGCCTACGTCGTCGCCGGGGGGACCGTGACCGTGCCGGAAAACGCGACGGTTCGCGGACAGGTGTTCGTCGTGGGTGGTGACACGCGAATCGCAGGCAGGGTCTCGGGCGACGTTCGCCTGTTCGCGGGCAACCTCTCGGTACCAGAGACAGGGACCGTCACCGGCGAACTCCAGACCGTGGCTGGCACTCTCTCAGTCGCACCGGGTGCCGACATCGGACGACAGACGACTCTCGACGTCGACACACAGCCTCGCTCACCACTCGCAACAGTTGGATTCCTCGCGATGCAGATGGTCCTTCTCGGCGGCGTGGCCGCGTTGCTCGTCCGTCGTGTGCCCGGGCTCTTTGCGACTGTCGGGGACGCCGTCACACATCACCCGGTCGTGAGCGGGGTCGTCGGCTCCATCGCCGGGACGACGATGCTCGTCCTGTTCGTCTACATGGCGTTCACCCTCGTCTTGCTCCCGCTCAGCATCGTCGGGCTCGTCGCCGAATTCCTGCTCGTCCTCTATGGCTATCTCGTCTACGGCTACCTCGTCGGGCAGCGCCTCCCGGTCGAGCGGGTCGACATCGCCACTGGCTTCGGCGTCGCCGGGGTCCTGCTCGGTGTCGACCTGCTCGGCAGGGTCCCGTATCTCGGGACCGCGATGCAGTTCCTGCTCGTCGTCGTCGGTCTCGGTGCCGTGCTGATAACGTACCTCGGCGTCCGACGGTTCGAGCCGCCACAGATACCTGGGGCGACGTGACCTCTGTAGACCCGAAATTTCGACTGCTGCTCTCCTGCCAACCGGGAGGGCACTCCCACCGATTGAGATTCGCCTGCGCCCTTGATAGTTCGAGCGTGCGTCTCTTCAGATATGACTGCCTATGCCGACGCCCGCCCGGACAGTTCGGGTGGGCAGCACGTCCCCGCGTACGGCCCGCTCGAGGCTGTACTCGGCTACGCGCTGTTCTACGTCCTCGTCGAACGCGCAACGCCGACGATCACTGCCACGTTCACCGACATTCTGTCGGTCTCGCCGTCGGTCGTCGGGTTCGGGCTGGCAGCTGCGCTCTGGTTCGTCTTCCTCGTGACTGCTGTCGACCAGGCTCGCCGCCAGCTCGCTGCCATCGGTGTAGGCACCCACGAGGCCGTGCGTCGAGACGAATCTCGGCCACGGACACTCTCGGAAACGCGTGCGCTTGGCTACCTCACGCTGGTGCTCGTCGGCAGCCTCGTCGCGCTGTGGACGGCCGACGCGGCGATTTCGTCACTCGTGGGCGTGATGGAAGTCGTCTCCGCGGCGGACGCCGGCGCGTTCGTCCTGTCGGACCTCGTCGTGGTGCTGCTGTTTTTCGTCGCCTACGGCTCGGTAACCCACGCACTCGACCGGCTGGTGATCGGCGGTATCAGGGAACTGCTGGTCGAGTGACCCGCCAGATAGACACCGGCTGTCGGATCCACTTTGGAAAATACACACGTGGGAATTGGTGTGTGCGTCGAGCGGTGTTGTTCGTGACTGTGCGGATAGAATGCTTTTGTGTTCACGAATCGAACGTCTACGGGTCAGGGGTCTGCCGATGGGTGTAATCGAAGCCACTGGATTGACGAAGTACTACGGTGAAACCCGGGGTGTCGAGGATTTGACGTTCAGTGTCGAACAGGGCGAAGTGTTCGGGTTCCTCGGACCCAACGGGGCCGGGAAGACGACCGCGATCCGGGCGCTCATGGGGTTCCAGGCACCGACTGGCGGCTCCGCGCAGGTCCTAGGACACTCGATCACTGACGAGCGAGCGATGCAGGAGGCACGTGCCGACATCGGGTATCTACCCAGCAATCCCGGCCTCGACGAGACGGTCACCGGGAGGCGATTGCTGGAGTACTACGGGTCGCTTCGGGGTGACGAGCGCAGCGAGGAGTTACTGGAGTTGTTCACGCCACCGCTCGACCGGACGATCGGCGAGTACTCGACGGGGAACAAGCAGATGCTCGCCCTGATCCTCGCGTTCATGCACGACCCGGAGTTGATCATCATGGACGAGCCGACATCGGGGCTCGACCCGCTGAAACAGGAACGACTCTACGAGTTCATCCACCGCGAGCGCGAGCGTGGTGTGACGTTTTTCTTCTCCTCGCACATCCTGAGCGAGGTCCGGAAGGTGTGTTCGCGGGTCGGGATCATCCGAGACGGCAAACTCGTCGAACTCGAGGACATCCAGACCCTGCTCCACCGCAGTGGGAAGACCATCACCGTTCGCCTCGCTGACGCCGTAGACGTCGACGGGTTCGACCTCGACGGCGTCCACGACGTGAGCCGGAGCGTCCAGCCGCGACACGAGGCCGCCGGACAGGCCACGACGCTCTCCTTTACGTACACGGGTGATTACAACAGCCTGCTCTCGACGCTCTCACAGTTCCAGATCCTCGATCTCGAGATCGAGGAAGCACCACTCGAGGACGTGTTCATGCGCTTCTACGGCGGTGACGACAGCGGCGATCGCGTGGAATCGCTGGAGGCGACCGATGTTTGAGATACTCCGCTACGAGACCGAAAAGCGGGTGCTGTCGGCGCTCGTGATCACCGTCGGGCTGTCGCTGTACGCGGGGCTGTTCTTGGCGATCGCACCTGACATCATCGCGAACGTGGACTTCTCGGCGTACGGCGAGGCACTCCCCGAGGCGATGCAGTCGGCGTTCGGCGTCGACGCCCTCGGTTCGCTGGAGGGGTTTCTCGCGGCCGAACTCTACCAGTTCGGCTGGGTCCTGCTGCTGGGGCTGTACTTCGCGTACACGGCCGGCGAGACGGTCGCTGGCGACGTCGAGCGCGGGCGGATGGACATGCTGCTGTCGACGTCCGTGTCACGTGACCGCGTCGTCGTCGAGAAGTACCTCGCGCTGGTGCCGACGCTGCTTTTCATCAACGCAGTCGTCGCTGGCATCGTCTACGCGGGCGCCTTGCTCATCGGCGAGCCAGTGTCACTCGCGGACGTCGTTGCCGTTCACGCACTCTCGATCCCCTACCTGCTCGTCTGTGCGAGCATCGGACTCGGTTTCTCGGTCCTGGTCCGGCGCGAGAGTCTCGCCCAGCGGGCTGGCATCGCGACCGTGTTCGGGCTGTTCATGATCGAATCCCTCGTCATCGACACGGACTACGAGGTGCTGGGGTTGCTCAGCCCCACCCGGTACTACGACCCGACAGAGATCCTCGTCGAGAGCACCTACGACCTCGTCGGGGCTGCCATCCTCGCCGAGGCGGCGCTCCTCCTCGTCGTGGGCAGCGTCGTCTGGTTCAACAGGAGAGATATCTGATGTACGTCCGCCCCATCCTCGTCGACCAGTTGCACAGTGATCAGCCATCCGCGACGCCTCCGACTCAGGAGGGTCAGCACAGATGACGCGCTCTCGAGTCGGAATCGCGGTCGTCCTCGTCATGGTCGTGCTGGCGTCGTGGCCCGGCCCGGCAGCGGGTGCCGTCAGGGGTGAACCGGATCTCGCAGCTAATCTCGCCGACGGGTCGATCGCGCCCGGTGAGGAGACGACGCTCACGCTCGTGCTGACGAACGACGCCACGCTCAGTCAGGTGTCGCTGACGAACCCCGGCCTCGCAGAGCGAGTGACGACTGCGAACGGCGTCTCGGTGACTGTCGAGTCGGGCAACGCCCCCCTGTCGATCGAGCGGGGCGGCGACCAGTTGCTCGGGAGCATCGTCGACGGTGGCCGGGTGACGGCAGACGTCGGCGTCACTGTCGACGCGGACGCGGATCCCGGCACCTACCACCTCGACGTAACCGCGGAGTACTCCTACGCGAGTTCCATCAGCGACCGGATCGGGGCCGTGAGCCAGCGCACGGTCGAGGCGACCTTCGAGGTCGAAGTGGTCGTCGAGCGTGACGATGTCCGGTTCCGTGTCGTGGACACCCGAACGACGCTCAGAGCCGGCGAGTCGGGCACGTTCGCCGCGACGGTCGAACACACTGGCCAGCAGACGGCGCGTGACGTTCGCCTCCAGCTCCGGTCGCTGGATGGGGCCGTCTCACCAACTGGAGCCGGACAGGCGAGTCGCTACCTCGGTCCCTGGCCGGCCGGCGAACGCCGGACCGTCAGCTACCGGGTCACCGCGAGGCCAGACGTGACTGCCACGGCCCACGCACTCGAACTCGTGCCGACCTACGAGAACGCCCACGGCGACGCGACGACGGGCCGACCACTCGCAGTCGGACTCACGCCAGTCGCTGGCGAGCGCTTCCGCGTTCACGGCGCGGCGGGTCTCGACAGCCGTGGCCAGCCACAGCTGGGCGTGGGCGGGAGCGATGCAATCACTGTCGCGTTCACGAATCGAGGACCGGGCGCCGTCGGGAACGTCAGCGTCCAGCTTGCGACGACGTCACCAGCGACGACTGTCGACGGTGGCGCAGTTGCAGAGCGGGGCGTCGGTCGTGTGCAGACCGGTGAAGACCGCACAGTGGCGTTCGACGTCGGTGCCTCGCCGACGGCTCGCGGCGGGAACTACACGTTCGACGCGACGGTTACCTACGACGACACGACGGGCGCCACGGTGTCGAGTCGAACCCGGCCAGTCACCGTCCGCGTCCAGCCGTCGCCGACGATCACGCTGGCAGACCTCGACAGCACGCTCTACGTGGGCGAGCGCGGCACGCTTTCGGGAACGATCAGCAATACAGGCCCGACCGCGGCACGCAACGCGGTTCTCAGAGTCACCGACGCACCGCTCGGTGTCCAGTTCACCGAAACGGCGTACCCGGTCGGCGACCTCGCTGGTGGGCAGCAGGCGTCGTTCTCGCTGCCGGCTCGTGTGCCCGCGGGCACGACGACCGGCCCGCGGGCCGTGACCTACGTGCTGGCGTACGAGACGGTCGACGGCACCGTCGTCACGAGTGACCCACTCCGGGCGAGCGTGCCGGTCCAGCCCGAACGAGACACGTTCGACCTCGCCGCCCGCAACGGCACGCTCGCGCCCGATAGCACCGAGGTACTCGCCGTCGAAATCACGAACACGGGAGACACGCCACGGACGGACGTCCAGGTGTCGCTCGCGCCCGCGCCACCGTTCACCAGTGTCGCGCCTTCGGTGTACGTCGGGCGACTCGACCCCGGCGAATCGGCGACGGTTCGGTTCCCCATCGAAACCGACGAGGACGCGGTCACGGCCAGCCACGCCATCGCAGTCAACGTCAGTGGTGAGACCGACGACGCCCTCACAGAACACGAGCGACACCGCGTGACGGTCTCGGTCGGGACCGACGACCAGCCGGTCGATACGGTGCCGATCGTCGTCCTCGGCGGGCTCTCGGTCGTGCTGGTGGCTGCACTGGGCTGGTGGTGGTTCACGCGTCGCTGATGCCGTTCCGCTCGGCGACTTCGACTGGGTGTCGTTCTCGTGGAGAGAGAATCGGCGACGTGTTTAGGAAGCCACCGACCGAAATTCAGGTATGGGGCTGCGCTCCTCTCGACGGCAACTGCTTCGAACTACGGCGACAGCCGTCGGTGTCGCAGTCGCTGGCTGTGTGTCCGTTCCGCAGGCAGACTCGGAGGAGGCCGAGTCGCAGAGCCCGTCCCGGCAACGTGGACAGCAACCACGGTCGAACGCCGGACCCCACGGCCCGATAACCGACGAGCATCGCACCCAGCACGACCAGATGGGGCCACACCACAGCTCCAGCGGGCACCACGACCAGCTGGGGCCACACCACGGGCGAGGAACTGCCGACTCCGGGACGGCAGGGACGCTGGCGGACTGGTTCGCGAACGTCGACAACTATACCGAGGTGGTGGACCGCAGGGGATTGTCGACAGTGACGGTCGCCGTCGGAGCGGCGGGCAACGGCGGGGGCTTCGCGTACGACCCGCCGGCGATTCGCATCGACCAGGGGGCGACTGTCACCTGGGAGTGGACGGGTGAGGGCGGGAGTCACGACGTCGTCGCCGTGGACGAGACGTTCGCGAGCGACCTCGTCGCGTCGGCCGGCCACACCTTCACGCACACCTTCGACGAACCGGGGACGTTCCGGTACTACTGCACACCCCACCGAGCACTCGGTATGAAGGGTGCAGTCATCGTCGAGTGACTCCCGGCCGGCCGCACGTGGTGACGACATCGACGGTCAGGATGGTCCAGACGACGCCGATCGGCCGGTCTGTCACACCTAGGGCGATCGCTGCGCCAGCGGTGAGGGCGTTGAAGGCTGGCCAGAACACCAGGATGACGAGTCACCACTTCATCGATATGCGCCGGACATCCACGAGCCGTCGGCCCAGATCACGAACCCGCTCACTCCCACCCGTGACCCATGCCATCGTGACGCCGGCCAGAAGCGGACTCGCGCCGCCGACGAGGAATAACAGGAGGTTCGTGCCGTCCCAAACGGAGGTGTTCGAGCCGAAGATCGGGAGCCAGAACAGGTACGCCCACCCAAGATAGACGAGAGGGAACCCCCACGGTGTGAGCCTGTTCCCGAACCGCTGTATCTGATTCGAAGCTATCATTCTGTGTGGGATTGTGGTGGGCTATCGCCAGACGCTCGAATAAACTTACCGTCGCCGCTTCCGGAGCGAGATTGGGTAGTCGGCGTCGACGCGTGTGCTACGGGTTCAACGGCCCTCCAGTAGTCCGCGGATGCGACGGATTTCACCGACAGATTGTACGTTCCGGGCTGCCGATTTCCAACCACGTGAGAACCGCCCTGTGCGCCTATCGTGTTGGGCGCCCAACTCGTGGGCGTGAGAGAGATGCGAACGACATCCTCGGTTCCCGAAAAAACGGACCCTTCGACGAAGCCGGGAGCGGGCCGTCGCTGGGAGGTTCTCCGCATCGTGCTGGGGGTGATGTACCTGCTGGGTGCATTCGCACACGTCGCGCTTGGGGTACTGGCACCCGAAACCTACCAGCAATTCGCGAATCAGGCACTCGTGGCTCTCTACACAGACCTCTGGCAGTCACTCGTCGTCCCGTTCCTCGCGATTCTGCAACCGCTGGTAATTCTCTTCGAGCTCGGCCTCGTGGTCGCTCTCTGCTGGCGCGGCCGTGCTGTCCTCCTCGGTCACGCCGCTGGTGCCGTGTTTCAGGCCGGACTGGTCCTCTCTGGTCCGTGGGGTCCGATCAACGCCGCCCTCGCGCTGCTTCACGTCGCTGCGCTTCGCCGAGCGTATCCGAGGACTGTTCTCGAACTCGTTCGCCGACGTGAGACGGGTACGTAGCCCTCGAGAGTGGCGACCCGACAGATGACGACTCGTCCCCTCGGGCGGTCTCTTCCTCGTTCTCACCCACCGGGAAGCGCCGTCTCTATTTATATTATTATCTAACCAACAGTAATACGGTGAACAATACATGAGTCAACTCGAATCTACGGCTGAGCCGGTCGTCTCGATTCGGGGGGTGAGGTTCACGCCCCGAACACTGGCGGGTGTCTGCTTTTTCGCACTCGCTGCACAGTTTATGACCGTCATCATGCTCGCGGCAGCGATGGTCCCGGGCTACGATTTCCGTGGGGGTGCGATCAGTGACCTCGGGGTACTTCCCGAGACAGCACTCCTGTTCAACGTCTCGCTGATTCTGGTCGGCGTGTTGAATCTGGCAGGTGGATACTTCTTCTACCGCAGCCACGGGACGCGCTGGCTCCTCGCGATCTTCGCGCTGGCGGGCGGCGGTGCGATCGGCGCTGGCCTCTTCCCGCTCGACACCGGTGGCCTCCACGGCCTGTCCGCACTGCTCGCCTTCGTGTTCTTCAACGTGCAGGCCATCGGGAGCGCGACTCGCTTCCGTGGCGTCATGCGGGCACTGGCCGTCCTCGCTGGCGGGCTGGGGCTCGTCTTCGTCGTGTTGATGGCCCTCGGCGACGGTGGGAACGCCGCCGCGTTCGGCCCCATCGGTCACGGTGGTACCGAGCGGATGATCGTCTACCCCGTGATGCTCTGGCTGGTCGCCTTCGGCGGCTACCTCCTCGGAGAGCGCGAGCATGCGACTGTCTCCACTCGGTAGGTCGAATGTTCGAGCGACGAATACGTCTCCTCGGCGCGGTCGCACTCGTCGGTACACTCCTGAGCGCGCCGCTCATCGCGACAGCCACTCCGGTTCCCGACTCGACTGCGACGCCGCAAGCCCACGTATCCACGCCGACCGAGCAGGTCGCTCTGACGAACCAGACGGAGACCGAGGCGTGGCTTGACGAGACGATGGCCCGCCAGCTGGAGGAATACAACGTCCCGGGCGCGGCCGTCGTCATCGTCAGCGATGGTGATGTGGTTCTCGCGAAGGGCTACGGGTACGCGGACCTCGCATCGGAACGATCCGTCGACGCCGACGAGACGGTGTTCAGCGTCGGCTCGACCGGCAAACTCGTGACGTGGACGGCCGTGATGCAGGGTATCGAGGACGGACGGCTCGAACGCGACCGCGACGTGAACGAGTACCTGACGGACTCGGCAGTCACGGTCCCGGACACCGACGACGAGCCGATCACGTTGAATCACCTCGCCACCCACTCGGCGGGCTTCGAGGACATCTTCAGGGGGATGGTCACGGACAACCCCGACGAGATACGGCCGATGGAGGCAATCCTCGCCGACCACCGGCCAGCACGCGTCCGGCCGCCAGGACAGTTCGTGGCGTACTCGAACTACGGGACGGCCCTGGCCGGACACGTGCTCGCCGAGCAGTCCAGCGCGAATTTCACCGATATGGTCGACGAGCGCATCTTCACGCCCCTCGGGATGGCCGACACGACCTACGCCCAGCCGCTTCCCGCCCGGCTGGAGTCTCGACGTGCCATCGGCTACACGTACCAGAACGGCGAGTACCAGCCGCACCACCCCGTCATCTGGACACTGCCGCCCGAGGGTGGGTCGCTCCGCACGACCCCCACTGACATGGGGCGGTTCATGCTCGCCCACCTGAACGAGGGCGCATCCGGCTCGGAGCGCATTCTCGAGGCCGAGACGGTCCGTGAGATGCACCGGCGACAGTTCACGAAGTCCGAAGCGGTCCCGGAACTAAACGGGATGGCCTACGGCTTCATCGAGATGGACCGCAACGACGAGACGATCGTCGGCCACTGGGGCGACACACCTCGCTTCAAGAGCCTGCTCGCGCTCTACCCCGAGCGCGACACCGGCCTGTTCGTCGTCTACAACAGTCCCGGCGGCGGTCCCGCCCGGTTCGAACTCCTCCAGGCGTTCACGGACCGGTACTACCCGCGGTCGGATACGCCAGTTGTGGAACCACCGGACGGTGCCGCGGAGCGAGCGCACGACCTGACGGGCGACTACCGCTCGCTGACAGTGTCTGCGTCCTCCTGGGAACGTGTTCTCGGCGTGATGACCCGAACCTACACCGTCGGAGCTACTGACGAGGGGTACCTGACCACCAGCCGCCTCGGCGAACCCACTCGCCGGTGGGTCGAACGTCGGCCCGGAGTGTACGAGGAGGTCGGTGGCAGTGACATGCTGGTCTTCCGGTTCGACGAGACTGGCCGCGCGACCCACATGTTCCGCCACGCTTTCGGGCCGGCCACGTACGAACGCGTCCCGTGGTACGAGAGTCTCACGGTGCTCCAGACTGTCCTCGGTGGGGGCGTGGTGGCCTTCCTCTCCGTCCTGTTGCCCTGGGTCGGTGGCCCGGTGTGGCGACGATGGCGAGGCGGTGACCTCCCGACCGGCCGCGAGCGGGCGGCCCGCTGGCTGCTCGGCGTGGTGAGCCTGCTCTGGTTGGCAGTGCTGGTCATCTTCCTGCTGGCCTGGATCAACTTCGACGCAGAGGCTGCCTCGCCGTCGCTGGCGCTCCAAGCCGGGAAGGTCCTCAGATGGATCGCCCTCGCTGGGACGGTCGGTGCCGTCGTCGCGACCGGGTTCGCGTGGCGCGACGGCCTCTGGACTCGCTGGGCCCGGCTCCACTTTTCCGTGGTGACGGCGCTCGCACTCCTGTTCGCCTGGCAACTGTCCCTGATCGGGATTCTACCACTGTAAAGACTCGAGATACATGATTTCAACACCAGCAATCGACCGAGGGAGTATCGAACCATGAGACAGCGGATTCGCAGGCTCGTCGACGTCCATCCGGTCGCGACGTTTTTCGCCCTCGCGTACGCCATCTCCTGGCTGGCGTGGCTCGGTCCGGTCCTCGGACTGGCCGAGCCGATACGGACGCTCGGGTTCATCGTCGGCGGCTACGGCCCGGCCCTGGCGGCCCTCGTCGTCGTGTGGGTGGGGAGTGATTCAGTCCGGGTATGGGCACGCCAGATCGTCGCCTGGCGCGTCGCGCCGCGGTGGTACGTCGCCGCGCTCACCATCCCGCTCGTGCTCATCGCGCTGACGAGCGCGGGCCTCGAACTCGTCGGCACGTCCGTCGACCCCGGACTCCTTCCGGAACGAGTCTCGCTCGTCCTCGTTTCCTTCGTCAGCATCGCGCTCGTGGGTGGGGGCAACGAAGAACCTGGCTGGCGAGGACTAGCGCTCCCGAAACTCCAGGAGCGATACGCACCGGTGTCTGCGACCCTCGTTCTCGGCGTGGTCTGGGCGCTCTGGCACCTCCCGTTGCTGGCGACCGGTCCCACCACGTTCCACGGGCTCGCGGAGTTCGTCGACATAGCGCCGTCGATCGGGGTTCGCATCCTGAACATCGTCGGCGTCGCGTTCATCCTGACGTGGATCTACAACGAGACCGGAAGCGTCCTGCTCGCCATCCTCGCACACACCGGGTTCAACACGGCCAACAGTACGCTCGTCCCGCTCCCACTCGACGTCATCAGCGCCGGCGACTCCACGACGATCCTCGTCGTCACGACGGTCGCTATCTGGGTGATCGTCGCCGCGCTGTTCGTCGCTACCCGCGGCCAGTTCGGGTACGAGACCGAGGACAGTGCAGTAGCGACACGGACTGCCGGTAGCAGTTCGGAGGTACAATGACGGGGGAAGACGGCGGTGCCACAACTGGTTTCACGACGCCGGGAGCCGACGAACCCACGTCCTCGACCGCGAGTCGACCCTCGTTCGGCCGTCGGTTCGGTGTGGCTCTGTTGCTGGGCCTACCCGGGATCCTGGCGCTCGTCGGCTACATCTACGTCACGACGCCGCCGAGTGCCGTCCCTGCCGGTCTGTCGCTCCCGTTGCTAGCCGTCGTCTCGGCTGTCAACCCACTTCTGCTCCTCGGCATCGCGTGCCTGCTTGGCGCGTACGCAGCACCGCGGGTCGGACTGCGCTCGTACGCGATCGAGGGGACTGGCACCGACGACAGCATCTGGCAGCACCTCCGCCAGGAGGTCGGACTCGCCGTCGGAATCGGCATTCTCGGCGGTATCCTGATCGTCGTTCTCGACGCAGTGCTGATGCCGTTCGTCGCTCAAGATTTGCCACAGTCAGCGATCGGGGCAACGAGACCGACGGTACTGACCGTCCTCGGGTACGCACCCGTCCGATTTCTCTACGGCGGAATCACCGAGGAACTCATGCTCCGGTTCGGTCTGATGTCGGTCCTCGTCTTCGCCGGCTGGCGCGTCACCGGCCGCCGTGCGGACGGCCCGCGACCGACTGTCGTCTGGGCAGCGATCGTCGTCGCCGCCGTCCTGTTCGGCCTGGGTCACCTCCCGGCACTCGCCCAGGTAGTCGCCCTCACACCGGCACTGATCGCGCGGACGGTCCTCCTGAACGCGGTCGCCGGCGTCCTCTTCGGCTGGCTCTACTGGCGACGCAGTCTCGAGGCTGCGATGGTGTCTCACGCCTCGTTCCACGTCCCACTGTTGTTGCTCTCGGTCGTACAGGTCGCACTGCTCTGACGGGACTGCAATGGGTGACGTCGAGGACGGAGTTGAGCCCACGGCGACCGTCCCACGCTCCCTCGGTGTGACCTCCCAGCGGGCAGATAGATTCTCAGCGGACGAGAATAATAGTCTATATTGACACTCTCGGGTGGCGTACTCTCGGATATGATCAGAGAGGTCGTGGAAAAGCGCCGTCTAACCTCGTTTTTCCTCCTCGCATATGCTCTGGCATGGGGTGTCGAAGCGGTTCCCGACGTTGTCGGGATGACCCAGCCGTCGTGGACGAGCTGGTTCTTCGCCGGCTTCCTGAGCGCGCTCGCACCGTCGGTCGCAGCCGCAATCGTCGTCTGGGCCAGCGGCGAGAGCGTCCGCGGCTGGTTCAGGAGCGTCGCGAAAGTCCGCGTCCACTGGAAGTGGTACGTGGCAGCTATCGCCGTCCCGTTCCTCATCGTCTACGCGGCCGGTGTCGCCTCGTGGGCGCTCGGGGGCCCCATCGACTGGTCGGCGTTCGAGATCAGCCCGACGACCATCGTCTTCGGCATCGTCATCGGGACGCTGCTCGGCGGCGGACAGGAGGAGTTCGGCTGGCGCGGGTTCGCCCAGCCCGAGTTGCAGGAACGCTACGGCGCGTTCCTGGCTGCCATCGTCGTTGGCATGTTCTGGGGCCTGTGGCACCTGCCGCAGTTCATGCCCGGCGGCTTCCGTGCCGACTGGGGACCGCTGATGATCGGGTCGTACTTCGTCGGTATCATCGGCTTCTCCGTGCTGCTGGCGTGGGTGTTCAACGGCTCCGGCGGGAGCGCGTGGCTCGCGATGGTGATGCACGGGGCCGACAACGCCACGCAGGGACGGCTCCCGATCGACCTCTCGATCGTCGCGCCCGACGGCGTCTTGCTCCCGTCGACGCTCGTCACGATCAACGTCCCACACGCACTGCTGACGTGGGTGGTCGCGCTCGCCGTCGTCGGACTCGCCGGCACGGCGCTCTATCGCGACCGCGTTCGTGGCCGGGTCGCCGGTATCTCACCGTCACCCGGAGGTGACTGACCGTGGCCGCCATCGAGATCGACGGGCTGACGAAACGCTACGGCCACGACGTCTACGCTATCAATGACCTCTCGCTGACCGTCGCGGAGGGCGAGGTGTTCGGTTTTCTGGGGCCGAACGGGGCCGGGAAGTCGACGACCATCGACGTCCTGCTCGATTACGTCCGCCCGACCGCGGGCTCGGCGACGGTGCTGGGCCACGACGCCCAGCGCGGTGCGGAAGAGATCCACCAGCGCGTCGGCATTCTCCCCGACGGCTACAGCCTCTACGACCGACTCAGCGGGCGCGATCACATCGAGTTCGCCGTCGATCTGAAAGGAGCGGACGACGACCCCGACGAGGTTCTCGACCGTGTCAGCCTCGACACGTCGGCCGCCGCTCGACCGGCAGGAACCTATTCCAAAGGGATGAGCCAGCGGCTCGCGCTCGGGATGGCGCTCGTCGGCGACCCCGACCTCCTTCTCCTCGACGAGCCCTCGACCGGTCTCGACCCGGACGGCATCCGCGACATTCGCGAGATCACGCTCGATCACGCCGCTGATGGCGGGACCGTGTTCTTCTCCTCGCACATCCTCAGTCAGGTCGAAGCGGTCTGTGACCGGGTCGGGATCCTGAACCGCGGTCGGCTGGTCGCGGTCGACACCATCGAGGGGCTCCGCGATGCCGTCGGGACTGGCTCGGGCATCACGCTGACCGTCGACACGCCACCAATGGGGCTCGACGCCGAGACGCTGGATGGCGTTTCCGACGTGGTCGTCGACGGTGAGACCGTCCGCGTGACCTGTACCGAACCGCTGGCGAAGATGGTCGTCATCGACGCGGTGCGGGCGGCGGGCAGTGCCGTCCTCGACATCGAGACTCACGAGCCGTCGCTCGAGGACCTGTTCACCGAGTACACGCACGCGGACGACCGGACCGCCTCGGGCACGGGGGTGAGCCGATGAGCTGGCGAATCATCGCCCGACGGGAGTTCACCGATGCCGTCCAGTCCCGACTGCTCTGGGGACTCGTGGCCATCGTCGCCATCATGATCGCGCTGACGTCTGCCGTTCCGCTGTTGCTTCCCGGGGCGACCGCGTCGGCGCTGCTGGGACTCGGTGCGGCCAGCGAATTCGCCGCGATGCTCGTGCCCATCGTCGCACTGGTCGCCGCCTACCTCGCCATCGCCGGCGAGCGCGAGTCCGGGAGTCTACGACTCCTGCTGGCACTGGAGCCGAACCGCCGGACCATCGTGGTCGGAAAGTTCCTCGGTCGGAGTGCCGTCGTCGTCGCCGGGCTAGGCATCGGGTTCCTCCTGGCGAGTGTCGTCACGTGGCTCGTCTACGGGGCACTCCCACTCGGTGCGTTCCTCGCTGTTCTCGGCCTCAAAGTTTCTCTCGGTGTCGTCTTCGTCGGTCTCGCGGTCGGCATCTCGGCGGCGACGGCGACCCGCGCCCGGGCGATGACGCTGGGCATCGCCAGCTACCTCGGACTGGCACTGCTCTGGGACCTGCTTCCCCAGGGCGCCCATCTCGTCGTCGAGGGCGGCCCGCCCAGCGGAACCGTTCCGGGTTGGTTCCTCCTGCTCGAAGGGCTCAGCCCGTCAGGGGCCTACAGCGCACTCGTGACTCGGGCGATCAGCGCGAGCGACCCCGCAATCCCCGGCCCCGCGGAGTTGCTCGGCGGGCCGATGCCACTCTATCTCCAGTGGTGGGTGTTCGTACTCCTCCTGCTCGCCTGGACCGCACTGCCACTCGCAGCCGGCTACTGGACCTTCAGCCGGGCAGACCTGAACTGACCCTCGACGCAACCCATGACCACTGAAACAGTCACCGACGACCCACAGACGCCAATCGAATCGACTATCGACCACTCGTTCACCCAGACGCAACTCCGGCGCGGGGGTATCATCCTCCTCGCGTTCGTCCTGATGCGTGCGCTGCTCTGGGGCCCGCTCTGGACGCAGCCGACGCCCACCGACCCGCTCCAGTACGGTGGACTGGTGCTCGTGACGATCCTCGTCGGCTCGGTCGGACTGGTCTACCTCGGGTTCACCCGCTGGGTCGGCGTCGACATCGTCTCCTGGTGGGTCGACCGCGAGCACCTGTTCCGAGACATCGCGTGGGGCCTCGCCGGGTTCATCCTCGCGCTCGTCGTGACCGCTGGGATGGCCCTCGGGTTCCAGTCGCTGCTGGGGCCACGGCCGCCGAACGCACCGGTCGCGGAAGCTCCCTCCCCAGTCGGGACGCTTCTCCTGATCGTGTTCGGGTTCGCAGTGGCGTCCTTCCAGGAGGAGACGCTGTTCCGTGGCTTCCTCCAGACCGAACTCGCCGACCGATACGGCGCGTGGCCCGCAGTCGTCCTCCAGGCCGGCGCGTTCTCGGTCGCCCACGTCGGGTACTACCCGTTCACCGCGTGGTACCTGTTCGCGGCGGCCTTCGCCGGCGGCCTCGTCTACGGGTGGCTCCGGAAGCGTCGTGGACGGCTCCTGTCGCCCGGCATTGCCCATGGATTACTCGGATAGTTCAGATCATATGAGAGAACAGCTTGAGACACCGATTGCACACAGGGTGATCACATCGCCGCTCGAACGACTGTTCCACTCTCGACTGTTCGAGCGATTCAAGATCGCGTCCGTCGATACCGAGTTTCGCGTCCTTCGGGCGCGAGCAGCCGCCGATCTCACTGCGTGAGAACCACAGGAATTGTTATCCTATTGTATATTTAAATGACAGGTGGCCTATGGTGTATCCAGGCCACTATAGGACGAACCATGCAAGAAACAGAGGACACGACTCTCGGTGGTGTTCCGATCCGACTCTCGAGTCCGTGGGTGTTCTTCGCAGTTGCGTTCGCGATCACGTGGGGGTTCTGGCTTCCAGCCATGGTCATGGGTCTCACCTTCGATTCCGCACTCGGTCTCGGGTTCCTGCTACTCGGTCTCACTGGGCCCGGAATCGCAGGGGTCGGGCTGATGTACCTTCTGTACGACGACGAAAGCCGGAGCGATTTCTGGGACCGGGTGACGAATCCGCGCCGAATTGCCGGCCGGTGGTACCTGGCCATTTTCCTGTACCCGCCGCTCACCTTTGCCGTCGCCGCTGTGGCTGATATCTTGCTCGGTGGGCAGGGCTACACCGTCGGTGCTTGGGTCCCACAGCTCACGTCGAACCCTGCCGCGTTCCTGCCGACGCTCCTCTTCTCGTCGCTGCCCCCTGTCCTCGAGGAACTGGGCTGGAGAGGGTACGCACTCGACCAGCTACAGCGGACCCGGTCGGCGCTGGCTGCTGGTCTGATTCTGGGTGTCGTCTGGGCAGTCTGGCACCTCCCGCTGTTCCTCATCGGTGGGACGAACCAGCACGACGTCGTCGGCTTCCTGACGCTCCGGTTCTGGCTGTTCATGGTCGGTGTCGTGGCACTCTCGGTGGCGTTCACCTGGATCCACAACGGTACTGGTGGAACCATCCTCGCCAGCATCATGCTGCACTCCTGGACGAACTTCACCCTCCAGACCGTCGAAGGGACGCTCCGGACGGACGTGTTCTTCTACGCGATTGTTCTCTGGGCGTTCGTCGTCCTCGTTACCCTCGTCTGGGGTGCCGAGACCCTGACGAGTGATGACGATATCCCATATCCGACCCTCAAAACGCGATCTGGAGGGTAATCGCGAGGGTCAGCCCCTCCGACACCGACCACACGGGATGGACACGCGAGGGTGGCTTCCAGTCCTGGACGCTGGTTCTGGTCGGGTCAGGCCTCTTCTCGCGGCTCCAGCCCACGGGCGTCCTCGACGAGTTCGCCGAGCGCTGAACGAACCGCGTTGCCGGTGCGCCCTCGACGACGTCGTGGTCGAACGTCACCGTTAGGTTCAGCAACTCGCGGGTCGTGATCTCGCCGTCGACCACTCTCGGCTTCTCGCTGATGCCACCGATGGTCACCTGGAGCGTGTAGTTCGTCGGGCTGATTGCCCACCCACCACCCTCGCCGAACATCCCCACGGAAGTGACGGCGACGGTGCCAGCCACGTCCTTCCAGCGCCGGGGAAACCACTGGGGGAGTCGCCACACGAGTCGCCGAACGAATCCGGGGAGTCGTAGTGCCAGTTCGTCCCACCGTGAGAGGTCCGTGGGGTCCCAAGATTCCTGTGCGGCCCGGATCTCCTCGTGGATCGACCGGACGGACCGTTCGTTTGCCGTCCTGACGACGTGGGGGACGGCCATTCGCTCGCCGTTGACCGTCGACTCGACGAGGACGTTCACGTCGACGTCCTCGAACACGTGGACGCGACCCCGCCAGTCTCGATACGCGTTGACGTGCGGATGCTCCTCGAGTGCTTGCGCGAGACAGAAGACGAGAAACGCGGTGAACGACAGCGATTCGCCCGTCTGCGCCTCGATGGTTTCGATGCGCCGCCGGGCCTCAGTCACGTCTACCTCGATCAGGCCGTGGACGTTGCTCCGCCGGCCTGCGGTTCGCATGTAGTCGACCGTTCCCTGGCGACGTGGAGAGAACGGCTCGATCCGATCACCACGGTCGCTCATATCACGCGTTCTCCACGCAGAACTATACCTCTTGATGCCTTGCCATGTCTGGAAGGGTGTGAAACAGGCGAGTGTCCAGTCAGCTCCGCATCCATACTGTCAACGTATTTGTCGACGCTCCGCACATCTCCTTCCAGCTGTGGCCACAGATCCAGTGATTTCCCGTCTCCGGTTTCATCCCCTGCAAAGCTATTGTTCGGATCGCTCCACCTTCGAAATCGAACGTAGCGTTCGGAAGAGGAACATCATGCTCTTTCGCATATACGACCACTGGTTGAAGGTCCCGATCAGATAGACGTCGATCGTGGGATTGTACACCATGAACGCACTGCTCGCACCCAATCCACCCCACGAGTGGAAGCGTTTGAGAAACGGCAACGGCCGGATGCGGACGACGCCGTAGCCGTAGTCGATTCCCTGCCACAGTTTGTTCCACTGCTGCATCTCCTGGAGCGTCTCCTCGGCTACGAGCTCCCCCTCGACCAGAGCCCGATGGAACCGGAACAGTTCTTCTGCGGTGTTTACCGTCTGCCCACCGGCGTAGAAAGCGCTCAACGAGCGCACGTCATCCACGTCGATCCTCGTTTCGTCGATGTAAAACGGGGCCGTGGGAAGCTCACTTTCGACAGCAGGGTCAGAGAATGGCGGTAAGTACGAATGCTCCATCGCCAACGGATCAAAAAGGAACTCCGCTAGCGCCTCGTGATACGGGTGCCCAGTGACGCGTTCGATGAGCAACCCGAGCAGGTTGTACCCGAACTCCGAATAGTAGCAGTCCTCGCCGGGCGGGAAGTGCGGTTCCAGATTCTGTTTTGCCCACTCGATCGTCTCTTCCGGTTCCCAGATCCGGTCCGGTTCCTCTAACATCTCGTCGAACAGTGTGTTCCCCTCGGGGGATTCTTCCAATCGCGTGTTGAAGAACATCTTCCCGCCTTCGGGAAGGGAATGCGGGAGTCCAGAGGTGTGACCGAGGAGATGATGGATGCGGATCTCGTCTGTGTAGTCTGTGCCGTTAATCGTGTGAAGACCGTCGAGAAGTGACTCCGACAGGTACTCCGAGATCGGGTCATCGAAGTTCAGTTGTCCGTCGTCGGCGAGCATAGCCACGATTGTCGAGGTAAAGGTCTTGCCAATGCTGGCTGCGTAGTATGGTTGCTCTGGCTCGGCTTCGATCCCCTCCGTCTGACCAGTGGCGAGATTCCAGTGAAGATCACGGCTGTCGGAATGGACCAACAGGTACGCGGAGTGGAGGTCGGGACTGTCGTTGACGGCAGATTGTAACCTGGATTCCAGACGAGATCTGGCTTCCTGGCGTTCCATGACGTGCAAATATTGGTCTTTAATGATTTTAATTTAGGTGTCGTCTGGGCAGTCTGGTACCTCCCGCTGTTCTTCTTCGGTGGCACGAACCAGCACGACGTGGTCGGCTTCCTGACGCTCCGGACGGACGCGTTCTTTTACGCAATTGTCCTCTGGGTGTTTGTCGTCCACATCACCCTCATCTGGGGTGCCAAGATCCAACATCCAACACTCAAAAGTCCGAGACAGAAGACGAGAAACGCGGTGAACGACAGGGATTCGCCTGTCTCCGCCTCGATGGTCTCGATACGCCGACGCGCCTCGGTAACGTCGACCCCGATCAGACCGTGGACGTTGCTCCGCCGTGCTGCGGCCCGCGTATAGTCAGCCGTTCCCCGACGACGGAGCGGGAACGGTTCGATCCGGCCACCCTGGTCAGTCATGGTCTCTTCTGTCTGCCAGGAACGCCTCGAGCGGCCAGCGGGGCGTGTGGTCGACTTCCGCGTCGGTGTACCCGAGACGGAAGAGGTGCTGTGGGTTCTCGGTCGTTCCGAGTACCTCGGCGAGTTGTGCCCGCATCTCGGGACGCTCGAGCGTCTGACTCATGGGGTGGACGGCGATGCCTTCGCTGTTGGCCAGCAGCGCAATCCGCTCGAACGCCTGCCCGGTCCTGACTCGGGCAACCGGGTCGTCGGTTTCCGTCGTCAGCACGCCGACGACAGGTGCGCTCTGTATCAGCTTCGAGTTCTGCTTCGCTTCTCGGTCGCCGATGTCGAGATGCGTGACGACGGCCTGTCCGATGCGAGCCGCGAGCCAGGAACTGCCGAGCGCGCCGTTGCCGATCCAGTGGCCCAGTTCTGCGCGGTACTCGGGGTCGTCCATCTGGAGACGGTCCGCCTCCGCCTGCAACTCGCTAATCCCGACTTTCGCCTCCGGGTCGTCGACGAGATGGAGTGTGACACTGGCTTCCCGGACGATGTCCTCCAGTTGCTCGCGTGTCTCCGTTTCGGGCGGTCGGTTCTCGAATACCTCGTGGCTCGTTGCCCGCGTGGTGAGTGCGTCGAACAGGTCCGACGGCCGCGGGTTCGCGGACTCACTCTCCGCGAGCGTCACCGTCGCCACGAAGTCGCCCGATTCGGGATCGTGATACTCGACCTTCGGTTCGAAACCGAAGTGTTCGGCCGCGATACAGTAGTTCTCGACGGCACAGCCGACACTGATGTACAGTTCTCGCCTGTCCGGGTCGGCGGCGTCGAGCCAGCGCGACTCGTCGGCGTCGATTCGAATTTCGTCGCCACCGACTTCGAACGTCCAGGGCTGGGAGTTGTGACTCGATGGTGCCAGGATGGCGTACCGGAGCAGGAACGTGGCCTGGTCTTCGATGCTCCCGTCCGTCGGAAAGTCGTCGGCGCCGACGTCCCAGACCGATCTGGTGAGGGCTGCTGCTGGCATACTGGAAACTAGTCGGCAGGAATCATAACCGTGGACGGTCAGTATCAGCCAGTGGGAATACCGGATGATGGGGTGAGTGGGAGCTACGTCCGTGGACGGCCCATCCCGGGACCGTCGACGCAGTCAGAGATACGGTGGGACGATCGCCGGCACGAGCCAGAGGACTGCGATACCGACCACAGTCCACCGGAACCGGCGTTCGACCGTCAGCACGGCCAGTTCTGTCAGGACCGCGGCCAGCACGAGCAGGGCGACCGACGACAGGACGACCGTCGTCACGAGCTGGAAGGTGACGAACTGGGTCGACAGCAGGACGAACGCCCCGACGGGACCGACGAGAAACCCGAGGTCGAACAGCGCCGAGCCGATCCGTGAGTTGGTCCAAGACGTCGACGACGCGGCTCGGTCGAGGAGGAATCCGATGCCGAGCAACAGACCGCCCAGCAGGACGTACTTGGTCGCCTGCGCGGGCATCGGGCCGAAGTGATAGACGCGCTGGGAGACCGTCGTGTGCAGGACTGCCGCGAAGCCCGCCAGCCACACGAGCGCGACGACGCCGTCCCGTCGCTGTCGGTCGTCGAGCCGCCCTGTGAGGACTCGCTTCGACAGCGCCGTCCCGGCGAGGACGCACACGAGACCGAAGAGAAACTGATACAGCACCGACCCGATCGACCGGACGGTGATGTCGAGCGTCTCGGGCGGAGACTCACCAACCGACCGGAGCGCCCACTCGGTCGACTCCCGAACCAGCACAGGGTCGTCAGCTTCCGAGAGGTGCGTGGCGCCCTCGGCGACCGTGAGGCGGGTGGCCGTTCCGTTGGCAAACGACCCGACCTGCTGGCCCGGCGCGAGCTCACTGCCGGTCAGTTGTGCGGAGACGTTCGTCAACTTGCTCGGTGGCACGAGTGAGTCCTCGCTCCCGGTCGCCAGGAGGAGATTCGTGGGGAAGGGCTCGTCCGTCTCGGGTGGGAACCGACCTGCGATGGCGACGACCCCCTGGGCGTCTCGTTCGTAGGCCACCCGATACGCGCTGTTTGCTCCACCCGAGTGGCCGCCGAGCACGAGACGGTCTTCGTCGACTCGTGGCTGTGAGGCCAGATAGGTCGCCCAGTTCGCGTAGTTGCCGGCCGCCAGCTCGAAGATGTTCGACGTATCGCGTCGGATCTCCCAGTAGATGGGGTTTCCAGCCTCCAGTTCTCGCGTCTGGCCAGCCACGAGGACTGCGAACCCGTTCGTGGCGAGCGCCGCACCGTAATTCGTGTAGAGGGCGGGTGCCGTCCCGGAGCCGGCCCCGAACACGACGCCAGGGACTTGCTCGTCGCCGTCGGGGAGGTACAGCGTGCCCGTGGTGATGCGGTCGTCGGCCCGGATGTAGACGTGTTCGACACTGTAGTCGCTGCCGCCAGCGCTCGGCGTCTGGACGAACGGCGCGAGCCAACCAGCGATCCCACCCACGGTTACCACGAGAAGCACGGCGGTGACGTACGCGGCAGGAATCCGCAACCTCATGTTCTTTCATTGGTTGCTGAGACTACAGTAATGGCGACTGTTCTCACCCCCTGGGAAACGGTCGCGTATCGGACACGAGGCGTCAATAGCGGACCGGTTCGTGCGCTACCGAGCGTCGACAGCCGGATACAGCGCCTACTCTCGGCGTGACCTTTCGGCAGGAAGTCGTGGGGCCACGAGCGCCGCGAGCGTCACGCGCGGCCGATTCGACAGCCCTCGGGACCCGTAAACGGCGAGGAGGACGCTGCCGGCAACGACGAGAACCAAAGTATAGGATCCGTATCCCGTGACAGTGCCGACTGCCTCGACCCCGCCGGTCGGGAAGTACGCGGCAATCGGATTGATACCCCCGTGATACAGCATCGGGACCAGTACGCTCCCGGAGGAGTTGTATAGCCACGTGAGGACGATCGACCCGAACAGCAAGGCGACGACGTACGGAACCAGTGGAAGGTCACTCTGGGTACTCCCGGGGAGGAAAAACAGTGGGAGGTGCCAGAGCACCCAGACGAGACCGACGGCGAGACTGGCGAGCAGCGCCGAGAATCGCTGCTGGAGTGCGGGGAGCGCGAACCCACGCCAGCCGAGTTCCTCCTGGCCGCCGCCGACGAAGAACACGACGACGACTCCAATGGGATAGAACCACAGCGGGTTGCTCGCGTCGGGATCGACGCTCGCGCCGAACACGACGACGTGGACGAGACCGGCGAACCCGATGAACAGTGGCGGCAGGACGAGCGCCCAGCCGAACCACCGTGCAGGGATACGGATTCGGACGTTCGAGCGGACCCACTCTCGGATGCTCCCCCCGGTCACGTAGAGCGCGACCAGCGCGCCGACGAGCGGGCCGAATCCACCGACTCTGGCCAGGATACTCAGCGCCGACGACGGCACGAGGTCCACGAACAGGAACACCCACAGGCCCCACGAGAACGCGAGCGTCCCCACGAGGAAGACCGTGAACGCTCGGAGAGTATCGTCACCGGTCGAATCCATGCTGAGGAACACTTCACCGCAACGCAAAACTGTTGAACCCGATTGTCACTGGCTGAGAAAACCAGCCAGCGGGTCAGCGTACCGTCGAGGCGAAGGTCCGGGAGACGTGCCGGCAACCCCGATAGCGAGTTCGTGGTCGTAGCGACTGTTGGCCGCGATTCTGCGACTCCCTCTTTACAGACGTTCACCAAACGAGGTTCCATCATCGATACAGTGGGTCGTGACGAATTCACGAACGACCTCTGTGTACGCGTCGGGCCGTTCGAGGTTGACCGTGTGGCCGGCATCGCGGACGACGACTGGCGTAGCCTTCGACAGTTCCGCGCACCGGTCGAGTGCTGCCGGGCGGTTGATCCGGTCGTCTGCACCGTTGAGGAGACAGACCGGGCCGTCGAACGCCGACAGGCGTGATTGGAAGTGTCTCCCCACGAGTGCCAGTCCGGACTGCCCCCACGCGTCCAGCGACAGCCCCGTGTCCAGTATCTCCTCGATTACCCTATCCGAAAGTGGGAGTGACCGCAACCGGTCGGCCATCTTTCGCTCGAATCGACCGTCGACGCCGGGAATCCGCGCGCCGAGCCGAAACAGGGAGCTACTGGCGGCCGTCCGAAGTCCCAGCAGCCCACGGTAGTCGGCACTGCTCCCGGAGAGGACCAGCCCCGCCACGTCGTCGGCATGACGGGCTGCCACGTCGGTCACCACGTAGCCGCCGAGCGACTGGCCGACCAGCACGACACAGTCGCCCTCCAAGTCGGTCAGGAGTGACTCGACGGTCTCGACGGCGGCCTCGAAATCGAACGGCTCGTCGGTGCGGTCACCGTGGCCGGGGAGGTCCGGCGCGATGGTCCGGTACTCCGCCGAGAGCGACTCAGTCTGTGGCAGCCAGAGCTTGCGAGAGATGCCAGCCCCGTGAACGAACACGATGGCTGGCGCGCCGACCGGGCCGCGCACATCGACCGACGTCGAAGTCGAGAGCTGCTCGACCACATCGAGAAGGTGTCCGCGCAGCGGTGCCGGTTGCAGCGTCGCCGTGACGTGCCCGCGGTCGACGACCGCGAATTCGGACTCCTCGTAGCACTGGCGCTGGACGTCGTACTCGACATACTGGTCGTGTCTCGCCAGCAGCGGATAGACCGCCCCTCCGTCGCTGGCCTGGTAGTCGTCGCCGAAGTCCAGTGTCTGCTCGACCGTGGTCGGGTTCTCCCGTCCGGCCTGTCCGAGCAGGCGACGGTAGGTCGACTGCGTGAACAGCCTGCCGAGAGCGGCCCCAGCGAGCATCGGGACGTACGCATCTGCGGTTCCCTCGTAGGCACGATGGAGATTCGTCACCGAGCCACCGAGGCTCACACCCGAGACGACCACGGGACCGCCTGGTTCCAGCTGGTCGACGATTCTCCAGACGGTCGCGACCGACGTCGCCAGCATCGCGACGAAGTTGGCCAGGTCGCCCATCTTCCGTGCGTACTCCCGGGTCGTCCCGTCGTGAAACGGGGCTCGGAGTCCGACGATGTTTGCCTCGAACTGGTCCGCGTGCTCGACCAATATGTCCCGAAACGTGTTCGGCGTGAAGCGACTCGCCGAAAACGGCCGCTCGTCGTTCCCGTGGTGGTAGACGACCGTCGGATACTCCGTCCCGAGCCACTGTGCCACCTTGAGTCCGACACTGAGGGTTCCGACGGGAGTTTCTGCTGACAACTCGTATAGCCCCTCTCCGGTCAGGGATGGCACAGAGACGTCGATTTCCGGCAGCATCTCGTCGACACGCGGGGAGTCGACGCTGCTGGCGAAGAAACCGTCATCACCGACGAACAGTGACCCGAGACGGACGGTCGCTTCGTCGACGAGCGCGTGGTGAGACCGCATCGCTGGTCACGGTTCCGGCGACGGGTAGTTCCCACTCCCGGTCTCGGTGTACCCCTCGGCGGTGATCCAGCCATCCTGCGGACCGATGGCTCGGACGGTGACACGGTCGGTGTACTCGTTACCGGTCCAGCCGCCGGTGAACCACTCGTTGTAGCCACCGAACGTCGCGATGCCGGTGACGCTGGCATTCGGCGGCGCGTCGTATGCGAGATACACCGGTGCGTCGTAGGCGTAACAGACTGTTTCGCCCTGGTTCGGCAGGCGGCACTCGGTCGCGGCTCGCGTCACTGCATCACTCTGGTAGAACGTCGGCTCTGTCCCGACTGGCTCCTGTGTTTCGAGTGGGTAGTCGGCATTCACCGTCACGGAGACGCTGGCCGTCCGGAAGTCGACCCGCTGGTGGTCCGGATTCGACGGGTCGTACTCGGAGCGCGAGATTTCTTCACGACGTCCCTGCCCACCTTCCTCGACGACCCGGTAGTACCGGGTTTCGACACGCAACTCGGCAGTCGTCAGTTCCAGCATCGGGCCGGATTCCGTCTCGACGACGGTCGCGTTGAACGCCCCGTCGACGGTTCCATCAGGTGCGACGACGCTGGCGTTGACCGCCGTCGTCCCATCGGTCTGGGGAAGTGGCATCCGAATCGTCGCGTTCTGGATTGTCGCGTTCGCGTCGATGCCGACGGTGTACTCGTAAGTACTCGTGTAACTGTCCGGGTTCGGTCCGAGGAACGAACAGCCAGCCGTCAACACCACGCATGCGAGCAGCAGAACCAGCAGTGATTGTCGAGACATGACTCCTTGTTGAACGCTACCACGAAATCCTACAAAACCGTTCGCATCCAGCCGGTCGGCTTCACCCCACGCTCCAGTCCGGTGGGAATCGACGGCAGATATTAACCGAGCCATTCAGAACCGTTGTCACATGACGCCCTCCATACGCGGGTGGATCGACCGCCATCGGATCGCGAGTTTCCTGGCGGTCACCTACGCGTTCACCTGGACGATACAGGGGATCGTCGCGCTCTCGGGGATGACCGCGTCCTGGACGATGTCGATACTCATCGGCTTCGGCGGCTTCGGCCCACCCGTGGGGGCGGCCGTGGTCGTGTGGGCCTCCGGTGGCAGTCTCCGGTCCTGGGTCGGCCAGTTCTTCAAATGGCGCATCGGTGCGAGGTGGTGGGCTGCTGCACTCCTGATTCCGCTCGTCGTCCTCGCGCTTGGAAGTGGTCTCTACGTGGCACTGGGTGGCCCCGTCGACCTCTCAGCGTTGCCGTTCCCGGGCATCTACCTGTTCGTGATGGCCTGGGGGACCGTCTGGGGTGGCGGCCAGGAGGAACTGGGCTGGCGCGGGTTCATGGTCCCGGTGTTGCAGGAGCGATTCAGCGCGCTCGTCACGAGCCTGCTCGTCGGCGTGGCGTGGGCCGGCTGGCACCTTCCACTGTTCCTGAACGCCAACACCACCCACGGCAGTTGGCCAATCTCCCAGCAACTCATCTGGGGGTTCACCATCCTCGCTGGGTCGGTGCTGTGGACGTGGATGTACAACAACACGGGGAGTGTCCTCGCGGCCGCGGTGTTCCACGCCGGCATGAACAGCATCGGCGTCTTCCACCCCGCCGACAGGGCGGCGCTCGTCCCCGGCGGGATTCCGGACCCGTGGCTGAACTTCCTCGCGGAGATCTCCTCGGCGGTCGTGTTGGTCGGGTTCGCCGTGGTCGTCGTCCTCGCGTTCGGGACCGACCGGCTCTCGAAGCACGAGGTGCCCGACACCAGCGTCCTCGGACTGGGGGACGGTGAGCAACGACCGTCTGGGGGACCGGACGGGAGTGCTGCTGCCGGCCGGGAACCGTAAGGATGAGCGACGACCCCGAGGACACCATCGCGGTCCTCGGCAACCTCTCGACGATCGACCAGGCCCACGCGATCAGTCGCCTCCAGAGTGCAGTGTTGGACAGTTTCTACTGACGGGTAGCAATTCTCACCGGGAGAGAATCTCGACAATGCTCAAATAGATATGAGGTCAATTCTATACTATGGCTCTCAGTGTCCGTAGATACATCAGTAACCGTCCCGTGACGACGTTCTTCGTCGTCGCGTACCTCCTCTCGTGGATTGCATGGGTACCGCTGGTCTTCAGCGACTGGTGGGCGACGTGGTCGCCGTTGGTGCTCGCAGACGATCTCCAGACGATGCTGTTCATTATGCTCGGGGGATTCGGGCCGCTCGTGGCCGCAGCGCTGGTTACGTGGGTGATCGGCGACAGCGTCCGTGCGTGGGCCGGGCAGCTCCTCCGGTGGAAGGTTCCCATCAGGTTCTGGCTGTTCGCACTACTGTTCCCGGCCATCGCCGTCATCGCGGCGAGTGCCATCCACATCGTCGTGTTCGATGGCCAGTTCGACCCCGCGTCCACCAGCACCCTGGTGCTGTATCCGGTGCTGTTCCTCCAGGTCTTTCTCGTCGGTGGCGGCAACGAGGAACTCGGCTGGCGCGGGTTCGCGCTGCCGCGGCTTCAGGAATCCTACTCGGCACTCGTTGCGAGCCTGATCATCGGCGTCGGCTGGTTCGCCTGGCACCTGCCCCTGTTCGTGGTGGCGGGTTCCTCACAGGCCGGTGACCCAGTCTACTACTACGCGCTCGCGGTCATTGCCCTCTCGGTCGTGTTTACCTGGCTATACAACGAAACCGGCGGGAGCGTCCTGCTGACGATGGTATTGCACGGGTCCGTGAACACCAGTGGTATTCTCTACCTCGTCGGTGGCGGTGCCGCACTCCAGACCGACCTGCCGAACGGACTCCTCGCAGTGGTGTTCCTCGTCGCCGCACTCGTCGTCGTCGCTGTCTACGGCAGCGAGCGCCTCGCGGAGGTCGAGATTCCGAAACGCCCGTCTGGGAGTCAGTGATCAGGAAAGGTAGCTTCCACCCACCAGTTTTTCACGACGAGGGTACTGTCGGTCAATCCGCACACTCAGTGACGAGAATATATACAGAGTGGCCGCGAAACCGTCATCGATGGCGAGCAATATCGGATTCGACACCTCGACCGCCCGACTGCTCTCGATCGGAATGGCGTTTCTCGCTGGCGTGCTCGCGGGCGCTGTCCTGCTGATGGCCGTTCCTGGACTGGCCGGAGGGCCGGCAGACACGGGACCGGACCCCGAGAATCCCCCGTTCTCGACCTCCAGTGGTGGCCCGAGTTGTTTCGATGGTGAGGTGAACCCGAATGCCGGCTGGGTTCACGAGATTGCCGTGGGCAACTCCTACGCCGTGGATCTCAACGCTACCATCGTCCACGACGCCGGAACGGTGGTGCGAGCGGACGTGATTCCCCGGAGCGGTAACGGCTACGAACTCGCACTCAGCACAGAATCGGAGACAACGGATCGATCGGTCGACTGTGAGCGCGTCCGGACAAAATTTGCTATGGCCGCCTCACTGCCCACCACCTATGAGGAATTGATCGTGACGATGAACGGCCGCGAACTCGTGCGGACGACCCGTGAGGACACGACGGGTGACCTCTACCCGCTCCCGAATCCGCTGAACGCCACCGAGTGACGGTGCCAATCCGAGCTAATCTTTAGGGACTGGGCGTCGACCGACGTTCCATGCGACGCACACGTGCCCTCCGCAGCGTACTCGGTGCAGTCGTCGTCTCTCTGGTCGGCCTCGTCGTGGGGCGAGCAATTCGAGACTGGAACACGGAACGAGAGACTGCCAAACTCAGACGGACAGCCGATACCGACCGCAGCGAAGTGGTCAGGATGGCGGATCTGGACGAAGTCCCCCAGCCGGTACGGGATTACTTCGCGAACGTCCTCCGCGACGGGCAACAGTACGTGACCACCGCGCAACTCGAGCAGGAAGGAGAGCTGCGGCCAGGCGATGCCGACTCCGAGTGGAAGCCGTTCACCGCGACGCAGTACATCACGACCGACCCGCCGGGGTTCCTCTGGGACGCGACGGTGCGCTTCTGGCCGCTGATCGACCTCCGGATCGGTGACCGCTACCGAGATGGCAGTGGGCGTGCGAGCGTCTCCCTGTTAGGAGTCCTCCCGCTCGGTGGTGACGAGGCGAATCCGGAACTTGACGAGGGAGAGTTGCTTCGCTATCTCGCCGAGGCGGTCTGGTATCCGACGGCGCTCCTGCCCAGTGAAGGTGTCGAGTGGGAAGCAGTCGATGACGACACCGCCAGGGCAACCCTCGAGTACGGCGGTGTCACGGCCACGCTCACGTTTCACTTCAACGAGGAGGACGAGGTGACGAAGGTCCACGCCGAGCAGCGCCCGCGACGCGTAGACGACGGCTACGAACCGACACCCTGGACCGGTCGCTGGCACGAGTACGAGACGCGGAACGGAATGCACGTTCCGACGGCTGGCGAAGTCATCTGGCACCTGCCGGACGGTGACATGGAAGCATGGCGGGGCCGAGTCACAAATATCAGCTACGACGTGTGACGAGTAACGCCCAGCAACCCTGGGACCTTGGCTGTCGACACACCTGATTCGTTCGCTCCTCAGAGGTCGGAACCGCGGAAGCGTCGGTACCCAATGGCCAGCGGAACGACGAGCCAGCCTGCTAGCAGGAGGAGGCTCATCCAGCCAGTGAGGTAGAACGGCGTGGGGCCGGCAGCCGAGAGATTGCCGAGGAACCAGCCGATCGCGTGCTGGTAGGCGGCTGTCGGCGTGACGACGCCGAGGAACTCAACGAGCGGCGACGTGGTCGTCATGCCCTGGGCCGAGAAGCCGTTCAAGACGAACGCTGCACCCAGTGGCAGGAGGTCGGCGAGGAATTCGAGGACGACGAATGCGCCGAGTCCGAACGCCATCGCGCGGCCACTGGAGTCGGTCGTTGCCGAGATACCGACCATGATTCCCACGTACGCGACTGCGAGCAGGAGGGTGAGGCCAGCGAAGGCGACGTAGTCGACGAGCGAGAAGGACCCGAAGATGGCCAGCAAGACGACGAGCGTCACGGCGAGTCCAGTGAGAATCGCGACCGAGAGGACTGCCGTGCGGCCGACGAGTTTCCCGAGGACGATGTCACGTCGGGTGTGTGGGAGCCCCAGGAGGAGCTTCGCGGAGCCACTGCTGCGTTCGCCAGCGATGGAGCCGACAGCGACGACGATGGCCGCGATGGCGATGAACAGCGTCGCGGGTGCACCGAGCATGAACAGCAGCCCGATCGTCGAGACGCCGCCGCCGCTGAGTTCCGGCACGGTGGCGTAGAGGTACGCCATCCCGGCTGACATGAGGACGAACAGTGCAGTCAGCGCCCAGAGTGCCTTCGAGAGCCGGGCGTCCTGGAAATCCTTCCGGGCAACAGCCGCCCAAGTCATGCGTCCTCCTCGGTATCGTCACCGACGGGAGATACGGGTTCCGTCTCCATCATTGCCTCGCCCTCGGAATCGACGGTGTAGGCAGCGAACATCTCCTCCAGCGAGGTTTCTTCGAGGTCGAAGTCCGAGACGACGCCACCTGCATCTTCGACGGCGTGGAGGACGTCGATTTTGGCGTCGTCGGTACAGAGGACCGACAGAGTCCGGTCGCCGTCGGTCTGGACGCTGGAGACGCCGGCGACAGCGCGAGCGGCACTGGTGACGTCGTCGGTCACGGCATCGACGGTGAGGGTGAGTCGGACGTCTGTGCCAAGCGCGTCACGCAGCGCGTCGATGGTGTCGACGGCGACGAGTCGGCCGTCACGGAGGATGCCCACGCGGTCACAGACAGCTTCTACCTGTTCGAGAATGTGTGAGGAGAAGAATACCGTTGCTCCGCGGTCACGCTCCGCGCGGATGATCTCGCGCATCTCGCGAGCCCCGTTCGGGTCCAGTCCCGTTGATGGCTCGTCGAGGACGAGAATCTCCGGGTCACCGACCAGTGCCATCGCGAGGACGAGGCGCTGTTTCATGCCCTTGGAGAAATCTCCGGCTTTGCGGTCGGCAGCGGCCGCGATGCCGACCCGCTCCAGCAGTTCCATCGGGTCATCGTCGGTGCCCTTGGAATCGATGGCGAACGCGACGTGCTGGCGGGCAGTCAGTCGGTCGTAGAGGTGGTACCCGTCCGGGAGAACGCCAACGCGCTGTCGCACAGCCAGCGATTCGCGCTGAGCGTCCATCCCGAGTACGGTGGCGGTCCCACCGGTGGGGCGGACGAAGTCGAGGAGGATGTCGATCGTCGTCGACTTCCCGGCACCGTTCGGGCCGAGGAAACCGAATATCTCTCCTTCCTCGACGGAGAGCGAGACGTCGTCGAGGGCCGTGACGTCACCGTACTGTTTGGTGACACCTGTGAGTTCGATTGCAGCCATGCTAGTACTTCGTGTCCGCACAGCATAAAGATAGAACGTGTGACATTATCACGGCGGCTGGACACAACCTGCGGTCGCGACTGTCGCGCGAGTCATCGAGTTCGTCAGGGAAGGAGATCGTTGTCCAGAATGTCACTGCAATCGATCGGGATTCCCTCCCACGCAGCTTTCACAGCGTTGTATCCGGTCCAGCCCTCACGTTCCAACAGTTCACCGCAGGCTTCACAGAACTCACGACGAGAAATCAGGTCGTTGTCGGAGAGAATGTAGAACAGAAACGGCGGTGCCAGGACACGAATGTCTTCGTCCTGGTCCTCGACAGCGCGACGAATCGAGCGCCGGCCTGCCGCGTCCATCAAGATGACGTAGTCGATAGCGTCCGGATTCTGTACCACTTCCTGTCGGAGTGACTCCTCGCCGGCGTCCGCCCCATGGGGCCGGGGAACACTCGTCACTCGCGTGAGCGGGAGGTCGTCATCCGCGAGCGCCTCGAGCGCGGTACGGCTTCCGTGATGAAGCCGGTAGGGACGACTGCCTGCCGGCGCGGTTTCGCGTGTTTCCTCGACGTGCCGCTCGAGTTCCTGTTTGCAGACGTTGGTCGTTGTGAGCCCGATGTTCTCGGTTATCTCGGCCCACAACGAGCTAGTCGCAACGGCGATCAGCGTGTCCGTATCGACGAGGATTGGATACCGCGTATCGTCGCCAGCCATCTAGACGAGATAGTCGCTGGTATCGTCCTCGGCGGCCTCCCGGAAGGCGTCGATGTCTTCTTGAAGGCGGTCGAACTCGTCACCGAGGAGGACTCGAGCAGCGTCCTCCGAGAGGTCGCCCGCCGAATAGTGCTCGTAAATCGCAATCTTGTCGTCGTCGGTCATCGCTCGACGAAGCATCTGTGTGAGTCCCTCACGTGCGAGTTCGCTGATATTGATCCCGCCCAGATGGATGGCATCCAGTTCGGTTGCTGCCTCTTTGAGCGGGCCAGCACGGAATTTGATCGTGTCGTCGAGCGATTCCTGACTCATAGCAGGGGATACGGAGGCCGGTCTGATAAGTTGTTCCCCTGTGTTTGAACATGTTGGTACACTTTTTAGCGCTGTGTCTTCGTCGCGCCAGAAAGTTGGCCTGCTGATAGAGATACGAGGCTAAGATCTCGCCCGTCAGGGTGGGGAGGATGTCAACACTCAGAATCTGAATACAGTCGTACCCACTTGTCGCGATTCGAGGGACCCTCGAAACAGACTGACATCGCCTCGGTCGCCGGACACATGAACTACGAGCGACAACAGTGAGAGAAGCTTTCACTGCTACTTTATGCTTTAGCAACACGTCTGTAGAGATACGCACTCCGTCCGGAGTTCGAAGTCTCATGTCAAACACAATCGAAACGACAGTCAGGAGTGGCACCGCACGCTCGCGGCCCGGCCGTACTATTGCATTCACAGTCGGGCTGCTTGGAATCGCACTCCTCGCACAGATCATCGTCGGTGCCGTCGCGTCGGTGTCCTATCTCAGCCTTGGCGGGGCCTTCGAGAACCCGTGGGCAGTCGTTATCCTGACGATCCCCACACAGTTCGTGCTCCTCGGCGTCGGCTACCTGTTCGTGACTCGATATCTGAATGGACTCCGTGCCGCCGTCCCCTCGAGAACGCAACTCGGGCTGGTCGCTGGCGCGACTGTCCTCATGCTCGCGCTCAACGCGGCCGGGAACCTGGCGCTGTCGAGAGCCGGCGTCGTGACACCGCCAGACGCGATGCTCATTGCAGCGTCCGCCCAGCCGCTGATCCTGCTGGCGTTCGCCGTGCTGTCGCTGGTACTGGTCGGGCCTGCCGAGGAACTCCTCTTCAGGGGTGCCGTGCAGGGGAACCTCCGGACGGCGTTCGGTCCGGCCGTCGCGATCGGGGCTACCGCGGTCGTGTTCGGGCTGATCCACGTTTCGAACTTCCTGGCTGTCGGCGCACCCCTGACGGTCGCCGTCTGGGCGAGCATCGGGCTTGTCGTCCTCAACGGCGTCATCTACGGCGGACTCTACGAACGAACTGGCAATCTCACCATCCCGATTCTCGCCCACGGCCTGTTCAACGCCGTCGGGTTCGTGTTCTACTTCGTGACGATCTAAACGCCACGAACGTATTCGATTTCTCGGTCCTGGCTCCGGTTTCGCGACGACCAGTATACTTCGGCGAGACTGACTGTGTAGTGCGAACCGGTTGGCCTCGTCTCGAACACTGACCCGTGCAATCACGCGTCAATTTGTCTATATCTTCGTGCGGGACGTACCACTGATCATGTCTTCCCGATCTCAGTTACTGTCGTTTGCAGTCGTGGGCATGGTCGTGATCGCCAGTGCGTTCGCGTTCATCGGGTTCGCGGCGGCCGAACACCGGACGGATGTCCAGCAGCAGGTCGCGACCTCGTCCACGAACGGCGCGTCGATGACTGTGCCAACTGCGCTACAGCTCTACGTCGTCGGGCCCGAACCGATGAGGGGGCAGGTCGAAGACGCGTTGGTCACCGCGTTCGACGACCGGGGAATCGACGCCCAGGTCGTGACTGACCTCCAGTCCGCGTACGACCGACCGGTTCTTCTGGTTGCAGTTCGGGACTCCCGCCTCGCGTACAATCCCATCACGCCGTCGGCGGCAGTCTCGATAGGTTTCGAGTACGCGGCGGACGGGAACGTGACGCAGTTTGGCCAGGACGGTGACGCGGCCTTCGACGTAGCGCTCGTCGACGACCGACTCATGCGTGGCGAGACGATCGCGGTCGTTCTCGACGACCAGAATACGCTGTTCCGGAGCGGCGAGATACGAGTCACCGACGAGAGTAACGGTGTGATTTCCTGGCCGGGGTATCAGGCATACGTCCTCGAAGCGGTCGGTGAAAGCACCGTCGTCTCACTCCTCGATACTGATTAGCGTCGCTGGCCGTGCCGCGGAACTATCGCTCTCTGCTGCGACAGAGTGTCAATAAGACTATAAGTAGTTAGACAGCGTAGTAGAGTCAATGACCTCTATCGTCGAGCGCCGGCCAGTCGTATTCACACTCGGGACGGCGATCGCCATCGTCGCGGTGACGGTGGCGTTCCGCCTTCTTGTCGCACCACTCCTGCCGTGGCTCACGCTGGACGGCGTGGGACTCGTCCTGAACTGGGTGTTCGTCCTGTTGGTCGTCGGTCTCGTCGCGTGGCTGGGCTGGTGGGAGAAGATCCGCCTGACTGCACCGGTCAACCGACGTGCACTGGTGTACCTGCTGCCGTTCGCCGCGCTGGTCCTGTTGCCGGTCGCGTTCGGACTCCGGATTCCCGAAGTCTCGCTCGTGACGGGCGAAGTGTTGCCCGTGTGGGCGACGCTGCTCGTCCTCGTGGTCGGCGTCGCGCTGGGCGCTGCAATCCTGGAGGAACTCCTCTTCCGTGGTGTCCTCCTCCGTGCGCTGGAGTCACGCGGCCCGCTCGTCGCCGGGATACTGCCGGCTGTCCTGTTCGGCCTCACGCACGTCTCGAAGATTATTCTCGGCGGATCCGTCGCCGAGTGGCTGCCCTCGATGCTCCTGATCATCCCGCTCGGCATCGGTCTCGCGGCCGTCACGCTTCGCCTCGGGAGCCTCTGGCCGCTCGTACTCTACCACTTCACGCAGGACGTCACGGGCCTGCTGGCCGCCAGCCAGTCGTCACTGTACGTCCTCAGCACCCTGGGCCTAGTCGCACTCGTCGGCGTGATGGGCCTGTGGCTGCTCTGGCAGGACCACCGTGTCTTCAGAGCCGAGCGACTGGCTGCCGCTTCGGATATCAATGATCCAAAACCGACCTGACCGGCGCACTACTTTGATTTCCTGCTGTCAGTCTCTCATTCTCCACGACACTCGGTCACGATAGAATCCCCGTCGATTCCGAGTCGGTGATTGATCATACTGGGCGCTACCTGCGACGAACATTTGTGGTGATCAAATCATGCGGAGTTGATGCTGTATTTGCGCTGTGTATGCAGCATCACTCCCACCACCTCCTCGGTCTCTTTCAATAACGGCGTGACCGATGTAGAGGGTGAGTGTAGCAGACCAAGTTCCACCTCACGATGAACGCGGCTAAGATTCTTCCGGCAGCCGGCTTTGAACACAAAAGGCAATTAAAACATGCCCCACACTCTCCTTTTGATCTCAAGTAGTCGAGATGGTACCATGGCAGAGTTAGGACTGTGGACAAACGCGGTAGGTCTCCTTACTATACTGGTGGCCAGAAGTAATCGGATATTCACCCAGAGAAGCCCCGTTTAGAAGAGTTGAGACGGTTATTCTACCAAGATGCCGCGTGAAGACTTCTGGCTGTTAGTATAGTATAGTAGGTACCCTGTTGCTTTTCATGCACACGACCAACCAGTACCATTCGGCCATACAGGATATCGGATCAATAGCTGTGGCGTATCTCGGTCTCATTCTCCTCGGGGTGTCGGTATCAGTCACGGGAGTCGCACTGGTGCTGAGGGCGAATCCTGATTGACATGGGCATCGTGCGGCACGGTCGCGGTTCGACACGCGAGTGACCGACTCGCGCCCTGTATTCAGCAGCGTCTGAACGAATGACTGAGTATCTGATAGAAGCGGCCTGCTGCATACAGAGATTCACTGCAGCAGTCCGTTACCGACTACATACCGCGCATGAGGGTTTGCACTGGGATACGATATGACAGGAGTGACGCGTCAGCGGGCATTGTTCGGACGCGATCGTTAGGTATTGCGAGTAGTCGAAGATTGCGAGGCGTTCGACTTACAGACCGTCGATTATGGACAAGTAATCGGCTACACGGGTGACTGTCCCGTCAAAACCGCTCGAAATGGGATTCTCCGAGTCGGGAGCCATAGCAAGTACGGTTTTGGAGAACTACGAGTGAAACCGGTCGAAACACCGACTGACGAGGAGGTGAACGCCAAAGGCACCACTATGTAGCTGTTTGTAGTAGAGCACCTGCCTGGATGCCTCGGAGTTCCCGATACAACTGATAAAGATATCGCACTCCAATCAAAAATTACGGCGGCGTCTGCCTCGCCAACACGCTCCCTGAGGTATTCCCTATTTTTACGCCGTTAGCGATGATGTTGCTGTCTCCGAACCCCGTGGAATCCAAACTTCATGACCGCGCCCATCTGTTGAGAGCATAACCTGAGGCAGTAGCAGAAGACCTAATACTCTATACGTGGAACATGGATTGTGATGTCAACGGGCTCTCGATTGAGTGATTCCGTAGATCCTGAGGAGACACTCGGTGACCTCCTCACCTACGCCGAATTGCTGAAGACGCCGCAGTTGGCACGCCTCTACATCTATGTCCTCCAGCACGGTCCGGTAGCTATCGAGACCGTCAAGGCTGATCTCGATATTCCGCATTCGACTGCCTATAAGTACGTGGGCGAGCTCGAAGAGATGGGTATCCTGACTCGCCACGAAGACGAGACGCCCACCCAGATTGCTGTTGACCCGATTCGTCTCACGCTCGAAACCGCGCACGGTGATGTCGTCGCAACGCCCGTTCTCGTCGATGCTATCGGGCGACAGCTCAAGAACGAGGACATCCGAGTGTTCGTCGATCGTCAGGGGATTCCGAAGCTCGCGGCTGCCCTCCATTACACGCTGCGGGTGATGAATGGCGAACTCACCCAACGCACTGCCACTAACAAACTCGATGTGCATCCAGTGGAGGGGATGACCGTCATTACGGCGTTACAGGAGGTCATCGAAGCGGCGAGTGAATACGACCCATACCTGGAGCCTTCGGAGTAATGCCGGCCGAGGAGTTGCCGAGCGATAGCCTCGCAATCGTCGATACCAGTATCATCTACGCGATGGGTGGCCCATCCAATGAGAAGTATCAGGCCTTCGAGCAGTATGTGACACGGCGGAACATCAGCGTCCGAATCCCCGACCATGTCGCTGAAGAACTCGGTGAAAGTCCGGACGCATACCACTATCAACGTGACAGGCTGCGATCGGCACAGGATGCTGGGTGGCTGGAGCGAGCAGATGTTGACTTTACTGATTCCGATGTCTCCGACGCCATCGACAGGACGCGAGAGCGGATCTACAATCTATCGGCGGATGATGTCACCGAAGACGAGATCGAGACAACCGATGCCGTGCTTGCTGGACTGGCGTACCAGTATGCTACGGAGCAGACGGGCCATGTCGCAGTTCTGGTCAGTGATACACTGGCCGAGCAGGCGATTGCTGATGTCCTCGCAGCGATGGGCGTTGGAGAAGAGACATCAGTAATCGAAGGTCGGATATTTCTGGACGATTTGCTGGATACGCAGTTCGATTGAGTCCCTGCAATTGAGGGTTTGGACTCCCGTTGGTTCCGTGGCTGTTGCTGCTGTTACCCCACGCAGTAGATATTCATTCGGCTCGTGGGGTAACTCTTAATTGAGGCAGCACAGTTAAGATTCAATTTCCGGTTCTTTGCGACTCAGTCGTAGTAGCTGATGCGTTCAACAACGTCTGCAAAGGCGACGTTCTCACGGACATCAGTAATCTCGATGGTGACTCGCTCTCCCTGCTCGGTATCGGAGACAATGACAACAAAGCCACGTTCGACACGGGTGATCCCGTCGCCCTGATCGCCGATGTCTTCGATTTCGACGGTCCGCTGTTCACCTTCTGTGACCGGTGGTTCCTGTGGTTCTGGTTCGAACTGTGACCTTGTGTCGGTATCGACGGCTTCGGTGGTTGACGGAGAAGGAAGCACAGCTACACGGTATGTTCCGCCTTGACCGATGTTCCCACGTTGAATCTCTCTTTTTGGAACTTCAACGATATACGATCCGTCCCGCTCTTCAAGCGTGGCCGAAAACAGGCAGCGAAGTTGGTCAGGGATATCCATCAGTAGTACCTTCTGCGATACACCCGAGCGAGAACACTTGGCTCTGCTGTCCGAATTCGTTCAGACCCCGTCGGAATCCAGTTGTTACTCTGGCGCTACAACATCCTCACACGACGGACATTCGGCCCATGTTCCATCGGTCCCGTCGTCTTTGGTGTACTCAACGAGCAGCCACGCCTCTGGAATACGCTCGCCGCAGTCCGGGCAACGACCAAGAGACGATTCGTCGGTGTTCATGCAAAGGGACTGGAAGGAGCGTGTGACAGTGTTCCTTCCATTCGTTCTTGCTTCGTCCTCGAATGTAAGGTTTCGGCGTTTTCCACGTTCAGAAACCCGTTTTCAGGTCGGTTGAACTGTCCACTAAGGTTAACTCACCATCACCTGTACTGCAGGGACGATGGGAGTTCACTCGCTCCTCACGCGACTACTCTCTGGTGGTGGCTCCGATGTCGTAGTTGAGTGCCGCCACTGTGGGACAACTGTGTCGTCGAAGGCTGAGGAGTGTCCGGACTGTGGGGGCAGTGAAATTTGTCGATACGAAATTCCGGAGTAGTCTCGTGGTTTCGTGCGAGGATGCGATCGCTGATCAGTACAGAGGATCGAGCTATCACGACGAACAGCCTTCTACTAATATCTGTCACAAACGGCGTGCTGAATACAGGGCGCGTATGCAGCAGGCTCTACTCGTCCCAATTTTAATTCCAGTGATAACAAATGGGGAGTCTATGGACTTGGTCACCCGATAGGATAGGAATCGCTTCACGATGAAGAGAAAGTACTCCATGAGCGAGTTCTACTTGAATCCCTCTACAATGCAATCGACGAAGTCTTCCCGAAACAAGCCGACTCTTGCACAAGCGAAGGTAAAATAATCCCCTATTTCGATGGTCTGAGTCAGGAGTAGACATCGCTAATCGGAGCCAGCCGCGTTTCGACGGGCGACCTAACGGAGTCGCGCTAAAACACGGAGCCGGATAGCAATTGAACGCCTGATCTGTTATTTTTTAAGCGGTATTCTGAGAACGGAAGATTGGTGCGGAAGACATTATTCCTAATTAAGAATACACGAACGGGGCCGCAGTTGACCAGATATTGGACCGGTTGTCTCAATGCATAGGCGACATGGGATGTTTGAGTGTTGGCCACGCCCCCTATTGTGACATCACGAACTCGAACCGCGCCCCATCTTCGGGCTCGTCTGTCACAGACACCGTCCACCCGTGAGCCTCCACGATCCGTTTTACGATGGTCAGTCCGAATCCGGTGCCCCCACTCGTCGAAGAGTGGCCTGGTTCGAAAACCTCTGCGCGCCTCTTTGCGGGAATCCCAGACCCATCGTCTTCGACGTAGATGGTGTCCTCATCGACGCGTCCGACACGAACAGTCACGTCCGTGCCACCGTGTTCGATAGCGTTTCGGAACAGATTCTCGAATACGTGTCGTAACCGGTCGCGATCGCCCTGGAACGTCATCTCGTCAGCTATCTCGAGGGTCGCCGCGTCTGCATCTACCGTTCCCCAGCACTTCCCGACGAGGTCGGTCAGACTGACCGTCTCCGTTTCGTCTATCGTCTCACCCTGTCGAGCGAGTGTCAACGTGTCCATGACGATTGCCTCCATCCGGTCGAGCGATTGTACGAGTGGATCCAAATGTTCGCTCTCCGTTTGTTCGTCAAGGAGTGTTGCGCGGGCCTGTGCGACGTTGAGCGGATTCCGAAGATCGTGGGAGATGACACTCGCAAACTCGTCGAGCCGCTCCTTTTGACGACGAAGCTGTCGTTCCCGTTCGACACGGTCAGTGACGTTTCGGGTGATTCCCACAAGACGGGTTACGTCGCCGTCAGTGAGTACCGGTGCGAGGTTCGTCTGCCAGATGCGTGCCTCCTCGTTGACTCGCAGTTCTTCCTGATACGAGATCGGCTCACGAGATTTGACACACCGGTGATAGTTTGCTTCGAGTTCTGCTCCCGCTTGCTCACCAAACACGTCTCGAGGCGTTTCTCCCCGGACCTCTTCGGTCGTGAGGCCGGTTTGACGCTCGTATGCCGGGCTAAGACGGTCGAACTCGAACGTAATGTCGTGGTCTGAAGCGTCGACATCAATGAAAAATATCGCGTCCTCTGCATTGTTCAGGAGGGCCTCGTACTCGCCAGCGAGTTCGCGGAGTTCGCGTTCACGGTTTTTCCGTTCGGTAATCTCACGACTGTTGAGGAGAATACCGTCGATGACATCGTCGTCGAGTCGGTTCCGCATCGTGGCCTCGATCCAGCACCACGACCCGTCGGCGTGTTTGAATCGGACTTCGACTGTCTGGGGTTCGTCCGGGGTTTCCAGAACGGCTTCGACCGCGTCGGCATTTCGTTCCCGGTCGTCCGGATGGACGAACTCGTATCCAGTGTTCCCGACCAATTCCTCGGGATCGTAGCCGAGGACTCGTGTGACGGCGGGGCTCACGTACGTTATCGTTCCCTCTGTGTCGATGATCGTGGCGACATCGTTCGACTCTTCGACCAGCGTCCGATGCAGGTCCGTCTGCTTCTCGTTCTGAGTTTCCGAAGGTCCAGTCTCTTTCATTGGTCAGTGGTGTTCGGCGGGTGTTCCCCGAGCGGATGCGTCGGCGGACATCCGGGGGAGACTCAATACGATGCCTGTTCCACGCGATGCGTCATCCACGAAGGTGACTTCGCCACCGTACAGCGAGACAGTCCAGTAGACGATCCAAAGCCCGAGTCCAGTACCGTGCTGGAGCGGTGTTTCCTCGCCCCGTTTGATCGTTTTCAGTTCGTGAGTTGGAATCTCCGGTCCGTTATCGATAATTTCGATGTCGATCCACTCTTCAGACCGCCTTTCACTGGATGGCCTGGCGGTAACCATCACCTCGGGAACCTGTTTATCGTTGTGGACGACAGCGTTGTTCAGTAGTTCCTCCAGTACCAGTCGCAATCGGTGGTCTGCTCGAGCGTGGAGTGGATCGGGATCATTGAAATCGAATGAAGCGGCCGGATACTCCTCGGAAAAGCAGCTAACGACGTCACCAACCAACTCCGTCACATTGGTAACGGTCTCAGATGATACATCGTCTTCGAACAGTGAGCGTACAGTACCAGCTTTGTCACTCAGCGTCGCCAGGGCGTTCACTTGTTCTTCGATCGCGCTCACATGCGCCTGGGCTTCGTCATCGCTTAGTGATTCATGGAGTAGTTCGGCCCGACCCCGAACAACGGTCATTCCGTTCTTGAGGTTGTGGCGCAAGACGCGATTGAGCACGTTGAGTTGCTGTTTTCGCAGCCGACGGTTCGTCACGTCGGCTTCGATCGTGACGAAGTGTGTGATTTCTCCGTCGTCGTTCCCGATGGGCGAGATCGTCTGGTCGACGTGGTACAACTCCCCGTTTTTGCGCTGATTGATGAGATTCGCATTCCACTGCTCGCCCGAGAGAATCGTCTGCCACATCCGATCGTAGAACACCTCGTCCTGTTTCCCTGACTTGATAATTCGGGGCGTCCGACCGACGGCTTCCGTACGAGTATAGCCGGATCGGGCTTCGAATTTCGGATTCACGTACTCGATGGTTCCGTCCCTGTCAGTGATGAAGACTGCATGCCCTGCATTTTCGACAGCTTTTTTGAACAGTTGGAGGTCCATCTCGCGCTCTTTGCGCTCGGAGACGTCCTCCTGAAATCCGACGTAGTTCACGACGGTGCCAGTGTCGTCTCTCACTGGCGCGATACTGACGCGGTTCCAGAACTGGCTGCCGTCCTTCCGGTAGTTCCGGAGTTCCACGGACACCGGCTCGTCGTTTTCAACCGCCGTTCGCATTTCAGCGACTGGTTCATCACGCGTCTCCTCTCCCTGAAGGAACCGACAGTTCCGCCCGAGCGCCTCTTCCTCAGAGTACCCCGTCAGCGCTTCGAATCCCTCGTTGACGTAGATCATCGGGTTGTCCTCCCGGTCGGGATCGGTGATGGTGATCCCGACGGGTGCTTTGTCCATCGCCTGGGACTTCAGCTCGAGTTCTCGTTCGTACGCTTTCCGTTCAGTCACGTCGCGTGCAGAGAGGATTACCGGTGACTGTTTGGAATCCCCGAGCGTCGCAGCCGACATCTCCAACTGTCGCTGTTGTCCCCCATTTGTTTGACACGTGAGGTCGTCTGTCGTTCCCTGCCCGGCCTCCCGTACCTCCTGGAGAAAGGACCGAAACCGCTCGCGATTATCGGCGTGAATCGTCTCCGTCGGGGATACAGAGAGTAATTCGTCACGCGAATATCCCACGAGGTCACACGCTGCCGGATTACACTCGGTAATCTCGTCGCCAGAAGGGGCAACCACGAAGATCGCGTCGTTCGTCGAATCGAACAGCCGCTGAAATCGAGTCTGAGCGTCCTCGTAGCGCTCGGACAACTCCACCGACTGCTCGCGCCTAGCCAACAGGTTCCCCACTCGACGAAACAGGGTCGTTCGGTCAACAGGTGCTGCCACCACTTCGTCGATGAGCAGTGGTCCGTCGCCGTTCTGCTCGGCCGGCAGCGGGACAGTTCCCCTCGACCCCTCCTGTTGGATCAGCAGTACGGGAGTGAAAGTCGGATGGACCTCGTTTTTATGCTCCCGTAACGCGTCTCGATACGTTGGTACCATCTGTTCACCAACGAGGTAACAATCGACGGGCTGGAGGGTGTCGTCGGCGATGACGTCGTACCGCTCGTCGAGAAATTCTTCGAGGGCTTCCCGGTCGTTATCGCCCTGTATCAGGAGTTGTATGGTGTGTTTGTCACTCACTTCGCGACTGGACCGGCCGGTCATGATTGATCGGTTGTTCTGTGGGACCCGTCTGGAACGGGATGCGTTGAACTCCCCTGCATGATTCCTCGAACGGTATCGAACGGGCCTTCGATAACCAGTCCCTCGTCGGATTCGATAGCGAACCGGTGGAACCGGCTGTCGAAATCCCCGAGTCGTTTTTTCACAACGCCGATCGCTCGGTCCAGTTCGCCGTCAACCTCCACGTAGGAGAGGAACACGATGTTGTCCGCGATGTAGCTGGTGTTCGTACTCGTAGCTTCCGGGATACCGGTGAGGCGGTCCGCCTCGTCCGTGATGATGACTGCGATACCGCGATTCTTGAGTATCCGGGTGAGACCGTGCAGCCGCCGAACGAGTCGCTGATCGTTGCCCTGGAGCGAGATCTTGTAGCCCGAGAGCCCGTCGATGAACACCGCGTCCGGCGCGTGCTCGTCGACCTGGTCGAGGACGTGATGATCGAACTCCTCGGCGGAACGCACGAGCGGTTCTGTCTCTGTCAGCCACAGTGATTCCTGCGCCCGCAATTCCGAAATCGGGAGTCCGAGGGTTTCCGAGCGATGGACGAACTGGTCGATAGACTCCTCGAACAGGTATCCGAGTGCTGTCCCACCGTCTTCGACGATGCCCGACAGTATCTGTGCACCGGTGGTGGATTTTCCGATGCCGGTTGGACCGCTGATAAACGAGACGGTCCCGCGTTCGATTCCACCACCGAGGAGCCCGTCGAGAGGTTCGTGTCCGGTGGAGATGAGTTCCGGATCGAACGTTCGGTTGTCGTGTTTCGGGATGGTCTGTGGGTAGACTTCGATCCCGTGCTCGCGGATTTCGAGTCCGTGGGTGCCGTCGATCTGTCCGAGGCCGCGGTGTTTCGGGACCGCGATCCGGCGCTCGTGCTCGTCGAGCGACAGGTTGATGACGCCGTCGCTAAGCGATTCAAAGTCGTCGTGGGTGGTCTCGCGAGTCCGTTCCCTGTCGAGTGTTCGCGTTGCGACTGTCGTCACCTGCCGGTTCCGAAGAAACCGGATGAGCGATTGCAACCGCTTCCGGTACTGGTATTCGTCCCGTTCCACGTACTGAAGTTGTGTGATCGGGTCGATGAGAATTCGGTCCGGATCGACATCCTCGATTACGTGTTTGATATCCTGCGTGAATTGCTCGGATTCGACTTCGGTCGCCTCGACCAGGTTGTAGGACTTGTCCTCGGCGAAAAAGTCCGTCCCGGGCCCGATGTCCAAAAACTCGGCATCCCGAATGTCGACGTCGAGTCGTGCTGCGTTGACGAGAATGTCGTCTCTGGACTCTTCGCCATGGATATAGACGACTGTTTCGTCGACATCGAGGCCTGCTCGCAGGAAGTGCTGGCCGAGCAGCGACTTCCCGGTTCCTGAGGCGCCTTGGACGAGGTACGTACGGCCCCGGATGTACCCTCCCTTGAGCAGTTTGTCCAGTTCGGGGATACCCGACGCTACCAGTTCGATTTCCTTGGTTGCCGTGTCGCTGGTATCATCAGGCATTTTTGTTATGTCTCGAGAGCGGGCCCAGAGGCAAATAAGCCGGCGGTCTAGATAACGGCACACGTGAAATATTTTTGAAAATGATTCCGGTCAGTGTGTAGCTTTGACGCCGGTAATCTCGAAGCGTGCGCCGTCCGTCTCGCTGTCGGTCACCCGGATTTCCCAGCCGTGTGCCTCGACAATCTGCTCGACGATCCGCAGGCCAAACCCCGTTCCATGCTCTGCGGTCGAATAGCCAGCCTCGAAGATTTCGTCTCGCTTGCTCTCGGGAATCCCGGCCCCTGTATCCGCCACGTAGAAGCCACCGTTCAGGTCACCGACGTGAACCGTCACTTCATCGCCTCCGTGTTCGACCGCGTTCCGATAGAAGTTCTCAAGGAGTTGCTGGAGGCGACTCTTGTCTGCCTTGATCACGTGTGTCGCGTCAGTTTCCAGCGTCGCCTGATCCGTATCGACGGTTTCCCAACTGCGCTGGGCCACGTCTGCAAGTCCAACAGGCTCGGTCCCGGTCACCGCTTTGCCCTCACGCGCCAGTGTCAGCAGGTCGTCGATGAGTGCCTGACTCCGGTCGATCGCGTCGGCTGCCCGGGCCAGGTGGTCGCTGTCGCACTCTTGTTGAGCGAACTCGATGTGCCCGTCGGCCACGGTGAGTGGACTCCGGAGGTCGTGGCTGACGATACTCGTGAACTCCTCCAGGCGGTCCCGTTGTCGTTTCACTCGTTTGCGCTCGCTAATGTCGATATAAAACGCGAGCGTCCCAGGTGACTCGCCTCTCGCTCCTTCCCGGGGGACCGCCCGCAAAAGCGTCTCGACTGTCTCCCCGTCCGCAGTCACCAACTCTCTGTTTTCGCGGACGAACTCGCCACTCAGTGCACGCTCGTAGCCGCCTTCTTCCAGCAATTTACGCTGTGACTCGGTAGTGTAAAACCGTTCGAGTTGTGCGCCGATGACGTCTGATTTCTCGTAGCTCAGGGTCTCGACGAACAGGTCGTTGCAGTCTTCGACGATCGGCCTGCCGTCTTCGGCGCGTGTAACGACCGCCATGACCGGAGCTTCCTCGAATAGATACCGGTACTGCGCTTCCAGTTCCGTGGTCAACGTTTCCAGTTTCTCTGTCCGGTCTTCGAGTTCCCGTTCCTGTTGTTTTCGTTCGGTAATATCTTGCAGTGTGCCACGAACACTGACGACGCTGCCGTCTTCGATCTCGGGATCGCCGCGGGTGCGCACCCAGCGACGGTTGTCAGCTTCGTCGATCAGCCGGAGTTCGAGATCGTAGGATTCGCCGGTCTCGACTGCTCGATCGAACGCGTCGCGGATTACGGGTCGGTCGTCGGGATGGTAGAAGCTGAGGCTCTTCTCGGGGCTCAGTTCGTCCTCCGGGGAGAGTCCATGAATTTCGTAGGTCTTCTCCGTAAAAAACGCCTCGTCGGTCCGCACGTCGTAACTCCAGGCCCCGACGTCAGCGATGGCCTGAGATTTTTTGAACAGGTCGTTTTGCCGTTCCAGTTGTTGCTCGCGCTGTTTGGCCGGAGTAACGTCCCGCAGCGTGCCGACAGACCCTTCGAACTGGTCACCTTCGTAGGGGAGAACGCCGATGTGGTCCTCGCAAATGATTGGGTCACGCTCGCGCGGTTGCAGTGTCACTTCGAACGAGACTGTCTCCGGGCCGTCACTCGACAGCAACCGCCCCAACTGGTGTTCCGCCCGTTCGACGGCATCCTCGTCTTTGATTAGCGATGGTGCGTTCCCGAGAATCGTTTCCCGGTCGTAGCCGACTAACTCGACGAGTTCGTCGCTGACGTAGGTAAACCGCCCCTCGTCGTCGAGCACGTACACCGCGTCTGTCAGCGACTCGATGATCGTCTCGTATCTTTCGAGTTCCTGTCGACGCTCTGTCCGGGCGGTAATATCATGACCCGCTCCACGCAGTTTCGGTACCCTCCCACCGGATTCTACGACCGGAGTGATCGTCATTTCTATCAGACGCTCGTCGCCGTCCCCTGGCTGAAGTCGCCACGTATTGTGCAGTTCCTCGCCCGTCTCGAAGGCCCTGGTGAGTGTTTGCTGAATGTCTTCGCGGTCGTCCGGGTGGAACAGTGTGATCGCTTCCTCCAGAGAGATTTCGGCCTGGTCAGGGCGACCGATAATTCGCCGGGTGCCAGCCGTCAGCAGGACAGTCCCGCTCTCTCTATCCAGTTCCCACCCACCAGTGTCGCCGGCGAACTCCGTCAGTCGCGCCAGTTGTTGCTGTCTGTCGACCCGCTGTGCCTCGCGTCGTGCCTGAACGGCATTCTGGATCCGGTTGGCCAAGAGTTCGTACCGTTCGGTGCCGGACCCCTTCTGGAGGTAGTCGGTGACGCCAGCAGAGATGGCGTCGCTGGCGACAGCCTCGCTACCTTTGCCAGTGAATAAAATAAACGGCAAATCAGCATATTCCTCCCGGACAGCCTGCAAGAACTCGATCCCATTCATACCAGGCATATTGTAGTCCGAAATGATACACTCGGGTCGATGATCATCGATTTTCTCTAACCCCTCGTCGGCGTTCGTCGCTGTCTCGACACTGAACTGGTCGTCCTCCTGCTCGAGAAACGTCGCAGTCAGGTCCGTGAGGGATGGTTCGTCATCAACGTGCAGAACGTCTACCGTTTCTATTGTCTCAGTCAGGACGTTGATCTCACTCATGTTTCGTCCAAGATGGTTCCAGGATCTATCCAGACGACCTGTTCGTCCTCCAGAGCGACGATGCCGTTGATAATCTCCTCATCGACTGCTTCGACAGATTCGGGATCGATCGTCACAATCCGGAGCACGTCCGTTACCATCCAGCCAGAACGCTCGCCTGTCATCATTTCGGTATCGAAAACGATCATCCTGTCCTGGCTGATCCCGTTGGCCTCGTATTCCTCTGGCAGGAGCCTGGCTCTCGGATCGATGATTCTCGTGGTCTCGCCGCGGAAATCGAGTTCCCCTTCGACGTGAGGCGGCGAATCCGGGATCGAAGATACGTCTTCCCGCAGACTGCTGACGACCTCCGCGATATACTCAATGTCGATGCAGTACTGTTTCCATCCAAGTGTGAATTCGAGGACTTGGTGTGACCCCATGTGCTCACACCTCCCCATCGCGATCCGGCGTCCGTCCCTCAGTCTCGGATGTGTGGTGCCCGCCGTCGGGTGCGGCCGCCGATTCCGGTGTCGTCTCGATTGCAGGACTGGAACCCGATCCGGTGTCGAAATCCGACACCTGGTCGTGCAGGTCTTCAGCGAGCGCGGACAGTTGCTGGACGTTCTCTGAGGCCTCGGACAGGGAGGCTGTCTGTTCTTCGGTCGCGGCAGAGACGTTGCTCGCCTCGGCCGCAGTCTGCTGACTGACGCTGGAGACCTCGTCGACCATCGATACCACTTCCTCGGACGAGGCCGCCTGGTCGTCGGTAGCCTCGCTGATCTCCCGGATCCCGCTTTCGGCCTCCTGAACAACGTTGGCGATCTCGTCGAACATCTCGATGGCGTCCTCGACCGTGTCGGCCCCGCGCTCGACGCGCTCGCTCATCTGTTGCATCCCCTCGACGGTATCGTCCGTCGTCGCCTGGACCTCTTCGATGCGCTGTTCGATGTCGGCAGTCGCGTCGGCTGCTTCCTCTGCCAGAGACTTGATTTCGTTTGCGACGACACCGAACCCCTCGCCTGCTTCCCCGGCCCGCGCGGCCTCGATCGAGGCGTTGAGTGCGAGCATATTCGTCTGTTCGGCGATTTCAGTTATCATCTCGACGATCTCTCCGATCTGGTCCATCTTCTCGTCGAGTTCCTCAACTTGGGTGGCTGCCTCGTCTGCCCGGGTTTCGATCGACTGAATCTCCTCGGTCGCATCTGAGGCGTACTGCCGCCCGGTCTCTCCCCGTTCGACGGCCGTGCTGGCGGTTGCAGCCACCTCCTCGGCCGAGGAGGCGATCTCCTCGACGGTCGCAGACATGTCGTTCATCTCGCTGGCCACCTCCTGGAGGTTCTCGCTCTGGGTATCGGCCCCGCGTGAGATCTCCTCGACGGACTCAGCGACCTGTTCGCTGGCCTGTTCAATCTCCTCCGAACTGCTCGTCACTTCTTCGCTCAAGGTTGCGACATCGTCCGCGATGGACTGGACGCGTTCGACGCTCGTATTCAGTTGCTGGATCCCGTCTTCGAAGTCACTCAGTGTGGATCCAAACGTTCCCGGGTAGTCCGTGTCGATATCCTGATCAAGGTGTCCGTCCTTCAGATCCCGGCTTGCGGTCGAGATCTGTGTGAAGCTCTCCGACAGCTGGGTGGTCCCGGTCGCAAGATCTTCCAGCACGTCGCCGTACTGCCCGGGTCGGTCGGTGTCGATATTTTGATCGATGACACCCTGCTGGAGGTCGTCACTCACACCCCGGATCTCCTCGAAACTCCCGGCGAGTTCGTCGGCACCCGCTTCGAGATCGGCGACGGTTTCCCCATATTGGCCCGGATAGTCGGCCTCGAACTCCCAGCCGAGATCGCCCTGTCGCAGGCCACGGCTGGCGGTTCCGATCTGCGAGAAAACGCCCCGGACGTTCGACTGCATCTCACTGAACGCCTCGATCATCCGGCCCAGTTCGTCGTCTTCGACGTGGCTGTCGAGATCGTTGTCGAGATCGCCGGCACTGACAGCCTGTGCAGTCTCCTCCAACTTGGCGATCGGCGGGATGATCCGTCCGGCCACGAACAGGCCGATGGCGATCGCCAGGACAAACGATACGAGAGTCAGTCCGATAAGTAACCACTGGACCGTCGCTGTGGTGCTGTCTGCCGACGCGACTGCTGTTTCTTTGTCCTCGACAGCGAGTTCTTCAAGCGTGTGTGCGTCCTCGCGCATGTCAGTCAGTATTGGGTCGAGTTCTGCCATGTGCTGTCTGGCACGCTCCGTCTCACCGGCCGCTTCTGCATCGAACACCTCCTGAGCAACGGCCGTGTACTCCTGATGTTTAGACTGCAGATCGGCGAAGGCCTGTTGTTCTTCCTCGCTCAGGTCGCTTTCATCCAGCTGCTGTGCCCACTCATCGAAGTGGGAATTGGCCTCCTCGAAGTCGGCTCTGGCCCCGTCCTCGTCGAGCAGAGCTGCCTGGACTGCCAATTGTTGTTCCTCGACGGCGACCAGCATCTCCATGGACGCGTCAATGTCATCAGCGTCCTCGGAGATGACGTGGGCTTCGCCATCGACGGCTCCCACGGCCTGGTACCCGACCAATCCTGTTACACCGACCAGCAAGGCCACGAGCACGAACGCCAGGATGAGTTTCGGCCGCAAGTCGAACCGATCGATTTTCACCTTCTCCAGCATGCCACACACTCTCACGACCAACCCAATAATTAGTGACTCTAGATAACAGGATGAGTATCACGGCTGAGAACCAACCATCGTCTCGATCCGCAACTTCTCCGTTCGAAGCGTCCCTCGAAGCCCCAGCCGAGAACATCGACTGAGTCGTGCTCCTGGTAGTGTGCCGGTATCTAGATGCGGGACTTATGCTCGTGTTCGATCCAATCACGTCCATGTCCGATTCGCCGCAGTACGGCCGAGACGATTTTGGACGGGGCGGCCTCAACGACCAGCTGGACGCGGACTCGCTTGTTGACGAGATCGGCCTGGATAAGTCTGAAATCCGGTGGCGGAAGGATTTCGTCGGTTTCACCGACGACGACATCCGCCGCCTTCGGACGTATCACAATGACTTCGTGGACAACGCCGAACAGGTGGCCGAGGACTTCTACGACAACCTGACTGACCACGAAGAGACAGTCGAGGTTATCGGGCGGTCGCCCAAGAACGTCGAGCAACTCAAGCGGACGCAATCGGCGTATCTCGTGACGCTTGCCGATGGCGAGTACGGCACAGACTACTTCCGGGACCGGGCCCGTATCGGCAAACTCCACGACATTTTGGATATGCCGATGAAACACTATCTCGGCCAGTATGGCGTCTACTACGATCTCATTCTCCCGCTGGTGGGCGACCGCCTCGTCGAATCACTCACCGAGCGCCTGACCGACGCTGTCGCAGACGGCGGGACTGAACCTGCCTCTGGCGGGGGAGAGGACGCGTTGAATCCCGGACCTGATCTCTCGCGTCGCGAAATCGAAACAGCGGTCGAAGAAGAGGTCGACGACGCCGTGCAGGATATCCTTGCGATTCTCCGAGTCATCAATCTCGACATGCAGGTCGTCACTGACACCTACATCCACTCATACAGCCAGCAACTCGAGGAGGAAATAGAGCGCAACGAACGGTTGATGGCCGACGTCGAGGAAGACGTGAAACAACCGGTGAGTGACCTCCAGACGAGCGCCGAGGACGTCGCCGAGAGCGCCACCGCAATCAGCGACGCAGCGACCCAACAGTCCGAACGGGTGGACGAGATCTCGTCCGAGGTAGCGAACCTCTCGGCGACAATCGAGGAAGTCGCATCGACAACCGATCAGGTCGAGAGTGCGAGCGACCGGTCCGAAACCCTCGCCGAAGACGGCAAGGAAGCCGCCGACACTGCTGTTGGGGTCATGGACGATATTGGCGACGCTGTAAACGAAGTGGCGGACGATGTCACCTCGTTACGGAACCGTGTCCAGCAGATAGACGAGTTCGTCGATGCGATTGACGGCATCGCCGAACAGACGAACATCCTCGCGCTGAACGCGTCGATCGAGGCCGCTCGTGCCGGGAAAGCGGGTGAAGGATTCGCCGTCGTCGCAGACGAAATCAAGTCACTCGCGAAGGAGTCACAGACACACGCCAGTGATATCGAGACGATGGTCGATGAGATTCAAACCGATGCCGAGGAGACGGCGGCCAATCTCGCTGGCACCACCGAGCAGGTTGATCGGGGTATCGAGCAGGTTCAGGACGCCATGGACAGCCTGACTGAAATCGTCGAGGCTGTCACCGAAACAGCGAACGGAATCAGCGAAGTCGCAGACGCGACCGACGACCAGGCTGCTGCTGCCGAAGAGATCGCGTCGATGGTCGACGAGGTGGTCGATCGGACCGACCGCGTCGCAGAAGAGATCGAGAGTCTGGCTGCGGCGAACGAGGAACAGGCGGCGATGGTCTCCGAAGTGGAGGAGTCAGTAATGCGCCTATCTGGTGAACGCTCCGCGACGGACGGCGGGCAGGATACCGTCACTACGACTGACTCCGAGCAGGTGTCGATTCCGCAAGACCTCCCCGACGACATGCCGGACTTCGTGATCGAAACGCTCTCCGAGGAGCAACTGCGAGAGGTGGCTATCGGGAACCGTGATCCGACAGACCTGCTGTGATGAGGGGCTTCCAGCGGAAACAGGATCGTACCGATAGCGAAAACAGACGGCAGCAGACGCTGGAGATAGCAACGAGGGAGGAGTACTGAATGGATTCACGTTCGGATGCGTCGATGGGTCTCCGGGACAGTATCGAGTATATCAGGCACCGCGAGAAGGAACTCCGTCTGTTCAACCTCGATTCCACTGACGCGATACACGAGGACCTCAGGTCGTATTTCGAGACGTTGAACGTGCGAATCACCGTCGACCGAACGGCATCTGGGAAACCGGAAGGCGTCGCAGTCCTCAGCAACGCGGCGGAAGTGCTCGCGGTCGTCGACGTCGCGACCCTCAGGGAGTTGCTCGAAGACGCGCCGACAGGAGCCGGCCAGTTCGGCATAGCCGACGGGAAATACGAGGACATCCTCCGTCATCTCAAGGAGACCTCCTTCACGTCGTACGATACGGAACAGTTGCTATACGCGTCCCGGGAAATCGAGGACCGTGCCCGTCGGGTCGGCCAGGGTACGATTCACGCGGGGTTTCAGCAGTGCTCGGTCATGGCGGAACAACGATCCGTCTACACCGATCTCGCTCGTCGAGGGGTCGCTGTACACGCCTACGGCGTCCCCGACGCTACGCCACCGGATTTCGGTTCCGGGCACGTTCATGCAGTTTCGACGGCCGAGATTGCTGAAACGTGGTTTGTCGTCTCCGACGGCGGTGGCGACGATACGCAGAAGACTGCTTTAGTTGCCCGCGAAAACGACGACATTGGATTTCACGGAATTTTGATGTACGATCCGGGATTCGTTGATCACCTGCTCGCTCACCTGAATCAGACCTACGACTCCTGAACCGACGACGTGACATCTCCCCTCTAAAGTTCACATGCGAGAGTGCATACCGAATCCCTCATCTCGATACAGAAAACTGACAAATATCTGGTTGGAAGAAATATCACCACTATTCTAAAAATATGAAATGAGTAATATGTTATTTAAAGCTGGGTGAAAGACCGTGATGTGAGATGAGCGGACAGGATCGGCAGAATAGAGATGGCGAGGAAGAGCAGTCGAATCGCGCCGACGCTGTCGAAGCCGATTCTGTTACGTGGCGTGATATTTTCGAGACTGAAGAGCGCACGTCAGAACGGGCCGAAGTAGTAGACGAAACCACCGAGTCCGGAGAGACAGCCGAGAGAAAACTTCAGGAACGAACGAACGCGCTCAACGCGCTCAAGCGGGCGAGTGAACTCTTTACTGGCCTGTCTGACGATATTGACGACAGTATTCGGACGTACGTCGCTGAACTCCCACAGTGGTTCCGGCGTTCGAAAACAATTGAGGCCAGGATCCGGGTAGGAGACGATGTGTTCGAAACTGATGGATTCCATCAGACTACAGACACCCTGACAGCGAAGGCCTGCACACGCATCGGAACATCTGTCTCGATAACAGTCGTCTGCACGGACCAGCAACCCAGCACGGGCCAGCGGGCGTGGACCGGAACCGAGCGGGAACTGGCCGAGGCGGTCGTCACACTCATCAAATCAGCAATCACTCGATGGGAGATAGACAGTCTGAAGCGCGTGTCCGATGGCGTTGCCGCACTCGACAGCGACCTCTCCTACGCATACGTGAACCAAGAGGCCGAACAGCTTCTCGGTCAAGACAGCGAGGAACTACGCGGTGAATACGTCTGGGACGTTTTCCCCGAAGCGGTTGACACCATCGCCGAAGAGAAAATCCAGACGGCTCTCGATACGCAGTCATCGACATCCTTCGAGCGATATAATGCCGAAAAAGAGCAGTGGGTCGAAGCCAGAGTCCACCCGAGCGACGACGGCGTCGTCATCGTCTTCTCCGATATCACCGACTCGAAAGTAGCCGAACAGGAACTGGATCACGTTCTGGAAACGACTCCCGTTGGAATCATCCTCCTGAACGCCGAGGGGGATATCACTCGCACAAACTCCCGTGCCGAAGAGTTACTTGGCCTGTCCAGACACAAGATGGATGAAAAGGGGTACACCCACCCCGACTGGGACATCTGGGACGAGGCGGGCAACCCGATCACGCGTGAGGACCATCCGATCACGCGTGTCTTTGAAACCGGCGAGACCATCCAGGGGTTCACTCACGGAATCACACTCCCGGACGGCTCCGAACGGTGGCTGTCGAGCAACGTCGCTCCCGTCAAGCGCGAGGACGGGTCTATCGAGCAGATCATCGTCGCGCTGGAAGACGTCACCGTTCCCAAACGTCTCGAACAGCTTATCGAGACGTTCCAGCCGGCCGACGAGATTCTCAACAGCGCAACCGCGGCCGAGGAGACCAGACAGGCAATCTGTGAGTTGCTGACGGACACGCGAGAATACCAGTACGCACGGATCAGTGAGCACACCCCGGGCACGGAACTGATCGAGTCGGATCTCCAGGAAGGGTCGGGATCTGTCGCTGCCGACGAGTCGGTGACCCTCCCGATACAATCGCAGGCAGAGGTCGCTCCGGCAGCGCTCGCTGTCGAAACAGGCGAGATACAGGTGGTTACGAGGGCCCAATCCGACTCACGGTTTGCACGGTGGCGAGCGGATACACTGGACAACGGGTTCCAGGGTGGCGCTATCGTTCCTCTTCAGCATAGAGGTCGTGTCTACGGTCTACTCGTCCTGTATACACACCGTGGGGAGGCCTTCGGGGGCCGCGAGCAGACACTCCTGACAACGTTCGGTGAGCGGGTTGGGCAGGTCCTTCACTCACTCGAGACAGAGCGCATTCTCCACGCCGACAAAATGGCCGAGCTCACCTTCGAGAGTACTGACTCGGCGTCGTTTTTTGTCTCCGCTTCTGAACAACTAGACTGTACGATCGAGGTCATGGACACGATTCCGGCCTCGAATGAGATGCTCGTCCACTATGCGTCCGTTCAGGGTGCTTCGTTGGATGCCCTCGGTGATGTCGCGGAAGACGCGGACCGGGCCGCCCAGTTGCGACAGATCCGGCAGACTGAGCATCCGCCTGGCGGAGAAGTCGAAATCGGGCTTCGCCGGCGGTCCCTGGCACAGACACTAGTCACAGAGGGTGCAGTCGTCACGACGGACACAGTAACTGACGGTCGGGCCGAAGTCGTCTGCGAAGTACCACTCGGTACCGATATCGGGTCGCTGGTGGCACGTGTGCAGGAGTCGTTCCCGGAAACCACGTTTGCCTCGAAACGTGAATACACTCCGGCTGCGAAGACGGATGCACACGCAGTCGGGTGGGTGCTCTGTAATATTTTCGAGGAGGAACTCACGGACCGTCAACAGCAGGTCCTGCGAGCTGCGATGTACGGTGGGTACTTCCGGTCACCGCGACGCAGTACGGCAACCGAGATCGCCGACGCGCTCTCACTGACTCAGTCGACTTTCTCCTATCATCTACGAAATGCGCAGCAGACGCTTTTTGAGCGGCTATTCGATCGATTACAGCGATAACCACCGACACTCTGTCGGAATTCCACGTATCCCGAAGAGGAGATTACTGTCCACTTGTCGCTCCTCGAGGTCGCGTTCACGGAGAGGAAAACTATCTGACTACGGCCCCGTACTTCTGGTATTGTCCCACCCCTGTCCGACTATACTAAGAGACAAAACTAATCGATAGTACTAACTAACTTCGTGATGTGAATGGTGTAATGGCAAGATTAGAAAACGTCTCTGTAGAGGAGTTGGAGGCGGCACTCGAGGAAGCAACCGGAAAACGAGAGACAAAGCGGTTGCTTGTTGCGATTATCTACAAGCGAGGACCGTCTGCACCAATGATCGCAGAGTGGCTTGATACGCGTGAGCAAACGATTTATCGGTGGTTCGGCCGCCTCGAAGAAGAACCGATCAGCGAAGCCGTCCAGGATCGGCAGCGCTCCGGTCGGCCACCGAAACTCGATGATTCTGACCGAGCGGAGTTTCAAGAGGCTGTTCAAAATCCGCCGTCTGAGGCCGGCTACGACCAACCGGCGTGGACGACCGAACTCGCACGACAGTTTCTCCTGGACGAATTTGACGTGGAATATTCCCGGCGTCACGTCCAGAGATTGCTAAAAGACGCCGGTCTTACCTGGCAAACGCCGCGGCCGCAACCGCCGACGGCTGACGAGGATGAACGCACCGAATTTTGGGAAACTACCAAAAAAAATCGATAATTCGCTCTCTGATGAGTACACGACGATTGCGGTCGATCAAACTCGAAAAACAGTCGGCTGTGACTTGTACCACTCGTGGTTTCCGTGCGGAAAGCGCGTCACGTTCCCGTTTTGGCAGCACTCGAAAAAAGGCGTCAAACTCCTCGGCGCAGTTACTGACGAGCGAGAATTGTTCGCAACCGAAGTCGTAGACCGCTTCACAAGCGACGTGACGATCAGATTTCTTCGAGCACTGCAAGATGAGTTTGGCGAGAAATCCACGTGTTGCTGGATAATGCGTCGTATTTCAAGTCGAAGCAGGTGCGCGACTTCATCGAAGAAACGCAGATCGAGGTGACGTACTTTCCGCGTGGATCGCCGGATCTCAACCCTGTCGAGGAGTGCTGGCGCCAATTGAAACGGACTCTCGGCAACCGCTTTTTCGGTTCGATCGACGAGCGCAGACCAGCTATGACTGCTGCACTTGACCAAATCAACCCACCACAGATAACCGATTACTTACGTCGGGCAGTATAGTAGGCGAAAAGACTGCGACAATCGGACGACAGCGGCTCCCCGCCGATGCTACATTCTACATATCTTCTGGGAGTTTAGCGGTCTGCTGAATGCAGAGCGCATAGCGCTCACCACACGCCTCCCGTCACGCTAAACGGGGCGCGAGTAGTGGCCTGTGTGGCATCACCGCCACTGCAGCGAGTAGCCGTCGATCAACCTGGCTCTTCACTATCGTCCTTCAGGGACGACATGATGAGTCGCTTGAGTCCACGTCGAAGGAGCCCACTGGCTGCGGGTTGAGAGATATTCAGATCGGCTGCAACCTCGCTGAGAGTTGCGTTCCGCGGCTCTTCGAAATACCCTGATTCGAGTGCCACAAGGAGTGCTTCTCGTTGGCTATCGGTCAACCCAGCGCCCGTATTACCTAACCCATCGTATTCGTTCACACGCAGTAGATCGATATCGATGTCGTTCTGTCGTGCATATTCCCAGAGATGGGCCAGGTCCGTTCGCTCAGCCATCCATATGGTCATTGTCCAGGCGCTTCCGTCGTTCTCCATGTCGAGGATGACACCGTCCGCCGCCGAAATTACTGGTGAGATGATCTTCGCATCGTCCGTATATTCGAAACTGTAGATCGCCTCCTCGTCTCCAGTATCGATGACTCGCTCGAATCCACCGATGGTGCTATCCTTCCGTAATCCGTCCTCGAACTGGTGGAAATCGGAAGACTCTATATGATAGAAGAATTTTCCCGCCGTCGGGTCAGTTCCTGCTTCTGAAACCGACTTCACTTTCGAACTCCGGTCGTGAGCAACCGTCTGTGTAAGCACGATGTCAGGATGCTTGACTCGGACGACTGTCTTGATATCGCTCATCGTTCTTTGGCTACTATTTTACTTCGTCCAAATTGTATTCAATATTTTATATGACCGGTGAAAATCTACATTTCAGTGCTCGCTAACGGGGGTGTAACGGTGGTCGTATGGTAGCTTAAATGAGTCGGTCGGTCGTGAGTTCTGAATACGAGTCGCGCCTTGAAGCGGTAATCCGCTCGGGTCGTTCCAACTCTGGCCATTATTGATCTATTCCGGTGGTCCAGCACGATGGCCGAGTAGCATCGCCCAGATACGCCTGAACCGACCGGTTTTGAATGTCGTGGTGGTCACCCCAGGGAGGTAGAGGTGTGATTCAGTAGCGCTGGTTCCGTCGCCGTCAGTGCGTTCCTGTGGCATATAAATAAATAGCATAGCCGTGACCGTATCGCTCTGTAGCTTAATCATATAGCCTATTTATATATGGATAGAAAATCCTCTGTCTTCCCGCCCCCTTCCGCACGTCGCTCGGTTGCTACGGCCGAAACAACGAGGAAGTTAACACAGGAGACAGATTCAGCGGCCGCCACGACTCACGTTTGAGCGCATTGGACCCTCCTTTTATGTACCGTGTGAGAGAGACGGGAGTTCACGGATTTTCACATCTGGTATAAGCGTGTTATACGCTTAACCCGTGGAATATTACAATTACGAGTCTTCCTTTCGTTAGAATGGCTGTAGGAGATCTAGCGTTGACTGGGGTGATGGCTATTCTCCTTGTCGGCATTGTCGCGTTACTCACGCGCGTCGAGAACTGGCGGTCGTACACGCCACTAGCCGAGGGTGGGACAGCGACCGGAGAGGACGCCGTCCCCCTCACCCGGGAGAAACCCACTGGGCTAATTCGCTGGCTGACGACCGTCGATCACAAAGACATCGGCCTACTGTACGGACTGTTCGCCATCATCGCGTTCGCCGTCGGTGGCATTATGGCGATGCTCATTCGCATCCAGCTTATCGTCCCAGGAGGGGCGATTCTGGGAACGAGCGCCTATAACTCTATCATGACGAGTCACGGGATCACGATGCTGTTCCTGTTCGGGACGCCGATCATCGCGGCGTTTGCGAACTACTTCATCCCGCTTCTGATCGGTGCGGACGACATGGCCTTCCCGCGGATCAACGCCATCGCCTTCTGGCTATTGCCCCCCGCGGCACTGCTGATCTGGGCTGGGTTCTTCACCGCCCCTCTCACCGGAAACGCGGTCGAACCCGCCCAGACCGCCTGGACGATGTACACGCCGCTGTCGGCCGAACAGGCCAACCCTGGCGTTGACTTGATGCTGCTGGGCCTGCACCTTTCGGGAGTCTCCACGACGATGGGCGCGATCAACTTCATCGCGACAGTCTTCACCGAGCGCGGTGAGGACGTCTCCTGGGCGAATCTCGACATTTTCTCGTGGACTGTCTTGACCCAATCGGCGCTCATTCTCTTTTCGTTCCCGCTGCTGGGTAGCGCTCTTGTCATGCTCCTTTTGGACCGGAACTTCGCCACGACGTTCTTCGCGGTCGAGGGCGGGAGTCCGATCCTGTGGCAACACCTGTTCTGGTTCTTCGGTCACCCCGAAGTGTACATCCTCGTGCTCCCGCCGATGGGCCTGGTCAGTCTCATCCTGCCGAAGTTCTCTGGCCGCAAGCTGTTCGGGTTCGAGTTCATCGTCTACTCTACGCTGGCCATCGGTGTGCTCTCTTTCGGTGTGTGGGCTCACCACATGTTCACGACCGGGATGGACCCACGGCTACAGGCCTCGTTTATGGCCGTCTCGATCGCTATCTCGATCCCCAGCGCAGTCAAGACGTTCAACTGGATTACGACGATGTGGAACGGCCGCCTCCGACTGGCCACGCCGATGCTGTTCTGTATCGGGTTCGTCTCGAACTTCATCATCGGCGGCGTTACCGGCGTCTTCCTCGCCGCGATCCCAGTCAATCTAGTGCTGCACGACACCTACTACGTCGTCGGGCACTTCCACTACATACTTATGGGCGCTCTCGGCTTCGGTATCTTCGCGGGCATCTACTACTGGTTCCCGATCTTCACGGGCCGGATGTACCAGCGCACACTCGGGAAGGCCCACTTCTGGCTCTCGATGATCGGAACTAACCTCACCTTCTTTGCGATGCTGGCGCTGGGCTATCTGGGGATGCCCCGTCGGTACGCCACCTACCAGTTCGACGGTGCTCTCGCACCGCTGGCACAGGTCAGTACCTTCCACCTGCTGGCCAGCGGGGGCGCCTTCATATTGCTAGTCGGTCAACTCGTTTTCGTCTGGAACTTGCTGCAGTCCTGGCTCGAAGGGCCGAAAGTCGCGGACGGCGACCCGTGGAACCTCGAACGCGACGGGATGCTGGATAAGGAGTGGAACTGGTTCGACCGTAAACTGGAGACCGCTATCGCTGACGGCGGTCGAGAATCGGCCGAGGACGATTCTCGAGCACACCAGAAATCGGAGAGTTCTGGGGACGGCGAGGATGAGGAGCAAGCAGCGCTGATCGACGGCAGCGAACCAACCGAAGACTGACGCTGCCGACGTTATTTTTCGAGTTTTTTGATTTCTATACAGCATATGATCGAACTGCCCTGTTGCATACATCCTCTATATGCAGCAGTCGATTTCTGACGTGAGTACGACACAGTTGACACGAGAGTCAACAAATGGTACGCCTGGGGCGAGAATAGCTGAAGATTCCATTAGAGGCACTGTCGCTTTCGCCCCCCTGTGCCCGTTCTGGACACAGCAGTACAGAGCGACACCGGCACGAGATCGCGATCAGGATCGGAATAGCGGCCCCACATCGTCACGCATCCAGTCGAGACGACGATTCCGGCCGTTCAAAATCCGGGGCAGAACCCGCAAGGAATGTATCAGATCGCGAACCGTGGTCGAACTAGGAACCCCGGTAACAGTCGTGAGTGCCAGCGCCCCCCCAGACACGGGGTCGCGGTCGTATGAAAGACCAGTTGCGTCGGTACGACTCCTGGCCAACGGGAACAGACGAAGTTTCAAAATCGGCCACTGTCTTGCGGTTATATGATTTTGAACGGGGCAGTCGGCCTCGTTTCCAGCGCCCGCGGGGTCACGCCGTGATTCGAACTGCCATCCGAGCGCCACGCTCGGCCTGTTATCCGGTCCGTCTCTCCCGTGTGGGCGTCCACACGCTGGGTCCCCTCGTTCGTTCATAGTCGTTGGTTTGCTTCGCTCACGAGTTACGATTCCGGATCGAAGACCGGTCTTTGAATGACACGCATCGGCAGCGTGGACTATGTGGAGACAGCCATCCTCGCTGGTGACCGTCTTGAACAGTCGATACCGATGATGAGAGTGTCTACCGTTACGGTTTCCTCGAGTGGGCTATCCGGCAGTTCATCATCGGGCACGGCTGGTGTGTTACTCAGTCAGACCGAACACTCTTTGCGCCGGGAACGGTACGATTTGACAGTATGAGTTCGACGGTCCAGGTCGTGAAGACGCCCGACGTGCTCCACGGAGAGCCCCGCCTCGAGGGAACGCGCGTCGGTGTCCTCCAGATCGGCGAGCTGGTTCGCGAGCGCGAGTGGGAGTTCGACGAGGTCGCCGACCAACTGGACCTCGACATCGCGCAGGTCAGGGCAGCGACCGACTACTACGACGAACACCCGGAACTGATGGAGACGCTCCGGGCACAGAAGGAGGCCCGACAGCAGTCGGTCGCCGCCCAGAGTCGCGCGCCGGAATAGATGCGGATTCTCTGCGACCAGAACGTCCCCGCGAAGTACATCGCGGCGCTCGAATCCATCGACGGTTTCACAGTGTCTACCGTCGAAGACGCTCTCCAGCACGACGCGACGGATACGGAAATCGCGGCCTTTGCAAAGCAAAAAATGACAATTAACCACCAATTGATGTCGTCGCGCGTCAGTCGTCGTCGGCCTTGTACGCGCCACTGCGATGCTCGATACTGTAGATATCCAGTACCTGTTCGGCGTGATTGCAGTCGGCAGCGAGTCGGAACTGGCCGATACGGAGTTTCGAGTGTGGTGCGCCAGTCAGTGGTTCCAGATAGTCGTCCGGGGCCCGCCACTGATCGTTCACGATTTCATCGAGTTTGTCGGTGATTCGGTCCTGCGCGTGGTCGTCGAGATCGTCGTAGGTTTGCTTGGCGGGCTTGCGAAACTGCCAGGTCCACTCCTCGTCACTCATCGTCGCCGAGGATCTCCTCGCGGGAGAACGTCTCGCTCTCGCCGGTCCGACGGGCGTGTTCGACGGCGGCGATCTGCTTCCAGCTCTCGCGGGTCAGGTCCGGATGCCGAACCGCGTCTCGGAGCGCCTCCCGGATGAACTCGCTCCGGCTTTTGTACCCCTCGTCCTGCCACGTCGCGTCGATGTCCTCGAGAAACGTCTCGGTCAGCCTGATGTTGACGTTCGTCTTCTCCGGATCGCCGCTATTTGTATCTGTATTCGACATACAAGAGTGTTACACCTATCGAATAAAGAGTGTTTTCCTCAAGCCGCACAGACTCCACCCGCTAGGATCTCAGACAGTGGCCTCACAGACCGGAGGATTCAGTCCATCTCCCGCCGATCAACGGCTGGCTGACAGCCGTGAAAACTCTGGACGATCCTCGCCAGGGCCCATCTCGATTTTGCACGGTTATAAGTCACCGTTTTCGTGGTACAGCGACTCTGAAAGGGTTAATTTCTATCGTGGCCGGTTCGAAGCAACGGATTTGCTAGCAGTCAATCACGATTACCGGGCGAGCCACCTCGTGCCTTCGTTGCTGACGAGCAGCAGGGTGGGAGGTAATCAATCGCCGATTGATGCTAGAGCGGTTGCTGCCGCTGCACAGGACAATTGGTTTCCAAACCAATACCATTATGGCATTGGCCTGTGTACAAATAGTCGAGGATGGGGTCGGTGACAGCCGACGACCTCAATGGTGTGAGTGAGGCCCAGAAGTACCCCGACGGGACGGTCATCCGCGTATTCTGTATGCGGACTAACCAGGACGCGTACCAGTCAGGGTGGGCCTACAAGCTCCACTACGGCGCGACGCAGCCGGACCCTCCCCAGACGCTCGACGACGGGACGATTCGCCGATACGATAACTCCCACGAGGACACGAAGGGGCACGAATTACACGTCGCACCGGAGCCCGACCCAGAGACGACCGAATTCCCGGGTATGGTCGAACTCTGGGACCGGTTCTGGAGCGAGGTGCCGAAAGACGAGTTCGAGGTCGACTCACAAGGTGATCACAATGACTGATACCACACCACCGCTGCATCCGATGGAACGCGAACAGCTCCAGGCCGAATCGACGCTCGTCGTGACCGTGAAATCGGCCGAGGAGTTCCACGATGACGTGACTGCCAGCATCGAGGACCTTGCTGCGGATGACACGGCGGACTCGACGCCGACGCTCTCGTTCACCAGCTACGACGACCTTCTTGAGACGCTGACGCCGCGGACGCTCGAGCTCATCGAAGCTATCCGTCGCGACGAACCGGCCAGTATCAACGAGACGGCACGGGTCGTTGAACGAGACGTAAAGAACGTCCACGAGGAACTCAGCCGACTCGCTCAACTGGGTATCATCTACTTCGAAGAAGATGGCCAGCGGAAACGACCGGTCGTCTGGTTCGACGAACTCGTTATCAACCTTCCGTTCGATCCAGAGGCTGGCGATACGGCAGCAGCGCCATCCTGAACCGTGGAGCGTTGCGGTGTGTGATTTTTCGCGTCTGGGATCTATCGAGACTCGCCGTCAACTGTAGTCGTCCGTGAGACTATAGACCGGAGCATATAATAAATTATTTCTTTCTATTAGCAAACCAGAGTTTGGGCTATATGAAAATATATTAGTAGCCATAATTCGTAGACAGAATCGTGGGAACATGTCCCAATGTAAAAACTGCGGCGAGCACGTTTCCGAGCGGTTCCGGCGAGTGTTCGGCGACGAGCATGGGGAGGTATACGCCTGTCCGAACTGTTCGGCGAACGCCGGGATCGGTGATACGAGCCGGCAACGTGCAACGGACGACTGACAGTGATCCAGCGGAAGCGGATCGGCGTCGGCGTGAACCCGAACGAATGGACTCGCGTACTGGTCGACAGCCTCCGGCCACGCGGCGTCTCCAATGACGAGCAACATCCCAACGACCGGCCGCAACCGGTGGCCCGTCGGACGAACGTCGGAAGTGGTCCGACCATTATAGGGATTAGTGGGCGGAGTACCGGCGTCGGTACAGAGCCGAACACGACGAGGACTGGGAGACAACTACCCTTGAGGAAGTAGACCCCGTGCTATCGTTTCAGTCGAATACGGGCGACCCACTCGAAGAGGAAGCACCGCTCCCGGCGTTCAGACGGTGTGTAGGTCGTACCCGTCGGCGACGAGTGCAGCCACGTCCGGCGAGTGTTCCTCACCCACGATCTCGAAGCCTTCGGCTTTCACAGCCTCGGCGACACCCTTGAACGTGGCACAGTGGTCACAGACACCCGCGATGAGATCCTCGATCCCACGACGGGCGACCCTTCACCAATCCGTCTGACTCACAGGTGTTCGATAAGTTCGACGCGGGCACCGTTGGGATCAGTGAGGAACGCGATCCGGAGGTCGCCGAACGTGGTCGGGGGCATGAAAACCGGCACGTTCGCCGCATCGAGATCGGTTACCGCGGCGTCGACGTCCGGGACGACGTATCCAAAGTGGAGGAAGCCGGTCGGGACGGACTCGACCAGTCCAGCAGCCTCGTACGGCGCCTCGTCGAACAGATAGAGGAGCTTGTCCCCGATATCGAGCGTGACGTGATTGACGTCGGTCGCGCTGCCGCTACCGTCCGCGCTTCCTCGTTCGACGACGGACGCATCGAAGTGGTCCTGATAAAACCCCTCGCTCGCATCGAGGTCGTCGGTCTTGATCGCGACGTGAAAAAACGACTCTGGGTCCATACCGGAAATTGCAGTCCCCGGGCTGAAAAGCGTGGAGTTGTCGCTGGTGGACGAGCTAAGGGCGATCGATCGCCCTCACCGCTACACGTGGACCCGGACAACGTGACCGCCACAGCCACACTGTTCGTCGTACTCCCAGTCGACGTCGTCTCCGAACTCGTCTCCGAGCGCCGAATAGAGCATTGGCGGTTTCCCGGTTCATACTCCCAGTTCAAACGGTCAAAGCCGCCGCTGTCCAGCGATTCACCAGAGCCGTCTGGATGGATTGGCTGTACTACGACTGCGGTGTTGATATCTGGCGATCGTTCGGCATCCGCTGGACCGCTCAATCACCGAGCACTTATCGCACCGCGGGTCCCACCGGGACCGAATCCGGAGAGACTGCGTCGCTCCTTCGTGTGCCGTCCTCAGTGGAGCGTATCGAGCAGGAAGATGGCCAGAAAGCCAACGAAAAACAGCGTCGTCGACACCGGCGTCTCGGGGACTTCCGCTGCTTTCACGAGCAGTTCCTCGGTGACGAGGTACAACAGGGCGGCGGAACCGAACGCGAGGATGATCGCGATCGGAGCGCCGGTCACGCCGTCCAGTGCGAGTACGCCAGCGATCACGCCCGTCGTTAGCAGGACGCCGAACGCCGTCGGGACGGCGAGTTTCCGAATCATGCTCAGGTCTCGTGGCAATGCGACGACCCCGGCGACACCGAGAAAGAGTACCTCGATGGCAAGTGCCACGGCGATGATGATGCCGGTATCGGGATTGTCGAGGAAGGTGACGCCGATCAACACCCCGTCGATGACCATGTCGATCCCGACGGTGATGAGCAACCCGGCCGCACCGGCGAACTGCCCGCCGATACCGCGCTTCTCGATCGTCTTGCTCAGACGGTGGATCCCCAGCATCGTCGCGACCCCGATGGCGAACCCGAGGACGACGATCTGTGGTGCTCGGCCGTGAATGTCAGGCAGCAACTCTGCGGCGACGGCAGCGATGACGACCCCTGCCGCGAAGTGCTGGACGTTGCTTTCCATCTGCGGGCTCGGCGGTCGGTAGACTGCGATCACACCGCCGACGAGGGCGGCCACGACCGCGAGCGCCGTATACGACAGCGCCTGCGCGAGTACCATGTCTGTTCATGACGACCGGAGCCTCAAGGCTCTTGACCGGGCAGCCGTCGCAAGCCGAAGGGAGACGCGTCGCCGAGAACCGCGCGTCCCGCATTCAACGGATCCCACGTGCGAAGCAGCCACTGTCCGGTTCGTGTGAGTATCTGACGAAACCCCGGCCTTCGGGCCCGTCACACAGCGGTTTGGTCCGGTTGTCTCCGCCCCAGGGTCGACACACGGCCTGTCGTCCCGGACGTTCCAGCCCGGAGCGCCGCAGTCGGCGGCTTCACACCGGTCGCGACCAGTCCCGTCGGATTGGAGGGGTAGGTCCGACGGCTGGACCTGTGTCATGCGGCCGAATCGACCGTAATCCTGTCGGCGTCGATCGAGACGACGACCCGGTCCAGCGTGGCGGTGAACTGCTGGCGGTGGTGGCCGTCGGCGTCGAACGAAAGCGACGTCTCGACGACACCGATCGCTTCCAGTCGGTTGAGACGGCGGTAGACGGTGGGCCGGGAGAGATCGAGTTGGTCGGCGATCTCCCGCGCCGGGAGGGGGTCCTCGCTGATCGTCGTCAAAATCTCCCGTGCGCTGTCGTCACTCAGCAGGGAGAGCAATTCGTCTGAATCGGCCGAATCGTTCGATCCGGCCGCGGCGTCGGGGCCGCTCTGTGAAAGTTCTGCGTCGGTCCGTCCGCGGGTTTGGGGGACAGTTTCGGGCATCGTCGTATCCATGTCTTTCGAGCGGTCCCCCGAGTAACGCGGTGCTACTAATCTGGAACCCCTGGTTCGCCCGCCTCTAGTTATCTTAACCAGCGGGCAAATACGCGTGATTGCAACGGTAGCGAGGCGAAAGCCAACGGCTCTGGCTGTGTCCCGGCACGGTCGGCCCCACTCCCCTCTGTCCCGGGCGATTCTCTCCCGTCGTCGCGGGAGCGTAGTGTTCCGTCGGCGAGTGTCAAACGGCCCGCTGTTGATCCGACAGGCCTGCGTGGCCGCTGCCCGATGTCAGTCACCGATATCCGATGCCGAACCCTCGTCGAAGAAGGCGTCGAGTAACTTCCGCTGTGCGTTCCGAAGGTGATAGAGGACCGTGGGACCGGCGATGTCGAGCGCTTCCGCGACCTCCTCGGACGTACTCCCTCGCGGCGAGGTGAAATAATCCGAGAGGTGTGCGGTCCTGAGTACCGTTCGCTGTTTGTCCGTCAGTGCCTCCGCGAGGTCGTTCCGAAACGCCTCCATCGTTTCCGGTTCCCGTGCCTGTGTCTCCTTCGAGAGGATCTCGGTCTCGTCGAATCTGTCGCTCACGGTCGTGACCACGTCCCTGACGTCCCCGTCGGAGGGTAGGTCGGCGACGATCTCGGCAGAGCGCGGGGTGTACGTCGCATCCGTGATCGTTGCACCCCGATCCGACAGCGCCGTGATCGGTGTCGCTCCCGACACGCCGACCTCCAGCAGTTGCGTCTCCTCCCCCTCTTGGACTGCCCGTACGGACGAGACCTCGGTGTGGCCATCCAGCGCCGATACCACCGCCTCGGTCGCCTCTGGCGCACGGAGATAACACATGACAGTCTCGTCCTCACGGAGGACGGCACCGTCGAGGGCGAGTCGGTCGTCGGCTGTTTCGGCCGCGACGACGAACGGGATCGTGTCGTCCGCGACCGAGAGGGTCAGTTCGGTGACCGTGTCGGCGAACAGGAGGTCGGCCTGTTGAATGGCGTTGACGGCGAACCCGGCGAGTGCCCCGAGTGTTTCGAGGCTCGCGACCTCCTGTTCGCTGAACCCGTCCTCGCGGGTGGCGTACACGCCCATGACGCCGTAGACGGTCTCGCCGTACGCGAGCGGAACCGCGATCGACGACTGGAGCCCACGTCCGAACGCCGCCACTCGTAGTTCGCGTGGCATGTCGTCCTCGTCCGCGATGGTCTGGACGACGCGGGTGGATTCGGTCTCGACGGCGAGTCGCTCGGGGACACCACTGCCAGTCCCGAGTTGGTCGCTGATCGTGTCGAGCAGTTCCGGCGCGTCACCTGCTGACGCGGCGATCTGAAGCTGGTCGTCGGTGAGGTCCCGTTCGCCGATCCACGCGAACTCGTACAGGTCGGTCGTCCCGAGTCGGTCACACACCGTGTGCCAGACTTCCTCGCGTGCCGAGGCGTCGATGATCTTCCGCAGGACCGTCGCAACGAGCGAGTCTATCGCCTCGACGCGCTCCAGTCGGTGTTCGAGCCGGTCGATCGTCCGCGTTCGATCGTGACGGCGGGTCCGGTCGCGCACGTACAGGAGGACACCGTCGTCGTCACCGAACAGATCGATCTCCAACCACCTGTCGATCTCCGGGTAGTACTCCTCGATCGACTGCTCGTCGGGCGGGTCCCCGGCGAAGGCTTCCCGAAGCGTTCCGTTTGCGGACCTGGGGAGCGCCGACGACACGTCTCGTCCGACCAGTTCTCCAGCATCCGCGTCTAGCGTCGTCGCCGCCGCCGGGTTCGCCGCTTCGATCTCACCGTCGAGAGTCGTTTCCAGCACACCGACCGGGGCACGCTGCAGGTTCTCGTTCATGCCGGGACCGCTTACGAGTGCATGCCACCCGGCCGGTATAGAACTTACCGACTCGGCGCTCCGACCGTCCGTCTCCCGGCGCGGTACGGGTCTCCACGCCGTCGGTGTCTCGACGGTCGTTCACGTGCCAGGCCCCTCAGGGAAGATGCTCGTACGGATCGTCTTCGAACACCCAGTAGACACCGAGACAGAACCACAGGACGAACGCGCCGAGCCCACAATAAAACGCGTCCACGCTGATCGGACCGACCGAGACGACGGCCGCTCCCGGGCCGGAGCGCACGAGGAGAAACACCGTCCCGCAGAGGCCACCGACGATCGGTATCACGCGGTGTACGAGATCGTCGTACCGTCTCCACCAGTCCATCCGAAGAGCGTTACTGTCTGCTCGTTTCGACGCCACGGAACTCGAAACGTGCGCCGCCGCCCTCGCCGTTCCGGAGCGTGACGGTCCAGCCGTGTGCCACCGCGATCCGTTCGACGATGGTCAAGCCGAGCCCGGTTCCACCGTCGGCGTCGGTGTACCCTGGATCGAACACCTCGGCTCGTTCGTCCTGGGGGACGCCGGGCCCGTCGTCTGCGACATAAAAGCCGCCGTCGATTGTCCCCACCCGGATCGTGAGTCCGTCCTGGTCCGGTTCGGAATCGCCGCTCGCCTCGGCCGCCGGGCCGTCAGTCCGGCCGTGTTCGGCGCTGTTCCGAAAGAGGTTCTCGAAGAGCCGCTGGAGACGGTCGGGGTCGGCCGTGATCGCGGGCAGATCCGATCCGAGCGTGAGCGACGCATGGGGCGTATCGACCGTCTCCCAGGCGTCCGCTGCGATGGCATCGATCTCGACGGCTGGCGACGGGGAAATCACCCCCTCTCGACGGGCCAGCGTGAGCACGTCCTGGATGATCCGTTCCATCCGGTCATGTGCCTGTTCGAGGCTGTCGAAGTGCGTTTGTTCGCCCGTTTCGCGGGCCGCCTGCAGGTGCGCTTTCGCCACGTCGAGCGGGTTCCGGAGGTCGTGGCTGATGACGCTCGCGATCTGTTCGCCCGCGAAATCTTCGCCGCGGTCAATCGGTACCTCGGTGACGACGATCGTCCCGTGCTGGTCTCGGGTTTCGCTGGCCTCGAGCTGGTACGTCCTGTCTCCTGTGCCGTTGGCATCGGCACCGGCCCCATCGGCGCTAACTAACACGTCGACCGGGTCGCCGGCCACGAGGGCCTGACAGAGCTCGTCGATATCCCGGTCCCGGGCGGCAAGTTCGTTCTCCGTCCACCAGGTCCGAAACGAGCCGTCGGTCCCACCGACAGCGAAGGTCGACTCGAACCGGTCGTTCGCCTCGGTCAGTACCACCGTGTCGTCTCGGACCGCGTACCGGGCGAGGGGCTTCGGGACCGCGTCCACCGGGATCGTGCCGTCGTTTCGGTCCGCCTGGCAGTCGTCGCTATCCACGGTGATCACCGACCCGTCGGTGGAGCGAACCGAGACCACAGTGGCGCAGACGATGGGCCATCCGCCTCCGTCCCGGTCCGCTGTGGACTGGATTCGGGGACATCCTTACTCGGGAGGTGACACCCCTCGCACTTAGGTTGTTGTTCTAGCAGTCCTAACATCACGGCTAGACCGCAGGGCGGCGGGCAGACACCGACGACCTGTGCGACCCTCGACACCGGACATGCCCACGTGATGCGAACGCGGATTTGCCGACCGCGGCGGCGAAAGCCCCGCCGACGGGAACGCGCCGTAGGCCGCCGCCCGACTGAACCGCCAGCCGAACACGCGTACCAAACAGGCGCGACCACGACGAAAGCCACGCCCAGCCGTCCGATCCAGGGTGATTTCGAACTCCTGGAGCTGGACGTGTACACCTGCTCCGTTCGAGGTCACACGGTCCTCCGGTGGCGTTTCACTGTCGATCGACAGTTGCTATCCTTGCTCTGAAACCGTCGAAACAGGGAACTCCCCGGGTGCGTGGAGGGGGAGCGTCAGCGGGGTCGTGGAGGGAGGGCGTCAGCGGGCGCGCTGAGAGGGTTCACCGCTGGGGTCGGCGTCGGAAACGGTAGCATCGGCGACGGCGATTCGGTCGGCACCGATCGAGACGACGACCTGGTCCAGCGCGGCGTGGAACTGCTTGCAGTGATGGCCGTCGGGGTCGAGCGAGAACGAGGTCTCGACGACGCCCATGGCTTCCAGTTGGTTGAGACGGCGGTAGACGGTCGTTCGGGAGATGTCGAGACGGTCGGCGATCTCCCGGGCCCGCAGTTGCTCCTCGGTGATCGCCGTCAAAATCTCCCGTGCGCTGTCGTCGCTCAGCAGGGAGAGCAGCTCGGCGGAATCGGCCATGTCGGTCACTCGGGTCGCGGCCTCGGGGTCGTTCCGTGACGGTTCCGTGTCGGCCCGCGTGCGATCGCGGTGGACGGTTTCGGGCATCGTCGTAGCTACGTCTTCCGAGCCCTCTTCCCTGTAATCCGGCGCTACCAATCGTGACCCGGGGCCAGTCCCCGCTCTAGCTATCTTCACTTCCGGGCTGCACTGGTCGGATGACGTCGAACGGCGCGTATTATGTGTCCTGAGCGTAAGACGTACACAACACGATGTCAGGCGAAATGCGCGTGACGCTGCCACGGGTGCTGCTGGTGGACGACGAGAAAGAGGTCGCCGACGCGTACGCGCTCCGACTCGAGGATGTCGCCGACGTCACGATCGCCTACAGCGGCGAGGAGGCGCTCGAAACCGTCGATCCGGCGGACGCGCCCGACGTGGTTTTGCTAGATCGGCACATGCCTGGACTGTCGGGCGACGAGGTGCTCAAAGAGTTGCGCGACATGGAGATGCGCACGCAGGTGATCATGGTGACGGCGATCGATCCCGGGCTCGAGATTCTCGACCTGCCGTTCGACGAGTACCTGTGTAAACCCGTCGAGCGTGAGGACGTCCGGGCCGCCGTCGACCAGCAGTGTCAGGTCCTGGCATACGACCTGCTCGGCCAGTACTTCCAGTTCGAGTCGAAGCGGGCGGTCATCGAGGCGGAACTGCCACCCGAGCAGCTCGACGGACACGAGGAGTTCGCCGAACTCGACCGCCGGACCGACGAGCTTCGCGACCGCGCGTGCCGCCTGCTCCCCGACGCCGACGACGTGTTGGACACCTTTTCCGGGATCGATCGCGAGGGATACTGAACTACACACAGCGATCACCTGCCTCGACGTGAACGCCGAGGTCTGTCGGTGGACCCCCGGTCTGTCCACTACACTGTGGAAGGCGAATAGTCGCCGTTCCCGTTCACTGTCCCCGACTTGAGGGCAAGGTGATTGGTCGCCCGTCCAGAACCAGACTTGAGCCGATTCTGGACGTACCTGTGTGCGATATTCCGTGCCGCATTGTAGTCGGCGTGTAGCTCTTTGCCGCACTTCTGACAGGCAAACTCGTTACCGTCGCGGTTGTCTTCGTGCGTGAAGCCACAGTCGGCGTGACTGCACCGTTGACTGGTGTATGCCGGATGGACTGACTCGACGGCGATTCCTTCAGCACGGGCTTTGTATGCCGTTTGGCGTTTCAACTCGCGGAACGCCCACTGCTGGAACTTCGAGGCGTTCGAGATACGTTCCCGTATCTGTTCCAGGTCCTCGAAAACGATAACAGAACAGTCCTGTGACACGGCTTGTTCGACCAGCCGTTTTGACGCTTGGTGTAGGAAGCCCTCTGGCCAGTTAGCGAAGGTGTCACCGATGGACTGAATCGTAAGGTGTGCGCTCCGCGTCCCCTGCTGTTGGAGCCGAGCGCGACGACGTTCGTACTCGCGGCGCTTGTGGTTTAGTAGGTCAGCGTTGCCGATGAACGCTCCCGTGCTGGTGACGGCCAGATACCCGTCCACGTTCCGGTCTACACCGAGAACTGTTCGGCTCTCGGCTTCTTCCGATGAGTCTTCGCGTTCCTGTGTGACGGAAACGTGTAGATAGTAGGTATCGGTCTGGCGGTCGTAGCGGAGTTTCGCGCCCTGTTTGGCCCACTCGTCGCTTTCCATATATTCGGCTTGGGGTGAGTCGTCCGGGTAGACGTACTCAGCATGGACACGCCCACTGCCGTGAGAGGGTACGCGGTGAGGTCACCGCCTTGTGGCGGTTTTCACCCTCAATTGCCCCGTCGATCCTGGGCTTTCCGTTGTGACAGGTGGATCTAATGGGTGCCAGATATAAAAATCAGCGGCTGATTGCCTCCGAGGCAACTTCGAAGGGTCGAGTCAGATGCGGCTGATACCCACCGCGATATCAGTTGATCAGACAATTGCTCAACAATCGTTGTCCCGCCGCAGCCATCAACCACCAATGTAGCCGCACCTGCTGTCTCCGATTCGGGCAAACGATGGCTACACACCGTCGGAAGAAGCTCGGCTGCGTCTACCGTGGGCTGCTTTGTGTGCAGACCCTCCCGAAGATATCGAGGCCAACGTAGTCCCGCTCGACGAGGCTGTCGACGAGGATGACTGAACTGATCGAGGATGTCCTCAGTGGCATGACTATCTGTGCAGAGATAGTTTTATTTCATACGTCGGTGGAAAATACTCATACTGTTAGATACGATACCGATAACTAACGATGATGGAGTTCATCGATGAGACCGCGGCGAAAATCATGTTAGCGGCGCAGCCAGGAGACTCGATTCGGCGAATCGCCCAGAAGATCGACGGCTCCTACTCGTGGGTCTATGAGTGGCTCGAACGGCTGGACGAGGCAGGTTTCGTCCGGCGCGATAATGGCGTCTACATCGAGAACTATGAGGTCAGAGACCGGTACCGCGACATGGTCGGGGCCCTCTCCCGATCGGTTCCACCGTCGATTGACGACGGCTACGTCATTCCACACTTCGCCGATATGCCGTTCGCGTACACGAAAATCGACAGTGTCTATGTCTGGACCCATGGCGGGTATCAGATTGCCCGTGGTCACGACGACTATCCGATCTTTATCCAGGTCCGCGACAAAGATGTCGAACGGTGGACTGCATTCTTTGATGAATTCGGGATTCCGAGTCGGATCGAAGAACGACCAGATGCGACCGACTATGACGCGACCGTCTCATACGTGTTGTTCCCGACGAGCGAAGAGATAACGTGCGAATGGGTCGACGGCAACCCAGTCGTTCCGTTGGACGAAACGATCGACCACATGATGGAGTACCGGGTGAACTACGAGCCGGCGTTAGAGATGATCGCAGAGGAGCACGACTGTGATATCGATGCATCCCACGAGGATCCACGTCTGAACGCATGAGTCTGGGCGAGCGGGAAGACGAGCTGCTGGATACGCGTTAACTGCCCCGCGCACGGTGGCGCGGGGCTTGTCAGTGAACTCGGCCTCTGCCGACAGTTAGTCGGACGGGACGAATCCACGGTTCGGCGTCACAGTTCCTGACTTCAGGGCGAGTTGACTGTCGCCCGTCCGCCGCGACGACTGTAGACCGCGACGGACATACCGCCACCCAACATTCTTCGCACCCACGTAATCTGCATTCTGAGTTGCACCGCACGACTCACACTCGAACTCCGCCTGCCTGACGCGATTCCCGTCGCTCGTGTGACCACATTCGGGACACCGTCGACTCGTGTTCTTCGGATCAACAAACTCGACGCTAATCCCTTCGGCTTCAGCCTTGTACTCAACGAGGTCAACGAGCTGCCGGTGCGCCCACTGGTGGAACTCTTTGACGGGAGGCGCACGCTCCCTGATGTGTTTCAGGTTCTCGAACGCGATGTACTCGCAATCGTGAGTACGTGCTTCTTCGAGAATCTGATTCGCAACTTGATGGAGTTGGTCACGAAGATACCGTGATTCCCTACCGCTCATCTTCTGAATCGTCCGATGGGCGGATTGTGTACCAGTCTGCTGGAGATCGCCGCGTATCCGCTCAAACTCTCGATGCTGGTGTCGAAGTTCTCTGCCGGAGGCGAAGTACGCTGTACTAGTGGTGGCGATGTTGACGATACCGAGGTCAACGCCGAGAACTGTCCTGTCCTCGTCGTCACCCTGTTGTTCAACCTGTTTCTCGGGTTTGTCCTTTCGAAACCCAAGGTGGAGGTAGTAGTCGCCATCACGCTTTGACAGCGTAGACTCTGTTACTTCCCACTCGACATCAGTGAGGTATTCGTATTGATACCCGTCTTCTTCGTCGGGGAGATTCAGGCCACACCGAATCCGGCCATCGACAGTGGAGAGCGAAACAGACCCATCATCGAACAGCATCATCGTCCGGGTGTCGTATTTCACCGTGTTACTGGTGAACTCTGGTTGAGACGTTTTGTAGTGTTCATCAAGGTCTTCGATTGCGTCGACACCATCGAGTCCGGCTGCGGCCTGATGGGTGGCGAGAATTGCGTGCTGACTCCCGAGACGTGTTTCCTCCAACACTGTGTTGTAGGCGAGGTCTTGGAGGTAGGTTTTCCGCGTCTCACCTGCATCCCATCCGATGCGACTACTGATGTTACAGGCATCTTTCCACTCGCCGATGGTGGCGTCGAGCAGGTCCTGTTGCTCGTCGGTGAGGATGGGACGGGTGATTGCGGTGCGTCTCAGGTAGTCGTCTGCCACGAGTTTCAACAGATAGTAGAGGTAGTTAGTAGTCCGTGGTTTGTGGCAGCGAGTGTCGGCTTCAACCCCGCCCACGGTGGGGCGGGGAATCCGCCTCGCTACCTAGTTTGAAACACAGAATTAAATCACCCATCCATCGTAATGCAGTCGAAATAGTCGACTATTCATGTACCAATCAGTCAACCGGCATCGCCGAGCCGGTCGGCGAGCGCATCCATCATTTCCCACAGGAGCCCGGTCACCGAGCGTGCGTCGAACGAGACTGGCACGTACGTGTACTCCTTAGTCGTGCCCTCGCGCTCCTGATAGTGGAGCAAGCCGTCGACGTGTGGGTTCGGTTCGCAGTGGAGTCCACAGTCGAGACCGTCCGGATCGCTGTAATGGAGGGTGTAGTACGCCCGAATCGGTGTTCGCTTCCAGGTGTCGCTCTCGCGATCAGATGCGTCGGGCCCAGGTGACGGATCCGGGATCCACGTCAGCCGGAGCGATGCTGTCTCCCCTGAGTGACCGAACCACGATGGGTCGAGAGTCGCTCGCAGTTCCCGATACGCGTCCGGCGGGTCCCCCTTGACAGCTCGAACGGCAGGGTGTCGCGCTAACTCGCCGCGCAACTCGCGGAGGATGCGGTGTCGATCCCGGCCAGAATCCGCCGTCATCCTGTGATCGATGACGGATCGGCTGACCAGGTATCGTAGTTCTCGATGGCGTCCTGCACGAGCGAGAGTTGGTATCGGGCGAGTTCCCAATCGCTTGCGACCGCGACGAGTTCGTGCGCCCGTTCAGCAGCGACATCGTCTTTGGCCGCTCGTTCACGCAGGGCCGCCGGGGAATCAGCGTCATACTCGGCCTTCCAGGCCGCAATGTCGTCTTTCAATTCGGCGGCCTGCTCCGACAGTTCGCGTTTCGTCGTCTCCTTGAGCAACTCCCTGACATCCCGGAGCCGCGTGTACAGCGGGTCTGGATAGTAGTGGCGGGTTCTATCGTTCTCGGTCGCTGTCACCACACCGAGATCGACGAGTCGGCGCAGGTGGTCCCGGGCCGTATTCGGTGAGACGCCCGCTTCCGTTGCGATCCACGACGCTGGCCGCGGCTCCGAGAGCGTCATCGTGACCGATTTCACTCGGTCGAACGCCGACGCGTGCTCTTTCCACGTCTCGACCCAGTCGGTCTCGTCTGGCGGATTCTCGGGCGGCATACTGGACAGCAAACATTCGAGCGTAATATTTCTACTCCTCCGCAAATTATTGCGCGAGCCCGCTATTGACCGATTTAGACCCGTCGATTGCCGTGTCTTGGTCCCAGTGACCAGCCAGTGAAATATACTGGAAAATAGTAAAATCGAAGTTAGTAAAATCGAGATTTAGATAGTCGAAAGCATAATCGGTGCTGGGAGGGGATAGTACGTATGGCTAACCAACGTTTCGTCAACCGGGAGGACGAACTTGAACTGCTAAATTCGCGGTTCGAGAGCGACAGTGCCGAACTGATTGTTGTCTACGGGCGACGACGGCTCGGCAAGAGTTCGCTCGTGCGTGAAGCGGTTCAGAGCCGTGAGGACTCCGTCTACTGGCAGGCAACCGAGGAGACCGCGGCCGCACAACTCGCTAACTTCGTCGACACGGCCAGCGAGACGGTTCCACTACTGGAGGACATTCAGCGCGACTGGGAAGCCCTACTCCGGGCACTCGGTCGCGAAGACGCAATCGTCGTCCTGGACGAATTCCCCTATCTCGTCGAATCCGACGACGCACTCCCGTCGAAAATACAGCGCGTCTGGGACACGCATCTCGAGGAGACGGACACGACACTCGTGCTCGTCGGCTCGTCGATCAGCATCATGGAAGACAAGGTCCTCAGCGGTGGCAGCCCGTTGTACGGCCGTCGAACGGCGACCATCGACCTCCCCCCGCTCGACCTCGCGGACGCACAGCAGTTCTACCCCAGCGACGACCCGGACACAGTCATCCAGGCTTGGAGTGTCTTCGGCGGGACGCCGTACTATCTCCAGGCGCTCGATCCATCTCGCTCGCTGGCAGAGAACGTCCAGTCACAGGTACTCTCGGAACACGGCGTCCTCCACAACGAACCGGAGTTCCTGCTGCGGACGGAGTTCGGGATTCGGGAGCCACAGACGTACTACACGATTCTCCGGGCAATCGCGACCGGCAAGCGAGCTGCCAACGAGATCGCCGGGTTCGCGGGGGTCGACTCCAACGCGCTGGGTTCGTATCTCTCGAAGCTCCGCAGACTGCGTCTCGTCGAACGCGATATTCCCGTGACCGCCGATCCTAACTCGACGCGGAAGAGTCGGTACCGGCTGAAGGAACCGCTGTTCCGGTTCTGGTTCCGGTACGTCTACGGCCAGCAGGGCGAACTCGTCCAGCTTGACGAAGACGCTTACGAGCAGGCCGTCGAGCCAACCTTCACCGACTACATGGGAACGATGTTCGAGCGAGTCTGTCAGAACGCGCTTCCGTCGCTGATCCCCAAAACGTACCAGGGTATCGGCTACTGGTGGCACAAACAGCACGAGATCGACGTCGTGGGACTCGCGAGTGACGGCACACTTGTTGCAGGCGAGTGCAAGTACACCAGCCGAGAGATGACCGAAGGCGACTTGGCCGACCTCGAACGGACAACATCAGAGGTCCAGTGGACGCCAGCCAACGAAAGCAACCGGACGGAGCAGTATTGCTGTTTCTGCCGCTCCGGGTTTTCCGATGGCCTGCGACAGGTGGCTGCGGAACGTGACGACCTGTCACTGTTCACGCCCAGTGACATCGTGCCGGGCGGTATCGATGGGTGACAACGAAGGACCCTCAAGTGTGCTCGGCAGCGGTGTGCTGTCGTGTGGTATCAGGCATTGTATCGATCTTCGAGGTCGTCGAGCGCGCGCCGGAACTGCTCGTCGTTGATTCGTGGTTCCGTCGTTGCTCGCGTCTCTAGCACGCCGACGTACGTGTCGAACGCTTCGGGATCTGGATTGGTCGCGAGGACACACTCCACGTAGCCATCGAGTGCCCGCTGGATGGCCCGTGCGTAGTGATCGTAGGCACCGTCGACTAGGTTGTATCGCTCGTCGACCTCCTCGAAGAGTGCTCGGTAGACAGTGGCGGCCGCGAGATGCCGTTCGCGGTCGCGGTACTCCTCGGCAATCTCGAAAAACCGCGAGAAGTCGATGGCTTCGAACACGACCGGGTCAGCGTGTGCCTCGAACAGGTGGCCGATTTCCTTGCGGTACTCGTCGACCGATTTGTGGTCATCGCCGAAGCGTGCGAGAAACTGGTCGCGCAGCTCCGCGTTCTCGGCGAGTGCATCGCGGACGAACGCACGTAGCTCCTCGGCGGATACGTCTGCGAGGACTGTCTCGATGTCCTCACTTTCGTCCCGTGGCGGGCTCGCGGCGACATCCAGCAATACGGCGACAACGTGCTTGCAGTCGCCGCTTCCAGCATACGGACAGGTACACCGCGTGTCGAGGTCTCGCCCATCAAACTCGACAGTCACGTCGTACAAGCTCGACCCATGGACTGTCGCCGTAACCCGCTCGTCGAAGCGGTCGAGGCGCTGGATACGTCCCTCGTCGCGGTAGTTCACACCACGCTCGAAGACGGCATCCGTACACCGCTTCCGGATCGTCGCCTCGTCGACGTTCATGCCCACGAGTATGCCGCTTACAGTCGTACCGTTTCCGGTTCAATCAGTCCTGTCCCCAGCCCCACCGCCGACATCCTCTTCACCGTCGAACAGTTCACTGAGCGTTTACATTTTCACTCTCATCACTGGCCTCACTATCGTACATCTCCTCGAAATTCCGTTCATTGCGAATCAGTTCGTGGATTCCGTCAGTTAGCGCAACCCGGCCGAACACCGTCGGTCGATACGTCGTCGACGTCTCCGTCGTTCCGTGTTCCGTGTACTCCCATCGCTCGACCAAGAACACATCACACAGCGTCTCAACGTGGTCCACTACGGGTTCTTTTTCGTCGATAGCCAGCTCTCGTTCAATAGCATCGGGACTCAGTTCTCCCTCCTGAACAAGCAACCGCAGGATCTCGTACCGCGTTTGATTCCCGAGTGCGCGATGCATCGAGAGATATTTCTCGAATTCTAGCGTTGGGTTCTCCGGCAGGAGGGGTAAATCCTCCTCCGTATCCGCAGTTGTTTCCTGCCGTCCGTCGCGCTGCTCGGGTGACATACCGTTTCGGTCGCGACTGTCGCCAGAGTGCGTCCTGAGCGAGGTGAGCAGCTCATGGCGCGCTTCAGGCGGCAACTCGACGGTAATCTGCTCGCCCTCCGGCGTCGTGAACGACAATTCCCATTCGCAACTGCCTGGGCCAACTGGCCGCAAATCAAGACTCCCTCGTTCATCCACGTTGAACCGGCGGTCCTCTCCAGTCATGTCACTTTCTACGAACTCAACGCTGGTAAAACGTCGCCGCCCTGCTCCTGTGACCAACCACAATAGAAGCCTACCCCTGTCGTACCCAGGAACACAGGAATATGATGGCCCCGTCGTCCAAGATTCAGGGGGCAACTCCCTCACACTCTTTTGCTGCTGGTGCGATATCATAATCCATGGACGATTTAGAACGTGCAATCGAGATTGCTCTCGATGCCTACGAAGGACAGACCGACAAGGCGGGCGAGACCTACATCCGCCATCCGCTTCGCGTAATGGAACAGGTGGAGACGCGTCGCCAACGGGTTGTCGCGGTACTGCATGATGTCGTTGAGGATTCAGAGTACGACTTGGGTCAGATTGAGGATGCATTCGATGCTGAGATTCGGGATGCGGTCGATGCGATGACCAAGCGTGATGGTGAGGATTATCTCGATGATTTTATTCCGCGGGTCGCGGAAAACGACATCGCGCGAGCGGTCAAATTTGCGGACATCGAGGACAATATGGACATCACGCGCCTGCCAGAGGTGTCGGATGACGTCCTTGAGAAGCAGGCAACCTACCATTCGGCTTGGCAGCGGCTTCAGGGCGACTGACTCCTCACTCTCCCTCTGGGATGCCCTTACAGAGATATTGCAATCGCGTTCAGTTGCCCATCAACACTAACCAGCAATCATAGCAGAGGGCACTCTGAGCGTGGTCCTTGACCGGGAACTTGCGCTTACAGTTGCGGCAGACGAACGTCTCCGGCATCTCAAATCGTCCACATTCAAGAATCGTCTGCCTGTTCCTGTCGCCGACGATCTTCCTCGGTATACCCACCGGTCTGGCCCTTTTGTCGGGCTTCGCTGATGTTCCGCGATGTCGATCGATAGGCTTCCTTTGTGCCTTCGCCGCTGTGGCTCATGTCGAGAGATTTGTCGCGGTCCATGCCCATTTTCTCGGCTGTCAGTGCGGCGTCCTGATTGGCGCCGATGAATAGGAACTCCCAGCCTTCGTCCTGTCGTTGCTTGACGCGTTCGCGGACGGCGTCCTGTGGCGTCTCGGAAGCATTCTCTTTGCCGTCGGTCAACACGACCACGATGACGTTGTCCGGCCGGTCACTGTCTGGTGCTGTCTCGATGTGATCGGCTGTTTCGTCGATCGCCCGCGTGATTGCATCGTGGAGCGCGGTCTTCCCGCCCGGTCGATAGTTCTCGTTGTCGAGTTTCGGCGCGTCCGCAATCGGAATGTCCTGATAGACCATCTCCACAGTGTCGCTGAAATCGTAGAGCGTGACTGTGGCGGACCCTTCTTCCTCGCGCTGTTCTTGGAGGAAGATATTGAACCCGCCTTTCGTGTCGTCCGCGATTTTCGACATCGATCCGGAAGAATCCAGTACGAAAGTGACGTGAGTTTTCATGCATAATATTTGTTCTATTGACATAATAATGTTCGGTCGGCGCGGGGCAAAACGAGTGAGAATCCCGTGAAGGACTGACGCTGCTGGTGGACATGCTGTCAGAAGACAGTGATAGATGATTTATCGGTTGACATATTTACAATCCGGCACTGCGAACTCCCAGTAGTCAGAGCGCACGTCTATGTTCGACAGGGAGACACTCGACACCGAACACCTCGTGCCCGCCGCCGTACCAGCCGACGATGTCCTCGTCGCTGCCGATATGGACAACCCCGAGTCAGTCCGACTTCGCTGTGCGATCTGCGGGACGCCAGAAGCGGCCGCGTCGAACCTCCCGGTCGGCTATTCGAATCCGGTCTGCCAGGCCTGCGACGACCTCGCTGTCAGCGCCACAGGTGACGAGCCGTGGCACGGCTATCCACCGGGCCAGGAACCTGACTCCGACAGTGGCACAATTCAGCTGGCGCCTGATCACGGCGAGAATCCCGTGTACATCAGGGGTGTCAAATGCTGGCGGCGCTATCGCTTCGGCGGTTGGATTACGCGTCGCGATGCCTATGACTGTGCCTCGCTCGAAGAGTTCCAGAATCTGCACCGCGTCGGCGGGAACTGGATACACGCATTCAACGTGCCTCAACCCGACGGTGTCGACCTCCCGGAGGGTGACTGCCAGGAGCACATTGAGACACTTGACCACCTCGAACGGATTCGCGAGGATGCTACAGCCCTCCGCAATGACACAAGCACGAGCACCACTCTCGACGATCTCGATCGCCGGGTCGGCGCGTCCGTACTGGCCCCGCTTCCAGATGACGCGCCGCTAGCCACGCCAGCTACGAAGGACGATTACACAGACTACGTGCGCCACATGGCACGGCACCAAATCGAGGAGATGCCGGTCGCCCGGTTGTGTAAACGGTACTACGGAGACGCGCCATCGCAGACCGAGTGAACCGCCGCCGACAACACTCTACTCTGATTTGGAAATGTGATGTTCGGCAAACAGTAATGGGGTATAGCCGGCATATGTGCGTACATGGCTGACCGATGTCGCTGGGATGTCTCGCTGGACGGCGAGGCAACCGTGACCGTCACCCAGGTCGCGGACGACATCGACGACGGGCAGTGCGGCTATCGCCTCACCCTTGAGTCGGCAGAGTCGACGGCAGATCTGGCCGTCACCAGTACGACCGATGCGGTCGTAGCGACGCCCGAGCAGGACGAGTCTGCCCCGGCGGTGGTCGTCACGCTTCCCGAAGACCACGGTCTTGCCAGGGTGTCCGTTCGACATGACTCCCACGAACAGCGCCTCTTTCTCCCTGGCTCGACACTCAGGCACCAGTGTCTCGCGGTAATCGACGGCGACGTAGATGCTGTTCGGGCGCTCCTCTCGACGTTCGACGACCCAATCCAGGTTCCTGCGATGTGCGGCGCGTTTCTCGACCTTCGTGAAATCGGGGCGTTGATCGAGACACTCGCTTGTGTCAACCGATACACCGCTGGTCGACTGCATTCCTACCGGTACCCGCTGGTCCGCAGTGCGATTGTCTCTCCAGTCGGATTGTCAGTCTCCACCGCCGACGAACTCAAGACACTGGTTGAGGCAATCGACAGCGCAGAGGGCGTGGGGTCTGTGATGCTGCTGGACAGTATTGCTGAGGTGATGGCTACGGTCTCATCGGCGCCGGCACTGACAGATCGGTTGCTGGATGACCTGGGATTCGACCGTGCGTCGATCGAGCGCCGCGACACTGGCCTGCTGCTCACCTGTTCCCTCGCACAGCTGGTCACAACAAAGGGGATCGGAGCGACGCAAGACTTCGTGCTTGAGCGCCAGTGGTGGATGGACGGCGACTACGAAGGGCGGAAAACGCGCGCCGAGAATCTGGCATACTCGGAGCGCGACGAGGCCTGGCGAAAACTCCTCTGCATGGGGGCTCGTCAATCTCGGGACGAGTTCGCATACGTCCTCGCGAATGCGCTGTACTGGTCGGGTGAGATTAGCCGAACCGATTCACGGCTCGGCGAGTTACTGTTCGATGCTGCTGCCACGGTTGCAGTTGGTATCGGCCTCGAGTATCTCGAGGGGCGTGCGCGATACGAACTGGCAGTCTCGAAAGGTCACCGGCTCCGCGGTCAGAACTGCTACGAACTCTCGACACGGCAGTTCTCAGACGCGATCGAGATCGCATCGGAGCACGAATTCCTTCCGGGCTGGGAGCCAGTGTACGCACGGGCAAATGCCCACTCAGCAGCCCTCGACACCGCTGGGGAGCACGAGGCCGCTGTCACCGTGCTTGAGGACGCCGTCGCGGAGATGTTCGAGTACGATATCCCCGAAGAGAAACTCAACCACATCATCCACCACCTCGAAGGCCAGAAACTCGAGACACAGGCCAAGATAGCAGATTTCGCGGACGAAAGCGAGACACCGATCAAGATGCATCGAAGTGCTACGATCCAACCGACGAAGGACACTACTACGGCTACGGTTGTACAATCATCTCGACCAGGCAAAAAACCCGATTGCAGCTGAGTTCACCAAGAGTAAGCATGCGCCAGAGGAGACGGTACTGCGCGTCACAAGTGATGCGCTCGCCGTCACCACGCCGGTCTGGATAGTCGGTGACAGCGCCGACGATACGGTCGACTGGCACGACCACCTGTTGGCCGCAGAAGTCGTGCCAGTCGCTCCGTACAACGCACAAAACACCGACGATCCACCCAGTACCGAGTACCGGGTCGAAGACCGCATCACCGAACACAGCGAAGACTTTTGACTGAAGCAATTGACGCTGGACGAGACGTACAACCGCCGGACTGGCGTCGAACGAACCAACGAGTCATTGAAGGACTGCGGCCTCGGGTAAACGCACGCCCGAAGCCGCGTCCATGCACGGGCACAGGTGTACAGTGGTGTCGGACTGGCGCCGAGTTCGAGCCTGATAGCAGGGTGCCCCGACGCCGATATTTTTATTACCGTGTTATTGAATGGTATTGGTGTGGATTAGTGGGCGGCCAACGGCCAGGTTGGATTCTCCGCCCCCGTCTCAAGCGACGAGATACATTACTGCTCCGAACACCATACTCGCGAGTGTTGCAGCATAGAGGACTGTCCCGAGAATCGTCTGCCACCGATTCCAGTGAATCGTTGTCACCGGTCCCCTCGTTTCACGAACCGATTCGTCATCGTCTTCGTTCTCATCTTCTCCTTTCATAGTTGATACTCTCCATAGCCCGGTCGCGCCCCGTAGTTGTGTTGTGGATCAGTGGGCGGCCGAACTACGTTGAGGGAGTTAGAGACGGGTCAAAAAACGATTTTTGTGTATTAGTTACCAATTTGTTCACTTCGTCTTTTCGCGCCGGTAGACAGCGCTCTCATGGTTGGTAATCTATCCGCCAGCGTATCGCAGACCACCTTTGTGAGGTCGGCATCGCAAGGAGGGTGTGGCTGATCCCGCTGCTTGCGATCCTGTCGCGCCGCCGGCCTACTCGCGACAGTCGTCGCACCGGGCATTGTCAGGAATCGTCGGTTCGCCACACTCGAAACAGGTCTTGACGTAGGTGCCGGCATGTTCTCACTCGTTGATACCGTGCTCAGATATCGTCGCGCTACTCCCCGGCGAATTAGCATAGGATAGCAATTCGTCCATTCGCATCTCTTAGGATCAAGCACATGCAAGAATTCCGGTAGCTCAATTGAATACGGAGAGGGGGTGTCGGCAATTATTCACTGGACGGTAGCTGAGAAACCGGCAAGACTCGAATTGAAGACACGGGGTTCCGAAATACCGGTTTAATTACACACGGCTTCCGAAGCGACGAGAAATCAAGTAACATAGATCGGTAGCGGCTGGAAAGATCCGCAGACCGTGGGAAGACTTTTGTTTTCTTCCCACAGATGTATCAGTATGACCGTCGAAGCCGACGACCGAGGCCGATTATACCTGGCGTCAGAACTCCGTGATCGCTACGGCGAGCGGTTCCATATCGTCGAATACCAGAACCGGATTGAGCTTATCCCCGTCGACGAGAACCCCTTCGAGGGGCTCCGCGACGCTGTCGGCGACGCATTTGAGGACGAGAGTGTCGACGAACTCCGTGAGCGAGCCCGCGCGAAGGCGACGGAGGAGGCGCGCGCTGATGTACGTCGAGACTGATTTTCTCCTGGCGCTCGCGAAAGAGAGTGACTGGTTGCAGGAAAACGCTGAGGAGGCACTCACGGAACACGAGGTGGTTACGTCGATCGTGGCCTACACCGAGTTCCTTCTCCTGGCCGAGGAGTACGATATTGATCGGGTTCGCGCCGTCGCCAACCTCCTCGACATGGTTCCCGTGGTCCCCGAGGACCACCAACAGGCAGTGTTGAAAGCGGCCACATATCAAGACGAACACGGCATGACCACGTTCGACGCGATACACGCCGCCATTGCCGAAACGATGGGCGAGCGAATCCTCGGTACAGAACAGGATTATGACGACCTGGAAATCGACCGGGTGCCGCTCGAACCCGACGACGTGTGACGGTGTCTCATTCCGTTCGTCCTCCGTCACAATTCGATGCCGGTCACACCATCAGAAGATACCAGACCCCGCTAAAGACATAGAGAATACGCGAGGATTGCAAGGATGGACCGCCGATGAGCCAGAACGGCGCCATCACCGTCGCTCTACTCTTGTTCCAGACTTTCTGGATCATGCTTCGATAATATGATCGTAGATCTGTTCGGTCGGCTGAATACTTCGGTGCCGGAACCGATTCCGGACATCGTAGAGCGTGTTCCCGTCTTCGTTGTTCGTCATCCGGCAAGCGACGCCGTGCCGAAGGGCGTGTGTTCCCTCATTTTTGAACTTAGCTTCGCAGCCGTGAGGCCCCTCAATACTGATTTCGCAAGTATCTCTAGCTCAGGCGTGACTTGATTTATTCCATTAGTCGAAGAATACGACACGTCGAACACGTGCAACCGCTGTACCTGCGAGGGCGTCCGTGAGACGCAGGGGCGCTTCGAGTGTCCCGAGTGTGGGCTGGACGACAACGCAGACAAGAACGGTGCGCTGAATATTGGCAAACGAGCCTTGGGCAAGTTCTCGAAACCGCTGTCCGAGGCGGGGGCTGTACTGGCACAGTCCGAAACGCAGGTCATCGTCCACCGTGACGACGAACCTGCGAACCTCTCCGTGTCCGTGGGCTCAACCCCCAGTGGGGGAACCCTGTGTCTTCCCGTATGTCGTCATAGACGAGTGGCTGAAGCCGAGAGCGCGACGTAATCACGTAGCCGTTGTCGTCGCCCTTCTATCCCCGGTCGGCAAACCGCTGTGCGGCGTCCCGAAACGTGTTCATGGTGCGCTTCATGTCGTCGCGGCGCTCGTCGGGGACGGAGAGTTTGACGACAGCGGTACGCTGAATCTCCATCTACATGCCGCGTGTGGCACTTGCTATATATATAATTGGGAGTTGGCCGGGCCAGTGAGTGTTGGTTGCCTTTCAGAGCTTACGCGATTCCCGCCCGTCCCCAGAACGCTTCGCGTTCTGGTGTGCGAACGAGACGCGGAGCGTCTCGTCAACGACGTGAACGGCGGGACTCCCTCGCTGAAGGAAGGTGGGTGTGTTTTATTTTCCTCCTCGGTAAAAAATATCTCATGGACAGTAAGGGGGTCCTCCCGGAGTCGGTGCGCTCGCGGTACGCGGTGAAGCTCCTGACTGTCTCACTGGTGATCACGATGGTCATAATTGCTGGGGGGATCGTGATCGCGACGCAGGTCTCCGACCGGGTGACGGCGGAGCAGTTGGAGTCCGTCGAGGCCAACGCGGAACTCGAAGCCGAGAGCCTCGCCAGATGGTTCGAGGGTGAACAGGAGTCGGTCCGGTTGCTGTCCTCGCATCAAGGCATCGACCCGTCGAACCGGACGCGAACGGAAAACACCCTCGCCAACGAGCTGAACCGAACCTCTCCGGAACTCGTCAGCCTCCACGTCGTCGCCCGCCCGGAAGAGCAGCCGTCGAACGGGACGACGGAGCTGGTCGTCGCCAGCACCGATCCGCTGGCGGGCGAACCGCTGGCTGCGACGGGGATCGACTGGGGACAGACCGTCAGCGGCGAGGAGGTGGCCTTCCAGTTCGATAGCACGACGGATACACTCGTCTCGTGGGTGTATCTGGACAACGGTAGCATGTCGGTCGCGATCGCCTCGCCGACGCGTGATGGCGACCACGTGCTCATCGGCGAGTACCATCCGAGCACCCGGGTCGCAGCGGCGGCCGATGCGATCAACGGCACCAGCACCGTCGTTCTCGGCGGTGTGAGTGGGTACGTGATGTTCGAGAAGGAGAGCCCGAACGAGTTTCGTCCGTACAAGGGGGAAGCGACCGTCACCGAGGTCGAGTCACGGATCGAGGACCGGCCCAATCAGTTCGCGCCTCTCAGCGGTGCCGAACTGGACGAGACCGAGGTAAGAGGGTACCACAGCGTCCCGAGCGACGGCGTCAACTGGGTCGTCGTCAAAGAGGTGCCCAAATCGAGTGCACTCGCCGTAACCGAGCAGGTGCGAACCGATCTCGCGGGGCTGATCGGGCTCACGGTCGTCGGCTTCCTGTTGATCAGTGGGATAATCCACTTCGGCCCGATCAGTTCGATCGGGCGGCTATCGAACCAGGCGGAGGCGATCGCAGAGGGTGACCTGGCGGTGGACATCCCCGACGAGAACCGGGTCGACGAGGTCGGGCAACTGAGAACGAGTCTGTTCAGGACGAAAGCGTACATCGAGACGATCACCGAACAGGCGAAGAAGATCGCCCAGCGAGAGTTCGACGACGAGGCGCTCGACGAAGAAATCCCGGGACCCGTCGGTGAGGCGATGGTGGACATGCGTGACGATCTGGAGCGGTTTATCGAGGAGCGCGAACAGCGCGAACAACGGCTCGAAGTGTTCAATCGGCTGCTCAGACACAACCTCCGGAACCGACTCGACGTGATCAGGAGCCACACGGAGCAACTGGCCGAGCGCACGAACGGTAACCACGCCGAGTCCGTGCTGACAGCAACGGATCGACTGGCGGCGATCGGGACTCGCGCCCGGCGAATCGACCATCTGATGGCTCGCGACCCCGAGCCAACGGCGGTCGATCTCACGTCGGTCGTTCCAGAACTGCTCTCACAGTTCGAGACGGGTGAAGTCACCGTCGACACGGAGTTCCCGTCGACAGCGACGGTCCAGACCGATGCCGAGATACTGCGGACGACGCTGGTGAGTCCGCTGGAGAACGCGATCACCTACGCGGAGTCGAACGTCACCGTTTCGATAACGTCGACAGCCGATGGGCACAGGATCGATATCAGCGACGACGGCCCCGGGATTCCATCGACCGAACTCGAGTCGCTAGCAGCAGGAACCGAAACCGACCTCCAGCACGGACGCGGATTGGGGCTCTGGCAACTCAAGTGGGGAGTCAATGCACTCGACGATACGCTTTCTTTCGAGGTCGACGACGGAACGACGGTCAGAATAACGTTCACCGATATCGCCGCGCAGGGGTAACATCCTCTCCGCCGTTCACCACGAAACGGGATCACTATTCGGACAGGTCGTCGACGAGGTCGCCCCGCGGAACTCTGTCTCGACGGTGTTCGTCGACGGGCGCCACGGTGCCGTCCGGGACGTTCTCGAGGAACGCATTGGACCCGGTTCCGACCCCGTTATCGACGCGGGATCGTTTCGGTGGGCCCCGCGGTCGAACGTGCCCTCCTGCAGGAACGCGGCTAATACTCGCGCAGCCGTACCCCGGTATGCTGGCTCCCGTCTCAGAGCCACTCCACGACCTGTTCGAGAAGCGGACCACCACCTACGTCACGGCGATGTTGCCCAGCGACCAGCCCCACGCCGTCCCGGTGTGAATCGATGACGACGCCGCCGACGAGCGCCTTCGAACCGATTTCCGGGTCCGCATCGAGTGTGACCGTGCCCCGCTGGATGCCGGCGAGGCACCCCCCATCTTCCGGCTGGAACACGCTACTGTACACCCGACGCTCCTCGATCACGGCCCATACGTCGGCACGGACGTCGACAACGTCGAGCCCCGTCTCCGGGTCTGGGGGATCGACCTGCCTGCGAGCTACACCCACGGTGCGACCGAGGACGGCTGGCAGGTGTACCGCGGCCGAGCACGTCTCCCCTGACCCGGGACGCGGGACATATTGACGAATCGCGATGAAATCACTGGGGCGAGCCTAACGGCGTGCCGACGTGTATTACTCGCAGTCCAGTGATTCGGCGATATCGATCGTCTCTGACTTCGATAGGTCACCGTAGACGGTGTAGGTGGTGTCGCCACAGGTCACCATCAGTGACGAGGTGGTGTTCCCGCCGAACTCGAACTCCGTGTAGTAGGCGGAGTGACCGTTCACCACAACCGTCTCGAACGAATCTCGCTCGTCCTCGTCGAACTCCATCGCGCCACTGGCGGAGACCCTGATTGTATCGCCATCGTCCGACTCGTACCGGAGACTGACACTGTGGTGGTCCGAGCTGTTGAATACAGTGGCCTCCGTGAAGCTATAGGCGTCGGGCACGTCCGGGTCGGGAACCGTGTGATCGGTGCCGTCCTCGACCGCCGTCAGGGAGTCGTACGTCTCCATGTTCGACGCGTAATCCGGCTTCTCGGCGTCATCGGGAACGTCGATCTCGAACCGCGAATCCGGAATCGCCTCGTTCACCGTGACGTTTCGGAACTCGCCGGTTATCTCGTAGTCGAAGTTCTCACTGTCGCTGACGCTGTGGAATTTCTCGGGGAAGTACGTCTCCGTATCGATCCAGAGGGTGGTCTCAACCGAGTCAGGGCCGGCCATCGCGCTCTCGTTCGGGGTCACACTCAACCGATAGGTCTGCTCGCCGTCGAGGCGCTCGGTCGTCTCGTAGGTCAGTTCGGTGTTGTTGAGAATTCCGTTGACCATTGTTCGGGAGCCGACACTGCCGGTGTTATCGAATGTACTGACGGTGTTTTCGTCGGCGTTGTATATTACCGTCTTACTCTCGTTGCGGACAGTGACTGTCTCCGTCCCGTTGGATTCCCTTTCTATTCGAATTCGGTTGTTCTCGTAGTCCGCCCACAGTCGTTGTTCGGTGGTCCTCGACTGGTCGTCGTTGAGTTGCATATCGGTTTCCACCGTCATGACGACGGTCTCGATCGAGGCGAACCGGTCGCGGAACGTCTCGACAACTGCATCGCCATCGGGGGCCGACGAGTCGTTGCCGTCGGCGGAGGACTGTGTCGTTTGTACAGACTGTTCTGGAGTCGGTTGCTGGCTCGCTACGGCTGCTCCAGTAACGACACTGGAACACACCAACAGCGAGCCGAACGTGACTGCTAGGAGGGCAGCACGCAGGTTGTCTGGGACCATTGCACACTCATCTCTGGCTCCTACCAACATAAACCGGGAACCGGCTGTTCCGACTCGGACAATCGGACAAAAGTATAAACCGGCCGATTCGTCTGCTGTTTAGGTGTTCGGTGTCCGTTTCAGAGCCTGAAACGGTCTGTTGCTGTACAAGTTCCTGGCGACCCCGCGTCGGAGTGTGATAGCGAGACCGACCGTGGATCGGGGTTCTTCCGCCCGCGCGAGCGTGAGTGCACACACGTGAGCACGGTGCCAGCAACGGTGGCGGTGGTGACGGGAGCAGTAGCAGTCACGGCGCTGGGGTACCCGCTTCGCGTCGCAGTCCGTTCGGACAGGCCGAGCGCGCGTCCGTTCGCCGCAGTGCTCGCTGCGTCGACGCTCTGGGCGGTTTGTATCCTCGTGCCGGCACTCCCGGGGCTGTCGGCTCTGGTCACGACCGCGTGGGTGTGGGAAGTCGGCAGAGACGCGGGATCGTTCGCAATCCCGGTCGCGTGGCTAGTGTACGTCCGGAGTTACGCCGGGCGAGCGGAGTGGCGCACGCCGGGCGTGACCGCACTCGCACTGCTCGCGTCGCTCACCGTCGTCGCCACGAACGCGCCGATCTCACAGGAGAATCCCGCTTCGATCGTCGCAGGTCTCCTCACGATAGCCACACTCCTGGCCGCAGTCGCGGCGTTCTGTTACGGAGCGTGGGTGCTGTACAGACTCACGGGCACCCACGACCGGGTCAGCCCCTGGCAGGTCGTCACGGTGGTAGCCGTCGTAGTCACTCCATACCTGCTCCGGTTTGCCGTTGGAATGTGGGCACTCGCCAGGTTTGCGTTCAACGAGGTCCCAGTCGAGCGAAGCACCGAGAGGACTGCCTGAACCCGGTCGGCCCGGATTACAATTGCAGGAGCATTCTCGTGTGATTCGCGGTCGACAATGGCGTCATCAGGGAGGGCTGTGACCGCCTCGTCAGGGAGCCGGTCGGTGGTCGGGGGCTTCTGCTCTTGCATCGTCCACGAGAGACAGTTCTCGGCACACGACAGTAGGCAAACTGCCTCACCAGTGGTGGGATATAAGTACGTAGCAGCGGTTTCACGATCGTCCTCCGTCGAAAACCGCCTTGGTTCGGAATTCCCGCGGAAAACCGTCAAAGTTCGTGAGGAGACACTCCCTGGCAGTACACCGTCCGGAGAGTGCCTGTGTCTTTCATTGGAGATTTAATACAACGCGCCCTACGCTATCATATGCGGTACCTCACGGTGCTGGTCAAACCGGGCGGAGGGAGTGCATTCCATCCGCTCGGACAGAAGTTGACGGAAGAGTCCGCTATCGAGCGGCGGGCCATTCACCACGTGGAGCTTCTTGGAGACGAGACGGTACTGCTGTTTGCCGAGGCAAGCGGCGATCAGGAACGGTACAGGCAAATCATGGAGGGCTCCCCGCACGTTCTCAACTATCTCACTGCCGGGGAGGACCGCTGGATGGCTGTGAGCCAATTCGAACCGACCGAGGAACTGCGGCATGCCCTGGAACTTCAGCGAGAATCACTTCTGGTCGTCGATACGCCGATCCACTTTACGTCCGACGATAATCTCAAAGTCACGTACCTGGGAACCGATGAGACGTTCAGGCGGCAATCCGAATTCGTCGACGAACGGGAGAACACCACGTTCGAGATCATCGACATGGGTGACTTTGAGGCCGATACGTCGTCGTTCGGCAGGATGATCACGGCTCGGCAGGAAGAAGTACTCGAGGCGGCAGTCGAACTGGAATACTATAGCGAGCCTCGCCAGGGGTCACTCGAGGACGTCGCCGAAGTCGTCGGAATCTCTCCGGGAACGGTCGGCGAACACCTTCGAAAAGTCGAAGAGCGGGTCTTCACCGAACTCGTGCGCTGAGCGACAACATACATACCCAAATCGAGGGTGTCAGAGATCGATCCACAGGTGTCGTGTACGCCGAAAATTCGGTGAGTGGACCGTCAGACCGAGAAACGGATGGCCAGCATCCGCGCGAACGAAGTGAACGCGGTTCACCGACTGCGAGGCGAAGCCGACCAGTCGGCGTTTTTCGCCCACGTTTTTGCTACGAGTGGTTGCGGCTTCGCCGCAACCCGAGCTGGAAGAACGTGGTCTATCGACCAGGTGAAGAGTATGTGAATCCATGGGGCCTAGCTTCAGCGACTGAAGCCAGCCACGTGGTGGCTTTTTCTTACCGCTCTTACGTTCGTCTATGGCAACGACGACTGCCATGCCCGTCGGCCCCGACGCATCGCTCGACGACAGCAAAGCCCTTCGCGAGTCCGTCGCGTTCTTCGCGCTGACGCTCGGTGTCTCCTGGGCGATGTGGCTCCCGCTGGCGTTCCAAGACACACTCGGCCTCGCGATTCCTGCCGGACTCGGCACGCTCCCGATTGTAGTCGGCGGCTTCGGCCCAGCCATTGCGGCTGTCATCATGACGTGGCGCGGTGACGGCACCGTGCGTGCCCTCCTGAAGAGCGTCCTCGACTGGCGACAGCATCCAAAGTGGTATTTCGTCGCACTCTTTCTCACGCCCGCGATGATCCCGGTCGGGTCGGCACTGTATGCGGCCAGCGGCGGCGTGCTGGACCTTTCGGTGCTCGTCCAGCGACTCCCGATGTATCCGGTCCAGTTCGTCTTCGTCCTGTTTCTCGGCGGGGGACAGGAGGAACTCGGCTGGCGTGGATTCGCTCTCCCGCGGTTGCAGGCGGCCTACGGTGGGACCGGGGCGAGCCTGGTCATCGGCGTCGTCTGGGCTGTCTGGCACCTGCCGGTTTTTGCCATCCAGGCCTCTTCGCAGTACGGCCAGTCGTTCCTGCCCTACGCCGTCGGCGTTCTCGGGTTCAGCGTCCTGCTGACGTGGCTGTTCAACGGCACCGGCGGCAGTGTCCTGCTCGCAATGTTGTTCCACGCCAGCATCAACGCCTCTAGTACACTGTACCCGATTCCTGTCGACGTCATCCAGTCCAGCGGCTTTCCCGACATCGTGATGCTGGGTATGGCCCTCGCAACCTGGCTGGTCGCGCTGGTTCTTCTCTCCCGCGACGGGCGCTCGCTCGATCCGCGCCGGGGTCCCGGAACGACTTCGACCGCACCATAGCAGGCCTCTCCAAGTGACTGTGCCTGTTTCAGCACCGTATCGTGCAGGAAACATACACTCAATTTTCGACGGCGAGCACGCTCTGACTCACTGATCGCGCTCGTCCGTTCACGCTTCGAATGCCAACTTGCGACGGCCTGGTCTGGATGCTCACACGATCAGTGTTCGGTCGCCCGTCCGTGGGTATCGCGGAGCGGTCGACAGTGTCAGTCCCGCCGTGGCACCCACAGTCCATAGAGAATCAGTCCGAGGCCTGCGAGTTCGAAGAACTGGTTGACGCTGTTGACGATCGGACTGGGCACGCCCAGCACCAGAAACAGGACAACTGCTACAGCGCCCGGAACGAACAACACCAGAACGAACCCGACCGCGATGAACAACATCGGGCGGCTCCGATTCTGTCGGTATGCCGTGTAGGCGATGTAGCTAATCGCCAGCCCGAAGAGAATGATGATGGCCTCGCTGGCCTGGCGAACTGTTCGGAGCGTTTCGAGATCGATCGACTGGAGCGGTCCATCGAGCATATCAGGTACCCTCTACGAACTGTGTGAAGCGGTCGGCCATCCGTTCACGACGCGAGACTGTGATTTCGAAGCCGTCCTCGCTGAGGTCGAGTTCGATGCCGTCGAGTTCCGTCCGATAGAGCTTGTAATTCTTCCCGTCGGTGACTGGTTGGATGTCTTCGGTAACGAGATCGTACTCGCGGAGTCGTTCGAGACGTCGGTAGACCGTCGGTTCCGAGACTCCGGCGCAGTCGCTGAGCTCTGCCGCCGAGCGGGGCTCTTTTTTCGCCTCGATGAGGATCGTGCGCGCACACTCGTCACCGAGCAGGTCTGCGAGCGCTTCCGGATCTCGCACGTCGGACACGCTATCTGGTTCATCTCCTGTCGTGTCAATATGTGTTGTGCCGTCCCAGTGTCTCTGGCTGGCTTCAGCCAGTGAAGCTATCAGGAAATTCGAAGGGCGTGTGTTTAGCGAAATGGCCCCCTGAAGTTCGCTAACGACGTGATCTCGCAAAAACACGCGGACAATACTCCAACTGAGTTCGTCCAGAATCTCGTTAGCCACACGGCTCGATTTGTTCCAAGGTATCCTAGCCGACGCGATTCTGATCGAGCGGTGTATAAAGCAACCTCATGAGTGTGGCAGTCACCACATCCAGCAGCGGGTCGAATTTCGATCCATGTCAGTCACGAAGACACCAACGGACACAGATGCGTCGTTACGAGCCGATCTCGGTGTAGAGTCCACCTATCGCGATATTAATGACGTGCAGCTACATGTCGTGGCCGCTGGGGAGTCAGACGCGCCATTGGTCGTCCTCCTGCACGGGCATCCCGATTTCTGGTATGGCTGGCGTGACCAAATCCGTCCGCTCGTCGAAGCGGGCTTCCGTGTGGTTGTCCCGGACCAACGGGGTTGTAATCTGAGTCAGGCTCCCGATGGAATCGATGCCTATCGCCAATCAGAATTAGCAGCCGACGTCTGCGACTTGATCCGCGGGGAGGGTCGGGAATCAGCCCACGTAGTTGGGCACGATTTCGGCGGGTTCGTCGCCTGGAACGTCGCGCTCCGTCATCCGTCTGTCGTCGATCGACTCGGGATCTTCAACGTCCCGCATCCGACAGTGTATCGAGATACCCTACGGTCGAGCCTCGAACAGATCGCTCGGAGCTGGTACGTCTGGTTTTATCAGGTACCGAAGCTTCCCGAATGGCTGTTGCGTCGGAACGACATGGACAATATGGTCGATTCGCTCGAAATAACGTCGAATCCCGGCACGTTCGACGCCGAAACGATTGCCCGCTACAAGGCGGCCTGGCGGCACACCGGCATCGAACCGAGGATAAACTGGTACCGTGGGTTCCGTCGTTCGGAAAACCCCTCACGCAACACCGTTACCCAGCCGACGCTGATTTGCTGGGGCGAAGATGACATCGCACTCGTCCCTTCGATGGCTGAAAAGAGTATTGACCACTGTGAAAACGGAGAGTTACGGATGTTTCCTGGCGCGTCACATTGGGTCCATCACGAGTGCGAAGAAGTGACTGAAGCGGTACTCCGTCATCTCTCGTCCAGTGCTTGTTAACTGAGTGGACTGAAGTAACGGATTGCAGATCTGCTGACTCTGAAACAGTGTCTGGTATAATAACCGACCTTGCTGTGAAGGTCAGGGAGAGATGCGTTCCCGCCCTCGCCCACCCTCCAGGAGAGCAGTCCATGACAAACTTCAGACAGTGGTATCACGGGTCTCGAATTGGTTCCGAGACCTCGTCCCGACGACTTGTGGTGAAGCAGCTGGCACCGTAGCCTTCGTAACGGTCGTTACGACCGTGGGTCTAACGGGCTATCTCCAAGGGATGATGACTATCGCGGTGGCGACACCAGCCATCATCGGTGTCGGCACCGTCGTCGTGCTGCAAGCCGTCGTTGCCTGCTTGACCGTGACTGGGTTGTTCGGACTGTCAGTGCTGACGCTGTTCGGCCAGGTCGGGCTGACCAGTACCGCTTGGTTCCCGACAAACGGACCAACGGTCACGGCGGTCGTTCCAGTGTATCGTGACGCCGCCGTCCTCCACCGGAGTGTCGAGAGTTTGCTCGACAGCCAATACGAGAACCTCCGGATCCTCGTCGTCGCTGAACCGGACGACGAACCATCGATCGAACGCGCTCGACAGTACGCCGACCAGCACGAGCGCGTCAGTCTGCTAGTGAACACGCGGAACCCCGGAAGCAAAGCCGGCGCGATCAACTACGCTGCCGAAGAAACCGACACCGCATATCTGGCGGTCTTCGACGCCGACGAACGCGTCGATTCGGAGTTCGTGTCCGCCGCAGTTGGGAACCTCGACGACTGTGACGTCGTCCAGGGGCGAACGGTCCCGGAACCGGATGGGCTCGTCGAGACGATGGCGTATTACGAGTCCGTCGTGCTCGGCGATCTCAGTCAGCGCCTCCTCATGCTTGCGACCGATTTCACGATGGCTGCCAGCCGCACCGTCGTCATGCGCCGGGAGGCTTTCGAATCGGTCGGTGGGTACGATCCGGCGAAACTCACCGAGGACTACGACTTCGCGTTCGAGTGTTACGAGGCGGACCTGGATGTCGTCGAGGACATCTCCCACACCTCGACCATCGAGGGGGCGCACACCCTGATGGACTGGTGGGGCCAGCGCAAGCGGTGGATGACCGGCTACGCTCAGGTCCTCCACAGTCTCGTTCTGGATTGTCGCACGCCGCGGACCTATCGATCCGTCCTCTCACCGCTGATCTGTGCCGGATCGGTGCTGGGGAACCTCTTCATGCTCTCGCTAGTCTCGAAGGCGGTTGTCCTCGTTCTCAACGGCGTCACGTCGTGGCTGGTCCTGCCAGTCCTGACGCTGTTCGCCTCGGCACTGGCGATGCGTATCTACGACGCACGGGCAGGCAGGCTGGATACGATCGGGACCGGTTGGCTCCTCACGCCCATACTCCTCCCGTTGTACAGTCTCGTCGGTATCAAAGCGGTCGTCGAATACGTCTTCACCTGGGATGGCGGCTGGTACACCGTCAGCAAGGGTGTCTGAGTGGTCGATCGACGGAACTCGATCCGCTCCGTGGAGCGTCGATTGCGAGTCGCTCGTCGCTCTCTCGCCCGCCGTCACAGCGGAAACGCGCGAAAGCCAACTGCTTCAGCCGTTGGCAACTGACTGTCCGTGCTCCGGGTGAACGAGCCGTATCCGACGGCAGGGTCACTGCCGTTTCACCCTAGCAAAACACCACGTGGAACCGTGTTTGGCGTTCGAGAAAAGAGTGTCCGGGTATGTGGTCGTACCCGGAAGCGACGCCCTCGTCGGCGATGCTTGCGACCTGAAAGTTCAGTAGTCGAATTGCCCGATTGCCGGGACAGATCGGCAGAGAAGATGGGCCTGGACGACACGGGGATTGTGCCGAGATCCGTGTCAGTTCTGGCCGACGTGCTCCTCGTACGGTTGTACGACGACGTACCCGCCACTGCCGTCGAAGTTCATCTGCACCCGTTCGCCCGATTCCTGTCCGACCATGTCGGAGAGGTTCTTGTTGACGTCCACGTCCGGCGTCGTCCCGCTCCAGGCGACTGTCGCGCTCGGATCGGTTCTGACGGGCGGTTCGAGGACGATCGGGTCACCGTGGGTCGTGATGGCGACGTAGCCGGGCCCTTCGAGATAGACGTTCGTGAACCCGCCGGCGAACATACCGGCGAGACTGTCCATCGAGGTGATCTCGTAGGACACGCGTGACTCGAACGCCAGCACGTCCTCACCGTTGACAGTGATCGATTCGTTTGTGTCGAGTTCGAGCAGCTGGACTTTCTTTTCACTGTCGGCGAGGTACGCGTGGCCGTCGCCTTCGACGACCATTACGGGCGTCCCCTCGCCCGTGGCTGCTTCCTTGATGAAGCCGGTGATACCTCCTTCTGCGGACCCTTTGCCGGTGAACGAGAGGTCGCCGGTGAAGGCGATCATCGAGCCTGCCTTTGCCAGGATAGATCCGTCGACGGCGACATCGAGCGTGTATTTGTTCTCTAGTTGGAACGGTGCATCGGAATCCGTCGGAATTTCGTCTGTGGTGAACTGAGTTGCGGTCATGGGTTGGAGAGCTTCGAGCGGTCGACTGCATCCCAGTCGAGGAGGCGAGTTGGTATAAACACGGAATCACTGTTTCTGACCCAGCAGCATTGAACAACACTTAACGTCCGCCCAGGCCGATGCTGTCATATAACTGTTATTTGTGGCCCAACACGTCCCGTACCGGAAGTGCCAATTGAGAGGTGTTCTGGTCGTATTCACTCGGCCGGGGGAACTGAGTGGTGATTGTTGTGCTCAGCCGTCTCGTCGGGCTGTGTCCGTTACAGGGGGCTACGTGCGGAGTGCCAGCGATGACGGAAGAACACGGATTCGGGATTCCGATCGACGCTCACCCGGATCCAGTCGTTGCATACGTGGTGGAAAGCGACGCGGCGCGAATCACGGCAACTAACGACGCGTTCGAGGCGACGTTCGACGGGTTCTCGGCCAACACCCGGATCGGAGAGGGTTTCGTAGCCTTCAGCGCCGTCCGTCCGAGTGGCGACGCCGATCCCGAAACCCACCTCGTCCGTGGGGACGCCGCCAGCATCTATCTCGACGGACTCGGCGGATCGGGCCCGTTCCTCGCACGAATCGTCCCCTCCGGTGACGACACGGGCCATCTGGTCTTCGCCGATCTCGATAGCTACCCGGACGCCGCCGAGACTGCTGGGGTCGGGCAGGTTGCCAGCGTGATCAGCCACGACCTGCGGAATCCGCTCGACGTCGCCAAGGCGCACCTCCGTGCGGCACGGGAGACGGGAGACGCTGAGCATTTCGATGCGGTCGCCGATGCGCACGATCGGATGGAGCAGATTATACGAGATGTCCTCACGCTTGCACGTGGAAACGAGATGCTGAACGTTTCCGATGGGGTTTCCATCCGGACTGCCGCGGAGGACGCCTGGGAGTCCGTCGACACGGGAGGAGCGACGCTCAACGTGGTCGGGACGCTTCCGACGACATCGGCCGATCCTGGTCGCCTTCGGCGACTGTTCGAGAACCTCTTCCGGAACGCCGTGGAGCACGGCTCCAAGAGCTTCCAGAACGCGTCGCGTTCTGGTGACGCTGTCGAACACGGTTCGACAGGCGATCGGCCGACGTCCTCTCCTCGCTGACGTTCGCACCGGAGAGCCGGGAGATCAGAACCGGCCTCGCACTCGAGAGTGACGACGTGGACGAGATGTCACAGGATCAGGTCGAAAGCGAGTTCGCGATGTCGGGGAAGCGGAGTTCGATCACTATCGATGGGATCCGTCTGTCAGTGAGGACCGCGCTCACGGACGACAGCGTCGATATCGACTTCGTTCAATCAACGGAGCCAACCCCTAAACCCACGGCCCAGATCGGTCGCGACCTTCCCGAAGAGGGAGCTGATGCAGTCCCTGACGACGCGTTCGAGTTTTCCTACAGAGAAGATCAGGGCGTCGTCCGCGTCAATTTCGTCAAGGCCGTGGACGCCGACGAGGTAACTGTGCGAGCGGTGGAAGCAGACAGCGAGGCGTCGACGACGACACCGGGAGTCGTTTCGTCTCTCACCGTCCACGTCGCTTCGAGCGGTGGCGAAGTCGCCGTCACCGCCACCGTCGATGGTGTTTCTGGCGAGGTTGCCCGTGAAGAGGTTCCGTAACTGCGATCATCGATAAAACTCTTCGAAGGCCGAATACGCTCCGCCGAGGACGAACAGGACACCGAACCCGATCACGAGAAACGGTTTGTTGCTGCTCTCGTGCTCGAGGAATGCATTACCGAGGGAACGTTTCTTTCGGTATCGTGGTTAGTTACGCTTGCGAGATCCTCGTGGTAGTGGCATCGATCCCATCTGGTTCAGTAACAAACAATTTTTGTGAGCCGGGGGTTGAATTATTAACCTATCGTGAATCCACGAGCCAGCAGAAAACGAGAGGTGCGGATTTCGTATCGATGCAGTAGGACAAACTATCGCTATTCGGGACACGCGACGGATTCATGATTCGTGCTGAGTCGGCAGCCGAGACGTCGCACCTCCTTGTAGTCGGCCGGGCGACGTGGCTGGACGAACTCACGAAAACAATCGAGGCAGACATGGACTCGTCCGTCCAGAGGGAAACGACAGCATCCGATGGACTGGACGCGATCCGGGAGCGTACAGTCGACTGTGTGGTCACGGAATACACGCTCTCCGACACGACCGGCATCGAATTTCTGAAAGACGTCAGGGCCGAAACGACGACCTTGCCAGTCCTTCTCGGGACGGCAGATGGCGACGAAGAGGTGGCTAGCGAATCCATCGCAGCGGGCGTCACTGAGTACATCGTCGTCAAGGAGCCAGTGGCTCAGACCATCGAAAGCGCAGTGCCGCGCATCGAGGATGCGCTCCGTTCTGCGGAGCAAACGAACCGTCGTCGCGAACGAGGCCGACAGTTCGACGCAGCATTCCACGACACACAGACTGCGACGTGGGTCCTCGATTGCGGGGGGCGAATCGAACGCGTGAACCGGATGGCACGTGAATTGATCGACGAGGACCACACTATCGGGACGGAGTTCTGGGAATCCCAGTGGTGGACACACTCGTCTGCTGTCCAGAATGACGTTCGACAGCTCGTGTCGCGTGCGCTCGCGGGATCGTTTGGCAATGCGACTATCTGGGATCCGCAAGACGAGCATCCTCGGCAGGTAATCGACCTGTCGGTCCGGCCTGTCGAAGACGAGTACGGTGACGTAACGTCGGTCGTCGTCAAGGGTGTCGATATCACGGATCGGGTCACGCTCGAACGCGACTTGCGACAATCTGAAGAACTCCATCGTGTCACGCTCAATAACATGACCGATACCGTCCTCATCACGAACGAGGACGATGAATACACGTACGTCTGCCCGAACGTCCACTTCATTTTCGGGTACACCGCCGAGGAGATTCACGACCAGGGGACAATCGATCAACTCCTGGGTGAGGATCTCTTCGACCGTGAGGAACTCGCGGCCGAGGGGATTCTCAAGAACATCGAGTGTACCGCGACTGACAAGGCTGGCCGGGAACACACGCTGCTGGTCACCGTCAGGGAGGTCGACATTCAGGGCGGAACACTTCTCTACAGCTGTCGTGACATCACGAAGCGCAAACAGCGCGAGGAGTCGCTGGCGGCACTGCAGGAACTCGCACGGGAGTTTCCATACGCGGGGACTCACGACGAGGTCGCACAGTTGGTCATCGATAACGTGTCACCGGTACTCGACCTGGAGGCGAGCGCTGTCTACCTGTTCGACGCGGATTCCAACGAATTGCGTCCCGCCGCACACTCGCGGGCGATGCGGGACCTTCACGGCCCGCTCCCGCGGGTGCACGCGGATGATGAGACGCTTCCCGGCCACGGATTCATCTCCGGGTCGACGCTGTTTTTCGCGGACGTTCACGAATCCGACCGCCTCGAGAACCAGGCGACAGACCTCAGGAGCGCGAGCTACATTCCGCTCGGCGATCACGGTGTCTTCGTCGCTGGGTCGGACACGGTTGGTGTCTTCGACGAGGTGACTCGGGAACTGGCCGACCTGCTCGCTGCGACGACGGAAGCGGCGCTCGATCGGGTCACCCGGGAGTCACAGCTCCGGAAACAGGACCGGCAGTTACAACAGCAAAACGAACAGTTGACGACTCTCAACCGGATCAACGAGACGATACGGGCGATCGACCAGGCGCTCGTTCAGGCCGAGACCCGTGACGAGATCGATCACACGGTCTGTGAACTCCTGACCAGCGACGATCGATTCAGCTTCGCCTGGATCGGGACCGTCGACTCCACGACCGACACAATCGAAGCACGGGCGTGGGCTGGTGCGGAGCAGGGGTACCTCGATGCCCGGTCTTTCGAGGTCGGTGCTTCGGGGACGGAACCGGCGGGCGAAACCGCGGCGACCGGTGAGATGACACTGGTTCCAAACGTCGCATCCAATCTCCGTGACGACTCGTGGCGTGCTGACGCGCTCACCCGGGATTTCATGTCCGTGTTGAGTATTCCGCTCGTCTACAATGATGTCATGCACGGCGTCCTGACCGTCTACACGGATACCAGGGACGCGTTCGACGACACTGCCCGTGCAGTGTTGGGCGAACTCGGGGAAACGATCGCATCGGCAATCAGTGCCATCGAACGGAAGAACGCGCTCCTGACGACCTCGATGACGCGTATCGAGTTCGATATCGACGACTCGACATTCATCCTCTCACAACTCGCGCGGGAAGCCGGCTGTACCCTCTCCTATCAGGGCGGCGTCCAGCAAACTGCGGACGGAAGCTACGTGTTCGTGACCGTCGAAGAAGGTGCGATTGAATCCGTCGAAGACGCGGCAACCGACCTGCTCGGCATCGACGGCGTCCAGCGAATCAGCGAGGACGGTAAGGGTGGCGTGGTACGGCTCGGACTCACCAAGCCGTTTTTTGCGCTGGAGCTCGCCGGCCACGGTGCCGTGTTCCGTGGGGCGCTTGCCGACGATTCGACCACGACACTCACAATCGACGTTCCGGAGAGCATCGATATCCGAACCATTACCCAACTGGTACGCGAGACGTTCGGGGATGTCGAACTCCACAGCAAGCAGACACTCGATCAGGCAGCCGAACACGATATCTACGACGACTTCCTCGCGGACCTCACTGACAGACAGCTGGAAGTCCTCCAGACAGCCTACTATAGTGGGTTCTTCGAGTCCCCGCGGGAGAACACCGGTGAGAGTGTCGCGGCGACTCTCGATATCTCACCGACGGCCTTCTACCAGCATATCCGGGCCGTCCAGCGGAAGTTGTTCGGGGGGCTCTTCGAGGACCGGAACGTGTCGGTGGCTGCGTCTTCAGAGATTCAATAACGAACCCCTCTATTTGCAATCGGTTCGCTGTTGAACTGCTTGCTATTCGCGTGTCCGCTGTGTAGCAACGGGTGAGTGCCGAGTGACGGCGACAGGCGCTCGTGAATCACCATGAGAGACGTCACGCAAACCCCCGACGAGGAAACGCCGTACGAGTGTTTCGACTGTGGAGCTGTCGTCGTCGCCGAAGACGATCCGAGTCCCTGCCCGAAGTGTGGGGGCGAGATGCGTAACCGACAGACACCACTCGAGTGACGATGAGCACGGACTCGTCGGGCACCCACGACGACCGGCAGGAAGCAAGTGATGACGAATCAGCGGTTGCGATAGCTCGACGACAACTCCTGCGTGCGGCAAAACACCTCGATATCGACTCGAGCGTCATCGAACGGCTCAAACACCCCAAGAAAGTTCAGGAGGTGACCGTGCCGGTCGAACAGGACGACGGGACCGTCGAGGTGTACACTGGCTATCGGGCCCAGCACGACAGTGTCCGTGGTCCGTACAAGGGTGGTCTCCGCTTTCAGCCAGAGGTCACCCGCGACGAGTGTGTCGCGCTGGCGATGTGGATGACCTGGAAGTGTGCAGTCATGGATCTCCCGTTCGGAGGTGCGAAAGGCGGCATCGCGGTCGATCCCAAGGCGCTTAGCGACGAGGAACGAGAGCGACTCAGTCGCCGGTTCACCGAGGAGATTCGCCACGTTATCGGGCCGACCAGGGACATTCCAGCGCCCGACATGGGCACCGATCCACAGACGATGGCGTGGATCATGGACGCCTACTCGATGCAAGAAGGCGAGACGATTCCGGGTGTCGTCACCGGAAAACCACCTGTCATCGGCGGAAGCAAAGGACGTGAGGGTGCCCCCGGACGGAGCGTCGCGATCGTCACACGGGAAGTTCTCGATTACTACGACCGGGATCTCACGGAGACGACGGTTGCCATCCAGGGATACGGAAGCGTCGGTGCGAACGCTGCACGACTGCTGGACGACTGGGGTGCGACCATCGTTTCGGTCAGCGACGTCAGTGGTGCGATCTACGACCCAGACGGCCTGGATCCGAGGTCGATACCCTCCCACGACGAAGAACCGGAAGCCGTCGCGAGACACGAAGTCCCCGAAACACTGTCGAACCGTGAACTGCTCGCGCTCGACGTCGACGTCCTGATCCCAGCTGCTGTCGGGAACGTTCTCACCGACGAAACCGCTCCCGAAGTCCAGGCAGACATCGTCGTTGAGGGCGCGAATGGGCCGACAACGACCGCAGCAGCCGAGGTATTCAGGGAGCGGTCGATCCCGGTAGTTCCCGATATCCTCGCGAACGCTGGAGGTGTCACTGTGTCGTACTTCGAGTGGCTTCAGGACATCAATCGTCGGTATTGGTCGCTGCAGCGGGTGAATGATGAACTCGAAAGCGAGATGCTGGACGCCTGGAACGACGTCTGTGCTGAGTTCGAGAATCACGACGTAACCTGGCGGGATGCGACGTATATCGTCGCGCTGTCGCGAGTCGCTGACGCACACGACGCGCGAGGTCTCTGGCCGTGAGCCGTTTCGATGGAGTCCGATATTAAATATAATAAAAATGGTTGGTAGTAACGAGCTTAGAGAGAAGTCGAGAGGTATTAGGTACATAGAGGAGCCGACATTACTGCCGTGTTTTCAGTCGGTCACGCAAATCTGGCACTTTCCTAGCGGAGACGTCCTGCTCGAAATGCGGGACCGTCGTGATTGTCTGATCTCCGACGTAGACCGGATCGAAGTGCCCGTGACCGGGAGTCGACGGATCGGGGAGGCAGTCGTTCTTGATACTGAGGTGACAATACAAGTCGCCCGCAAATCGGGCCGTCGTTTATTAACAGAATATGATACTGAGGTGAATATTCAGGAATAAAAGATCCACTGGACGAGAAATTTCGCCTTTACAGTAGAGACATCTAAAGTAAAATATCAAATATAATTAGAAATTAGATGGACAGATTTTGGTAGTTAGATTGCTGTGGTCCTCACATGGCCGAAGTGAATCCGTACCAGAGTCTCCGGACACAGATCGAAGAGGCAGCTGAATATCTGGATGTAGCCCAGGGACAGATCGACCGGTTGAAGACACCGGAGCGAGTGCTGGAAACGAATCTCTCCGTCGAGATGGACGACGGTTCGATCGAGGTGTTTCGTGCATACCGCTCCCAGTTCAACGGTGACCGCGGTCCATACAAGGGCGGTATCCGCTACCACCCGCAGGTGACACGTGACGAGGTCAAAGCGCTGTCGGGCTGGATGGTCTACAAGACGGCGACGAGCGATGTGCCACTCGGTGGCGGGAAAGGTGGAATCGTCATCGATCCCAGCGACTATTCCGAGTCCGAGCTCGAGCGAATCACCCGTGCATTCGCGGTCGAACTGACACCGTTTATCGGTGCAGACCGTGACGTTCCCGCACCAGATGTCAACACGGGACAGCGGGAGATGAACTGGATCAAAGACACCTACGAGACACTGGAAAATACGACCGAACCGGGCGTCATTACCGGGAAAGATATCTCAAGTGGCGGGAGTGAGGGGCGAGTCGAGGCGACAGGTCGGTCCACAATCGTCGCAGCGCGTGAGGCGTTCGACTACCTCGATAAGAGTCTCGAGGGAGCAACAGTTGCCGTCCAGGGTTTCGGTAACGCAGGCTGGATCGCGGCGAAACTCATCTACGAGATGGGGGCCGACGTAGTTGCCGTTTCGGACTCCAGTGGTGGTATTTACACAGACGACTCGTTTGACCCAGCCGCTGTCAAGCAATTCAAACGCGAAACCGGGAGTGTCGTCGGATATCCCGATGCCGCAGAGGAACTCTCGAACGACCAGCTGTTGACGCTGGACGTCGATCTGTTGATTCCCGCGGCCCTGGAAAACGCGATAGATGAATCGCTCGCTCACGACATCAGGGCCGACATCGTATCCGAGGCCGCAAATGGTCCAATTACCCCGGCCGCTGACGACGTTCTACAGGACGACGATGTCCTCGTCGTCCCGGATATTCTAGCCAACGCGGGTGGCGTCATCGTCTCCTACTTCGAGTGGGTCCAGAACCGCCAGCGATTCTACTGGACAGAAGAGCGCGTCAACGAGCAGCTCGATACAACCATCGTCGACCAATTCTGGAACCTCGTTGACGCCTATGAATCACGCGAACTCCCGTCGCTTCGAACTGCTGCGTATGTCGTTGCAATTCAGCGAGTCATCAGCGCTGGTGAACAGGCCGGCACCTGGCCCTGAACAACGACGAGCAGGTCACCCAGTCCGATTACTGAATACAGAGGATTCATCGAACGAGCTACCGACGGGTGGGGTGGATGTGCAAATATACTCCGGTCCTCGACCAGAGTCAAACCGTCCCGTGCGATCGGTGGCTACGATGCTGTGACGAGGAGAAATACGAGCACCCCGGCGAGAACCGCGGTCACGACAAACACGAAGCCGGTCAGTTTCACCCGTCGCCCGTAGGTGTCGAGGCCGTCACTGGTGTAAAGAATGGTAACGAGCCGAGAGGGATGTCGGAACGGACTCGGTGGCCGCGGCTCCGGAATCCGCTCACGGAGTCGCCGGTACTCGGTGAACGACCAGATTCCGTAGAACACGAGTGCAGCAATAAATACGAGTGCAGCAATGAACGCTGTCAGTGTCGTGAGCCCAACCAAGTCCGTTAGACCAGCCTGTATTGACGCCGATTCCGCTGTGTAGACGAGGACCACCGTGCCGACGAGTGAAGCGAGGAAAACGACTGGTGCAATCAGCAAGAGACGCTTACTGAGTCGGCTGACTGTGTCACGGTTAACCCCTAACAACGTCTCGTGACGCGTCGGTTCGCGTTCACTCGTCGGGCGTAACTCCGTACTCCGGCCGGGATTGCGTGCGCCGACGGCATGAAGCGTCGTCAAGAGGACGATAAGGACCCCAAATCCCACGAATTTGAGGGGAGCTAACGTCGTCTGCCGTTCAAGAAACGCCCGCCCTGGAGCGCCCGGATCGACGTAGGCGCTTGTCGTTGCGTTGGACTCGTACGGCTCAATTGCGCGTTCTGCATCACTCCGAACGGTGTACATCGGACTGGTCGTGCCGGGGAACACCTGATCGCTTGTATATTCGGTGCCGCGGTACTGGTAGGTGTGTTCGACGGTGACGCGATAGAAAAGCCTCCGGCCGTCGGACGAACTGATTTCCGTGTCGGTGACAGTCGTTTCGACGGCAACAGCGTCATTGACGGCGTTCGACTGCTGGATGTAGTCGTATCCGCCGTAGCCCGCAACACCGAGCCCGATGACGATCGCGATCACCATCAGCGGGGTGACCGCGATTGGTGTTCCACGCAGTGTAAACTGCATTGTATTCGCGGTATAGAAGAAGGGGCTGATAAATTTGCACACGCTGTTTCAGTGGTAGCAACTCCGGTGGCAACGGGGAATACCAGCACCAGGGGTGGCATCGACGATTCGCAGAGTCGTCGGTTACTGAGGATGGAACTACCCAGAGTGCAGACACACTGAGCAGGAGAGAGCACGTTCGGTACCAGGCTGAGAATCGGTCAGTTCAGAGGATGTAGTCAGCAACTCTACCCAACCCCCACCGGTGTCAGAAGTTCTGTAATCGACTCGGTTGGTTCAGCGTTTGGTCTTTCCAGGTGTCCCGTTTTCGACCGTATTTTGATCTCAAGCGACTGGTTGCGGACCCCCGAGCGCCGCGGAATGGTATAAGGATTTACCAAATCCCAATATGATTCTCGACATAGAAGAATCCACCCCGGCTATTAAAGTGGATTAACAGAACATCGTACCGTATGATACCCGACGAGCGAACCGGTGAGTATGAGCAGTGAGCGGTAGCCAGACCCGGTCCCCGGAGGCCGAGCTCGGGCTACTCGACGCGACGATGATCGGCATGGGGGCGATGATCGGGGCTGGCATCTTCGTCCTGACAGGGCTGGCCGCCGAAATCGCTGGCCCGGCCGCGATTCTCGTCTTCGCGCTGAACGGCGTCGTCACCGCATTCACCGGCCTCTCGTATGCAGAGCTGGCCGCCTCGATCCCGAAAAGTGGCGGTGGATACGCCTTCGTTCGAGAGATCTTTGAGGATCTCCCCTCGTTCATTATGGGCTGGATGCTCTGGTTCGCCTATATGATCGCGGGAGGGCTGTACGCGCTCGGCTTCGCGCCGAACTTTCTCGAACTGTTGCACGTCTACGGAATCGTTCCGCCGCCGGACGAGGTGGGAGCTGTCGTAGTCCCGGTCGTTGAAATGGGGGTGCCACTCGCGTTCCTGCTGGCGTTCGTTGCCGTTCTCGGTCTGGTGGCGCTCAACGCGGTCTCGACGGCCGCCAGTGGAAGCGCTGAAACGATGTTCACCATTATCAAGGTGAGCATCCTGGTCGTGTTCGTCGCCTTTGGGTTCAGCTCACCGATGTTCTCCGGAGCCGAGTTCCAGCCGCTGTTCCCGGAGGGAGCCGGCGCTGCCGCCATCCTGCCGGCGATGGGGCTGACGTTCATCGCATTCGAGGGCTACGACCTCATCACGACCGTCACTGAGGAAGTCGAGAACCCCCGTGAGAACATCCCGAAAGCGATCTTCGTGAGTCTGATTGCGACCGTGATAGTCTATTTAGCGGTTGTAACCGTCGCCGTCGGGACGCTCGGGGCAGAGGGGCTCGCCGACGCCGGCGAGGCAGGTATCGCCGCGGCGGCGACGTCGTTCATGCCGACCGGACTACCAATCATCCAGAACGGCGGGGCGCTCATCGTCTTCGGTGCGGTTTTCTCGACGCTGACCGCCCTCAATGCGGTCGTAATCGCCTCCTCGCGGGTGGCGTTTTCGATGGGTCGAGAGGGACAGTTGCTGCCCTCGTTCGGTCAGATCCACCACCGATACGGGACCCCGTTCGTTGCGATCCTCGCCAGCGCGGTCGTGATGCTCGGGTCAGTGGCACTCCCGACACAGAGCGCCGGGAATATGGCGAGCCTGTTCTTTCTGCTGTCGTTCATCATCGTCAACGTCGCGGTGATCAGACTCCGTCGGGAGCGACCGAACATGAACCGCCCCTACGAAATGCCCTACTACCCGGTTCCGGCGCTGCTCGGTATCGCTCTCAACCTGCTTCTGGCCGGGGTGCTCGTGGAGTACCTGATCCGGACCGACCCGCTTGCCCTAGCGCTCAGCGTGGCGTGGATCCTGCTTGGGGGCCTCGTTTATTTCGCACTTGAGCGGCTGCGAGCGCCGTCGGAACGCGGCCCGACGACGACCGATACCGAAATCACACCGGAGGCTGAAGACTGAACCATGACCAGCAATCTCGACACCATCATCGCAGGCGGTGGGCGCGTCGGCTTCCAGACAGCGGAGATACTTGCGAACCGTGGCCACGATGTGACAATTATCGAACGCGACGAACGGATCGTCTCGGAGATCGCCGACGAGTGGATAGCGACGGTCATCCAGGGTGATGCGACAAATCCCGACATCATCGAAGAGGCTGACATCGAGCGAGCCGACGTGATCGCGGCCCTCACGGGTGAAACAGGGCTGAACCTCGCGGTCTGTCTAGCCGCTTCGGAGCTCAATCCCGATATCCGAACCGTAGCGCGCATCGACCGCGCGGCTGGCAAGGCCTATACGCGATTTGTGGACGCGGTCCTCTTCCCCGAGCGGGCCGGCGCCCAAGTGGCGGCGAACGAAATCGTCGGTGGCGACGTCCAGACGCTGGCGGACGTGACGGGCACCCTCGACATCATGCTCGTTCGCGTTGCAGAGGGGGCCCCGGCCGCCGGAAAGCAACTGACCGATGTGCGCTTTCCTGCGGGGACGTTGATCATATCTGACGACGACGGCCAGCGGATTGCCCGCCCGGACACGACGCTGACACCCGGCAGCCGCTACGTCATTGCTGTTGAACCGGACGTCGTCGATGAAGTGATGAATTTGATGCGAGGGTAGTCACAGTCTTCGTTCCAGACGGCAGAGTTCGTCAGAGCACTCTTACTACGACTGCTAACTATGCGCCCTGTATTCAGCACGCAGCTCCTGACAGAGACTGGGTAGGTCGGTGATTGAAACGATACATCGTTCCTCTGAACTGACCGATTCCCAGCCTGGTGCCGAACGTGCTCTCTCACTGCTCAGTGTGTCCGCGTCTCTTGCACAGAGCTCCGTCCAGATAGGTTGAGTTTTTCAGTACATACGTGGAGGTTGGCGAAATAGAGACACTCCATCTGGAGTGTTCTCTGACAGCCCCCTGGAGCGCAACTGTATCGATGTGAGGCGACTTACGCGTCACCTCCGAATTCGTCCATCACTGCACGGATAATATTCGCTTCAGCCTTCTGTAAATGGTCACTGGCTGTCTGGGGCGCACACTCAAGTTCAGCGGCGACGTCTTCGTGGGTCGCCCCACGAGGCTGATTGTAGTAGCCGAGTTCGAGCGCGACTGCGACTGCCTCACGCTGTCTGTCGCTTAGCCCTACCACTGGATCGTCCGTATGCCCATAGAATTGGCTGATTGTGTCGATTTGTACTTCGACGCCATCTGGGGCCGCTTCGAGGGCACGCTGGAGTGCCCCAGCGTCGCCAACGACGCGAGCCGACATCGTACCATCGCGGTAAATAATCGGTTTGCGGACGATAAGACCCGCCTGTGTGCTTGCTCGGTGGATGGCAGCGAACATTGGCGTCTCTAACGGTCGCATAACGACCAACACGTACGTTCGACCCTGTTTGGTATCGGACAGTTCTACCGAATCGATGCCAGCGGTATTGGCCGCCTGTTCGGCGAAGGGGGTTGGATCTCCATCGACGATATACAAGAGCGTGGACTGTTCACTGGCCGTCATACTCCAGTCAACCAGACGAGCTTCCGCGATGGCCGGTGAATCAGCCAGTAACTCGAAAAATTCCGGTGTATAGTCGTCATCGACGTGGACGGTGACCCGGAGGTGTTTCACGTCCTGTACTCAAACGAGGGGGTCATAAACCCTGCAGGTATACCTCACAGAAGTTCCATTCCGTATCGGACCGTCCGATGAGACAGAGATGGGATCCAGGACACGGCCACGTGATCAGGGACAGAACCCTGATCAAAACGGAAACGAAACGATGCGGACCGGTCGCCCGCTCGTGGCTGGAGCGACGACTGATGGACCGACACTCGAATTGAATCCCGAGAGCACTGCCGGTGTCCTTCTGCGACAGTCGTCTCACCCGCTCGTTTCCGACCCGGTGAATCGGACGTGGGCGACACTCCTGGAGCGGCCGGAGTCTGGAGAGACCGACCACCCCGTTATGATCCAGTGGGTGTCGCCAGAGTCTCCCGAGCCACCGCTCCACTATCATCCGACGACAGAGACGTTCAGGGCGCTTGAGGGGACAGTCACCATCGTCCGCGAGGGAGACTCGATCCAGCTTGCCCCTGGAGAGTCGCTGACTGTCGAACCAGGGCAGGACCACACCTTCCGCAACGATACCGACGAAATCGTTGCGTTCAAAGCCGAGCTGCCATCGATGCGGACGGTGAAAGGACTCTACACCACTTGGGGACTGGCTCACGAGCGTGGCAACAAGGAGAATAACACCTATCCTGGCCCGGGACCGCTGCAATCGCTCGCGGTGGCGGCTGACCTGTACGACGAGACGATCATACCGATGGCACCTCTGCCGGTGCAGCGGCTCCTCTGGGCGACCGTCCAGCGGGTCGCCCGGCTGTCAGGAACGACTGGCATCGATGATAGGTATCTCGACACGTCGTTCTGGACTCGACACGTTGAGCAGCCGGAGTGGGAGGCCATTTGACGGTGGGGCGTGCTGCCGCGAGTCCGTCGCCGTTCGAGCTGGCCGTTCTCGTTGGAGTTTGGTGATCATTGGATTAGACTGGATTACTTTTGCTCACTGAGAACAATCCACACTCAAATGGCAGTTTGTCCTTTCTCAGAGACTTTCCCCTGTGGTGTCGAAGCATACAGCGTGACACGACGAGCACTCGTTCTTGTACTCCTTGCAGCAGTCGTGCTGGCAGGGTGTATGGGCGGACTAGGGACAGAGACAGACCCTTCGACCGAAGCGACCGACAGCAACGGAACGGCCACCGTTTCGAGTGAGACCACCCGCGGTGTCTCGGATGGATCGTCACCAACCGAACCGACCGATGGCAACGAAACAGCCACCGTTTCGAGTGAGAGCATCCCCGGTGTCTCGGATGGGACGCTCACGAACGCGACGGCGTTGGCACGCGCGAACGAAGCGAGTCTGACCGAGACTGGGGGTGCCGTTCGGATTCGTCGGCAGAGTTCGGCCGAACAGTCCACGTTTGACCTCGTGGTCGGAGCCGGGCTCACGACGTACCAACTGACGGGTTCGCGGTCCGCGAGTGACGACGCGGTTGACTTCGATCTCTGGAGCAACGACACGACGCGAGTCATCCGAACGAGGGCAGACGGGGAGTACAATTACCGTACAAACGACCGCCGTGATGACCGCTTGAGTGTCCTTTCGGGCGTCGAGGAGTATCTCGCGGCGGGGAACTTCACGGTCGCCAACGAATCGACGGGTAATGGGACGGTCGTGTTGACGGCAGATACGTTCGTCACGCCTGCTGACAGTTACGGTCCGCTCACGGACGTGGGTTCACTCGATGGTCGTCTCGTCGTCAGTGAGTCCGGACTGATTCGGAGCTTCACAGTCGCCGCGGCCACCGAGCGTGAAACGGGATCGTACAGCTATACACTGCTCCGAACGGGCGTCGATCGCGTGGACAAGCCGGACTGGTTCGACGACGTGCCGGCGGGAGCAACATTACAGATGCAACTAGATGTTAACGTTGAGAACAGTTCGTATCTGGTCGTCCGGAATGGGGGCGGCGATCACGTCCCGAGCAACACCACCATCAGTGTCACCTCGAACAACACGACCACGACGGCGACACTCGATACGTCGCTCATGGCCGGTGATACCCGGTACGCGTACATCGACGCGGCAACTGGAACGCTCCAGGTGACTGCGGACCGTCCGACTGCGGGGACTGTCGATTCCGTCACCAGTCCGATATCGGTGTCGCTCACGACCGAGGATGGAGCGTCCCTCTACAGTGCGGGCATGGCCTGGAGTTCTGAATCCGCAGCCGCATCGGGGAACGGAAGCTCTGGCGGGAGTAGCAGTGAGAGCTCAGACGCGAGCGGTGGGAGTGCCAGTGGCGGTGAATCGGGAAGTACTAGTAATCCGTAGGACGCAGCGTTTGGCCTGGCAAAATTTCTAGTAACTGGCACTCATTGCATGTGCATATTTACGAGAGACAAAACGTCGACTATCGTTTCCCACGCACAGATCGATGACAGGCGAAAATCACTTACCAAGGTTACACATCCACTGAGTCGATGAGCCCTCCACTATCCCGTCGCAAGGTGCTGGCCGTCAGTTCCATTGCTGGTATTAGCTGCCTCGCCGGCTGTCAGGGGTGGGCGAGTTCCGGGAGTCCGAGTTCGTCGGATGAGAGCGAAACAGACGAGGGTGGCAGCTCCCTCGGACTCGCTTACTCACAGAGCAGTACATCGTTCCCAAGCGAAGGGGAGGCTCACAGCGGGTGGGTTCACATCGTCAGTGACGGCGACTCCGCGGATTTAACATTTGACGTGAGGCTCTGTGACGAGTTAGGAGACGTTGAACCGGAGCTGACCCATTCTATTGGAAATGAGTACGTCTTGCGATTCAACGTCACGTCTGAGTTCAGTAGCGACACGCCGTCTAGTGAACCGACCGAGGAATCGCGATGCAGTTCCGTCACTCGCCTTGTCGGTGGCGCGAATGTCCCGAGTGACTGGGAAACACTCACTGTCGCAGTGAACAATGTCGAAATCCAAACGATTGAGCGGTCAGGAACGACGCCAGAACTTCGCCCACTTCCGGACCCAGTACGCTCTCGATAGGTACTACAGCGCGCAAGGGAGCCATGTGAACTACCCCACCCTGCTCGCGCTGACGCGCTCGCTGAGGGTGGGGCTTCCTGCTTCTAAGACGCGCTTTGCAGGAACCGGGGTGGTTCCCGCAGGGAGCGCAGTCTCCACAGGCGTTCCTTCGGAGTGACCCACTCCTAGTTTGGTGAGTCCGCGAGAAAGGATGTTCCACGCCGCGTTTGCGTCTCTGTCGGCCTCGAAGCCACAGGCAGGACAGGAGTGCTCACGCACCCACAGCGGTTTCTCAGTTTCGACACCACACTGAGCGCACTCTTTGGTGGTGCCGTCCGGGTCAACCTCCACGAAGTGTGTGCCTTCCCGCTCACACTTGTATTCGAGCATATCGGTGAAGGTATTCCACGCCGCTGACGCCGTGTTGCGGCTGTTGCGCGGCGATTCGAGCATCCCTTTCACGTCGAGATCTTCGACGGCGACTAGGTCGTACTCCCGAGCGTAGTAGTTCGAGAGTTTGTGCAACAAATCACGCCGCTTGCGTTTGATGTCGAGATGGTACTCGGCCACTCGCTGGCGCTGGTTCTCCCAGTTGGTCGACTCGTATGCTTTCCGGGAGAGCTTCCGTTGCTCTCGTTCGAGCCTGTTGCGGTCTTCCGAGAGCTCGAGTGATTCGACCGCTGTGCCGTCTGTATCGTGGGCATACTTCCGAATGCCCACGTCGATCCCGACCACCTCCTCGGCGTCGATCTCCTCCAGCGATGGCTTGGCTGGCGGTTCTGTGTCCCTCTCGATCCCGAAAATGGCGAACCACTCGCCAGTCTTCTCTTTTTTGAGCGTGACTTCCTTGACCGTGGCGTCGTCGGGCAGCGGTCGGTGGAACTCGATGGGGATGTCCGCGAGTTTCGACAGTGACAGCACAGTCTGGCCGCCCTTCTTGTCGAGCTCGAAGCCAGACTGGTTGTACGTGAAACTGCGAAACTCCCGAGGTGACTTCCACCGAAGTTCACCGACCTTGTAGCCCTGCTCTTTGAGCTTCCCCAGTGCGTTGATGTTTTTCGCAATCCGCATGACGGTGGGCTGAAGCACTTTCGAGTAGATGTCGGCGAGTGCGTCCCACCAGTCTTTGAGGTCGGGAAGCTCATCACGGATCGTGCGGACGCGCTGTTTGACGGTGCCCTCGTCCTCGGGGATTTGGTTGAAGCGGTACAGGGCGTGGTTATAGAGTTGGCGACAGGTATCGCGGTGGTAGTCCAGCGTCTCGCGCTGGTCTTCAGTCGGCGTGAGGCGATACCTGTAGCTGTAGTTCATCGGTTACTCGTCAGGCTCAGAGGTTCTGACGATTTTTACGTCTGCTCCACGCCACCGTTTTGGGACGAGGACGTGTGCGCCATTGCCAGTGGCTTTTACCTCGCCTTCGATGACTTCATGGCCTTTGATTTCGTGCCGATCCATCACCCTGTGTTTAAACTTTGTTTCAACATAAATGTATCGGTGCGTTGGCCTGTGGGTTGGGAATAGAACAGTGTGTCGACGATGATGGCGGCGGTGTATCCCCTCCCTACTGCGCTACTCGGCCTTCGGCCTGCGTTGCTCCTTGAGGAAGGGGGCTTACCGCCTGCATTCAGCTAAAGGGGTAGTCCCGCGACTCGGACCGATGATATCGGCTCGAACGGCCGAGAGTCGCAACTGACCATGGCGTCGAGCACCTACAGCGTCTCAACCGACGGCATCGACCTGTGGACTCGGACAGCGCTGTGCAACTCGCACAAACACGTCTGACAACGACCGCATGTAGCGAATCTGCCAGTGCGAGATGGAGAAGTTTCATTCAGCACTGACATCATGTGGCATACCGCAGAGCCAACTGTTCAGGCACTTGTCGGTTCGACCTCGATCTCGATGCCCCCGCTCTCGCTCTCCGATGATTCGTCGTCGGCGTGGCCGCCCTTGCTTTCGTCGTCGGTGAGGTCCTCGAGCACGAGTTCGAGGTTGCGCTTGTTGGCCTTCCAGACAACGTCGAAGACGGTGCCGACGTACGGAATCGTGCCCCCAACCACGTCGAGCGAGACGTTCGCGATCATCGCCAGCAATGTCGTGTATCCGACACCGAGTCGAGCCGATTCGAGCACGATGTACAGTGAGAACGCGCCGCTGGCGATATCTCCCACGACTGGAATCGAACCGAGCAGTGGGTCAAGACCGACACGGTAGTCCGTGCCCGGCACACGGATGCTATCGTCGAGGACATACGCTACGGTTTGCATCCGCTCGATGGCGGCCCGGTCGACCGATTCCGGGATGTTCTCCAGACTGTCGTCAAACGCGTCCGACAGGTCTGCTCCGCCGTTACTGGTCATGGCCGTGAATTACAGTCACGGACGGATAACCCTGGTCCCGACTGGGTGGTCCAGACTGGATGGTATCGACTGGCGGGTCCCGACCGGGTGGTTTCGAGTGGTGACATCCTCCGCGCCGTGAACGGAGAGGGATCGAAGATCCCTCGGGCAGTCGGGCGAAGCCCGACGACGGCGCGGCTTCCCTGCACAGAGAGAACCCGGCTTGGTGCCGGTCGGTTTCAGGACTGACTCTCCGGAGGTCGGCGGGGCGGGTTTCGACCCTTGCTCGGGAGCGTCCTGTGGCCCTGTCACGGGGGCTCCCATCCACCGGGAAGTCATTGCCCCGCGGTTTCTCAACGGCGGTTCTCTCCCCGGCAGTCGAACCTTGCGGTTCCTGTGCCGGCTCCGGTCACGCCTTTTGACCGGGCTCGCGGAGCACCGTCGCCATGGGTGGTTGACGGCCCGACTCCCGTGGTAACCAGCCATCGGGAGTCGGCGGAACCCGTGTGCGAACAGTCGGCATGGGTGCTACTAACCGTTGGGGTTCCAGCCGGCCACCGTCTGGTAGTTTGCGGCACCGAGCTTACGCGATTCACGCCCGTCCCCAGAACGCTTCGCGTTCTGGTGTGCAAACGAGACGCGAAGCGTCTCGTCAACGCCGTGAACGGCGGGATTCTCTCGCTGACTCAAGATAGTGACGCTCACGAGGGATTCGCCGATACCGTGCCAGGCCGGCCGGAAGAAACGCGCCAGCCGGTGACCCAGCCGATACGCCGGTAACTGCTCGCGAGAGATACTATCAGTGTTGCATTCGCCCGTTCCATCATTGCACAGGCATATCTGCCAACAATTGTATGTATCGACCCCGCCAGTGCACGATTCAGAGGGTGGTTCTCCCATGTTCTGACCTTCAATTCAAGTTTCTCGTACTGGATCGACTGTCAGCAGGAATGTGTCATTGGAACAGCGGTCTGCTTGGTTAACAGCCTGTCATCGAATCAGTCTCACATTATCCCGGTGTTTCAGTCCCCGCAAAACTGGTCGCGGAGTTATATACATGGATACATAACAATTGGATATGCCCGGAGGAGGACGCTCGGACTCACCGGCGGTCAGGATGATCGGGGCTACCGTAGCGCTGATCGCTATCGTCGGCTACCTGTTTTTCGGGTGGTCGTGGGGGTCGGGTGACGCGATTCCCGCAGCGATTGGCACTATTGTGGCGTTCTCGATAATCGGATGGTCATTCTACAAAGTCGAATCATTCACAGCCAACTCATAGGCACTCCGATTCGTTCTATACGTTTGATAGGTTATATGAACCCCTGTGGTCAAGCCAAACCGCCGCTCGACTCTGCAAAGATTAGATGACTGCGCTGTGTACGTTGTTAGGTTGGATATGTCTCTAACCCTCCAAACTCGTAGCATTCCTCAGGTGTGGCGGATTACGATTCTCGGTGTAGGAGCTTCACTACCTGCCGCTGCTGTGATGAATTGGCTACCGAACTCTGAATCGACCATTGCTGGTGCGGTAATGATAATCGGAGCGTCGGTTGCTGGAGCTATCGCAGCCGGCCGTTCGACGGCTCCGAGTGCGGCCGGTCTCCGCGCTGGATTCCTCGGTGGCGTTATCGCAGTTCTCACGTATGTTTTTACGGAAGCTCTGACAGCGACTTGGTCGGCGTCCAGACTCGCGTTCTTCGTCTTTGCCGGCGGGGTAGTGCTGTGCATATCGCCCGTATTCGGGTTGGTCTTCGGTCGTGTCGGTGGCTGGGTGGCGAACACCTTTGCTCCACAATAGATGCCCACGACGAACAGCCCGTCCAAATTTCCGTCCTCAATGGAGCGGATCAGACAGATCGGGTTTGGCGGTGTAGGGTACGCGCAGTCTATGCATCAGAGCCACCTGAACATCAACGAACTCTGGTCGAAGCTTCAGCGATACGTTGACACTCTGAATCCATCAGGCGCTAACTGACAGTACCACAATAGATTAGATCGGAGCATGCAAGATAGAAGGCGCGTATGTAGCAACTTGGCAGGTCCTGGTGAATCGCCTCGGGGTCAAGCCCCGAGGCTTCCCGTTTCTACGACGTGACTTGCAGACACGGACTCGAAATGAGTCGTGTCCGTAGCGGTCACAGTCTCAACGGGCGTGTCTTCGGGCCATCCCAGCCCTAGTTCAGAAAAGCCGCGTTGTAGGACGTTCATCGCTGCGTTCGCATCTCTATCCGTCTCGAATCCGCACGACGGACAGGAGTGTTCCCGCACCCAGATGGGCTTCGCCGTCTCCACACCACACGGCGCACACTCTTTCGTGGTGCCTCGTGCTTCAACCTGTTTGACGTGGCATCCGTACAGGTCGGCTTTGTATTCGAGGAGGGTGATGAATTGTCGCCACGCTGCATCCTGCTTGTTCCGAGCGTTCTGCGACTGTTCGAGCATCCCCTTCACGTCCAAGTCTTCCACGAATACGGCGTCGTACTCGCGGACGAGCCACGTCGTAATCTTGTGCTGGTAGTCCAGCATCTTCCGCTTGATGTGGCGTTTGACCTTGGCGACCTTCAGACGTTGTTTCTCGTAGTTGCTCGACCCCTTCTCTTTCCGTGAGAGTTTGCGTTGTTCTCGTCGGAGTCGGTCGTATTCGTCTTCGAGGTCGAGCCAATCCACGGTGTGGCCGTCGCTTGTGTGGATGTAATTGAGTATTCCGAGGTCGATACCAACGCTGTTGCTCGCGTCCAGCGAGTCTACATCGGGTTTCTCGGGCAGGTCAGCCTCATCAGTTTCCAGACCAAATGTGACGAACCACTCGCCAGTCCGTTCCTTCTTGAACGTGACTTCTTTGATGATGGCGTGGTCGGGAATCGGGCGGTGGTAACGGATTTTGACCCAGCCGATTTTGCTGAAGCGGACGTACGCATACCTGTCACGGCCCCTCTTTTCATCGAGGTCGAAACCGGACTGGTTGTACGCCACGCTTCGGTAGTCGGTGGGTGATTGCCGTTTGAGCTGACCAACGTTGTACCCCTTCTCTTTCTTTTTGCGAAGATTCGAGAGGTTTCGATGGATGCGTGCAACGGTGGCTTGGGCGGCCTTCGAGTGCAGTTCACTGAAGACGGGCCACCTGCGTTTCCACTCAGGGAGTTTGTTGTTCTGGTCGTACTCACTCGGCTTATCGTCCTCTGGACTGTTCTCGTCGTCCCAGCGGACGTGGTTGTAGAGTTGGCGATGAACATTTAGATGGTGTTCCAGTCCCTCCGCTACCTCTCCTGTTGGGTAGGCGTGGTAGCGGTGACTGTGTTCCATCGCTGTCTCTTGATTAGACGTGTTTCAACTTAATGGTTTGTATCACGAGTTGTCGGCTTCATCCCCGAGGTCAAGCCTCGGGGTATTCGCCTTGTCCGCTGATAAAGTTACCAGCACTCACGGACGGTACTTTCGCGGCTTAGCTTCCGCTCGGTTACCGTGTACGAAGCCTCGATCGGTCCATGTCCCATCGGGAGGGGCGTCTCCGTCGGTGTCTCCGGCGTCGTTGTCGAGGGTTCCGCGTCGATGATATCCGACTGAAATTGCCCGCTCACGGTGGCGGTGAACCCGTCGGGTTCTGACGTAACTGAGACGGATTGGATTCTGACTGTAATCCCGTTTGTTCGTCCGATTTTATTCGGGTTGGCGGCGAGTGCGTCGTTGTACTGGTATGCAGTCTCGTACGCCGTGAGAAACTTCTCAACGGTTTCCGCCGTGAGTTCCGATGGCCGATCAGGATACGAACGCGGTGAGGTTGCCCCGTCAGTCGGCGGAGGGGGCTCATGAGCCGTGCACGTGTCTGTGGGTGTATCCGTCGTGCCCGACTGTGCGGAGAGACACCCGGCGAAGACTGGGTGGTGACACTCTCCTACAAGGACAGCGGGATCGTCAACCCTGGCAGTGAGCCCCCAACTGGCACCCCTCGACCGGCCGCCGTGGGGGTACCGACTTCGGTGCCCACGAGTGTCAAGATCTTGTACAGCTGCCAGGTATATACGATTTCGAACAGTAATTCCTAATAAAAATAGGGGGCGTCGGTCCGGTCGTTACTGGTTGTATGTGTCGGGGATCAGGACGACACCGTGGTAGTCAAGGAGGTCACTGATGACCTCGCCGATGCGACTGAAGTCCGGTTCGGGAGCGACTGCCGGCAGGTAGAACGCCGTCGAAGGTTCGTCTTCCATCTCGATTGTACATACTACTCGAAACCGAATAAACCTTCGTGCGTACTATACCGCGTATATAAATAGGGGTGAAAAGATAAGATTTCGTGTATGTTTGTCAAGCCGTACCACGGGTAGGATTCACGGTATGTCGTCGAGTTCGCGTTCGGGGCTGTTAGGAGGGTGGGTCGACGTGTCAGTCTTCGCGGAGCAGTACGCGGCCGGTACTCTGTACGACGATCGTGTACCCGCAGTAGGAGAAGGTGACACAGGCCGGTCGGACGGTTCCGTCGGAACCAAGATCGAAGAGCGCGTCCAATGCGGCCGGATTGATGCTCTCTGACAGCGCCGGGAGTGACGCGGGGTCTTCCCCCTCGAATCCGGCGATGGCGCTGACGATCCGCTCGCTCACGGCGGTTTCCCCGCCCCACTCGTGTACGAGGTTGTGTGTAACCCCGTCCTCCCCGTCAGTGATGGCTGTTGCCATATCACATAATATGAGACGGGATTCTATATTCCAATTCGCCTGTAATATTCAACATCTTTTTATCCGGTCGTCCGGACCTTCTACGTAGCTTCTGGAGGGGTCGCCCGTTGGCCGTGACGTCGTCCGCGTGCGGTCCGGGCGGCCGGACTCCAGGCCGAACCGTCCGCGGACGGAACGACGGCACGTGTGCGGGGCCTCAAGCCGTGCACAGCGACGTATCCCGGTGTGTGGGCCTGTGGGCCGTTCCGACACCGCACCGGCTGGGTCCGCTCGACACGTGGCCGTCGCAACCAGCAGACACGACTCATGACAGAGAACGATACCGCAACGTCGGCACCGACCGACGACGGAGAGGTGAAAGGCCGGTTACGGGTCGCGAACGTCGGCGGCATCGCCGAGGCGTCGGTTCCGCTTTCGCGTGGTGTCACCCTCGTCGCCGGGCGGAACGCGTCGAACAAGTCATCGCTGCTCCGCGCGCTCGCCGGTGTCCTCGGCGGGCCTGTGCCGCCGCTCAAGAGCGACGCCGACAGCGGTTCGGTCCAGCTCGACCTCGACGGGGCGGCGCACTCGCTGTCCCTCACACGGCAGGACGGCGAAACGGTCGCTGTCGACGCCGACCCGTACGCCACTGCCAGTGACTGCTGTGACCTGTTCGTCGCGCTGACCGAGACCAACCCCATCCGGCAGGCGGTGGTGACCGACGGTGACCTCTACGACCTCCTGATGCGTCCGGTCGACACCGAGGAGATAGAGGCCGAAATTAGCCGACTGACCGCCGAGAAACGGTCGCTTGACGAACGCCTCGACGAACTCGACCGGATGGAGGAGCGCCTCCCCGGACTCCGGAGCCGTCGGGAATCGCTCGAAGACGACATCGACGCGGTCACCGCGGACCTCCGCGATCACCGCGAGCGCATCGAAGAACTGGAGGCTGAAGCGGAGGCGACCGACGACGAGGCGGCCACGGAACTGACCGAGAAGCGCTCGGAGCGAAACGACCTCCAGTCTCGCATCCGTACCAACGAGGAGGCCCTGGCGTCTCTGGAGGACGAACTCGAGGAGGTCACCGAACGATTGGCCGACCTCCGCGGTGGCGACGAGGAGACGACCATCACGGACATCGAGGACGAACTGTCGACGCTCCACGGGCAGAAACAGCAACTCACCTCGACGATCAACGCGCTGTCCCCGATCGTCGAGATGAACACCGGGCTCCTCGACGAGGGAGCCGCAGTCCCGGACCGCATGACGGCCGACGACGTGGTCTCGGAGTTGGACCCGTCCTCGCAGTCGATCACCTGCTGGACCTGCGGCAGCACAGTCGAGCGTGCTCAGATCGCCGAACAGGTCGAGACCGTCCGCGAGATACTCAAAGAGAAGCGCAACCAGCGCGACACGGTCACTGAACGCATTCAGGTGTTGACCGAGCGGAAACGCGACATCGAAACGCGGCAGGCGGAACTCGACGACCTCGCGGACCGCCGCGACCGCATCGAGACTGAGATCGAGGAGCGCCGCGAGACCCTGGCCGACCTCCGGGAGCGGCGGGCCGACCTGGAGTCGGAGATCGCGACACTCCAGGAACGGGCCACGGAGCCCGAAGACGAGACGGACCGGCTCGCGGAGTGGTACGAGACGGTCGGTGACCTGGAGTACGAGCGCGGCACCCTCTCGAACGACCTGGAGCGCGTCGAGTCGGAGATCGCCGACATCGAAGCGGCCCTCGACGAGCGCCCCGAAATCGAGGACGAGCGGTCGTCGGTCGCCGACGCCCTCCGCGAGCAACGCGAGCGCATCGACGAGATCGAACGGACGCTGGTCGCGACGTTCAACGAACAGATGCAGGAGGTCCTCGACGCCCTCGGATACGACGCCATCGAACGGGTCTGGATCGAGCGACGGGTCGCCGGCAACGGGGCGTCACCGGAGACCGACTTCGACCTCCACGTCGTCAGGCGGACCGAGGACGGGCGGGCCTACGACGACACCGTGGACAACCTGAGCAAAAGCGAGCGGGAGGTCATCGGGCTGGTCGTCGCGCTCGCGGGTTACCTCGCCCACGACGTGGACGAAACGGTCCCGTTCGTCGTCGTCGACGCCGTCGAAATGTTCGACGCTGACCGTATCCGCGGCCTCGTCGAGCACTTTGCCCAGCACGCGCGCTACGTCGTCGCGGCCGTGCTCCCCGAGGAGCGGGCGGTGCTGGCCGACGACTACGCGGTCGTCTCGACCGCCTCCATCGCCGCAGACCCGTAACCGGCTCAGTCCGCCCCGCAGGAACAGCCGCCACGGGACAGGAGCTGTGAGAAGGAGTACTCGTCACCACACTGATCACAAGCCACCCGGAGGCTGAGCGTGACCGACGGTGCCGGAATAGTCAGCGCTCCCTGGTCGGTGAGCCGTGCTATCGTCCGCTCGGTGACCGACTCCGTTCGCGAGAGGAGTTTGAGGACGGTGGTGCGTCCTTCGTCGGGGTCGAGCCGGGTGTCGCGTGTCGTCTCGATGCCGAGACACTCGTTCAGGTGCGTCCTGACGGTGCCGTAGCTCACGAAGTCGTCGGTGACTGCGGTCGGGTCGAGACCGGCCCGGCGGAGGCGTGCCTCGGCGTCGACGCGTTGCCCGGCGCTGACGGAGTCGTCGGTCAGGAGTCGGTAGAGGTTCGCCGCTTCGCCGTCGATGACGTCCGCATCGGCCGACTGTAGGGCCGCTCGGAGGACGGCCTCGTTGAAGACGGTTTCGAGCTCGCGCAGGCTCTCGCCGCCTCTCCACCGCTCGCGGAGTTCGTCGCCCATCGTCAAATCCCACCGCTCGCAGACGCGATCGACCTTACAGCCAGTGTCGCCGGACATCCTAACGGCGGTAACGCGGCCCGGTTCATTAACCGCACGCAACCGAAGGCACGACTCGACCCGCGCACAATTATCGTCTCCCCAACACAAAAACTAATGTAGGTCGCTAAAGTGTATCCATGCAATCAATCACGGGAGCGGGCCGCGATGGGTCGCCGCCGGGGGGCGGCTGTCGCTGGCGACCGACCCGGCGCAAGCCGCCATGTCCATCACAGCGAAACTCCACATCCAGCACGACCACCTCGCGCTCGTTCCGACGATTCGGGCTCTCGAAGAGGTCGACATCAGGGTCATCACACAGGGGACGACCATGCCCGGAGTGACGGCGTTCCCCTTCCTCATCGAGTACGACGACCGCGAGGCCCTCGAGGAAATACTCGACTCGGACCCGACGGTGGCGTCGTACGACCTCGTCGACTGGACCGATGGAACCGGCGTCTACTACATCGAACACACGCCGGATACGAAACTCATCAGTCCGATCGTGACCGAAGTGAACGGGTTTCTCATCCATACCGAAACGAGAGGGCACGGGTGGCTGGTCCGCCTGCTACTCCCTGATCGGGCGGCGCTCAACACGGTCTGGGAGTACGCACGGGAACACGATATCTCCCTCGACATCATCGAGATATACGGGAACGAGGACGCAGGTGGGGAGGGCTCCTACGGCCTCACCGACGAACAGCGGACGGCGCTGAACACCGCCTACAGGCGGGGCTACTTTAGCGAACCGCGGGAGAAATCGCTCGACGAGGTGGCAGACGAGATGGGGCTGTCGTCGACAGCTATCAGTGGACGACTGCGGCGCGGGATGCGCAACCTCATCGCGGCGACCATCGCCGAGAACAGACCGGACGATTAGCCCCGGTTCTCAGTCCGAGTTCTTCGAGCGGTACACGGGCCGGAGCGACGTGGCGTCCTTGTCGTAGCCGAGCCACCGGCTGAGGATCACCGCGACGAACACGAGGTAGATCGGGAACAGCGCGACGAGCGCGTACCCAGCGACGACCGGCGCGATCATCTCTGCCCAGTAGAGGCCGCCCAGCGCTAAGAGTCCGACGATCGCCCCGGTGATCATCCCGAGGCGAAACGCGCGGGCGGCGTCCGGACCGGGCCCAATCGAGACCGTACCCATAGCAGTAGTTACAACCAGAGCAGTATAAATGACGCGCGATACTGGCTACCACCTCTCGTGTCAACGGGCATCGCTCCAAAAGATAAAAAATAAAGGATACAAATATATTTGAAAGGAATGCGTGAGAATACGCCTCGAGACGATCCCCAGAGTAGGGTTGGGTTGTTCACCGTCTTCTCCTCCTCGTCGTAACCTGGACCGGAGCGTTTCGGGCCGTAAGGACGTAATACAGCACCATCGACCGCGCAACACCGTGGGAGCCAGTAAGACAGCGTAGTGCCACCTTCTGCGCCCATAGAATGTACGAAAACGGGTCGCGAACCGATACCCGGTGTTTCAGGTTGGCCGCAACGACCATCGTCACCGAGCAGGTACTGGCTCGCTGAGGTAATATACTGTATCTTACTTTAATAAAGATATAACAGGAATCGAATTATGATTAGCCGTCCGCTGGTAGCCCACGGGTCCGGGCCGTCGCGGTGCCGGTGTTTAATACCCGTCGAGTAGTTCGTGGCGACTGGATGCGACTGGTGATGATCGCGGCCATCGCGGCGAACGGCGTCATCGGTGCGGACGGGGAGATGCCGTGGCACTACCCGGCAGACCTCGATCACTTCCGGGAGACGACGACCGGCCACCCGGTCATCCTGGGGCGAGTGACGTTCGAGGCGATCCGGGAGCGACTGGGCGGGCCGCTTCCCGACCGGGACACCGTGGTGCTCACGAGCGACCCGGCCCGGTTCGACGGGGACGTGACGGCGGTCGATTCGCGCGCGGCGGCGATCGAGGCGGCGGCCGCGACCGGCGCGACGACGGCCTACGTTGCCGGCGGGGCGTCGGTCTACGAGACGTTCCTCCCGGTGGCCGACGAACTGCTCCTGACCGAACTCGACGAGTCCGTCGCGGGCGACACAACCTTTCCTGCGGTCGCCTGGGACCGCTGGGTAGAGAGCGAGCGCGAGGCAGGCAATGCATTCGACATCGTCCGGTACCATCGCACGGAGACGCCGGCCCGGGGCGAGCGTGAGTGACGGGCTCCGGGTCCAACAGAAATGTGTCCGTACTAACATCCGATCAAATAGTCGACCGCAAATAAATGCCAGTAGTGCTAAGCGTGTTCATTTAATGGTATATGCCATCATGTTGCATAGGAATGTCAGACGACCATCCGAACTATCCGAGTGTCGACCAATCCGACCGGGTCGTGCCCCGGAATCTCCGCCAGACCGGGGACCCCGGAATCGAGATGCTGGTCTCGACGCGCGTCCGTAAATCGCCGTTCTTTCACAAGTCCTTCGACGAGAACGGCGCGTGGCGCTGTACCGTGTACAACCGTCTCTATCATCCGCGCGGGCTCGTCGAGCCGGAAGACGGCGGGGCGATGAAGGAGTACGAGGCACTGACCGAGAAAGTCACCATCTGGGACGTCGCCGTCGAGCGCCAGATTCGCGTCAAGGGACCGGACGCCGAGGCCCTGACGAACTACGTCGTCACCCGCGACGTGAGCCAGATCGAACCGATGAACGGGAAGTACGTCATCCTCTGTAACGAGGACGGCGGCGTGCTGAACGATCCCGTGCTCCTGCGCCCCGCGGAAGACGAGTTCTGGTTCTCCATCTCCGACTCCACGCTCATGCAGTGGCTCCAGGGCGTCAACGTCGGCATGGATTTCGACGTGGAGATCGACGAGATCGACGTTGCCCCCATGCAGATTCAGGGGCCCCTCGCCCTGGACGTCATGGTCGACGTCGTCGGCGAGGAGGTCAAGGAGATCCCCTACTACGGCCTGATGGAGGCCGAGATCAACGGGGTCGACTGTCTGGTCAGCCAGACCGGCTTCTCCGGCGAGGAGGGCTTCGAGGTCTACGTCAAGGAAGCCAACAAGTACGGCGAGCGCGTCTGGGACCCGGTCCACGACGCCGTCGTCGACCACGGCGGGATGCAGATCGCGCCCGGGCACCACCGCCGCATCGCGGCTGGCATCATGTCCTGGGGGCAGGATCTCGACCACGAGACCTCGCCGTTCCAGGTCAACCTCGGCTACCAGGTGCCCGACGACAAGGACGCCGACTACATCGGCAAGGAGGCACTCGAAGCGCAGAAAGAGAAGATCGAGAACGGTGACTATCCGTTCGAGCTCAAGCTCATCGGGCTGAAGATGGCCGGCGAGCCGATCCGTGACTACGCGCCCGACTTCTGGCTCATCTCGGACCCCGAGACGGGCGAGGAGTGTGGCTATCTCACCTCGCCGTGGTACAACCCCGACCTCGAGACCAACATCGGCATGGGCTTCGTCCCCGCCGAGATGATCGAGGCGGAGACCGACGTGCCGCTCAACGACGCGGTTTACGACGAGGAGCTCGACCTGGAGTTCCAGGTCCATCTCCCCGACGAGTACGCGGAGGAACCGGGTGAACCGGTCTTCGCGACCACCGCGAAGGTGCCGTTCAAGGAGTCGGTCAACCCGAGCGCCCGCGAGCAGGCCAAACTCGGCGCCAAACAGGAGGCCGAGTCCGGCAACGACTGAGGACACAGCGCCCCCGAACTCGCCATCACCACTCCCGTTCCTGCCGCGACGGTTTCGACCGTTTCCGACGTCCGTTCTCGTGTCCCCGCCCTCCGTCGTCGACCGGCCAGCGACGCGTCGTCGGATTCACCCAGTCAGTGTGACCGGCCGCTCTGCCGAGAGGATGATGTCCTGTGCAGTGCTCCCCATGACCACCTTCTGGACGCCCGACCGTTTGCGGCCTCCCACCACGATTCCGTCGACCTCGCGCTCGTCGGCGGCGTCCAGCACCGTCCTGGCGACCTCCCCGCCCGTCGCGACGCGTTCGACGGTCACGCCCTGCTCTTCGAGATACGCGGCCGCCTCGACGGCTGCCTCGATCTCCTCGAACTCGTGGTCCGGTGCACCGGCGTAATCCTGGTGTGGGAACACGTACAGTACCGTCGCCTCGACGGTCTCCGTGGCGTCGGGGAGCCCGGCCACGTACTCCGCCTGCTGACGCGCTCGGTCCGGGTCCCTGTCGACGGGAAGCAGGACCCGCCGACGGTCGTCGCTGAATACCGTTCCCGTCCCCGTGACGGTCACCGGTCGCTCGGTCGAGAGAAACACGTCCTGGGTGGTACTGCCGAGCAGTACCTGCGCGACACCCGAGCGTTTCCGCCCGCCCATCACGACTTCGTGACTGTCGAGTTCGTCCACCGTGCGAACGATCTCCTCCGAGACACCGCCGTCCTCGACGACGCGCTCCACCGACACGTCGTGCTCTTCGAGCAATTCGGCTACCGCGACCGCCGAGTCGACCTCCGAGAACGCCACCTCGTCCGCCGTGTCGAGTTCCCCGGGCGGGACCACGTAGAGTACAGTCGCCGTCACCTCCGCCGCCGCGTTCGGGAGGCTGGTAACGTATCTCGCCTGGTCTACCGCTCGATTCTCCTCTTCGTCGACTGGAATAAGCACCCTGTACATCCCGTGTCAAAGTCTCCCATGGAACGGCATATATCTACGCCCCCGTTCCAGCCGCGTGAGAACCGCCCGCCGGACTGGCCCGCACCGCCTTCGTGGTCCCGATGCAGCCCACTCGAACGGACTTCCCGGCCGGACTCGGCCGCCTTGCCCCGTCTCACTGCGGTCTCACACGACCGGTGTGCCTGCCGTGTCACGCCCACGGGCCGGGCTGATACCCAGTGGCGCGCCGGCAGTCAAACGGGCGGCGTCCGCCGCTCGATCGCGAAACTGCCACACTTCGGGCAGGTGTGATAGACGACGTCCAGCCGCGCCCCACACTCCAGACACCCGAACGGACGCTCGTAGTCGTCCCACGTCAGGCGGTCGTACAGTTTACTTCGAAACCCCATTGTGCACCCATGCTAGAGGTATTCAGTCGTGGTAATTTATCTTTACCGGTCCGGTATAGAACCACTTCCGAGCCGGACAGTCCGTCCCCGTTCTGTCCGAACACTCGATGCCGACGAGGACGACCCGGTTACTAGGGGGAGTTCAACATCGTCGACCCCGAGACAGTCGCGACCGAACGGTTCCAGACCTGCCAGACGGTTGTCCGAAAGCTAACCGACTCGCTCGGCTGCACCGAGATGCGCTAGGAAACTCCGACGGCGTGTCGAGACGTTCTGCGACGAGGCCGGTCACCGCGCCGAGCGCGAGTGAGTGCGCGCCCGGGACTCATTGCGGTCCGTCCGGTCAGTCGTACAGCGTGAACTCGTCGGTCAGGTCGTCCACGCGGTCGCTCACGTCGGCGATGACGCCCTCGTCGGCGGGTGCGTCCACGACGCGGGCAACGAGGTCGGCCACCTCCTGGCAGGCCGTCTCGTCGAAGCCGCGCGTCGTGAGCGCGGGCGTGCCGGCGCGGATGCCGGAGGGATTGAACGCCGAGCGCGTCTCGCCCGGCACCGTGTTGGCGTTCAGGACGATGCCCGCATCTTCGAGGGCCGCTTCGACTTCCTTCCCGGTCGTGTCGGGATGGGAGTCTCGGAGATCGACGAGCACGAGGTGGGTGTCCGTGCCGCCGGAGACCGGCGAGAGACCGTTGTCCTGCAGGCGGGCGGCCAGTGCGGCCGCGTTCGCGACCGTCTGTTCGGCGTAGTCCTCGAAGGCCGACTCGAGCGCCTCGCCGAAGCCCACGGCCTTCCCGGCGATGTTGTGCATCGCCGGGCCGCCCTGCGTCCCGGGGAAGACCGCCGAGTCCACGTCGTCGGCGTGTTCCTCGTCACACATGATGATGCCGCCCCGGCCCGAGCGGATGGTCTTGTGGGTCGACCCCGTCACGAAGTCGGCGATGCCGACCGGCGAGCGGTGGACGCCCGCAGCGACCAATCCCGTGACGTGGGCGATATCCGCGAGGTGGTAGGCGTCGACGGCCTCGGCGGTCCCCTGGATACGGTCCCACTCCACTTCCCGGGGGTAGGCGGAGTAGCCCGAGACGATGATGTCGGGGTCGAACGCCTCAGCGATCTCGTGGAGGCCCTCGTAGTCGATGTACCCTGTCTCCGTGTCGACCTCGTACTGTTCGACCTCGTATATCTGGCCCGCGAAATTGGCGGGGTGGCCGTGACTGAGGTGCCCGCCGTGGGTCAGATCCAGTGAGAGGATCCTGTCCCCTGGGTCGAGCGCCGCGAAATAGACGGCCTGGTTGGCCTGTGAGCCGGAGTGGGGCTGGACGTTGACGTGCTCGGCTCCCCACAGCTCCCTGGCACGGTCGATGGCGAGCTGTTCGACTTCGTCCGCGTACGCACAGCCGCCGTAGTAGCGCTCGCCTGGGTAGCCCTCGGCGTAGTTGTTGGTGAGCTCGGAGCTCTGGGCTTCCATGACGGCCTCGCTGACGTGGTTCTCGCTGGCGATCATCGCTAAGGTATCGTTCTGCCGGGCGCGTTCGCCTTCGAGGGCGTCAGCAACGGCTGGGTCGGCCTCGCGGACTGTCTCGTAGGGCATGCGAGAACAACGGGGTCGCACGGCCAAGAATCCCCCCGCAGGCAGAAAGTGACGCCGGGCCGAGACGTCGTGTTCGCTCCCGGAACCGCGGCGTTCGCGCGCCGTTCAGCCCTCGAGCCGCTTGTGTCGCCAGGCCTCTGTGTCCGGCGTTTGGTTGAACGTGTAGATGTGGATACCCCGGAGGCCGTAGTACTCGTCGTCGGCGTACGGCCCGAGCCCGTCCACAAGCGCGTCGGGCTCGTAGGTGCCACGCGAGCCGACCAGTTGCCTGACGAATCCGAGGATGCCGGTGGTCTTGCGGAGGAACTCGATGGAGTCGCCGACGCCGACCTTCTGTGAGATCTGCATCAGGCGCTGGTACTTCATGACGCCGGGGATACCGACCTCGACCGGGAGGGCAACGCCTCGCTCGCGGATCCGCTCGATCCACTCGATGACGGCCTCCGGGTCGTAACAGAGCTGGGTCACGATGTACGTGGCATGGGGTGCTTTTTGTTCCATCGCCTCGGCCAACGTCTCCTCGTCGAGGAAGTCGTGCCCCTCCGGATAGCCGGTGATGCCGACCTCCTCGAACTCGTAGCCGAGGTCCTCGAGCGCGACGAGGAGGTCGTGGGCCGACTCGAACTCGCCGGCGGGCTCTTCGCGGTCACCGCCGGGGACGAAGATGTCTTCGACGCCCGCCTCTTTCAGCCGGCTCGCGATGTCGTCGAGGTGGTCGCGGTCCTCGACGTACCGGGCGGCGATGTGCGGGGAGACCGCGAACCCCTGCTCACGGGCCTGTTCGGTCCGCTCGATTGTGCTGTCGATGCCGAGCTGAGGCGAGGTGGTGATGGCGATGGTCGCGCCCTCCGGGAGGTGGGTAATCTCTTCCTCGAAGCTCTCGAACGGCATCAACTCGAACCGGGCGCTCGTGAGAAGCTGCCGGACGCCGTCGTCCGATTTCGTGACGGCCTGTGACATTCTTTGCTCTAGTAAGGGGCAGAGTCCACTTTTCTCTGTGGGTGTGGCTACAAACGGTTTTAAGTAGCGGTGGTTGTGTCGGGGCCGGACCGGGCGCACTCGCGGAGGCGAGCCGCGACCGTCTCGTGGGTGACCTCCCGCGGCGCATCGTCCCCGATGCGCCGCAGGACGAGGTCGATGAGGTCCAGTTGCTGGAGGAGTTCCCGCGTCTGCCGCGGGTCGATATCCAGTCGCTCGCGCACCTCGTACATCGTCCCGGCCTCAACGACCGCGTCGGCGACATCCTCGATGCTCAGGTCCGCTGGCAGGCCGATCCCGTCGGCGAGTAACTGCTCGTCCGGGACAACCGCCAGCGGGTCGGCGGCCGCCTCGGTGTCGGACCCGGTCGACGTCTCCCGTTCGGACTCGGTGGCCGCGGCGTCGTCGCGCTCGCTCGCGGTGTCGTAGGTGGTCGGGTCGTGGACACCGGCTTCGATCATGTATCGCCGGACTGTCTCGGCCGAGACGTCCATCGGTATCTCGCGGCGCATCTCGTCGAACGTGTCACAGACCTCGTAGAGACGCCGCAGGTACGGCACGTCGCCATAGGGCGGGATCGACTCGTCGCGGACTGCCGACAGGCCGTCGGTTCCCGCGTCGCCGTCGGTCGCCCCCTCGCTTCCGCCGTCCGACGGTGTCGACTCACCGGTTTCGGTGACGGGCGCCTGGTCGGCCGGGTTCGATGCCGCGTCGTCCTCGCCAGCCGGCAGTTCGTCCCGGGTGCCCGTGTCGGTGCCCGCCTCGTGCCCGCTGTCCGACAGTGGCCCCCGAATCCCGGCTGCGGAGTCCGTCGCCGTCGGTCCAACCACGAGATCGACGGTGAGGACGACCTCACCCGCGCCGTCGACGCGAACGCTCCGGTCGGTCACGGTTACCGACGCCGCGTCCGTCTTCGGGAGGGTTGGCTCCACCGCGTCGAAATCCACCCGGAGTTCGCCGTCCGTCAGCGTCACCGCCTGCGGCGTAACCGACGACCCGTCGTCGCCCGCCGAGGAACAGAGGCACAGCGGGACTGAAAGCGTCGACCGGAGCCGCTCCCCCGAATCCACCGCCGTCGCCTCGACGTTCCGAACCGACCGACCGCGCGATTCGTACTGTTCGATGACCTCCGAGAGGGCACCGAACGAGGCCTGTAAGTCCATGACGTCGTTAAACCATGATACGTTGTGGCATAACGATGTGTGGGGAATACACAACCCATTAATAAACGGGGTTCACACGCGGCCGGAGTGAGCGGACGGGTACTCAACCGTGACGACGCGCAGGGTGGTCGCGACCCAGCCAGGGGGCGCGCCTGCTCGCTCGCGCTCACGGAATCGCACTCGGGCTGCCAGCGGCTCGAACTCACCGCCGAGGGGCGACGCCGGCCAGGCGTTCCCCGGCGACGACGATGCCCTCCCGAGTCAGGGAGTACACGACGCCGTCGGTCTCGGCCGTGACCGTCGCGAGGTGATCGAAAGATGACGGACAGTACAACGTGCCGAGTTCTTCGCCCGCCGTGACGTCGTCCCCGACCGCCACGTCGGGGCGGGTCTCGAACAGGCCGGAGGTGGTCGCCGTCGTCGGTTCCGTGTCGCCGTCGAGTGTCACCCCACCGGACGGGTCGGCCGGCGCGTCGGCCAGCACGTCCAGTTCCCGGAGAACGTTCGTCACGCCCGAGACGCCGGCCTCAATTGCCTCGTGGGCCACCGTCCGGCTGTTCGAGAGTTCGACGGTGATCGCCGGCAGCGATGCGCGAGCGGCCGCTGTCCGCAACTTGCCGGCGTGGTCCTCGCCGTCGTCGGGCCCCGGATCCGCCAACAGGTACTCGGTGCCGAAGGCCCGCGCGATCGACCGCGCAACCCCGTCATCGGCCGCGTAGCGGACGTGTTCAAGCATGTCGGCTGTACCCGTATGCAGGTCGACGACGGCGTCGGCGTCGGTCACGAGGCTCCACAGGTTTGCGGCCATCCGTTCCTGGAGGGTGCCGTCCGCGTCCCCCGGCCACACGCGATTCAGGTTCGGGTTGAACGCGTCGAGCGAGGCCGACGCGACGTACGAGCGGTGATCGAAGGCCAACGGGTTCACGAGTGGGACGACGACGACGGTTCCCGCGATGGCGGTGTCGCACAGTCGGCCGTGCAGTCGGCGCAACGCGGCCGGCCCGTTGAGTTCGATGCCGTGCTGGGCAGCCTGAACGTAGACGGACGGTCCCTCGCCGCCGGCGTACTGGTGGACGGTCGCGTGTACCGGCGAGCCGGACGGGAGCCGACCGAGGCGTCGGTCGGTGGTGGTGTGGTCGACGGGCCGCGTATCCATACCTCGTTTCCGGCGCGTGACACGCAAAAAGGGCCCGGAGCACGTGTCTTTATTCGGGGTCGCTACCTGCGGTCGCGTATGCACCTCGCCAGTACGGCCTGGCCCGACGCCGCGGCCGTCGACACTGACCTGGCCCTGCTCCCGGTCGGTTCGACCGAACAGCACGGTCCGCACGCGCCGCTCGGCACCGACACGCTAAACGCAGAGGCAGTCGCCGCGCTGGCCGCAGACCGCTACGAGTCTCCCGTCGTCGTTGCGCCCGCTGTCCCCGTCGGTGTCGCCGAGGAACACCGTGGATTCGCCGGAACCCTCTGGACGACCGAGGACACGTTCCGGGCGTACGTTCGCGACGTCGTGACCAGCCTCGCTCACCACGGCTGGGACCGGGTCGTTTGCGTCAACGGCCACGGCGGAAACGTCGCCGCCCTCCGGGAGGTCTGTGCCCGCGTCGTCCGCCACGACGGCGCCTTCGCCGTCCCGTTCACCTGGTTCGACGAGGTCGGCGAGCACAGTTCGGAGATGGGCCATGCCGGCCCGCTGGAGACCTCGCTCCTCCGCCACGCCAACCCCGAGACCGTCCACGCCGACCGTCTCGACGAGGCCGCCGAGGGCGCGAGTGACCGCTGGGGCGACTGGCAGGGCGGGGTCAACCTCGCCGTCGATTCGGACGAGTTCACCGAGAACGGCGTCGTCGGTGACCCTCGCGATAGCAGTGCCGACCTCGGCGAGACCCTCGCCGACCGCGCCGCCGAGGCGCTGTGTGACCTGCTCGACGCCGTCGCCACGCGGGACCCCGCACCTCGATAGACCGATGGGGGTCCGTGTGTGGCCTGCCCGTCGGCAAGTCGAACGTCGCTACTCCTTTCACACCAATATTGCTGTTAAGCAGAGGCCTGTAGCGGTCGACACTCATCGGGGCGCGAACATCACGTCATTGGTGGTTGATAGGACGAGTTTCACGGTATCGGCGGGCGGTCACGGAGTGCGCTCGGGCCGTCGAAACGCGGGAAAGACGCCGTCGAGACGGGTCGATATTCTCCCCTGCACTTGAAGGACCCACAATATAGTGGGTGGCATTTTTCAACCACCTCGGTCCAACTCCCACGCGTATGCACTTGGTAACGAGCCACGCGGTCGACCCCACAAGTGGCTTCCAGCGACAGACGAACGGAGGTGTGGGGGCGTGAGCGGAACGCCCCTCCCCTCGCAGGCAGAGACAGTCATCATCGGCGCGGGGATCGTCGGGGAAAGCCTCGCCTACCACCTCGCCGAGCAGGGGCGCGACGACATACTCCTCGTGGATAAAGGTCCCCTGCCGGACCCCGGTGGCTCGACGGGCCACGCCTCAAACTTCCTCATGCCCGTCGAACACGCGAAGGAACTGTCTCACCTCACACAGCGGAGCATCGAGCAGTACGACGACCTCGGCACGTTCACGAACAGCGGCGGTATTGAGGTCGCCCGCACCGACGAACGGATAGACGAACTCCACCGTCGCGTTCAGTCCGCCGACGCGTGGGGCGAGGACGGCCGCGTCCTCTCGGTCTCGGAAGTCGAGGAGAAGGTACCCTACATCAACACGGACATCATCGAAGGGGGTTTTTACAGCCCGAACGCGGGGACCTGTGACCCGCTCCGGGCGGGCGAAATCATGCGCAACCGCGCCGAGGACCAGGGGGCGCTGACGACGGTCCCGAACACCGAAATCACGGACCTGCACGTCGAGCGCGGCGCCATCACGGCCGTCGAGACGGAAGATGGGACGGTGCAGGCCGACGAGGTAGTCATCGCGGCCGGTATCTGGAGCCCGAAAATCGGCGCGATGGCCGGCGTCGACATCCCGCTGACGCCGGCGGTCCACCAGATGATCAGTGTCGGCCCAATCGAGCGCTTCGAGGAACAGGAGGGGGAGATCAACTACCCCGTCGTCCGCGACATGGACACCCAGATGTACGAGCGCCCGCACGGCAACGACATGGAGGTCGGGTCCTACGAACACCGCCCCATCCTCTGGGACGTCGAGGACATCCCGTCCATCGAGGAGGCCCCGCTCTCGCCGACCCAGCCGCCGCTGACCGAGGACGCTTTCGCCCCTTCGATGGAACACGCACTGGAGATCATGCCGGCGGTGCTCGACGACCCAGACGCCGGCGTGCGCCACTCCATCGACGGCCTGCTGTCGGTCACGCCCGACGGCTTCCCGCTCCTGGGCCGCATCCAGGACGTCGACGGCCTCTGGTCTTGCTGTGCCATCTGGATCAAGGAGGCTCCCGCGGTCGGAGAGGCGCTCGCCCAGCAGATGACCCGTGGCTGGTCGGACGTCGACATCCACGCCTCGAACATCAACCGTTTCTACGAGTACGGCACCTCCAGGGAGTTCGTCAAGAACCGCGCCGATGAGGGCTTCCAGAAGATATACGGCATTGTCCACCCCGCCGAACAGTGGCAGTCCTCGCGCCCGCTCCGTCGGAGCCCGTTCTACGGCCAGCAACAGGACCTCGACGCCCGCTTCTTCGAGTCGGCCGGCTGGGAGCGCCCCCGCTGGTACGAATCCAACGAGGACCTACTGGAGCGATACGCGGACGACCTCGACGGCCTCCGGCGGCCCCACGAGTGGGACTCGCGCTGGTGGTCGCCCATCATCCTCGCCGAACACCTGCACATGCGGGACAACGTGGGAATGATCGGCGACACCGGCTTCGGTATCTTCGACGTGGTCGGCCCGAACGCTCCCGAGTTCGTGGAGCGGATGGTCGTCGGCCGGATGGACGTCGACCCCGGGAAGTCCGTCTACACCGCCGTCCTCGCCGAGAACGGCGGGTTCGTCTCCGACCTCACGGTGGTCCGGATGGACGAACACCGCTACCGCGTCATCACCGGCGGCAGCATGAGCGGTTCGGACAAGGCGTGGTTCCGCGACCACGCGCCCGACGACGGCTCCGTGCTCATCGAGGACAAGAGTTCGGCGCTCTGTACCGTCGGCGTCTGGGGACCGAACGCCCGCGAGATGCTCCAGTCGGTCACCGAGGAGGACCTCTCCCACGAAGCGTTCCCGCCGTACACCGCCCAGCACGTCACCATCGGCGACGTCGAGGCGTGGGCCATCCGCATCTCCTACGTCGGCGAACTCGGCTGGGAGATCTACGCCCCGATGGACGTGGGCGGGCGACTGTGGGAGACTCTGACCGAGGCCGGCGAGGACCACGACTGTCGCCCGGTCGGTACCGGTGTCTACGGCGCGACCGGCCGTATGGAGAAGGGCTACCGCCTCTACGGGCACGAACTCGAACTCGACTACGACCCCGCCGAGGCCGGCCTGACCTTCCACGGCGTCAAGGATGCCGACTTCGTCGGGAAGGCGGCCTACGCCGCGGCCATCGACGAGGAGAACGTCGCCACCCTCTGTACGCTCGGCGTCGAGGACCACGCGCCAGCGGGCGGGACGCGCCGGTTCATGCTCGGCGGCGAACCCGTCCTCGATCCGGACACCGGCGACGTGCTCGTCGACGACGAGGGCCGGCGCTCGTACGTCACGAGCGCTGCGACCGGTCCTTCCGTCGGTAAGCACCTCCTGATGGCGTACCTCCCGCAAGCCGACGCCGAGGAGGGCCGGCATCTCGAGGTGGAGTACATGGGCCAGACCTACCCCGTCAGCGTCGAGCGGGTCGGCAGCAAGCCGCTGTTCGACCCCGAGAACGAACGGATCCGGCAGTGAGACGGAGGCACAGCTCGCGAACCGACCGAACTCGACCGGCCCGATCCGGTCGAGGCGACACACGACACACGATGGATACGCTCGTCTGCATCAAGCGCGTGCCCGAAACGGGCGCACGGACCGTACTGACCGACGATAAACAGCGAATCGACACGAGCAACCTCGGGTTCACCATCAGCCCCCACGAGGAGTGTGGCATCGAGGCGGCCGTCCAGTTGGCCGAGGCCCACGACGGTACGGCGACGGCGATGACGATCGGGCCAGAGGACGCCGCCGAACAGCTCCGCACCGCCGTGGCGATGGGCGTCGACGGACCGGTGTTGCTCGAAACCGGCGACGCGGAGTGGCGCCCCAGCCGCGTCGCCGATGCCCTCGCGACCGCCATCGACGACCACGACACCGACTTCGACCTCCTCCTGTTCGGCAACGAATCGGCCGACGAACAGAACTACCAGGTCGGCGTCCGGGTGGCCGAGGCGCTCGGGGTGCCCTGTGTCACCGGCATCAAGGGCCTCACAGTGACCGATGGGGGCGTCGTCGCCGAGCGGGAGATTCCGGGCGGCGTCGAGCGGTACGAACTCGACCTGCCGGCCGTGGTCTCGGTGAAGGAAGGGCTGAACGAGCCGCGGTACCCCTCGATGCGGGCGAAAATGCGAGCCCGCAAGACCGACATCACCCGTCGCGAACCCGACGGGGAGGCCGTCGGCGGGTTCGAAAAGGTCGCGCTCGAGGTGCCGGAGACGGACGACAGCACGGCCGAAATCCTCGGTGAGAGTCCCGAGGCAGCCGAAGACGTGGTGGACGTGCTCGACGAACTGGAGGTGCTGTGACGATGGTGCTCGCCATCGTCGACGCGACCGACGGCGAAGTTGACGACGAGACGCGCCAGGCACTCACGCTGGCGCGGGACGTAGCTGCCGGCGCGGCCGAACCCCTCGGCGCGGCCGCCGTCGGCGACGCGGTCACGGACCTCGTCGACACGCTCGGCGAGTACGGCGTCGAGACGGTTCACGCCGTCGAACACGAGGCGCTGGACGCCTATGCGCCCGCCGCGTGGGCCGAGAGCGTCAGCCAGTGTATCGCCGCCTTCGAGCCCGACGCCGTCGTGGCCCCCGGCGGCGACCGCGGTCCAGAGGTGCTGGCCCACGTCGCGGCCCGTCGCGAACTCCCGATGGCCGCCGAGTGCGTCGAGGTCGCGGTCGAGGCCGACGGGACCTACGATCTCACCCGCCAGCGCTGGGGCGGGACGCTCCTGGAACACGCCAGGCTCGACGCGCCGACGAAACTGCTCACGGTCGCGCCGAACGAGGTGTCGGCCGAGAAAGCGGCCGGCGAGGCGACCGTCCACGCTTTCGAACCGGACCTCGACGACGACGACCTCGCGGTCCAACTCTCCGAGGTCGAGGTCTCCGACGAGGAGGGCGTCCCGCTCGGCGAGGCGCGGGTCGTCGTCGGCGGCGGCCGCGGCACGGACGGCGACTTCGCGACGCTAGAAGAACTCGCGGACCGTCTGCCGAACGCGACCGTTGGGTCGTCCCGGGCCGCGGTCAACGAGGGCTGGCGACCCCACGACGATCAGATCGGCCAGACGGGGGCGAAAATCGCGCCCGAACTGTACGTCGCCTGTGGCATCAGCGGCGCCGTCCAGCACATGGTCGGTTGTAAGGGCGCCGAGCACGTCCTCGCGGTCAACACCGACCCGGAGGCGGCCATCGTCCAGAAGGCAGACTGGGCGGTCGTCGCCGACCTCCACGAGGTGGTGCCTGCCGTCACCGAGGCTATCGACGAGCGGTCCTGACGTCCGGGGACGGCCAGTCGTATGAGGGACGACGCGCGGGCGGTGTCCCGACCGGCTGAGGGCCGACAGCCGCGCGTAACCTCTACCTGACAACGAATCGTCAGATTGCAAAGCGTGACTGGCGGCGGCGACAGCTATTTGCCGGTTCCCCGGTCAGTTGCGGGCAGTTATGCAACCGACCGATAGCCTGCCGAGCGAGGCCGGAACCGTCGTCGTCGGGGCCGGCATCGTCGGGTGTAACGTCGCCTACCAGCTGACACAACAGGGGCGGGAGGACGTGGTCGTCGTCGACCAGGGGCCGATGCCGACCACCGGCGGCTCCTCGACGCACGCGCCGGGAATCATGTTCCAGACCGCCGAGCCGAAGGTCCTCAGCAAGTTCGCGAACTACAGCCGGCAGGTCTACTCGGACCTCGAGGGTGCCGACGGCCAGCAGGCCTACAACGAGGCCGGCGGCATCGAGGTGGCCCGGAGCGAGGAGCGGATGGCCTTCCTCCAGCGCCGTGTCGAACACGCGAGTGCGTGGGGTCTCCCGGACCCGCAGATACTCTCCCCCGCGGAGGTCACTGACCACCTGCCCCTGGTCGACGAGAGCCAGATACTCGGCGGCTACTACTCGCCGACCGACGGGCAGGTGTCCGGCGTCGTCGCCTGCGACGCGCTGGCTCGCGAGGCGATGGACCGGGGCGCGAAGTTCGTGCCCCACACCCGGACCGAGGACGTGCAGACGGCAGGCGGATCGGTCGAGGCCGTCGTCACCGAGAACGGGACCATCGAGTGTGACGAGGTGGTCATCGCGACGAACATCTGGGCGCGGCAACTCGGCGAGAAACTGGGCGTCCACCTGCCGGTGACGCCGGTGGAACACCAGTACACGATGACCGAGCCCCTGGACGAACTCGCGGACAACGCGATCGACACGACCGACCATCCCCTGTTCGAGAACTATCGGAACGTCTCCGGTGAGAAGGCCACACGGCTGCTGATGGGGCCGGACCGCCCAATCCTGCGCGACCAGGACAACGCGATGTACTACCGGACCCACGGGGACTCCTACGGCATCGGCTCGTACAACCACGAGCCCATCGTGCCGGACCCGCAGGAACTCGGCGGCAACGACCCCGACGGCGAGCAGGGGTCGGTCCACGAGTTCACCGAGCGCCACATGAACGAGCCGACCCACCCGGATAGGCCACACAAGTCCGCGCGGCAGGCCAGCGACGAACTCCTCCCCGCGACCGCGGGCAAGGACCTGGAGTTCAAATACAACGGCATGTTCGCCGAATCGCCCAACGGCCTGCCGATCATGGGTCCGGTGCAGGAACTGGAGGGCCTCTGGACCGCGGCGGCCATCTGGGTCACCCACGCCGGCGGCGCGGCGAAGGCGCTCGCGGAGTGGATGGAGACCGGCGTGCCGCGGCTGGACGACGGCCCCATCGACCTCGCGGAGTGTGACGTGAACCGCTTCGACGAACACGAGGGCAGCTGGGACTTCGCCCGCGACATCGGCGGCGAGGAGTACCGCATCGTCTACAACGTCATGCACCCCAAGTGGGTCTGGGAGGACAAACAGCGGGACATCCGGCGGACGCCGATGTACCACTCCCACGAGGAACTCGGCGCCGAACTGTGGGCCGAGGCCGGCTGGGAGAGCCCTCAGTGGTTCGAGTCGAACGCCGACCTCGTCGAGCGGTACGCCGATCAGATTCCCGACCGCGACGGCTGGGAGGGGAAATACTGGTCGCCCATCGAGGGTGCCGAACACCTCCACGTCCGCGAGAAGGTGGGTCTCCACGACATGACGCCGTTCAACAAGATCGAGGTGGTCGGAGCCGACGCCGACGAGTTCCTCCAGCACCTCTGTACCAACGATATCGACCTCGAGGTGGGCGACATCCGCTACACGCTCATGTGCAACGAGGGCGGCGGCGTCCGCGCGGACATCACCGTCACCCGGACCGACGGGGACCGCTACCTCCTGCTCACGACGGGGCGGGAGGTCGGGAACAACCACGTCGCGTGGGTGCGCGAGCAGTCCCCCGAGGGCGTCGTGGTCAACGACGTGACTTCCAGCCTCGCCGCGATGGTCTGTACTGGCCCCGACTCGCGGAAGGTGCTCCAGAAGGTGCTGGACGCGGACCTCTCGGACGAGGCGTTCCCGTTCTACACGAGCCAGGAGACGTTCGCCAAGAACGTCCCGGTGCGGGCGCTGCGGGTGTCCTACGCCGGCGAACTCGGCTGGGAGCTCTACACTCCTTCCGAGTACGGCGAGCGCCTCTGGGAGCACGTCATGGAAGCCGGAACGGAGTACGACATTCGGCCCTACGGCAACGGTGCGCTCGACTCCCTGCGGATCGAGAAGGGCTACCGCCTGTGGGGCGAGGACCTCCACACCGAGCACACGCCCGCCGAAGCAGGCCTCGACTGGGCCGTCGACTACGACACCGACTTCATCGGCAAGGCGGCGCTCCAGGCGGCCGACGAAGAAACAGCTGCGGCCGCCGACGGCGGCGGGGCGGTCCACCAGGGCAAGCACGTCGCCTGCCTGACCCTGGACGACGAGGCGAAGACGATCCTGCCCGACCGTCCGGTGCTCGACGGGAGCGGGAGCGGGGCCGAACCCGACGCCGACGAGGTGCTGGGCTACGTTCACAGCGCCGAGTACGGATACTCCGTGGGCGCCTGTGTCGCCTACACCTACCTCCCGCCGGCGGACGCCGAACCGGGGACCACGGTCGAGGTCCTTTACGAAGGCGACCGCTACGCCGCGACGGTCCGCGAGGAACCGCTGCTGGACTGAGGCGGGTCGCGCCCGGCAGCCGGATCCACAGATTCTCTCGGCTCCCTGTCACGCTGTGGTTTCCCGGTCGCGACCGGCGACACGACCGCTGCCCTCGGTTGAGATTGACCAACACGCCGCTTCGAGTGTATTCTGGGGCTTCAAACGGGCGGTTTCGGTGTACTGCGGGTCGGTACTACCGGTGTATTTATGCCCGAGACCGAACCAGTCCCAACGAGTGATATGAGCGCTTCCCAGCTCCCGTCACGGGCGCGGACCGTCATCATCGGGGCCGGTGCCGTCGGGTGTAGCGTGGCCTACCACCTGACGGAACTCGGTGCCGAGGACGTGACAGTCATCGACCAGGGGCCGTTACCTGTCACCGGTGGCTCCTCGGTCCACGCGCCGGGGATCATGTTCCAGACCTCGCCCTCGAAGATACAGACCAAGACCGCACACTACACCAGCCGCCTGCTCTCGGACGCCGGCGTCTACGACGAGGTCGGCGGCATCGAGGTGGCCCGGAGCGATGCCCGTATGGACTTCCTCCAGCGCCGTGTCGAGAACGCCACCGCCTACGGCCTGCCCGACCCGCAGTTGCTCTCTCCGGAGGAGGTCACCGAGCACATCCCGCTGGTCGACGCGGACGAAATTCTCGGCGGCTACTACTCGCCGACCGACGGTCGCGTCGACGGCATCGCGGCCCTGCAGTGGTACATGGAGGAGTCAGACGCCGATTTCTACGGGCACACTGAGGTCACCGACCTCGAGGTCAGCGGCGGCGAAATCCGGGCGGTCGAGACCGACCGCGGCCGCATCGAGTGTGACCGCTGTGTGATGGCGACGAACAACTGGGGCTACCAGACCGGGCAACTAGCGGGGGTCGACCTGCCCATCGCGCCGGTCGAACACCAGTACGTCGTCACTGAACCGATGGACGAACTGGCCGAGTTCGGTTCGTCGGTCGGGGACAACACGACCGGGCTGGACGTGCCCGGCGACCGCTCTATCGCCGAGTACATGAGCGAGGGGCCGACCCTCCCGGTCGGGCGCGACCAGGACCACTCGCTGTACTTCCGCAACCACGGCGACGCGCTCGGGATGGGGTCGTACAATCACGAGACGCTGTCGGTCGACCCCGGGGCGATGGGGACGAACAGCGAGGAACGCCAGGCGTCCGTGCGCGGGTTCACGGAGGAACACTGGACCACCCCGACCCACCGCGGCCGGGACAAGTCGGCCAAGCAGGCGTTCGACGAACTCCTGCCGGCGACCGTCGACTACGAGTACGAGGCGACCGAGAACGGCATCTTCGTGTTCACGCCCGACGGGATGCCCGCGGTCGGCCCGACCGCCGAGGTGGACGGCCTCTGGTCGGCACTGGCGATCTGGTGGACCCACTCGGGTGGCTACGGCCGCATCGTCGCCGAGTGGATGGAAAACGGGGTGCCCCGACTCCCCTCGGGCGACGTCGACACCGGCGGCATTCACGTCCGTCGGTTCTCACCCCACGCCGGCGAGAAAGAGTACTTCGTCGACCGCGGCGCGAAACGCTACGAGCAGGTCTACAGCATCGTCGAGCCGCGCTGGCAACCCGACGACCACCGCGGACTGCGGACGAGTCCCTTCCACGGGCGACAGCAGGAACTGGGCGCGGAGTTCTACCAGAGCGGCGGCTGGGAGACGCCACAGTGGTACGAGTCAAACGCCGACCTCGTGGAGGCGTACGAAGACCGGATTCCCGAGCAGGACGGCTGGCAGGCCATCAACCGCTCGCCCATCGAGGCCGCCGAGCACCTCCACACCCGCGAGCAGGTGTCGATGTTCGATATGACCACCTTCTCCTCAATCATGGTCGAGGGGGCCGAGGCCGGCGAGTACCTCCAGCGGATGTGCTCGAACGACATCGACATCGATGTGGGACAGGTCCGTTACTCCCTGCTATTGAACGAGGGCGGGGGCATCCTCGCGGACGTGACCGTAGTGCGTCTGGACGACGACGAGTACATGGTCACGACCGGCGGCGGCAACTCCCCGCAGATCCACGGCTCGTGGCTCCGAGATCACGCCCCGGAGACGGTCTCGGTGACTATCGAGGAGGGCGCGAAGTCCACGATCGGGCTGTGGGGGCCGAACGCGCGGCTCCTGCTCCAGCGGTGTACCGATGCGGACGTCACGAACGAGGGTTTCCCCTACTTCCGGGCCAAACGGATCTACGTCGGCGAGGTACCGGTCGTCGCGCTCCGGGTGTCCTACGTGGGCGAACTCGGCTGGGAGCTGTGGGCGCCGGTCGAGTACGGCCAGCGCCTCTGGGACACGCTCTGGGAGGCCGGCCGGGACCTCGACGTGCGGCCGATGGGCGGCGGCGCGCTGAGTTCGATGCGTCTGGAGAAGGGTTACCGGCTGTGGGGCAACGACATCGACACGGACGCCAACCCCTTCGAGGCCGGCCTGCCCTTCGCCGTCGACATGGACACCGACTTCGTCGGCAAGGCGGCGCTCGAGCAGGCCCGCGCCGACGGGATCGACAACCGGATCGTCCCGATTACGCTGGACGACTCGACGGACATCATGCTGAGCGGCCGCCCCGTACTGAAAGACGGGGCGGCCATCGGCTACGTGCAGGCCGGGAACTACGGCTACTCCATCGGCGAGTCGATCGCCTATACTTACGTGCCGGACGAGCACGCCGAACACGGCACGTCGGTCGAGGTCCTGTGTGAGGGCGAGACCTACGACGCGACGGTGCGGGAAGAGCCGTTGTTCGACCCCGGCCGCGACAAGCTCATCAGGTGACCGCCCCGCGGAGACTACACTACTCATGACCGCTTCCGAATCCGAACCCGGTGAACTGCCCGTGCGGTACGCCGACATCGAGCGGGCGCGCGAGCGCCTCGACGACGACAGCGTGGTCAAGGAGACGCCGGTCGAGCGGAGCACGTCGCTCGAGGAGGTCGTCGGCGGCGAGGTGTACCTGAAGATGGAACACCTCCAGTGGACGGGATCGTTCAAGACCCGTGGCGCGTACAACAAGATCAGCCAGGACGTGGAAAACGGCGTCACTGACTTCGTGGCCGCGAGTGCCGGCAACCACGCACAGGGGGTCGCGCTCGCGGCGACCCGGTGTGGCGCCGACTCGACGATTTACATGCCGCGGAACGCGCCACAGGCGAAAATCGAGGCGACCCGCGGGTACGGTGCGGCGGTCGAACTCGTCGGCAACGACTTCCAGGAGACGATGACTGCGGCCCAGGCCGCCGTCGAGGACAGCGACGCGGCGTTCGTCCACGCATACGACGACATGGACATCATCGCCGGCCAGGGCACGCTGGGCACCGAGATGTACCACGACTGCCCGAACGTCGATACCGTCATCGTCCCCATCGGTGGGGGTGGCCTCATTAGCGGCATCTCGACGGCGATCAAGCACCTCTCCCCGGAGACGAAGGTCATCGGCGTCCAGGCGACCGGCGCCGAGACCGTCCACCGGAGCCTCGATAAGGGCATTCCGGTGACGCTGGACCAGGTCGACACCATCGCCGACGGTATCGCCACCGGCGGCATCTCCGAGACGACGCTGTCGATCATCCAGCGAAACGTCGACCGGGTCGTCACCGTCTCGGATACCGAGATCGCTCGCGCCATCCTCATGTTGATGGAGCGGGCGAAGCAGGTGGTCGAGGGTGCGGGTGCGGCGTCGGTCGCCGCGCTTCTCTCGGACGACCTCGATGTCGCCGGTGAAACGGTGATGCCGTTGCTCTGTGGTGGCAATCTCGATATGACACAACTCCGAACGGTGTTGATTCACGCGCTCATCGACCGCCAGCAACTCCTGCGCCTGCGGATCCGCATCGACGACCGGCCCGGCGTGCTCGAAGAGATATCGGGCATCATCGCTGATTTCGGGGCTAACATCCACGACGTCCGCCACGACCGGTCGGTCGACAACCTCGACGTCGGGGAGGCGTACCTCGTGTTCAACGTCGAGACCAGCGGCGCAGAACACGCCGTCGCCATCGTCGAGGCTATCGAGGGCGCCGACTACACCGTGGAGAACATCGCCAAGACTATCTGAGCGGTTCGGAAACGACGTTTCCCGCCACCACTTGACTCGTCAGCCCGGGAAAAGTTATTTGTTGAGGGCTAGACGAGACGAACCGTGTGGTAAGCTATGTATGAACACGTTCTGGTCCCGTACGACGGGAGCGACGAGGCCCGGAAGGCCGCCCAGCACGGGCTCGACCTCGCGGCAGCGCTCGACGCGACCGTTCACGGGTTGTACGTGATTGACCTGCCGGGTGCACCGCGCGCGCTCGCGCTCCGCGACGACGAGGAGGAGATGCGACGGGAGTACCGGGAGTACGGAGAGGAGGTCATGTCGGAGCTGGGGGACATGGCCGCCGAGCGCGGCGCGCCATTCGAGTCGGCGCTGCGAACGGGGTCGGTCGCGGAAGAAATCGTCGAGTTCGCCGACGAAGAGGGGATGGATGCAATCGTGGTGGGGTCGGCCTACCGGGGGAAACTCGGGAACCTCATCGGGGGGACGATGGACAAGGTCGTCCGGACCGCGACGGTGCCGGTCATCACCCGCCGGATGCGGATCGACGAGTTCGATTGAGGGCGGGTCGCGGCCGATTGGGTGGCGAGCGACCGCTCGGCGGCCAGCGTTCGTCTGCTCACCCTCTCACGAACCGTTTTTCCCTGACGTAGATGAGGACGCTAGCGCTCAAGAAACTGAGGCCGGCGATCCGGAGTGATCCAGCGGACATCGAGACGATCGCGACCCCGAACAGCACCACGACGAGCGCAGCGAGGGCGGTCGCTGGCAAGTTTACCATGCACATCGTTACCACTCGGGTCAAGTAAACACTACCGCAGCGCGGTCAGTACGAGTGTTTGAACTCCCAGTGGTAGCGACAGCTGTGACAGGTCGCCCACTCGGGCACGTCGAACGTCTGGGGGTGTCGCTGGCCGTGTTCCATGCGGTCGCCGCAAACCGGACAGATGAGATGCGCGAGCTGGAGATCGGTGAACTCCTCGTTGGAATACTCGGCGACACAGTGGTCGCAGTCGATGTCGTCGAGCGACGTGGGCTGATCGATGAGCGCGTCACAGCGGCCACAGTGGATTCGGGCCGGCGGCCTGTTACCCCACCCCACATCGCCGTCGATCGTCGTCGTGTGCGTCTCCGGGCTCGAAAGCCGGAAACTCGGCGCATCCGGATCCTTCCGCAACGGCTCGGCGAGCGCGTCATAGACCCGTTTACACCAGTCAAACACGACGTGTAGCCGATCGATCACGATACGTTGTACGGGCCCCAACCTGTTCACGACTTCACCCCCACGAAACGTTGCCGGTTTCGTCGATTCGGGCATCCGCCTCTCGTCCAGCGGTTTTTGCGACACATCCGTACACTCTCGTTCGAGTCCGATCACAGATGTAGCTTGGTGGTGTGTGCGAACTACCCACAATGGCGAAGTTTTTATAATTAATTGACTCGACCAAGGGTAGTGAGGCAAGAGAACAATCCACAATGAGGTGTGGCATGGTGTGGCCAGGTATCGCCGCACGACGACAACCGACGCTGCACGGACAATAGCGGACAGGACCACCGATCAGAGAGTGAACGAACATGATCGAACGCATCCAACGGCAAGGGGTAACGTATGGCAGATAGTGAGGAAACCACTGGCGAGATGTCCGATGGGCTCCAGGTAGAGCTGTTCCACCCGGAGTCCGACCGGGAACCGGGTGATACGAACATCCAAAAGTGGGGGTTCGACATCCACCCGATCGTCTTCCCGGTCGCGCTGGGGCTCATCGCGCTGTTCATCGCTGTGACCATCGGCCTGGGTGAACAGGCCTCGAGTGCCTACTCGGCGCTCTTTAGCTTCATCAACAGCACGTTCGGCTGGTTCTACATCTTGGCGGTGAACATCTTCATCGGCGTCATCCTGTTTTTCGCGTTCAGTAAGTACGGGAAGATCAGGATCGGCGGTGTCGAAGCCGAGAAGGAGTTCAGCGACTTCTCCTGGATGGCGATGCTGTTCAGCGCCGGCATGGGGATCGGTCTCATGTTCTTCAGCGTCTCCGAGCCCATGGGATACTTCCAGAGCGTCCCCGGGTTCTTCGGCGGCGCGGAGGCACAGACGGGTGGAGCCGGTGCGGTCGCGCTGGCACAGACGTTCTTCCACTGGGGCTTCTCCCCGTGGGCGATCTACGGACTGGTCGGCCTCGGTCTGGCCTTCTTCTCGTTCAATCGCGGCCTCCCGCTGACGTTCCGGTCGATCTTCTGGCCCCTGCTCGGCGAGCGGATCTACGGGTGGCCCGGCCACATCATCGACCTCGTGACGGTGTTCGCGACGCTATTCGGGCTGGCAACCTCGCTCGGCCTTGGCGTCGCGCAGGTCAACACCGGCATGTCCTACGTCGCGGGTGACATCCTCGGAATCGCGAGCATCCCGACCGGAACGTTCCCGCAGATCGCGCTGATCGCGGGGATCACGGCCATCGCGACCCTGTCGGTCGCGGCCGGCCTCGACGGCGGTGTCAAGCGCCTGAGTACGCTGAACCTCTACCTGATGTTCGGACTGCTCGGGTTCCTGCTCATCGTCGGTCCGACGCTGTTCATCCTCGGCTCCTGGATCGAATCCGTCGGCGTCTACCTGCAGAGCTTCCTGGCCCTGTCCTTCTTTACGGGGACGCTCGGCGAGAGCGGCGGTACGATCGGAACCACCGTGTTCTACTGGGGTTGGTGGATCGCGTGGTCACCGTTCGTCGGGATGTTCATCGCGCGCATCTCGAAGGGCCGGACGGTACGTGAGTTCGTCCTGGGCGTGCTGTTCCTGCCCGCGATGTTCTCGTTCCTCTGGCTCTCGACGTTCGGCGGCTCGGCCATCTGGCTCGAACTCGCCGGGGGCGGCGGAGTCATCTCGGCGTTGTCGGAGTCTGGACAGACCGTTGCCATGTTCGCGATGCTCAACCAGTTCCCGCTCGGTGCCATCTCGGGCGGGCTGGCGACGTTGCTGGTCATCACGTTCTTCGTCACGTCCTCCGACTCCGGGTCGCTGGTCATCGACCACCTGACCTCGGGCGGCAAACACGACGTGCCGAAGACCCAGCGTATCTTCTGGGCAGTCACCGAAGGCGGCGTCGCCGCAGTTCTCCTGCTCGGTGGCGGCCTCGGCGCACTCCAGACGGCGGCCATCACGACCGGGTTACCCTTCGCGGTCATCCTGTGTCTGATGTCTTACACCGTATACCTCGGACTCCGCAACGAGTACGAGATCCTCGAGTCCGAGGAGTTCGCCGAGACCATCGAGGAACTCACCGCGGAGGGCGACGTGGACGTCGTCACCGCCGGCGACGAGGTGGTGACCGACATCGAGGGAGCAGACCCCGAAGGCTCCGACTGAGCCGTCCGCAGTCCGTCTTTTTTGTGTGCCCGTTTCCGAACAGCGACGCGTCGCTCAGTAGTACTCCCACTCGTCGTCGTCGTTCCCCTGCTGGACCGGTCGCTCGTCTTCGTCCATGTCCTCGGGCCAGGTGATGCCGTCGCCACGAAAGTGCTTGTACGCGGTGGCCCCGAGCGCGACGAGCCCCAGCAAGAGGACGAGCGTTCCGGCGGCGACCGCCACCTGTGCCATCGATTCGAACAGTCCCCCGTCGAAGGGCGTCTGGAGCAGGACGTGCATACTGGCCATTGCACCGCCGGGCCTATGACGCTGGCGGGGGTCAGTCTCGGCGGATGGACAGGGCGTCCCGGTGGACCCACGCTCGCGTCGGGCCGCCGATACCCACCACGACGATCGCGGCCCACACGACCGCGCCGACGGCGATCCACGGCATCGCCCACGCGGCCGCGCTGACGATGCCGACGACGACGACGCCGAGCAGCGGGTCCCGCAGGCCAAGCGTCCAGGCGACCCAGACCCCGACCACAGCGAACCCGAGGCCGCCAAGCACCAGGAGGATGCCGACCACGGCCACGGCCCCGAGGACTGCGACGACCGCCGGGGCGACGCCGACCGCCGAGAGCGCAGTCGAACTGTAGGTGACAGCGAACCCGACGAGGACGAACGCCACGAGGCCGTACAGCACCGACAGGTGCGGGCGCGAGAGCGATCCCCGTGCCACTTTCAGCAGTCGGTCGCCGTAGACGTAGACCACCCACCCGCCGGCGAGGACGGTCAGCAGGAACGAGACCGCGGCCCGTGTCGGCCCGGGCGCCTCCAGGAACCGTGTGGGTTCGAGCCCGCTCCCCAGCACTGCCCACTGGCAGCTCGCCACCCCAACGCTATCAAGCATGCCCACACGTTCAGCCACGCCACCCGAAAAGGTACCGACCGGGTCGGGAGGGCCACTCTTTTTTCCGCTCCGCCCTCACGGCAACTGTGACGACCCCGACCGCGCCCGACCGTATCCTCCGGGTCGAACTGCCCGCGGAGCGGGTCCGCTCGGAGCCGGTGCCCGAGCAGTGGTACCGCCGCTATCTCGGGGGCAAGGGGCTGGGCGCACGCTATCTGTACGACGAACTCGACGCCGATACGGACCCGCTGGGGCCGGGCAACGTCCTCTGTTTCCTGCTGGGGCCGCTGTCGGGCTACCTGCCCGGCGGCACGCGATACGCCGCGGTCACGAAGTCGCCGCTGACCGGCCTGTTCCTGGACTCTTACGCCGGCGGTGAGTTCCCCGCGCGACTGGCCGGCGCGCTCCGAGACCACGTGGGCCTGCTCGTGACCGGACGGGGCGAGCGCCCGGTCCGACTCGTCGTCGCCGACGGGGACGCCAGCGTCGAACCTGCCGCAACGTGGGGGAAAGACGCCGTCGAGACGGCCCGGGCGTTCCCCGACGCGAGCGTTGCCTGCATCGGTCCGGCCGGCGAGAACCGGGTGGCCTACGCCACCATCGCCTCCGACGAGGCGGAGCACCACGCCGGACGCGGCGGGGCCGGGGCCGTGATGGGCGCGAAGCGACTGAAAGCGGTCGTCGCTCGCGGCGACCCGCCGACGCCCGACGCGTCGCTGTCGGACCTGCGCGAGCGCGCTCGCGAGCGGTTCGCGGACGGCGACACCGGCCGTTGGCTCGAGGCGTCGGGGACGGTCGAGACCGTCGACTTCGCCGACGCGGCGGACGTGCTCGCGGCCCGTGGCTGGCAGGAGCGGGGGTTCGAGGGCGCGGCGGACGTTGGCGTCGAGGCGACCCGTGAGGCCGCCACTGACCGGGAGTACGACGGCGAAAAAGCCCGCGGGTTCCGCGTCGCGACCGAAGCGGGCGAGACGGTTCCGCGAGGCGCGACGGGGATGAGTCTCGGTGCCGGCCTCGGCATCGACGACTTCGACGCCGTAGCCGCGCTCGGCGAGCGGTGCAACCGCCTCGCTCTCGACCTCATCAGCGCGGGGAACGCGCTGGCGCTGGCGATTCGAGCGACCGAAGCCGGCCGTCTCGACCGTGACCTCGCGTTCGGCGACCCGGACGCCGCGCGGCGACTCCTGTCGGCGATCGCCACCCGCGAGACGACCCTCGGGGACACGCTCGCCGACGGCGTCGAGCGGGCTGCCGACCGACTGGGGGCGACCGACCTGATACCGACGGTCAAGCGGCTGTCCCTGCCGGGGTACGACCCACGTGGCGCGCCCAGCATGGCGCTGGCGTACGCGACCAGCGACCGGGGCGGGTGTCACCGCCGCGCCCGGCCGGTCGAGCGCGAGGCCTTCGACGGGCCCTGGTCACCGTCGCGGGCGGCCGCGGCGGTCGTCGCCGCACAGGACGCCCGCGCGGTCCGCTGGTCGCTCGTCGCCGACGACTTCGTCGGCGAGTCGCTCCGGGCGGCCCCGTGGCTGGCGGCCGTCGACGCGCCGTTCGACGACCTCGTCCGCACGGGCGAGCGGATCTGGACCCTCGTGCGCCTGTTCAACGTCCGCGAGGGCGTCGACCGGGCCGACGACGCCCTCCCCGCACCGCTCGCCACCGGCCCCGACTCCCTCGACGAGTCCCGGTTCGAAGCGATGCTCGACGCCTACTACCGCCGTCGCGGGTGGGGGGCGGACGGACGGCCCGCGCGGGCGACTCTCGACAGGCTCGACCTGACAGCCGTTCGAGACGACGACACGCCGCTCTCGCACTCGTCCCCTCGCGCCGACGACTGATCGTGGAGTCGAGAGACGGACACGAGACGGCTCGAACTGCCCGTTCAGTACACCCACCGGGAGGATTTTATACAGCGCCGTCAACCGTGTGATGTGGTGACATAGCATGCGCTCTGATACGGGATCGACCGACCCGGCGGAACTCGTCCAGCGCTGGTTCGGCGAACTGTTCAACAACGGCGATCTGTGGGTTGCAGACACAATCCTCGCCGAGGAAGTCCGCTACGAGGGGCCGCCCAGCCTGAGTCCGGGGGACGTGACCGGGACGGATGCAATCAAGGAGTTCGTAACGGTGTTCCGGTCGGCGTTCCCGGACCTGCTGTACGAGGTGCAGAGCATCTCCGCGGCACACGGGGAACTACGCGTCAAGTGGTCGGCGACCGGAACACACGAGGACGACTTGTTCGGGATGGAACCGACCGGTGAAGTCTTTACCGTCGAGGGAATAAACGTATTCAGTGTCGAAGACGGCCTGATAACTGCGGTCCACGCCCAGTGGGACACGCTGAAGATGGTTCAGGAGCTCGGGGCTGTCCCCTCGGTCGGGGCCGTGGCAGAGTGAGCGGCCCCGGCGTCGTCACCAATCGTTCGTGGCCCCGACCGCGCGGAGGACGCTCGCGGTCTCTTTCACGTCGTGGACGCGCACCACGTCGGCCCCGCGCTCGGCGGCCATCGCCGTCACCGCCAGCGTCGGCGGGAGCCGCTCACCGCTCGGACAACCGATGGTCTCGAACATCGATTTCCGGGAGTGCCCGACCATGACGGGACAGCCGAGCGCCCGGAACTCCACGAGACGGTCGATCAGCTCGAACGACTCCGGCCCGGTCTTGCCGAAGCCACAGCCTGGGTCGACGACGATTTGCTCGCGATCGATGCCCGCCCGCTCGGCCAGCAGGAGCCGCTCGTTCAACTCGCGAACGACGTCTTCGGTCACGTCGTCGTAGACGACGCTCCGGTCGGGGTCGACCGGTGCCGAAAGGCTGTGCATCAACACGAGCGACGCGTCGTGGCCCGCGACGACGAACCGCATCTCCGGGTCTTCGAGCCCAGACACGTCGTTGACGATGTCGGCCCCGGCGTCGAGCGCCGCCTCGGCGACCGCGGCCTTCCGCGTGTCCACGGAGACGTACGCGTCGCAATCGCTGATAGCCTCGATGACGGGCACGACGCGGTCGATTTCCTCGCCGACCGGCACGGGGTCCGCGCCCGGGCGCGTGCTCTCCCCGCCAACGTCGACGATGTCAGCACCGTTGGCGACCATCTCCTCGGCGCGGGCGACGGCAGCGTCGAACGCGTTGTACTCGCCACCGTCGTAGAAGCTATCTGGCGTGACGTTCAGGACGCCCATCAGCGCCGTCCCGCCGGCGGTGGCGTCGAAGGGATCGTCCGGGCCGCGCCCCTGTCCGTCGAGCGCAGCCGCCAGCTCCGCGCCGACGTGTTCGAGGCCGAGCCCGGCGTCGGCGAGGCGGTCCGCCAGGCCGCGCAACTGCGGGACCGTCCCGGAGAGGAGCGTCGCGACGTACTGTCCCGGCGCTCGCTCGACCGAGCACGTGCAGTCGGCGCCGGCGGCCCCGGCGTGGTCAGCGACACGCGAGGCCTGTTCGCCGCGCAGATAGGTGCTAAAGACCTGGTGGGTGACGTCGGCGGCCAAGGACTCGCTGAATGCCGTTCCGGCCGTCGACGGGCGGCCGCTCGCGCGATGGCGTGCCCCCTTCGGCAGGAGCAGGCGCGTCCATCGGTCGCGCGCTTCGGCGACGGTGTACAGCGACCCGGTCACGAGCACGAAGTCGTTGACGTCGGCGCGGGCGAGCGCCCGCTCGGTGGCCTCCGGGACCGACGGAACCTGCTCGATTTCGTCGGCGTGGTCGGCGAACACTGCCGCGAGCGTCTCGGGGTCGGCGGCCCGGTCGTTGTCGGGCCGGGTCGCGATGGCCGTCGTCGCGTGCGGGAGTTCGGCGAGCATGCCGGCGTGGTCCTTGTCGCGCATGGCACCGAAGACGACGTGGAGGTCGTCGTAGTCGTAGCGGTCGAGCTGTCTCCCGAGGGTCACTGCCGCGCCGGGGTTGTGCGAGCCGTCGAGGACCACCGTCGGCTCGGTCTCGACGACCTCGAAACGACCCGGCCACGTCGTGTTGCGCAGCCCCTCGGCGACCGTTTCGGGTGCGACGCTCGCCACCTGCCGGGCGAGCGTGGCCGCGACGCCGGCATTCTCCGCCTGGTGCTGACCGAGCAGGGACAGGCGCGTCTCGAGCGCCCAGTCCGGGCCGGTGATGGCGACCTCGCTCTCGACGGTCGAGCGCGTGCCCGTCTCGACGGCGCGCACGTCGGCGTCGGTTGGGCCGACCGTGACGACGTCGGACTCCTCGCGGATGGCCGCGAGCGCGTCACCGGTGGCGGCCGTGACGAGCGGGCGGTCGGCGGGCGCGACCTGTGCCTTGTCGCGGGCGATCTCGGTGGTCGTGTCGCCGAGCAGGTCCGTGTGTTCGAGGCTGACGCTCGTGACGGCGCTCGCGACCGGGTCGACGGCGCTGGTGGCGTCGTAGCGGCCGCCGATGCCGACCTCCAGTACCGCCACGTCGACCGCCTCGGCGCCGAAGTGATAGAGCGCGAGGGCGGTCAGCACCTCGAAGTGGGTCGGCATGTCGTCGTCGGCCGCCAGCCGATCGAGACAGGGATCGATGGTCTCGACGAACTCGACGACGCGCGTCTTCGGGATCGTCCGATCGTTGACTCGAACCTGCTCGCGAAAGCCCTGCAGGCCCGGGGACGTGAACAGCCCCACGTCCAGTCCGGCGGCCCGGAGCACTCGCTCCAGCATCCGGGCAGTACTCCCCTTCCCGTTCGAGCCGGCGATCTGGATTGCGTCGAACGAGTCCTGTGGGTCCCCGAGGTGGGCCAGCATCCGCGCCGTCGTGTCGACCCCTAGCTTGGGCCGGTGGCGCTGCAGCGACTGCAGATAGTCCGCTGCCTCGTGGTACTCCATGACACATATCGACGCGGGGGACCTGATTAAGGTATCGCCGGCTCGCACACCGGTCCGTGACGCGACATTTATTTTTGCGGCGGTCGACCCGGCGCGTATGGAAGACTCACAGTACCTGGCGCCACGCGAGCCGTACGTCACATCGTTCGACGCGACGGTTCGTGCGGTCGACGGTCGTGACGTCGTCCTGGGACGCACCTACTTCTACCCCGAGGGCGGCGGCCAGCCAGCCGACCGCGGCACGCTCGACGGGGTCGCGGTGGTCGACGTCCAGAAGGGCGACGGTGAGACGGTCCACACCCTCGCCGACCCGCCGGCGTTCGACGCCGGCGACACGGTCGCCGCCGAGATCGACGACGAGTTCCGCACGTACAGCATGCGGGCGCACACGGCCAGTCACGTCGTATACGGTGCCGGGCGGCAACTGCTGGGCACTCACGGCTATGGCGGGTTCGACATCGGCGAGGACCGCATCCGGCTTGACTTCGAGACCGACGGCGAGGCGTCGGTGAATCCGCTGACGATCCAGCGGATGGCTAACGAGGTCGTCTGGGAGTCCCGGCCGGTCGACTGGTACGAGATGGACGCGGACGAGGCGGGCGCCCGCGAGGACATCGTCTTCAATCTCCGCGACGACGCGGCGGCCGCCGACACCGTCCGCATCGTCGAGATCGAGGACTGGGACGTGTCGGCCTGTGGGGGCACGCACGTCCGGAATACGAACGAAATCGGTCCCGTCGCCGTGCTGGACGTCTCGAATCCGGGCGCCGGCCTCGTGCGCGTCGAGTACGCCGTCGGCCAGCGGGCTATCGACGAGTGGATCGAGACACAGCGCAACGCCAGCCGCGCGGCCGAGACGCTGGACACGGGCGTCGCCGACCTCGCGAGTCGCGCGGAGAGCCTGCGTGCGGAGAACGAGTCACTGCAGGAGGAGACCGAGGTCCTGACGGAGGAACTCCTCGCGGCACGGCTGACGGCACTGGCCGAGGACACCTTCACCCGGAACGGGCGCGAGTGGGTGGCCGGGACCGTCGACGGCGTGGGGCCGAACGCGGTGGCCGACCGCGTGGGCGAACTGACCGACGGGGCCGCCGACGTGGTGCTTCTCGCGGGCCGGGACGGGAGCACGTTCGTCGTCGTCGCCACCGACGGCGAAACGGACGCCAACGACATCGTCGGCGAGGTGACCGACGAGTTCGGCGGCGGCGGTGGCGGCCAGCCGACGCTCGCACAGGGCGGCGGCCTCGACGCCGACCCCGAGACCGTCGTCGCGTCCCTCCGCCCGGACTGAGGCAACCTCGTCGTGTCCGCCACGGAACACGACGTGTCGGAGGCTCCGGTGTCCGTCCCGTCCAAACACGTCCCCTCTCGTTGATGTCAGATACGCGAACACTCTTGGGGCGGTGTGGAAAACGTGGGCGTGAGATGTCTTCCGATGACAGACAAGAGCCGATTCCGACGGACTACGACATCGCCCAGTCGACGGAGATGGAGCCGATCTGGGAACTCGTCGAGCCGTGGGGGCTCGGGCTCGACGATCTCCAGTACTTCGGCGAGTACACCGCGAAAGTAAAACACCACGCCATCGAGCGCCTCCGCGAGGAGGCAGAAGACAAGGCGAACAACCTCGTGCTCGTGACCGGGATGACACCGACGCCGAAGGGCGAGGGGAAGACGGTCACGACGGTCGGCCTGGGGCAGACGCTCAACCACATCGGCGAGGAGGCGATGATCGCCATCCGCGAGCCGTCGCTCGGCCCGGTGTTCGGCGTGAAGGGCGGCGCGGCCGGCGGCGGGCGCTCGCAGGTCCTTCCGATGGAGGACATCAACCTCCACTTCACGGGCGACCTGCACGCGCTCACGGCAGCGCACAACCTCATCTCGGCGATGCTCGACGCGAAACTGACCAACGACGACGACTTCGACGTGGACGTGACCGACGTACGCTGGCCCCGCGCCATCGACATGAACGACCGCGCGCTTCGGAACCTCGTGGTCGGGCTCGGCGGCAAGACCGGCGGCACTCCCCGGGAAGACAACTTCCTGCTCACCGCGGCCTCGGAGCTGATGGCCGCTCTCTGTCTGGCCGACGGCCTCGGCGACCTGAAAGAAAGGGTCGCCCGCATCATCGTCGCTTACGACGAGGACGACGACCCCATCACTGTCGACGACATCGACGCCACCGGGCCGGCCACGATGTTGCTCCGTGACGCTATCAAGCCGAACGTCGTCCAGGCCATCGAGGGGACGCCCGCCTTCGTCCACGGCGGCCCGTTCGCGAACATCGCCCACGGGACCAACTCGCTCATCGCGGACAAGACCGCCTTCGGTATGGCCGACTACCTCGTCACCGAGGCCGGGTTCGGCTCGGACCTCGGCGCCGAGAAGTTCATGAACATCGTCTGCCGGCTCGGGGACATGACGCCCAACGCCGTCGTCCTTGTCGCCTCGGTCCGGGCGCTGCAGTACCACGGCATGGACCAGTGGCCGGTCGACTACGACGGGATCGACGACGCCGGCGTCGAGGCCGTCGAGCGCGGCTTCGAGAACCTCGACAAGCACATCGAGAACCTCCAGAAATTCGGCGTCCCGGTCGTCGTCGCGGTCAACCGGTTCCCCGACGACGACGACGCCGAAGTCGAGGCCGTCATCGAGCACTGCCGGGACGACATCGGCGTGAAGGCCGCCGAGTCGACCGTCTTCGAGAACGGGAGCGAAGGCGGCGAGGAACTCGCCGAGTGCGTCGTCGCGGAGGTCGAGGCCGGCGGTGGCGAGGACTACGCCCCGCTGTACGACGAAGACGAGCCGATCACCGACAAAATCGAGACCGTCGCTACCGAGATTTACGGCGCCAACGGCGTCAAATACACCGGAGCCGCGCTAGACGACATCGAGCAGATGGAGGACCTCGGCTTCGGCGACGTGCCGGTCTGTCTCTCCAAGACCTTCCATTCGCTGTCCGACGACGCCACGAAGAAGGGCGCACCGACGGACTGGGAACTGGAGATCAGCGAGGTCTACCCATCCGCCGGTGCCGGCTTCATCGTCGCGCTCACGGCCGATGCCCTGACGATGCCGGGCCTGCCCGCCGACCCCGCCGCCGCCAATATGGACATCGACGAAGACGGCAACATCTCCGGGCTGTTCTGAGACCCGCCCGTCCGTCGCCGCCGACCCGTGGTTCGTCGCCGACCCCCTCGGTCCTCCCATGAGACCGCGGCCGCTCGCAACCGGGACAGGGGTATCCCTGGCGCCACCGCGTACACTAGATTTAATTCATCGCCAACAATTCTCTAGAAAGGGATGTACGACAACCTCCTCGTTCCCACTGACGGGAGCGAACAGGCGGGGAACGCGGTAGAAGAGGGAATCCGGCTGGCGAGCGAACTCGACGCGACCGTCCACGCGCTTCACGTCGTCGACGAGTTCGAGGCGAAGATCGTGCCCATCACTGGCGAACAGGACGAGAAACGTGCCGAGTACATCGAGTACGGCGAGCGGATCACCGGTGAGGTCGCCGACCTCGCCGAGGACGCGGGCCTCGACTGCATCACCACCGTCGAGACCGGAATCGCGAACAAGAAGATCGCCTCGTACGTCGAAGAGAACGACATCGACATGGTCGTGATCGGCTCGCGCGGCCTGGGCGGCGTCGAGGAGATGCTGCTCGGGAGCACGGCGGACAAGGTCGTCCGTCTCGTCGACGTGCCCGTGACGGTCGTCTACAAACGACCCACCGAGTCGCTCCGCTGGATGCTCCCGTCGGCCGAAGACACGATCCACCGCTGAGTCACACCGACGGCCGCCCCGGCGGTGCCGACCTGGGTCCGGGAAGGGCTCAGCAGCCGCCACCGTCGGGCCGGCGGATCGATTCGCGGAACGACTCGCGGTCGGCTTCCGTGATCGATCCGAGTGTCTCACGGGTGGTCGTCGCTGTCGCCGTCTCGACACCGCGCATCGCCTCGCACAGGTGGTTCGCCGTCACTTCGACGAGGACGCCTCGCGCGTCGAGTTCGTCACGGAGGCCGGTCGCGAGCCCCGCCGTGAGTGCTTCCTGTGTCGTCAGTCGGCGTGCGCGCCAGCGGACGTACCGCACGAGTTTCGAGAGGCCGACCATCTCCTCGCCCGGTAGGTAGGCGACGTGGGCGACGCCGTGGAATGGCAGGAGGTGGTGTTCGCACATGCTGTACAGCGGAATCCCGGTCTTCACGATCAGGCCGTCGGTCTCTGCCGGGAAGGTCCGCATCACCGGCTTCTCCGTCGGCCGTCTGCCCGCCGTCAGCGTCTCCAGCATGGCCGGCACGCGCCGGTCCCACGTGTCGTAGAGGCCGGTCTCGTTCGGGTTCCGCCCGACTGCTTCCAACAAGAGGCGTGCGCCCTCGCGGGCCTTCGCCGCGTCGAACTCCGTCGACGGTCCCGGCCGATCGGGCCCAGTCTCGTATCCCTGCTCGCGCTCTCTGTCCTGCGAGTCCATTCGTTCCGAGGCAGGCACTCGCGCTCATAAAGGCTGGCGACCACCACAGTCTTCACAACACTATTGCTGTGAAAAGAGTCAACGTCCGGTCGGTGAACCGACTGGTCGAGGTTGTGGACGGCGCGGCGGTCGGGACGCCGACCGCGCTTCGGAAGTACCGGTGACAGCGCTCGTTCAGTCGTCGTCGCCGCCCGCCCGACTGCCGGGACCCACGTCGGGTCGCCGGAGCAACTCCTCGTCGGTGTCGGGCCCGAGCGGTTCGAGGCGGACGCTCGAGACCTTGTACTCCGGAATGCCGGCGGTCGGATCGAACGTCTCGCCGGTGAGCGTGTTGACCGCGCCGGCGGCGAAGTGCATCGGGATGAACACCGTCCCGGGACCGACCCGGTCAGTCACCTCTGCGCGGACGGCGATATCGCCTCTGCGTGACTCGACGCGAACGTATTCCTCGTCCTCGACGCCGAGTTCGGCGGCCGTCTCGGGATGGATTTCGACGAAGGACTCGCCGACGTGGTTCATCAGCCCCTCGACGCGTCGCGTGATCTGGCCGGTGTGCCAGTGGTAGAGGACGCGGCCGGACGTGAGCGTGAGCGGGAACTCCTCGTCGGGGAGTTCACCTGGATGACCGCCGTCGGCCGGGACGAAGCGCGCCTTCCCGTCCTCGAAGTTGAAGTCCCCCTCCTCGTAGTCGTAGAGGTACGGCGTGCCGGGGTGGTCCTCGTCCGGGCAGGGCCACTGGAGGCCGTGTTCCGGTCCCTCCTCCAGCCGTTCGTAGGTGACGCCACCGTAGATGGGGACGAGGTCGTTGATCTCGTCCATCACCTCGCGGGGGTGGTCGTAGCCCCAGTCGTAGCCGAGTCGCCGGGCGAGTCCCTGCGTGATCTCCCAGTCCTGACGGGCCTCTCCTGGCGGGTCGGACGTGGGGCGGACTCGCTGGACGCGGCGCTCGGTGTTGGTGAACGTGCCGTGTTTCTCGGGCGAGGTGGCCGCCGGCAGGAGCACGTCGGCGTGTTCGGCGGTCTCGGTGTGGAAGATGTCCTGCACGACGAGGAAGTCCAGGTCGGCCAGCGCCTCCTCGGCGTGCGTGATATCCGGCTCCGAGAGCGCGGGGTTCTCGCCGACGACGTACATCGCCCGGAGGTTACCCGCGTGGGCCTCCTCCAGCATCTCCGGCACCTTCAGGCCGGGTTCCTCGGGCGGGCGCTCGCCCCAGGCGTCCGCGAACTTCTCGCCCACCTCGTCGTCGGCGGGGTTCTGGTAGCCCGGGAGGCTCCCGGGGAGCGTGCCCATGTCGCCGCCGCCGCCCTGGACGTTGTTCTGGCCGCGGAACGGCGACAGGCCCGCGCCGGGCTTGCCGACCTGGCCCAGCACGAGCGCGAGGTCGGCCATCGCGAGCAGGTTCTCCGTGCCGTGGCTCTGCTGGGTCATCCCCATCGCCCAACCGAAGACGACGGTGTCGGCGGCCGCCAGCGTCTCCGCCGCGCTCGCGAGTTCGTCCGCGGGCACGCCCGCCAGTTCCTCGACTTTCTCGGGGGTGAACGCCTGAACCTTCTCTTTCACTTTCTCGAAGTTCTTGGTGTTGCGCTCGATGAACGACTCGTCGTGGAGGTCGTGCTCGATGATGTACCGAATCATCCCGTTGAGCCAGGCCACGTCGTAGCCTGGGTTCGTGCGGGTGTACTGATCGGCGTGTTCCGCGATCCCGATCTTCCGCGGGTCGAAGACGACGAGGTCGGCGCCGTCCCGGACGTTCTGCTTGATGCGCGTGGCGAGCACCGGGTGGGACTCGGTGGTGTTCGACCCGCTGATGAGGTAGGCGTCGGCCTCGCCGACGTCCTCGTTGATGCGGTTGGTCATCGCGCCGAACCCGACCGTCTGCTGGAGCGCGGCGACCGTCGAAGAGTGACAGAGCCGCGCGCAGTTGTCGATGTTCTTCGTCCCCAGCACCTGTCGGGCGAACTTCTGGACGAGGTAGGCTTCCTCGTTGCTCCCCTTCGAGGAGGCGAGACAGCCAACCGCGTCGATGCCGTGCTCGTCCTGGATATCGGAGAGCCGGTCGGCGACGTAGTCCAGCGCCTCCTCCCAGGAGACGGGTTCGAGTTCGCCGTTCTCGTTGCGAACCTGTGGCTCCGTGAGCCGGCGTTTACTGTTGGCGAACTCGTGGCCGAACTTCCCCTTCACGCAGGTCGAGAAGTTGTTGGCGGGGGCCTGGTCGGGGTCGTCGACGGGCACGACGCCCAGCGAGTCGCCGTCCTTGCCCCACATCTCGAAGCGACAGCCGACTGCACAGAACCCGCAGGTCGTCTCCTGCTTGTCGATTTTGCCGAGGCGGTAGTCGCTGACCTTGTCGGCGATGTCGAACAGGACGCCCTCGGGCATGGTGTTGGCCGCGATGGCCTCGGCGGTGTGTTCGCCCGCGAGGAACGCCCGCTTGCCGTACTGCTTCGCCAGGTCGCCGGCCCGGCGCTTGGCAGAGGACATGAACTTCGAGAGGCCCGTCTCCTCGCTGGCGGCCGCCGTCACGCCGCCCGGGCCGCTCTCGCGGCTCCGTCTTCCACCCGGGTTCGCCGAGCGGTTCGGGGCCTCGGTGTCGTCGAGCGTCTCCGCGGGTTCGCGCTCGATGACCTTGCCGATGGAGTTGCGCTGGGTGAACCCCGGCAGGGGGAGGGTGGCGGCCCCACCGATGCCCTTCTCGGTGAGCGCACCGGTCGGGCAGACGGTCGCGCAGTGTCCACAGGAGACGCAGGTGGAGTCGTCCATCGTCTCGGCGTCGGACTGGAAGCCGATGCGGGTGTCCTCGCCGTGGCCCTCGATGCGGAGGACGCCCTCGACCTGCACGTCGTTGCAGCCCTCGACGCACCGATTGCAGAGGATGCACTTGTTGCGGTCGATCTGGATGAACGAGGAGGTATCGTCGACCGGTTCGTACTGGTCGCGGTCGGAGAACACTCCGTACCGGGGGTGGTCGACACCCTCGCTGATGGCCGCGTCCTGCAGTTCACACCGGCCATTGCCGTTGCAGGTGGTACACCGGAGGTTGTGGTTCGAGAGCACCAGATCGAGGTTGACGGAGCGGGCTTCCTCGGCGTCGGGCGTGTCCGTCCGCACCGTCAGGCCGTCCTCGGCCGGGTACGAACACGAGGGGACGAGGCCGTGTTCCTCGGTCTCGACCATGCAGGTACGACACTCGCTGCGTGGGCCGATCTCGTCGCTGCAATCGCCGCCGCGGTCGTAGTAACAGAGCGCGGGCACGTCGGCGTCGTCCGCGACGCCGTCCGCGCCGGGGTCGACGCTGACGACGTCGTCGTCGAGGGCCTGGAGCGCGTCGATGAGCGTCGAGCCGCCCGGAACGGTCACGTCGTGGCCGTCGACGGTCACGCTGGTCGACTCGTCGCCCGCGGTGCCCACGTCGGGGTCGTTCGCGGTGCCGGTCTCGAACTCGGCGGTGACCGGTGTCGACGGCTGTGGGTCCGTCAGGTCCGGCACGCCCGGCAGTGCGTCGTCGGGACTGGTGTCGTCGGTGCTCATAGTTCCTCCGTGCAGGCGCCGCTGGGACAGCGGCCGTTGGCATGGGCGCGGAACTCCGGTTCGAAGGCGTCGATGGCGGTCGTCACCGGTCGGGGCGCGTGCGCGCCGGTCCGACAGTTGCTCGACCGGGCCATCACGCGCCCGAGTTCGCGTATCTTGTCCGTCTCGAAGTCGCCGTCGTACACGTCACGCAGGAGTTCGGCGAGCTGTTTCGTCCCCTCGCGCCCGGGGACACAGCGCCCGCTGTTCGCCGTCGCCGCGAACCGCGCTCGCTCCCCGGCGTCGGCCAGCGGACAGCGCCGCTGGTTCAGCAGCTCCACGACGGCGTCGGTGCCGAGGCCGGCGGCGTCGCGTGCCCGCCCGCTGGCGGCCACGTCGAGGTCGCGCGTGATGCCGCCGAGGACACCACCGACACAGGCCATCTTGAACGCCCCCGTCTCGTCGACCGCCTCGCGGACCGCGGCGAGGCTCGCGTCCGGACCGAGTTCGACCGTCGCCGGCGCGGTCACGTCGCCGGTCACCGTCAGGACCCGCGTTCCCGGGTCGCCGGTGCTGGCCTCGAACGCGTCGGGGTACCGGACGGCCCGCCGGACCTGCGCGAACGTCCGGGGCGTGTGGACGACCGTTGGCCGCCCGTAGAGGCCGTGGGTCGCCGGCGTGGGCGGCTGGAGTCGCGGTTCGATGCGGTCGGCCCCCTCCAGCGCCTCCAGTGCCGCCGTTGGACCGCCGGCGCGGTATTCGTCGGGACCGACGACCAGTTGCGGGACGACCGGCAGGTGGTCGGCGACCGCGTCGACCGCCACGCGGAGGTGGCGGTGCAGGGCGTCGTCGTCCTCGTTCACGTAGACCACGGCGTCCTCGGCCCCGACGTACGCGGCGACGGCCGCGATGCCGTCGAGTACCGCGAGCGGCGCGCCGCCCAGCAGCGTCTCGTCGGCCCGTTGTTCCGTCCGGGACTCGTTGGCGTTACAGACGACCACGGGGTCGCCGTCCGCCGACCGAACCGTCGCCCACGTCTCCGCGGCCGCCTCGTCGGCGGCCGCGTCGCCCCGACCGCGACCGCGCAGGCCGCTGTCGGTCGCCTCGAGGGCTGTCGAATCCGTCGAGACTAACGCCGTGTCCTCTGGAGCGAACGGGTCGACCCATCCGCACGGTCCCAGCACGGCCCGTCGACCCACCGCGAGCGGGCCGTCGTCGGGGACGGGGAGCGTCGCGCGGTCCGGGTCGTGCTCCACCACGGCGACGGCGTCCTCGGTCGGGAGGTCGCCGTCGGCCACTGTCGCCACGAGTCCCTCGACCGCCGGCACCGACGGGTCGGGGACGAACGCCGTCGTGCCGTCACTTGTCGCGAGGACGAGCGGTTCGTACGCGTCGACGCCGGCCGGCCCGGTCCGGCACACCGGTACTGCGTCGGCCGCGTCCCGCGCCGCCTGTACGACGCGCTCCGCGGCCCCGGATCCGGCGGCCGCCGCGACGCGCACCACGGGCGAGCGACCCACGGCACCTGCGTTCTGTATCATAACCCCACACATCGGAGGGCAGGAGTAAAAATCCCACACACTGCGACGGTGTGCGTGCCGAACCGGTATCGACGTTCCGGGTCGGTGCCGGGGACGCGGCGCGCCGCCGGGCGTGGCGAACACAACCGATACGTGGGGTGATAGGTTGCGCTGGCGACACCCGGGACTGTCAGGATCGGTGCGAAGGGATTAGGGGCGTGGCCGCCGGTGTTCGTCGTAATGTCGAATCCCCGATTCGAGGAGACGCGGACGGAGGCGGCGGCGGCCATCACGGAGGGTGACCTCCGGTCGGTGTACGCCGGCCTCGTCCACGAGGACGGCCGCCACGAGTACTACCTGGGCAACGACACTGAATCGGCCGAGCAGCTCCGCGAGGCCGCGGCGGTCCAGCTCGGGATGCTCTGCCGGGTACTGGCCGACCGCTCGGAGCGGAGCGTCGAGGAGGTGGCCGACCTCGCCGTCGAGCGGGCCGAACACATGGAACTGCGATGACATCCTCCGCGCCGTGAACGGCGCGGTTTCCTCCGTGGGAGTTTCAGCCGGTCTAAGATTCCCCGGAAGCAACATTCCCGTTGCGGTGGACGGTACTCGGGTCTGTGCGCTGTTCTTTGGGACGGTGAGAGCGTGGTGACTCCGACCATTCGTGGTCGTCCCACTCGAACCGTGCTCGAAAACGCTGCGCGTTTTCGGCATCCCGGAAATCTCCGATTTCCGAGGACACGGGCCGTGCCATCGGCCTGACTGCTTTCTCTGTGTGCCGTTGACGAGACGCTTCGCGTCTCATCCGCCAATCAAAACTCCCCGAGTTCTGATGACGTCTCAGGAACGTTTCTGAGGCTGTGAGGTCAGCGTGCCCCTCGAAGCTACACGGACAGGTGAGCGTGTCCTTATGTCGTGTCGTCCGATCTGTTGAACCGCACTGCGGGCACTCCTGGCTGGTCCACGCTTCTGATCGAACTTCGACCGAGATACCGTATTCCTCGGCGGTACACGCCAGTCGATCGGTGAATTGCTTGAACGCCCAGAAGTTGTGGGTCTTGGCGTTGGTTTCGACCGACCAGTGTGTTTCGAGTACGTCGGTCAAGCCGCCGATATACACGGCATCGACACCGTCGGCGTACAGCCGTTCCAGCAGGTCACGACACAGTGCTTCTTGAGCGTGATCGCGGCGACGAGTTCGCTTGCGGTACAGCCGCCGGATACGCTCGCTACTGTATCGGCCGTCTTCGAGTTTCGACTGCAACCGGGCAATTTCTCGCGTCGTCTCGCGGAACCGCTGGAACAACTCGCGGCCCTCGTACAGGTATTGCTCGCCGGTCGTGGTGGTACAGGCAACGAGATTGTTCGCACCAATGTCCAGAGCGGCCGTCTCGTCGGCCAGTGGAGTGTCCCGTGCATCAGTAATAGTCACGGGTTGCGAAGCTCGGAAGGTACTATCAGTCTCGTCGTACCACAGGTCTAACCGGCCCTGTTTCTCGTAGTCGGGCCAATTCGGGTCGCCAGCGATTTCGAGTCGGAGGCGGCCGGTGTGGTCGTATCGGTCTTTCAACTCGCTCCCGACCAGTATCTCAAGCCGGGACCGCTCGCCCCATTCGACGGTGTATGACGTGTTGCGAATGACGGTCTTGAGTTGTCGCCCATCGTCCTCGTTGCCACGGAATCCCGGCGGTTTGGGGTGTTCCGTGACCGACGTGTTCGACTCGTCGTGGTACTTGTTTTTCGTATCGAAGAACCCGCACCACGCTTCGCTGTTTTTGCGTATCACCTGTTGGGCGGTGGACGCACCAAGCACGCCTTTGTATTTGCCTTCGAGAGCGCCTGTATCGGCGTCCCATACGTCGCCCTCGAAGCCGTCTTCGTCGTTGTAGCGCATGAGGCGCTGGTAGTTGATCTCGTTCCAGAGAGCGGCGGAAGCGTCCAACAGGTCCCGTAGCAGTTGCTCACCATCGTCGGAGAGCGGTTGCACGGCGAACGTGTTGGTACGCTTCATCAGCCGCTTCAAGAGACGGTCGCTTCGGACTTGAACGTCAGCCATCCACAGTGAAAATAAAAGTCGATCCGTTTCAGTGGAGGCTCAAATCAGCAGTAACTCGGCGGATTCTCACCGGAGCAGACGCGATTCACGCCCGCCCTGTTCGGTCCTCGGTTCCGACCGCGTGTCGGAACACTCGTCTCTCACGGGAAGGGCGGGACTCTCTCGCTGTTACAGGTAGGCCGGTGCATCCGGCCCGCCGGCTCAGTCCAGCGTTGCGATGGCTTCTATCTCGACGGCGGCGCCTTTCGGGACCGCCCCGGCCTCGACGGCGCTCCGGGCCGGCGGCGCCTCGTCGAAGAACTCGCTGTAGGCCTCGTTGAACGCGTCGAAGTCGTCGATGTCGTCGAGGTAGACGGTCGTTTTGAGCAGGTCCGCGAGCGACGCGCCCTCCGATTCGAGGATGGCTTCGACGTTCCAGAGACACTGTCTGGTCTGTTCACCCACCGGTTCGCCGTCGAGCAGTTCCCCGTCAGTCGTCAGTGGGAGTTGCCCGGCCGTGAGGAGCAGGTCACCGTTCGTCGTCGCCTGACTGTACGCGCCCACCGCCGCGGGGGCGTCGTCGGTGCTGATCACGCGCTTCATACGCCGAGTTTCCAGCGGTCCGCCCTTCAATTACCGGGCAGCCGTTGGTCGCGCCACGTCCTGTCACGTTCATGAACGCTCGTGGAAGGAGTCACTGGCCGCCTGCTGGCAGGTCATACTCCTGACCCGTCACACCCATCGCTGTTGAGTGTCACGGTAGCCACGGCGGCCGGGCCCGCCGCGTCTTTTTTGTACCGCGTCCGCCAATGTGAGAGAGTGACAGACACGCGCGAGCGGGAGAGTGACCGGGCCATCGAGGAGGTTTTTTACCCCGATGAGCACATCCCGTTCGTCAACTGGCAACAGTTCTCGGGAGCCAAGCCGGCGGTAGTCCTCGTCGGCATCGTCGCCTTGCTGTCGTTCGTGACGGGGCTGTCGAACCTCAGCCAGCCGACGCTGGCGCTGGACGGGCCGCTCGCGTCCGTCCTCCCGGCCGCGAACGGGTTCGCACGCTTCGGCGGCGTTCTCTTTTCGTTCCTGCTTGGGCCGGTGACCGTCGGCCTCCAGCGCCGGAAGGCCCTCGCCTGGCGGGCCGCACTCGTCCTGTTGCCCGTGCTCGCGGCCCTGCCGCTGACGACGCTCCAGACGACCGACGTGCCCCTGCTGGCCGTCGTCGCCGTCACCGTCCCCCTGCTGGTGTGGAACCGCGACCAGTTCGACCAGTCGCTCGATCTCTCACCGCTCCAGATCGCCTCCCTGTCGTCCATCGTCGGCGTGATGCTCTACGGAACCGTCGGCGCGTACGGTCTCCGCGGCCGGGGGTTGTCCGTCGCGACCTGGAGCGACGCGGTGTACTACGTCGTCGTCACCATCTCGACGGTGGGCTACGGGGACGTGACGCCGACCACGCCCGTCGCCAAGTGGTTCTCGCTGTCCATCATCCTCCTCGGGACCGGGGCCTTCACCGTGTCCGTGGGGGCGCTGGTCGGCCCCGCCATCGAGTCGCGGATGGCCTCGGCGTTCGGAAACATGACCGTCTCGGAACTCAAACTCCTCGAGGACCACGTGGTGGTCCTCGGACACGGCGACCTCACGGCATCGCTCCTGGAAACGCTCGACGACGAGACCGACGTAGTCGTCGTGACCGACGACGCGGACGTGGCCGCCGACCTCACCGACGACGACGTGAACGTCCTCACCGACGACCCGACCGACGAGTCGGTCCTCCGGGACGCACAGGTCGAGACCGCCCGTGGAGTCGTCGCCGGCGGTCGGGACGATGCCCAGAACGTCCTCGCCGTCCTCGCCGCGAAGAACGTCGCGCCGGACGTGCGCGTCGTTGCGACGGCCAACGAAGGAAAACACGTCGACAAACTCGCCGCCGTCGGTGCCGACGAAATAATCAACCCCCGGACTATCGGTGGCCGCCTCCTCGGGGAGTCAGTCCTCGACGACACGGCGACCGACGCGTCGCTGTCGTCTCTCGGCGACGACGACCCCGAGTGATCGGTCACGACGGAACTGCCCCCGGTCGGCGGGGCCACGGAATGATACAAATGACGGCGGGACCAACTGTGTGTGATGGCGTCGCACGCCGGGCAACTGGACCTGATCGACATCGGCGCGATATTCGTCGTTGTCTTCCTCGCCATCGCCGGGGTCGTCCAGTTCTCCGAAGGGGAACTGTTGCCCCCGGACACCACCGACGAGCGCGAGGATCGCCTGCGCGCGGCCGTCTGGCAGGAACTCGACGAGCGCCGCATCGCCCAGGAGCGCGACCCGATGCCCCGCGACCGGTTCATACGCGGCATCGCACAGGATACCACCGACACGCTCCTCGAGGACTGGCCCGACGGGGACACGTCCGGCTTCCCCGGGCGCCCGAACGCGACGCTCCCGAACCACCGCCTGTTCTGTACGCAACTCCCCGTCCGGGTTCGTGTGGGAAACGTATCGAGTCCGCCGTCCGAGGCGACTGTCACGGCCGTCGCCGACGCCATTGCGGCGGCCGACGAGGACGACGTGCGCTTTCGCCCCGCTACGCGTTTCCGGGCCGGAATGGGCATCGCCGTCCGTGACGGCATCGTGTACGTGGTCTACCGCTCCTGCGAGCAGGTAGACACCTGACGCGGCGGGGCGAGTGCCCCTCACCGCCCCCACATACTATACGTGTTCACGTCCCACACACGTGGTATGAGTACGTCCGGAGCCAGCGGCATCGAGCGGATGCTGGAGCGGACGCTGTTACCGCTCTGTGTGGTCGCCGGTGCCGTCGTGCTAGCGGGGTTTTTCTTTCCCTCGCTCGTGGGCGCGGCCATCACCGGCGAGGTGTGGCTGGCGGTCTCGCTGCTGTTTTTCGGGTCCGGCCTCGGCTATCTCGCGGTCCTTCCGTACTCGACTGACGACGAGGCCGACGACGCCGACCCGTACCTCCTGCGTATCCGGCAAACCCGGTTCGTAAACGTCGTGCGGGAGTTTCTCGTCGGACAGGATCCCATCACGCTCGGCCTCCCGGTGCTGGTGTTCACGCTGTTTTTCGTCGTCCAGTTTCTCTTCCCGGCGGCCACGACGACGGTCGTCGACGCCGCTGCGAGCACGGTCCTCCGCGACCTCGGCCCACTCTTTCTCGGCGCGGTCCTCCTCGCGGTCTGTTACTGTCTGGTCCTCCTGCTCGGACCGTGGGGCGAAGTGAAACTCGGCGGGCCGGATACGGAGCCGAGTTACACCTACCCTACGTACTTCGCCCTGGTCTTCACCGCGGGTATCGCCGCCGGCGTGGTGTTCTGGGGACCGGCCGAGGCGCTCTTTCACTACGAGACGCCGCCGCCGTACTTCGGCGCGGCGGCGGAGTCGAACGCGGCGATCCCCGGCGCGCTCACCTACGCCCTGTTCCACTGGGGCGTCTCGGCCTGGAGCGCCTACACCGTCATCGGCGTCCCGGTGGCGTATTTCGTGTTCACCCGGGGCGCGCCCCTGCGGGTGTCGACCATCCTCGCGCCGTTCCTCGGCGTCGACGGACTGGACTCGGTCTGGAGCCGGCTGGTCGACACGCTCGCGGTGTTCGCGACCATCGGCGGCATCGCCACCTCCGTCGCGCTGGTGAGCCAGCAGTTCCTCGCCGGTATCGGCTTCCAGTGGGGTGTCAGTACCGGGGCGCTCGGGCCCCTGTTGTTCGTCGGTGGCCTGACGCTGATCTTCGTTCTCTCGTGTGTGACCGGTATCCACCGCGGGATTCGACGCATCGCGGCGCTCAACGTCGTTCTCTTCGTCGCCTTCGCCGTCGTCCTGTTCGCCATCGGTCCCCGGTCGTTCGTCCTCCGAGCGGGCACGCAGGCGCTGGGTAATTACGTCGTCAACTTCGTCCCGCTCAGCCTGTACACGGGCGGCGAGTGGGTGGCGAACTGGACGGTCTGGAACTGGTCGTGGTGGTTCTCGTGGGCGCCGTTCGCCGGCCTGTTCATCGCCGCCCTCTCGCGGGGCCGTCGGGTCAGGACGGTCGTGTTCACGAGCGTCGTCGCCACGTCGGCGGCGACGATGATCTGGTTCCTGTTACTGGGGGGGACCTCGCTGTTCGTCCAGCACAGCGGGCAAGCGAACGTGCTCGGGGCCATCGCCGAGCGGGGCGGTTCCGAGGCCGTCGCCGGGTTCCCGCTCTTTGCCGCGCTCCCGGTCAGTCAGCTGTTGATGTTCCTCTTTCTCGCGCTCATCGTGGTGTTCATCACGACCTCCGCGGACACGTCGACGCTCGTCGTCGCGATCCTCGCGACTCGTCGGGGCCTGGCCCCCTCCGCGGGGAGCATCGCCTTCTGGGGCGGCTTCCAGGGCGCGGTCGCCGTCGCGGTCCTGCTGGTCGGCGGCGCGGAGACCCTGCAGGCGCTCGCGGTCCTGACCGGTGGTCCCTTCGCCCTCCTCTCGCTGGTCGCGCTCGCCGGGCTGACCCTGACGCTGTACCGGCGCGAACAGGGCCACACCTCGCTCGGCAGGCGCGTCCTCCAGCGGCTCCCGTCGATCCAGACCCACCACGATATCGACCCGCCGGGCGAGGAAAACGACTGATATCGCCCTCAGGCGCTCGCGACGGTCCGACAGAATCTCTCGATCATGCCCTTCCCGGCGTCGGTGAGGATGCTCTCCGGGTGGAACTGCACGCCGATGTGTGGCCGCTCGCGGTGGCGCACGCCCATCACGATGTCGCGCTCGTCGGCGGTGTGTGCGGTCTCTTCCAGGCTCCCGGGCAAGTCGTCGCGCTGAACGGCCAGCGAGTGGTACCGCCCGACCGAGAAGGGGTCGTCGACACCCGCGAACAGCCCCTCGCCGTCGTGGTGGACCGGGGACGGTTTTCCGTGGACGACGGCCGGCGCGTGGCCGACCGCGGCGCCGTTGGCGGCACAGAGCGCCTGGTGGCCGAGACAGACGCCGAGCGCGGGATACTCCGTCTCGGCGAAGACGGGCATCGAGACACCGGCCTCCTGTGGCGTGCCGGGGCCGGGCGAGACGACGACGCCGTCGGGGTCCAGCTCGCGGATGCCGGCCACGTCGATGGCGTCGTTGCGGCGGACGGTCACCTCGTCGAACTCGCCAACGTACTGGACGAGGTTGTAGGCGAAGGAGTCGTAGTTGTCGATGATGAGGATCATCGCTCGCCACCCGCGGTACTGGATTCGACGGCGAACGAGCCCTGATCACCGAGCGCCTGGTCGACGGCGGTCACGAGCGCCCGCGCCTTGTCCAGCGTCTCCTGGTACTCCCGCTCGGGCACCGAGTCGTGGACGATCCCGCTGCCCACCCGCAGGCGGTACTGGCCCGCGTGGCGCACGAGCGTTCGAATGGTGATGTTCAGCTTCGCGCGGCCGTCGAAGCCGAACACGGCGATGCTCCCTGTGTAGGGGCCCCGCCGGGACCGTTCGACCTCGTCGATAATCTCCATCGTCCGGGGCTTGGGCGCGCCGGTGATCGTGCCGCCGGGGAAGACCGCCGCGACGGCGTCGGCGATACTCACCTCTTCGCGGGCCTGGCCTTCGACGAGGGAGACGAGGTGCATCACCTCGGAGTAGCGGTCGACGCGGCGGTACTCGCTGACCTCGACGCTGCCGTACTCGCTGACCTTCCCGAGGTCGTTGCGTTCGAGGTCGACGAGCATCGCGTGCTCGGCCCGCTCTTTCTCGTCGGTCGCGAGTTCCGCTTCGAGCGCCGCATCTTCTTCGGACGTGTCCCCGCGGGGGCGCGTGCCGGCGATGGGTTCGGTGAGCAGGCGGTCGCCCTCGACGTCTAACAGGAGTTCGGGGCTGGCGCTGACGAGGTCGACGCCGGGAAATTCCAGCAGCGCGGAGTAGGGTGCGGGGTTCACGCGGCGGAGGGCGGCGAAGGTGTCGACGGGGTGGACGGCTACGGGCGCGACGAGTCGGTGAGAGACGTTGGTCTGGAAGGTGTCGCCGTCGCGGACGTACCGCTTGATCCGGCGGACGCGCTCTGCGAAGGCGGCCTCGCCGCACTCGCTCTCGAAGGTCGCCTGTCTGCTCGCCGTGGGACGCGCGTGGACCGTCTCGTCACCGTGCAGGGCCGCCTCAGCGAGGGCAATGGCATCCGCGCGGCCGTCCTCGTAGGCCGCCGCCGGCGACCGGAATCCGTCGACGACCGGACAGGCCGTGACGCGGAGGGTGACATCGCCGTCGCGGGGTTCCGTCCACGCAGCGACGCGGTCGAAGACGCCGAGTTGGAGCCGGGGGAGCCCGTCGGATACGGTCGTCGCGGGCAGGTCCTCCAGTTCGCGGGCGATGTCGTAGGAGAGCCACCCGAAGGCCCCGCAGGGATAGGGCACGTCACAGTCGCCACGGACCAGGCGTTCGCGGTCGAGCAGTCCGTCGATGGCCGCGATGCTCGGACTCTTTTCACCGCGGGCGACCACCTCGGGCCTGACCTGTACTCGCTCGACGGGATCGACGGCAAAGTAGCCCCAGCCGGACTGTCCGCCCGTCGTTTCGAGGTAGACCCCCTCCGCCTCACCGTCGCGGGCGCGACGGTAGGCGGCGAAGGGGTCTTCGACGGTGACCCGCACTTCGACCGGCACGCGAGCGCCGGCCGGTGCCGTCGCCGCGGTGTCGGCGAACGATTCGGCGTCGGTGACGACCACTGGCTGACTCATGAGGGACTCCTGATCGGGGCCGACGGCCCCGAAACGGTTGTGTAAAAACAACCAGACCTTTCGAGAAAAACCTTCCGCGGGTCCGGATTCCGGGCCATGGGGTTCGGATTTTCAAACAATTCCTGTCGATTCGTAGACGTGACGAGGTTCCGAGTTTCAAAGGGTGGACTATTCCCGCCGGCCAGTTACGGGAGTGGCGGTACTGGTGAGATGCACGCGTTCCATGTGGCGACCTGGCCGCCGAACCGTCCGCGACCGGCGGTACCGTGGTCGGGTCGGCCACCTGTGACGGCGACACCACACCATGACTACGATCATCGACGGCAACGCGATAGCGGACCGCATCACGGCGGACGTAGAGAGCTGTGCGACGACCCTCAGTGAGGCGGGCGTGAAACCGGGCCTGGCGACGGTGTTGATGAGCGACGATGGGGCCAGCGAGACGTACGTCTCGATGAAACAGGAGGCCTGCGAGGAGATCGGTATCGAGGGGTTCCACTACGAAATCGACCCGGACGCACCGGCGACGGCGCTCTTCGAGCGCATCGACGACCTGAACACCGACCCGTCGGTCCACGGTATCCTCGTTCAGTTGCCCCTTCCCGACCACGTCAGCAAAGAGGCCGTCCTGTCGCGCATCGATCCCATGAAGGACGTCGACGGGTTCCATCCCGAGAACGTCGGCCGACTGGTAGCTGGGAACGCCCGCTACAAGCCTTGCACGCCCCACGGCGTACAGAAGATACTCGCGGCCGAGGGCATCGCGACCGAAGGAGCGGACGTGGTGGTGGTCGGGCGCTCGGATATCGTCGGCAAGCCGATGGCGAACCTGCTCCTCCAGTACGGCGAGGGTGGGAACGCGACGGTCACTGTCTGTCACTCCCGGACCGCGGACCTCGCGGCCAAAACACGGGCGGCGGACATCCTCATCGCCGCGGCCGGCGTCCCGGAGATGATCGACGGCTCGATGCTCTCCGAGGGGGTCGCGGTCATCGACGTTGGTATCAACCGTGTCGAGGCCGACGCGGAGAAGGGGTACGAACTGGTCGGGGACGTGGACTTCGAGAGCGCGAAAGGGAAAGCGAGTGCCATCACGCCGGTGCCTGGCGGCGTCGGCCCCCTAACCATCGCGATGCTCATGTACAACACGGCCAAGGCGGCTAGCCTGCAATCCGGTGTCGACGTCGACCTACCGTGAGGGTCACGTTGGCGGCTGTCAGTGCCGTTCGACTGCCCCGCACTCCGGACAGGTTATCGCCATCTCGTCGCTAGGTCCCGCCGTCTTTTCGATGAGGCCGTTCCCCGCTGCACACCGCTCGTGGACGTACACCTCGTGGTCGGCGTGACCGTCGAGGACGATGTGGTTGCGCTCGAACCCCGAGACGATCCCGTGACAGTAGTGGCACTCACCACTCATACGTACACACTCGCTAGCCCCCCGCAAATATTTACCCCCGACCACAGCCGTGGGGGCAATCGGCCGGTTCGAGCGGCGGCGGCCGAACTAAGACCGTTCGCACGCAACGTCCGATATGGAGTACACGTACACCGGCGATGCACACGAGCGCCTGTTCGCCGCCTATGGGGCCGACGAAGACCCGTTTCCGACGCAGACGCCGACGAACTTCCCACACCGAGAACACCGCCGCGAGGAGGTCGACGTGCTCAAGCGACTCTTCTTCCCCGCCTGCTGGAACTCGAAGGAGCTGCTCCGGGACGACCTGGCGGTGCTCAACCGTCTCGATGACTTCGGGACCCTCGTCGCCGCCGGCGTCCGCCCGTACGCGAACGGCGACCCTTCGGAGACGGTCACCGACATCATCGACCAGTTGCCGGGCATCCGCGAGTTGCTAAAGAAAGACGTGGAGGCCGCCTACAAGGGCGACCCGGCAGCCAAGACCTGCATGGAGATCATCCGCTCGTATCCCGGCTTCCTCGCCATCAGTGTCCAGCGAGTCGCGCACGCGCTCTACGAGGCTGGGGCCGCCGAGTACGCCCGTGAACTGACCGAGTACGCGAAGACCGAGACGGGCATCGACATCCATCCTGGTGCCGAAATCGGCGAGCACTTCTTCATCGACCACGGCACCGGCGTCGTCGTCGGGGAGACCGCAACCATCGGCGACTGGGTGCGGCTCTACCAGGACGTGACCCTCGGAGCCCTCCACTTCGAGGCGGAAGAGGGCGAGGAACACGCACTGAAGAAGGGGTACAAGCGCCACCCGGACATCGGCGACCACGTCGTCATCGGCGCGGGGACGAAAGTGCTGGGTGATATCACCGTCGGCGACCACGTCAGCATCGGTGCGAACTCCTGGGTGACTGAAGACATTCCCAGCCACACCAAGGTGTACGTCAGTGACCACCCGACACAGGAGCGGAAACCAGCCGACCAATCGGTCGAAGACGCCGGTGAGATCGTGACCGACGACACGTAGTTTTAGGACGTTAGCGAGGCCAAAGCCCGGCAGTCCACGGGTGGCATGAGGGCGACAGCCCGGTGAACGCTCCACCGTGGGCCCCCCGTCGGCCCCGTCTCCACGGCCCTTTTCGGGGGGACGCGGTGCGTCTACCAGTACGGCACAGACGATCGGTCCGGCCGGGACGACCCCGCCCAAATGTCACTCGAGTGTGGGCTCGATTCGGTTCGGCGAAGCTTCTTTGCCGCTCCCTGCCGGACGCACAATGACAGTGACGGAACCCACGCTGTTGACTGGCGCGCCCCTTGCGTCCGAACTGCGCGCCGATGTCCGGGAGGACCTCGACGCCCTCGCCGACGACGGGGTCACGCCACACCTGGGGACGGTCCTGATGAGCGACGAAGACGCGGCGACGGCGTTCATGGACCGGAAACACGAGGTCTGTGCCGACTTCGGCATCCCGACGACACGTGTCGACGTGGCCCCCGACGCGCCGGCCGCCGATCTGTACGCCGCCGTCGAGCGACTGGCCGCCGACGACGAAGTGACGGCCGTCTTCGTGCAGGTTCCGTTTCCCGACCACGTCGACGCCGGTGCGGTCCGCCAGCGCGTCCCAGCGGCGAAGGACGTGGACTGTTTCGCTCCCGCGAACCTCGGGCGACTCGTCGCCGGCGACCCGCGCATCACGCCCGCCACACCTGCCGCTGTCCTGCACCTTCTGCGGGGGTACGACGTTCCGACGGCAGGCCAGGACGCCGTCGTCGTCGGGCGTACCACCGCTATCTGTCGACCGCTCGCCAATCTGCTTCTCGCTCGCGGGCCGGACGGAGACGCGACGGTGACGGTCTGTCACTCCCTGACCGCGGACCTTGCGGCGAAGACCCGCGCGGCCGACATCGTCGTCACGGCAGCCGGCACGCCGCGTCTGGTCGATGGGACGATGCTCTCCGCGGGGGTTGCGGTCGTCGACGTGAGCGTCAATCGCGTTCCCGATACGACGAAACAGGGGTACAAATTGGTCGGTGACGTGGACTACGAGAGCACGAAAGCGAAAGCCGGCGCAATCACGCCGGTTCCCGGCGGTGTCGGGCCGCTTACAGTCGCGTTCCTCCTGCGCAACGTCGTCACTGTCACCGCCCGTCAAGCGGGCCTCCAGGACGCGATCACTGGCCCCCGGTGACGGGCGGTGTTTGGCCGATGACGCGTAGGGACGCATCCCTTATCCGAGGCCGGTCCCGAAGAAATTGCTGCGCGTAATTGATGATCCTCCTGTGTTGACCCCCACGAGGCTGTCATAGAACGATTAGCAGATCAACGAGCGGCGGCGTTCAGATAGGGTCGAAAGTGGAGTGGAGGCGATTCTTAGTGATCCATGTCAAAAAACGCCCGTCTCAACGGCTGTTTGGACGAGCTCGAATTAGCATTTGTGGAGCGAGAAGCGACACGGCGACTGCTGATACAACTCAGTATTCGTCTAGGTCTTCTCGATATCGAACACTGTTTCGATTTTCGATGTGTTCGGTATTCAGGGAACCCGATCCACCGTTCACAACTGAGTTCACAAGGCCGACCTACAGCCACACGATGGATGCAATCCGGAGCAAGTTGTAGTCAACGAAACCGTGCTCCAACTCGATGATGAACGCGACTGGCTGTACACCGCCGTCGATCCCGAAACGAACGGATTGTTGCACACGAAGCTCGAATCAGTGAGAACGAACGCTCTCGCTCACGCGTTCTTTGCCGAACTTCGCGAGAAACACGCCGTCGACGATGCTGTGATTCTCGTCGATGGCGGAGCCCCGCTGAAAGACGCCAGCCAATGATATGGCCCCGATTTCAGATACGACGGCCACGGAAATCGTAACAGCGTCGAAAATATTTTTCTTGAGGGAAAACGCCATACCTATTTGTTTTCATACTGTTTTGGCAAGGCCAAACGAGACACTGCCAGGACTGGATCGAAGCATTCGCGTTCGCATGGAATCAGCTACTCTGACCACTACCCTCACAACACTGACAGCCCTTATATGGTTCTCGTATTTATCTCTCGTCACAGCATCGTAGCCAACCAGACCGCAGAACGGTTTGACCACGAACACGGACCGGAATACGTCTACGCATCCGCCCAACTCGTCATTGGCTTGTTCGATGAATCCGCCAATTGAACAGTGGGTTTCTTTAAATTGATTCCTGGGAGGCGGAACTCATTGTTCGTCGATCCACGTCTTTGCCTCCTCCACGTTGTCGAAGATATTCATCGTGATCTGATTGCCGATCTCCTGCACCAGATCATCCACTGACATCTCGGCGACAACACTTTTGGGCTGAATGATAGCCATGTTTTCCATCGAGGTCTCGAACGCCCGTGGGTGCCACTCATCCTGTGTCCACTGCTGATCCTCACTCGTCACCGTCTCCATGTCACGGAGATCAGCCAACCAGTTCTCCGCATTGTGTTGTTTGATTAACTCAAGGCCCTCATTCAGTCCCTCTCGGTAATCGTCGCCCTCCGCGAAGGCAGTCCAATTCATAATTACTGCCTCAATCGAATCGTCCCATTCTATGGTCAGAAAATCCGTCTCATAATGCGCCATATCCCGAAAAATATGAGCTCATAAATAGCAGTTCTGGCTGATTATCAATCCTAAAATACGGGGGGATTCGTCTGTACTGATCGATACAGTGCGGAAACTGTAGGGTTGGAGATATACTGACACCTGCCATTCAGTGAGATTGTCTTCGGCTTTCGTGTGGCGTCGCAAAACGGGTTGGCCCGTTAACCGTGTCTCGTGGCGGACCGTGTGTTTGCCCTGGCCGGAATCCCGGATCATGTCGGTAGTGCGTCAATAGTAGTCGTGAAGTGACTGGTCGCGCCGGCTATTTGCAGAGTCAGCGAATCGCCAGTTGGCCTATCAGTATCACGCGTCGACTAAGGGCTATGGATATCCCGGACGCTCCCAGGACACGTCGAGCCGTACTGGCTGGTGTCGGTACAGTGGCCGCCACCGGCGGTGTCGTCTACGCTGGTTCACAACTCGAAGGCCAGGGGACGGACACGGCCCGCACTGCGCCGACGGACGGACCACAGTTTCACAGTAGCTCCGAGACGACCGGTTTCGGCATCGAACTCGGCGGACATCCGATCATGGGACGCATGGACGCGCCACTGGACATGTACTACTGGGGGGACTACCAGTGTCCGTTTTGCCGTCGGTTCGAGGAGAACACGTTACCGACGCTCATCGACGACCACGTCAGTTCCGGCACTGTTCGCGTCGTGCTCATCGAATTTCCCTATCTGAGTGAGGGGTCGATGACCGCGGCAGTGATGGACCGGTGTGTCTGGCGGCAGGTCCGTGACGAGAATCCGCGTCGATACTGGGAGTGGCACTCGACGGTGTACGACAACCAAGGCGAGAAGGATTCGGGCTGGGCGAGCGAATCGAACCTCCTGGAAATCACACGTGGGGTCGACGGTATCGACGCGGATGCCGTCGACACCTGTATGCAGGAGAACCGGTCGGACATCGAGCCGACCATCGACACCGACGTCGAGCGAGCGCGACAACTCGGGCTCCGAGGCTCGCCGGCGTTTGTCATCTACGACCGCGATTCGGACGAGGCTGGCAAACTGGTCGGTGCACAGCCTGCCACGCGGTTCGACGAGGCAATCGAGACCGTCGAGAACGCATGAGCGACTCGCGACTCCGGGCCCACCTGGCGCGCTTGCTCGGGGCGTTCGGCTACCCGCTCACGTCGGGCAGACGGACGCTTCTGACTGTCTTCGTCGCGGTCGTGACCTACTGCCTGCTCGTTTTGAGCACGTTCCCGACCTACTCGTTGCAGTTACTGGGGGCCGATATCGGATACATCGACGACGCGCTCCTGGCGCTGACGGGGAACACCTACCGGACGACGGGTGCGGTCGGTCTCGGACTCGTCGTCGGGTATGCGCTCATGACCGGCATCGCGGTGACGAGTGCACTCGGGCGGATTCGGCTGGCTGGGCGACCCGATGCGCGTGGGCTCTCTGCCATGCTGCCCGGGTTGCTCGCTTCCGGCTGTGCGAGCTGTGGGGCAGGGCTCCTCGGACTGGTGGGGTTTGCCGGGGCGCTCGCGACGCTCCCGTTCGATGGAAACCTCCTTCGGGTGGCGGGCATCCTCCTGCTGGCTGCCTATCTCGCGCGGCTCGGTGACCCCCGACAGTGCGCCGTCCCGTCGCCAGCAGACCGCGAGGAGTGACCGTCGGTCACTACTCACAGGAACAGCTACCATCGATTCGGTATCGAACGACCACGCCGACGAGGCCAACCGTCAGTGCGGAGACGAGCACGCGGACGACACCGCCGCCGGTGGCTGCCGTCGCCCCGCCGCTGACCGTGCCGACGGCGGCGCCGGTCGTCGCCGGTGCCGCGAACAGACAGCAGAGACTCACGACACCACCGAGACCGAGCAGTGACCACCGGGCAGCTGTCGGCCCTTCGCCGTCCGCGTCCGAAGTCGTGTTCGTGGAGTTCATCGTTTTCCTGTCACCTACTCAGTCGAGCGTCGATCCCGTCGCTTCGCCGTCGACACACTGCTCGCAGGTGCGCTGCGAGCGGACGTAGAGCAGGCCACCAAAGAGGAGGACACTGCCAGCACCCAGGAGCGGGCGAAGGGGATTGAGATACGTCATCAGCGCGGAACTGCTAAACAGCGCGAGCAGGAACGCGTTACAGATCGGACAGCCGAAGGCAAGAAAGCCGACGACCGCGCTCGCGCCTGCGGCCGTGTCGTCTTCGGTCCTACCGGGCGTGCGCTGGAGCACGTACAGACCGAGAAAGGCCGCGGTCAGCAGGAGAAACAGGTAGTCGAGTCCCGTTCGCGGGACCATCCGAACGTACACCGGGTTCGGTATCAGCCCCGTCACGACGCCGAACAGCCCGAACGACCCGACGCTAACGAGGGCTGCTTTGGCGAGGCGCGTTCCGCGTTGTCGCATATACCCCGTCGTTCGTCACTGCGGTAGTAAAGTGAACCGCCCGTTTGCAGGCTCGGAAAAAAGCGAACCGCCGAGTCTTTCACGCGCAGTCCAAGAGAGTGTGTCATGGACAGTGGTGGCGAGGCGACTGCCGGGACGATCTTTCAGTTGCTCGCCGACGAGTACTCGCGGCGGATTCTGCTTGCGGCCGACCGGGAGCCACGGACAGCGAAAGACCTCAGCCGTCTCTGTGATGCCTCCTTGACGACGGTCTACCGACGTGTCTCGACGCTCCAGGAACACAACCTCGTCGACGAACGCTCGACCGTCGACGCCGATGGCTCACATCATCGAGTGTTCGAAACGACGCTCGAAGAGTTGCATCTCGAGCTCTCGGACGGGGACATCGACCTCTCGGTTGCCACGCGTGACGAACTCGCTGATAACTTCACGTCACTCTGGTCGGACCTCCGGGACAGCACATGATTCAGCCACCGATCCTGCTCGCAAAACTGGTGACGCTCGCGCTCAGCCTCGTCGTTGCCGCGCTGGCGTACCACGGCTACCGGCGAAGCAACCGCGAGCCGATGCGGTACGTCTCCGCGGGCTTCCTCTTTATCGGCGTCGGTGCGATCTGTGAGAGCCTCGTGTTCCAGGTGTTCGGGGCGTCCCTCCTCTCAGCCGCACTGTTGCAGGCGGTGCTCGTCTCGGGTGGCCTCCTGCTCATCCTGGCGTCGCTCACGTTCGATACCGACTGAGTAGCGTGCAGGGTTGGGTCGGGCCGTCCCTGCCGCAGCTCCCGTTTTCAGTCACTGGTTCCGGCGGCCGTCTGCTGTCTGTGGTGGCGCCGCAGGACGCCCACCTTGTTCGCGACTGTCGCAGACAGTTCACGGAAGGCCCCAGCAGTCCCGCCGGCCTCTTGGCCGACGATCGGCTCGCCCGTGTCGGACGCGATCCGGACCGACGGGTCGAGCGGGAGCGAGCCGAGATACGGCACGTCGACAGCGTCGGCGAGGGACCGGCCACCGCCCTCACCGAAGACGTCGTGTTCGCTCCCGCAATCCGAACAGACGAACGAACTCATGTTCTCGACGACGCCCAGTACGTTCGTGTCGTACTCGGCGAACATCTCGACGCCGCGGCGCGTGTCGTCGACGGCGACCGACTGCGGCGTCGTAACGACGACCGTGCCCGTGACGGGCAGGTGCTGCAGGACGGTCAACTGCACGTCGCCGGTGCCCGGCGGGAGGTCGACGACCAGGTAGTCGAGCGTCCCCCACGCGACGTCGCTGAAGAGGTCGGTGAGGGTGTTCTGTGCGACCGGGCCACGCCAGACGACCGGGTCGTCGTCGTCGATCAGCAGGCCGACGCTCATCAGGTCCAGGCCGTGGGCTGTCGGCGGGTCGATCCGTTCGCCCCCGTCGACGGTCGACACGTCCGAATCAGTGTCGACGCCGAGCATCCGGGGCACGTTCGGGCCGTACACGTCGGCATCGAACAGGCCGACGTCGGCCCCGCGGTCGGCCAGGCCGGCGGCGAGGTTGACGGCGACGGTGCTCTTGCCGACGCCGCCTTTGCCCGACGCGACGGCGATCACGTTTCGCACGCCCGGCAAGACCGAGGCTTCGGCGTCCTCGAACAGCGGCACGTTGGCCGCGAGTTCGGCGTCCAGTCCCGTTTCGTCGATGACCTCGCGGATGCGGTCCGCGATGTCGGACTCGTCCGGCGCGTACGGCGCACCGAGTGCGAGTTCCACGTGGGCCGTCCCGTCCTCGATGTCGAGGTCGGTGACGAGCCCGGCACTGACGATGTCTGTTTCGAGCGCCGGGTCCACGACGGCGCACAGGCGATCACGCAGGTCGGCTTCTGATATATCGGGTGATGTCATTGGGATTCACGTTCCGTCCGCGGTGTCGGTTCCTGGACGCCCTCGCGGGCGTCCCAGGCGGTGAAGGTTCGAGCGATTCGGGCGAGCGTGGCGAAGACGCCTTCGACGGTGTCCTCGGCGGCGACGGCTTCCTCGAACCGGTCGAGCCAGCCCAGGTGCGACAGCGTCAGCGCCTGGAGTTGCCGCACGCCGGCGAGTGCGTCCTCGTCGTCCGTTCCGTTCAGGATGGCCGCTTCGCGTTCACAGAGCGCGCGCATACACTCCAGGCAGGCAGCCAGGTGGTCGGGGATACCGTCACCGCGCTCTGGCTCGAACCCGGCCGTGTCGTAGATGTGGGCCATCTCGGCTGCCGGATCGCCGAGCAGTTCGCCAGCCTCGCCGGCCGAGTGATACTTCGAGTCGGACTCGAACTCCTCGCTCGGGTCGGTCGCGTGTGCGGACGCGAACGGTGGCACGTAGTGTGCCCCCGGGACGACGAACAGATTGTCGTAGCCGACACCCAGGGCCACCGGGTCGTAGTCCGTCCCCGCGAGGTCGCTGGTGTCGATAGCCACCGGCAGGACGGCTGCGAGGCGGTCGAACGCCCCGTCATCGAGCGCCGTCGCAGTCGTCGCCGTCTCGCCGTCGAACGTGGCCGCCAGCAGGCCGTACACGCGGGCACGGGCCTGCGCCATCGCCTCCGGCTCGGGGTCCGCCGGCCCGTCCGACGGCAGTGTCTCGCCGGTCGACCGCTTCTCGGGGGGCGCGGATGGGTCGGTCACTGTCGTCTCACCTCGACGAACGCGTCGTACTGTGCGTTGCTGCCGCCCACGAGATCCGAGAGGCCGGTGTCGCCGAGTTCCGCGTCCAGCGGCTGGACGTGGTTGACGGCGAAGCCGGCGTCGCGGCCCTTCGCGATCCCCGCTTCGTCGCTCATCGGCTTGTCGAACTGGTAGGACGTGTGGCCGTCGGACTCGACCGGTCCGCACGTGTTCCCGTCGACGGTTTCGGCCGTCGCACCGTCGCCGGTCCGGCCCCAGCCCCACATCGTGCCGACGACGCCGGGTCGAATGCCGTTCGTGACCATCGCTAGTCCCTCGACGGTGCGGCGACCGGCGTCGATGACGATCTCGTCGCCGTTTTCGATACCCCGTTCTTCCGCGTCATCGGGGTTTATCCAGAGGGGGTTCTCCGGACGGGTCTCGCGCAGCCACGGGCTGTTCTGCGTCCGGTGCATCCCCTGGGTCCGGGGTTTCCAGTTGATCAACCGCAGCGGCCGGTCCTGGTCGCCCTCGCTCTCCACGGCCGCCTGGACGTCGCCGTTGTAGTGTTCGACGTCGTCGACCCTGGGGAGCGGATCGAACCGCTCGCCAGTGTAGGAGTGCTTGCCCGTGGGGACGGCTTCGCTGTAGAAGTCCACGCGCGTCCCGAGTTTGTAGCGCATGTGATCGCCGTCGTACGCGTTCGAGTCGTCGAGCCGGTCCGCGTAATCGTAGTCGTGCCCGTGCGTCTCGAACGCCGCCCCGTAGTTCTCGACGGGCTCTTCGAACCGACCGCCCCGGTTCAACACCGTGACGACTTTCGACCACTCCTCGTCGGTAACCGCCTGCTTCCAGCGGCCGAGATCGAACGCAGAGCCCAGGCCCTTCTCGTGGCTCTGGCGGAACACGTCGCGTTCCTCGTCGCTCGCGTCCCGCACGGGGTCGCGGGAGTAGGCGATGTTGGCTGCCAGTTTCACGTAGAAGTCCTCGGCCTGGTCGAGCGGCCACAGGTCGCCGTCGGCGTCGGGAATCGCGTCGTCGCCGACCCCCGGCAGGTCCAGCCGCTTCCAGACGTCGATGAGGACGTCCTCGAAGGGTCTGGCGTCCGGGACGACCGAAATCGCCGGCTGACTGATCTTTTCGTCCGCCAGGCGCTTGTTCGGGTACGTCCCGAAGTTCTCCCACCGTTCCATGTAGGTTGGTTCGGGCAGGATGTAGTCCGCGTACCTGCTGGTCTCGCCGATGACCGTGTCGGAGGCAACCACCAGCGGAATGGCGTCGGTGTCCCGCAAAACCTCGGGGATCTGATCGCCGCCTGCGACCGCCATGACGTGGTTGTTCGAGTACGGTCGGATGAACAGGGCGTTCACGCCGTAGGGGTACTCGTCTGCGGCACTGCCGTAGAGTTCCTGTGTGGCCTGGGGCGGTGCGACGGGGAACCACGGTCGCGTGGCCGGGTAGCCGTCGTCGCGCTCGAACAGGCTCGTGTCCTCGTAGTTGACGCCACCGCGGAGCAACGGGATGCCCCACGGGGAGTAGCCGTCGGGGACCTGGCCGAGTTCGTACCGGCCGGACATCGTGTCGTAGCCGGCGTAGGGCGTGATCTGGCCGCCCTTCCAGTCGTAGTTCCCGATCAGGTGTTGGAGCGTGGCGATAGCGCGCGTGTTGTAGAAGCCGTTCGTGTGTTTCGCCGGTCCGCGGTAGGCCATGATCGCCGCCTGCTTGCCGTGGCTGGTGAACTCGTCTGCCACCTCGGCGATCGTATCGACCGACACGCCCGCCATCTCGGCGTACTCTTCGAGCGTGTACTCGAAGACGCGGTCGCGGTACTGACTCCAGACGCTCTCGACCCGCCGACCGTTGACGGTCACGTCGACGTCCAGCACGGCCGTCTCGACCTCGCTCGCGGGACGGGGTTCGCCGGAATCGGCGTCGACCACGACGTAGTCGTCGGCCGTGTCGGCGTCGGGTGCGACGAGTCCCACCTCCGCGGCCCGTGCCTTCGCCCCCGCTTCCTCGTCGGCGAGGACGAGGTGAGTCGCGTCGCTCCAGGTCGGCTCGTCGTCGTCGTTCGCGGCCGATTCGGACGGGTTCTGCAGGTACGTCAGGTCGTGCCGGTCGTGGTCGATGATCCACCGGGCCATGCCGAGCGCCAGGGCACCGTCCGCGCCGGGTTCGACCGGGACCCACGTGTCGGCTTTCTCGGCGGTCTTCGAGAGGCGTGGATCGACCACGTCCATCCGCATCCCGTCCTCGATAGCGTTGGTGAGTTTCGGGGCGAGCCACGTCGGTCCCTTGTTGGCAACCATCGGGTTCGTTCCCCACACCAGGACGTATTCGGCCTCCTCGATGTCGGGGTACTGGCGCTTTTTCTTTCCGTCGTGAGAGCGGACGTTCCCCATCACGCTGGAGAAGCCACAGGTCCCGGCGTGGTGGAAACTGTTGACCGATCCGAGCCCCTGCTTCCAGAGCCGTTTCCGGATGAAGTTGCGCCGGAAGCCGCCGACGTCGACGACCTGGTTGGCTTTCGGCCCCAGGTCGGGGTGGTCCGTGTCGATGAGTTGGTCGTCCCACTTCTCGTCGAAGCGCTCCTTGTCCATCTCGTCGTTCTGGACGGCCTCCCAGTCGCTCATCACCTCGTCCTGGGGCGCGAACGCCCACATCTCGCGGAGGCCGGGGTGGTCGAGTTCGTCGTCGCCCTCGACGATTTCCTCGATGGCCTGGTCCCAGGAGATCGTCTGCCACTCGCCGGAGCCACGCGGCCCGACGCGTTTCATCGGCTTGCGGACCCGATACGTGTCGAAGGCCGTCTGGATGCCCGCCTGCCCCTTCAGGCAGATGCGGCCACCGGACAGCGACCACCGATCCGTGTCCACGTCACCGGTGCCGTCGAGGTCACCCGTCGCAACGGCTTCGGGGTCGCTCTCGTAGGGGACCTGCGAGAACGGCTGGGTGTTGAGGAACGAGTACGGGTTGCCCGCGAGTTTGCGCACGAGCGAACTGTACTCGCCGGTGCCGCTGGCGTCGGCCAGGCGAACCTTGATAGGACAGAACGTATTGCACTGCCCACAGGTCGTGTGGATCACGTCGCTGGCCCCGTACTCGCCGTAGTCCGTGCCGACGTAGTGTGGCTCGTCGCTCCACAGGCCCGTCACGTCCATATTGATCGCGGCGCTACTCGCGCCGGCGACGACGCCGATACTCCCGACTGCCTTGACGAAGTCACGGCGCGAAACCGACGCACCGGACTCCGTGTCGTCATCAGTGCTCATTGATGGTCACCTCCGAGCGGCGTCAGCGGTAGCAACTCCGCACCGATCGTGTACAGCAGCAGGCCCACGGCCACGATACCGACGCTCGCCCCCCACTCGACCAGCGACGGGAAGTACTCCCCGTGGGGAAGCCCCTCCATGACGGGGAGGATCTGCGCGGGCACGACGATGTTGAACCGCACCGCGATGACGCCGACCACGACGGAGAGTCCCGCGAGGACCATCGCCGTCGGGGAGCGCCGCCATTTCCGTCTGGTGAGCAGGACCATCGGGAACACCCAGCTGGCACCGACCATGAACCACCAGAACGACCAGGACATGGGGCCGAACAGCACGAGTTGCCAGGTTTCGACCTCGTGGGGGTGGAGACTGGTCACCGCGATCAGCGCCTCGATGGCCGTGAGCGCGGCGTCGATGACGATGAACCCGACCAGCAACTGTGCGAGCCGGTCGAGCAGGTCGCGGTCGACAGTCTCGCCGTCGAACAGCCGCGTTCGCAACACGTACAGCAGCATCACCAGCGCCGTCCCGCTCAGCAACGCCGAGATGATGAAGATCACGGGGAACAGGCCGCTGTTCCAGTAGGGGCGGGCCTTCGCGACTGCGAACAGCACGCCCGTCCCACCGTGGACCGTGAAGATCGCCAGCGGGATGCCGACGATGCCGGCCCGTTTGAGCCAGCGCTGGTCGAACGCCCGTGATTCGTCGCTCGTGTCGGTGCGACCGAGCGCCAGCAGCGCGTAGAGTTTGGCGCGCAGCCCGGAGACACTGGAGGCGACGCGCGCCAGGTCGATCCGCATCGAAAAGTACAGTTCCGTGACCAGGATGCCGATGTAGGCCACGTAGGCGTGGACTTCCCAGGAGAGTGCGGACGTCAACTGCCGCCAGATAAACGGGAAGTACATCCGGTCCATCCGACCGAGATCGATCCAGACGAACAGCAGGGCGACGACCATGCTGATGATGGCCGCGAACAGCGCGTCACGGTCGACGCGGTGCATCCCCTCGATCTCGAAGACGTTCGCCATCGTACTCACGAGGAAGGCGCCCGCCGAGAGGCCGACGAAGTAGATGTAGAAGGCGACCCACGCACCCCACGGCACGATGCTCGTGAGGTTGGTACTCGCCATCCCCTGGGTGATGCGCAGGTACGTCGCGTAGCCACCGCCGGCCAGGAGAACGGCGATGAACGCGTACCAGACGACGCGCAGTCGTCCGTCCTCGAACCCGGGATCGAACTCGAACCGAGAGCTTTCAGTTGCCATCGTTCTAGCTGAGGTAGTACACGTTGGGGTCGGTCCCCTCGTTCTCTTTGAGCTGGAAGGCGCGCGAGGAGTCGGCCATCTCCGCGACCTCGCTGTCCGGATCGTCGAGGTCGCCCATGTTGCGGGCGTCCCCGATACAGGTCTCGACACAGGCCGGTTCTTCGCCCCGTTCCAGACGGTGCGTACAGAAGCTACACTTCCGAACGTTGCCGACCGGTGATTTGCCCGCCTCGCGTTTCCCGCGGTCGACGCCGTACTCCGGGCTGGTCACCTCGCCCGCCTCCGCGATCTCGTCGTCGTAGTTCTCGCCGAAGTCGAAGTAGCGTGCGCCGTACGGGCACGCGATGATACAGTATCGACAGCCGATACAGCGGTCGTAATCGATGTTGACGACGCCGTCGTCCATCTTGTACGTCGCCGACACCGGACACACCTGCACACAGGGCGGGTTCTCACACTGCATGCACGGGCGCGGCACGTTCGTGCGCGTGACCTCGGGGAACTCGCCGTGTTCTTCCTCCATCACCACGTTGTAGGAGACTCCCGGCGGTGTCCGGTTTTCGGCCTTGCAGGCGACCGTACACGAATCACAGCCGACGCACTTCTGTAAGTCGATCACCATCCCCCACTTTTCGTCGCCGGCACCGATGCCCCCGTCCGAGTCCTCGGACTTGGCCGACTCCGCGGCAACCGAGTCCATCGAGCCGACCGCACAGCCCAGGGAGTCGGCGGTCTCCGCCGAGATGGTCTGGTCGTCGGCGTCGATGGCCGGGTTCGGCGTCTCGCGGTACGAGTCACCGAACTCCGCGGCCGCGGCCTCGTCGTACCTGTTCCAGTACTCGTCACCGGAGAGTTCGCCGCGTGAGACGCGTTTGGCGTCTTCGGCCATCGCGATCCCGAGGTCGGTGTCGGCGTCCACGTCCGCGAGTTCCTCGCGCGGGTCCACCCGTTCCTCTTCGACCATCGCGTCGAGGTCTTGCTTCTGGACGTTCGGGACACCCGGGAGGGTGTCACCGTCGTCGGCACTACTCATCGCCACCACCCGGTCGACGCTCGGCCCATCGGGGGCCGGTTGGTTCCTCGGTGCATACACGTAGATGTACGCAGACGCCCGTGGAGAGTGTTGTACCAATACTGTTTGGCCCGCGCAGCGAGCGATTTTGCCCCCATAATCGGGACACCAATACTATTTGGGTGGGAGGTCCGACCGCGATCCAGCGCGCACGCAGCCGCTTCTCTGAATGCTGATATTTATCCGGCCGCGTAGTCAACCTTCGACCATGTGCTGGCCGAGCCGAATCACTGGGAGCGAGCTCGGGCGGCGGTCAGCTGGTCACGCAGCACTCCACGAGGGACTCGCATGAACTGGATCATCCTGCTATCGATTGGACTGCGGCTGCTCGGCGTCGGCTACTCGCTGTTGTTGCTCTCTCGTAGCCGCGACCGCCGCTTTGGCTTCCTGACGCTTCTGCTCTCGTTTATGGCGCTACGTCAGATTCTCACGATGCAGACTGCCGGTGCCGGCCTGGACGAACTCCCCGGACTCGTCGTCAGCGTCCTCACGATACTGACGATCTACTACCTCTCAAAGTACGTCGAGGAGGAGGCGAATATCAAGACGGAGCTCCAGCGGGCAAACGACCGGCTCCGGGGGTTCCGGAAGGCAATCGAACACGCTGGCCACGCGATCTTCCTGACCGACCCGGACGGCACCATCGAGTACGCGAATCCGGCGGTCGAATCGGTCACCGGGTACGAACCGGACGAGGTGTTGGGAGAGAACCCACGGCTCTGGCAGTCCGGGAAACACGACGACGCGTTCTACGCCGACCTCTGGGAACAGATCGCCTCCGGTTCGGTCTGGGACGGGGAGATCACGAACCAACGCGAATCCGGCGAGCTCTGTTGGGTCGATACGACCATCGCTCCGATCACCGACGACGACGGCGAGGTCGAGCGGTACGTCGCCGTCGAGCGGGACATCACCGACCGGAAGGAACGCGAGCTCCACATCGAAGCGCAAAACGAGCGCCTCGAGTTGCTGAACAACACCAACACGGTTCTTCGGGACATCAATCGTGAACTGGTCGCCGCCTCGACGCGCGACGATATCGAACGGGCAGTCTGTGAACGGCTGACCGGTGCCGACCTCTTCGACGTGGCCTGGGTCGCCGGCCGTGGCCTGGTCGACGGGTCCGTCAGTCCGCGTTCCTGGGCCGGCACCGATGCCGCCACACTGGACGATCGAATCGACGCGCTCTGTGCCACTGCACCGACGCCAGTCGACGAGGCACTGGGCGCACAGGAGCCCGTGTTTACGAGGGTCGAACCCGGGACGCCGGAAGAGGGCCAGACGTCGACCGCCGTCGTCGTCCCCCTGGCCTATCGCGGTGCCGAATACGGCGTCCTCGTCGTGGAAACGAGCGACCCGAACGCGTTCGATCTGATCGAGCGCGAGATCTTCGCCGAGCTTGGCCGGACCATCGCGGACGCGATCAGCGCCGTCGAGAGCAAGCAGACTCTGGCCTCCGATAACGTGACCGAACTCGAGTTCGAGTTGCACGGCATCGACGAACCACTCACCGACCTGGCGGCGCAGTTGGATTGTACGGTCGACCTGGAGCATATCGCAGCCGATGGCGACGGGGAACGCCTCCAGTACGTCACCATCGCGGGGACGACGCCCGATGCGGTCGTCGACTACGCAGGCGAGGCCGCTCACATCGACTCGGTCCAGCACGTGTGCACCCAAGACGACCGTGAACTGTTCCGGATAGCTGTCGACGACGCGTCTCTCATCGCGACGCTGGCTCAGTACGGCGCTGGCATCGAGTCGCTGTCGCTCACCGGCGAGAGCGGTCGGCTGCAGGCGGAAGTCGCCAGTTCGAACGACATCAGAACCGTCGTCGACGCACTCCGGACGACCTATCCAAAACTGGACCTCGTCGCCCAGCGGGAACGTGAACGGGAGGTCGAGACCGAAGCCGCGTTCCGGGCGCGGCTCGAATCGTCACTGACGGAGCGACAGCGAGAGGCCGCACAGACCGCCTACTTCGCTGGCTTCTTCGACTGGCCCCGCGAGCACAGCGGCGAGGAAGTCGCGTCGATGATGGATATCTCACAGACGACCTTCACACAGCATCTGCGAGCGGCCGAGAACAAACTCTTCGAGATTCTGTTCGGCGACACGGTTACCAATCAGTTACAGGCGGATCGGTAAGGGCGGAGGCGCACCCGTCCGATCTGCCCGCTCGTCCGGAAGGCCCAGCCACGGCGAGTACCCCCTGAACGACGACTTCTCGACCAGCACCGTTCGGTACAGCGGTAGCGAGGCGAAAGCCCACTCCGAGGAGGGAGGCGGTCAATCGGTGGCGGTTCCCTCACCTTCGTCCTGGTCCTCGTGCTGAATGACGAATACCGGGCCCAGGAACTGCTCGGCGACCTGGTCCGCAGTCATTCCGAACAGGAAGGTCGTCACCGATGGATCGGATTCCCCCATGACGATCGTGTCGTAGTCGTCGGACGTATCGACGATCAACCCTTGTGGCGAGCCCTCACGGGAAATCTGGATATCGATCGCGTCCGAGGAGAGACCCGCATCGATGAGGCGATTCGCGACGCCATCGAGCAGCGTCTCCACGTCCTCGTCAGTTTCGTCCTCTTCGGCGACGTGGTACAGTGTTACGTCGACGTCGATCGACGCGAACAGGCCCGATACGAGACGGACGAATCGGTCGATGCCAACGATCCCACGGATCGCGACCAGCACGTTCTCGATCGGTCTCGTCGCGTTCGGGATCAGTACCGCGTGGCAGTCGTGCTCTGCCGTCATTCGATCGATCGTGGTCTGCCCATCGTGGGTGAACACGAGTGTCGACTCCACCGTCGCCCCAGCGTGTTCGAGTATCGCCGTGAAATCACTGAGACGGCGAGTCGCCTTGTCTTCGAACTGGTAGCGTGACTGGTCGGTCGCGGTCTGGTCCGGCACGACGTGATACCCCAGCAGGACGACGTGAGCGTTCGCGAGGAGTTCGGGAACACCCTCCGGTATCGATTCCCCTTCGAGGACACGGACCGGGACGAGGATACGTGGTCTGTCGGGCATTGTTTGAACTTCCAGTGCGATCTGACTGGCCTGGCTACGAAGTATGTTCGTGCTGTCAATAAAGCCAATGACTCACGTGCTGTCGACACAGCGGCAGGCAATCGGAAGTGTTCTGCTTCATCGTGGGCCCTGTGTCGACCCTCTCCACACGGGTCGTTCTCGTTCCGTTCACGACTCGGGGCGTCGGGTCGCGAAATCGCAAACCCCCGCAATCGACATCCGAAACACGACCACACACCCCACACGGCAGTCGGCGTGGGATGGGCGAGGTCCCTGTCCGAGCGTTCGGATACACCGTTGCTGCCCGATACTCGAACAGCTCCGAGGAGATGGTGCGCGAGCGGGGCTCACAGATTGAGTCAGGCGAGCTTGGTGATATCGCAACCGGGACCCTCGAAGAGATCGGTAGTTCGTCACACTAACCAACAAAACTAACTGATTGCGCCGGCTGTTGGTTAATATACGAGAGAACCACCGATGGCACCTGAGGAACCTGACCGCATGACTGGAGGGGGTCCACCGGCACCACCGGAGGAGCTCCCGGCGTATCTCGTGGACGCGCTGGAAAGTCAGAGCCCGGACCGACTCCGTCTCGCCTCGAACTACGCGCTGTCACTCGCCGGCTGGAAGGAATCTCGGGCCGATCAGGAACTGCAAGCACAGTCGGCCCAGGACACTGACGAGGTTCCGGATGACTGGGACGACGAGACGTGGGAAGATGCCCTCGAGGAAGCCGTCGACAAGGCTGGTATCGCGTCGACAAAGGGAACGATCACCACGAAGACCATCAACGACAACGACTACTATTACCTCCAGTGGCGCGACGGTGAACAGATCAAATCGCAATACGTGGCACCTGTTTCACCCGACAGGGAGTAACGCGAGCCGACAGCTACCCGCCCACGAGCCATCGATACCGACGACGGAGTTCCCGACGCCCGTCGTCGATATCCTCACCGGTTACATCGATGCAGGCCCCCGTATCCGAACTCACGACCGGCCGACAGGAGAACGAACTGACGCGTCTCAGTGTCGCGACGGGCTACTCATCCGCAAGAAACGCCCCACAGTCCGGGCACTCGCCGTCCACGATAGTGATCTGTGCGTCACACTCCGGACAGAAATCGCGATAACAGGCCGGGTCGCCCATGCTAAGGGATTGCTCGTCGCAGGGAAAGTACCTTCTGCCGAATCGGCCGATTTCGCGATATGGTGTGGGTCGATAGAGTGGTGTGCTCGGTTGGCAGCGCTGTCTACCGGTCTCTCGGGACTGGACTCACCTGGGAGTTCGTGGGAAGTAATCCAGGCCCGGGCTATGGGGGGTGCGAAGGGGGCCGTCGAGTACCGACGAACACCTTCGGGAGGGGACCTATTCCCGACTGGGCGTTCCGCCAACGTATGCAACTGTTCCCGGCACTCGCTGAACGATCCGGTGTGCTGATCGGGCTTCCAGCCGTCGCTCTCGGGTTCGCGATGGGTGGGACGAAAACGGCGATCCTGGCCGGTCTCGTCGGGTTTTTCTTCGGAATGAGCCTCCGGAGTGTCGTCAGGACGTTCGCCATCGATTCGGCGAGTCAGTGATCGTGATGCGGGGGATGCCGGCGGTCAACGTCGTGACCGTGATATCGATTTCCCTCTCTTGGTGACACTCAATCGGAGACGTCCTCGTCGGATGCGTCCAGTCGTTCACGGCGGCGTCTGTATTCCTCCTCGTCGATCTCGCCGCTGGCATAGCGCTTCTGGAGCACTTCTTTGGCGGAGTGGTCAGGACTCGAACGGGGAGACGTTCGGTTTCGTAGCAAATAGAGCGCGCCGCCGAGAATGCCGAGCATTCCGAGCACCCCACCAGCGATTGGAAGCCGCCCAGTCCCCCCTCCATTGCGGCCGTTTATCATCCCGTGACCGCCTGGTTCCATCATTCCGCCTCCAGTATTTCCACTCCCACCACTGTCCGAACCGTAGGCGATTGCTCCCTCCTCGACGACCGCCTCACTCGATGGGACCTCACCGCTCGGGATCGAACTCTCTTCCGCTGGTCCGCCGGGGCTCCCGACGACGATCCGTCCGACCATTCCAATTGACTCGTGGGGGATGCAGTAGTAATCGTACGTGCCCGGAGTCTCGAACGTGTGTTCGAAGCTGCCCTGCGAGATCGTGCCGCTATCGAAGGCGGTAGCTCCCTCCGGAATGCGATCCGGGTACGCCGTTGCTGAATTCGCTCCGGCTTCGATCTCGAATCGAACGGTCGTGCCTGGTTCGACACGTAGCCCGATCGGATCGAACTAGTTGTTGCCCATCTCCACGACGGGCGTCTCCTGTGCGTTCGCCCACTGGGTGAAGCCCGTCCCGGCGACTGCGCCGGCACCGATAACTCCCAAGAGCTGTCGTCGACTGTAATCAACCTGATATCGTCGTAGCCACCTCTATTCGGCGCCGGTCCGCGCGGAGGTCCGGCACCGACTCCGGGCGGTCGGGAACACGGGCATCGACCGGCCGGTGTGAGTCGCTTAGCGGTTCACGAAGGTCTGTGCCCGTTGCTCTTCGAGAGCCTCCTGTGTGTGCTCCCAGTCGACGGGCGGTTCGAGCCCGTCTAGTTCGCGCTCGAACGCCGCGAGGTCATTCTCGAACCGGTCGTGCCAAGCCGGTTCGGCGCGTTCGGTCAGCGTGTCTGTCAGCTCCCCGGCCCGATGTTCGAGGTCCGCCATCCGTTCGTCGAAGGCGGCACGGAACGGGGCGTCCTCGCGGTCGGCCCACGCCCGGAGGTCAGCCAGTTCGGCGCGGAGGTCGGCGATCAACAGTTCGAGCACGCGCGTCCGCATCGTCGCGTCCGCCCAATCGGCCGCGGGTGCGTCGCTCTCCTCAGGGAGCGCGGCAGCCGCATCGGACAGCTCCGCTAGCGACTCGTCGACGAGGTCGACGTCCTCCGCGAACTCGTCGTACCGGCGTTCCGGGCTGTCGAGCCACGACTCGAACGCCTCCAGGTCGACGGAGAGGTCGTCGGCCATCCGAACGACGCCCTGGGCGGTCGCCGCGACCTCGCGGAGTTCGACCGCAAGCTCGTAGACGGCGCCAGGGTCCTCCAGCAGTTCGACGGGCGCACGCAGGTCGTCCGTGAGGGCGGCGACCCGCGCCTCGACGACGTCGAGACGGTCGGCGTACTCGTCGAGCCGGGCCGACACGATACCGATATCGTCAACCGGGGCGGCCGCTGCGGTGGCGTCCTCGTAGGCGATGCCGGCGAGTTCGGCGCGCGTCTCGGCCGTGGAGACCACCTTGGCGGTGTCCGAGACGGCTGTCTCGACCGCCTCGCGTGTGACGACCCCGTCGTCGGTGACCGGGTCGAGTGCCTCCCGTACCGTCTCGGGGTCCTGGTCGTCCCCGCTGTCGACGACCGCCGTGATCACGTCCTCGACCCGCCGGCCGACGAGTCCGTTCTGGCTCATGGCCGCGGGTTCCGCAGCACGACCCGTATATCTTCCGTCAGAACCGTTTGTTGGGGACAGTACCTCTCGGTTGCGGCCAGGTCGGCTATATATTGCTCGTGGGTCGAACGTGGGTGAATTGAACCGGATAGACCCTACCCATCGGCTCAAAATTGGCGCGTACGGCCGTATAGCAGTATTATAAATCGCTTTAATCAAATCCCGGATGTTTCCTGATGATGTCTGATGGCACGACGTCCGGTACCGGCGTATCACGGCGGAAATTCCTCATCAGTTCGGGCGCTATCGGGGCAGCGGGATTAGCTGGCTGCTCGAGTGAGGCCAGTGGTGACAGCGGGACGAGCACGGATCTGCTCACCGCCGAGGGCTCCTCGACGGTGTATCCCATCTCGAACAAGGGGAGTTCCTACTGGAACGCCAACGCGCCGCCGAGCGACGGCGAGTACTGGGGCTCGAACGACGAGAGCACCGTTCCCGGCTGGGACGAGATCGACACGGAGCAGAAACTCGCCGACTACTTTGCGGGGCTGTACGGCTTCGAGGCGACGGACGAGCGCTCGAACCCGCCGTACAACACGACGGTCAGCCTGAGCCACTCCGGGACGGGCTGTAAAGCAGTCCGCGACGGGCTGGTCGACATCGGTAACTCGTCGGGCCCGATCACGGCCGAACTGGGCCTCAGCGATTCCGAGGCCGAGGAGCAGTTCGTCGACCACGTCGTCGGCCGCGACGGCCAGCCGGTCGTCGTGAGCAGCGACATCTACGATGGCGGCGTCCAGCAGCTCACCGGCGAGCAGATCCGGAAGATCTACCAGGACGAGATCACCAACTGGTCCGAGGTCGGTGGTCCCGACCAGGAGATCTTCGTCATCGGTCGCGCCGAGGGTTCGGGAACGGACACGGCGTTCCGGCTCAACATGCTGGGCGATGCTGAAGCCCCAATGCCGGGCGTCAACTCCCGATTCGGCCAGAATCAGCAGGTCGCCGAGGCCGTCGCCAACAACGACGGTGCCATCGCGTACATGGCGCTCGCGTTCACCAGCGACTCGGTCCAGCCCATCGGTATCGACTTCGATGGCACCCTGTACGAGCCGAACAAGGACGCCGAGAACACCATCTTCGACAGCGAATACCCGCTGAATCGGGACCTCCACATGTACACGAAGATCACTGAAGACACCCCCAGCGGGACGGACAAGCGCGAGGGTGCCTTCCTGAACATGTTCCTGACGGAGTTCGGACAGATCGTCTTCGTCGAGCAGAACAACTACATCCCGCTCCCGACCAGCGACCTCGAGGCCGAGGCCGAGAAGCTGCCGGATCAGGCCTGAGACAGCACTTCCACTGATAGGGTCCGGGCATTCCGGACCCCCCTACTCACATAACCGTAATACATCATGGCACGCACATCGAACGAGGCGGGCGCCGGGGCGGGTGCGCTGGCGCGGCGGCGCCGACAACTCCGCGATTTCATCGACGAGACTGAACCGGAAGCACTGGCCACGGTCGGCGTGATGGCGGTCGCACTGCTGTTGGCGGTCGTCGGGTTCCTGGCGGTCTCGCCACTGACGATCGTTCCGTTCGCCGTCTTCCTCGGCAGCGCGGGGTACGGCTGGGCGCGGCACCAGGGGCTGACCGCCCGGGTGCTGACGTTCTCGATGATGGTCTCGACGATTCTGATACTACTGCTGATTACCGTCTTTATTTTCGTCGAGTCGATTCCCGTCATCCAGTACGAGAGCGTGACGGTGTTCGGCATCAGCGTGCCGGGGCTCCGGCTGTTCACGCAGACACAGTGGGACGCGGTCTCCCCACCGGTCCGGTACTCGATGGTACCGATGATCCACGGGACCGTGATGGTCACCACCATCGCGACGGCCGTCGCGGCACCGCTCGGGATCGCCGCGGCGCTGTTCCTCTCGGAGATCGCCCCGCCGACCGTCCGCGAGATCGTCAAGCCTGGCGTGGAGATCCTCGCCGGCATCCCCTCCATCGTCTACGGCTTCATCGGGTTCACCATCCTGAGCCCGTGGGCGGCCGGGCAGTTCCGGACCACCGGCCAGGGGACGTACCTGTTCGTCGGCATCGTCGTCGGACTGATGGCGCTGCCGACGGTCGTCTCGGTGGCGGAAGACGCCCTCTCGAGCGTCCCCGAGTCGATGAAGAGCGGGTCGCTCGCGATGGGGACGACCGACTGGCAGACAATGACCTCCATCACGCTGCCCGCGGCGTTCTCGGGCGTCTCCGCGGCGGTCCTGCTGGGCGTGGGGCGCGCCATCGGCGAGACGATGGCCGCGACGGTCATGCTTCGCGGCGTCCCGCAACTGACGGAGCCGCTGTACAACGCCTTCTACGGCCAGGCGACCCTCACTTCGCTCATCGCCAACAACTACGGCGAGGCCGACGGGCTCCAGATGGACGCCCTGTTCGTCGCGGGCGTCATCCTGTTCATCACGGTGCTTGTCATCTCGGTCGGAGCGCAGTACATCGAGTGGCGGATGCGCCGGAAGTTCGGGGGTGATATCTGATGGCGGGCGCGACCGAAACCGACCTCGTCAAGGGCGGTACCTCGGAGACGAACGCGGTCGCGGCCGTGGCAGTCGGGCTCGCAGTGCTGTTGTTCGCGCTGGCGCTGGCGGCGCTGTTCGAGGCGATTACGATCAGCGAACCTGTCGCGGGCGTTCCGGTCGTCACACTGCTCGGGGTGACACTGATGGCGCTCGGAGGCGCCGTGAGCTCGTTCGGCGTCGGCTCGTATCTGGGCTACGTCGAGACCGAGCCGAGCCCGAGCGCCGGCCTCGTCGCGGCGACGGCCTTCTCGGTCATCTGGTTCGTGATCGGCGGGCTGGTCGCCTCCGAGACGGTCGGGCTGGGCAGTTCCGTCTCGTTCCTGGTCGCCCTCGCGGTCGGCGGCGGTACCTTCGTGCTGACCGCGCTCCCCCGGGAGGACCTCGGCTCGACGCTTCCGGCGGGGGCGCTCACCCTGCTGACGGGTGCCGTCTTCGTCACCGGGACCATCGGCCCGGCCTGGGTCTGGGACCTGGGCTTCGAGCAGCAGGCGTCGTTCACCGCGGAGTTCGTCATCCCAGTGCTGACGCTGTTCTGTGCGCTCCTTTCGGGCTGGGCCGCCGCCAAAGCGTACGGTGGCTTCGGCGCCCGCGGCCGCCACATCGGGGCGTACGTTCTCGTCTACGTGAACGCCGGCGCCATCATCGGCGTGCTGTTCGTCCTGATCGCGTTCACCACCGTCCGGGGGATTCCGGGACTGTTGACCGGCTTCGAGTTCGGTCCCGGAGTCGGCCCGGAGGTCGGGCTCTTTGGCCTCTCGGTCTCGCTCCCGTTCTCGATTCCGTTCGTCATGAACGGGGTGGCACTCCTGAATGATTTCCAGGGGGTACTGCCGGCGATTGTCGGCACGATCTGGCTGGTGGTCGGGGCCGTGCTGTTCGCGGTGCCGCTGGGCGTCGGCGCGGCGATCTTCCTCACGGAGTACGCCGAGCGCGGCCGGCTCACCCAGACCGTCGAGGTGGCGACGAACGGGCTCTGGAGCACGCCGAGCATCGTGTTCGGCCTGTTCGGATTCGCATTCCTCGTCCCGCGGTTCGGGGGGAACAAGTCGCTGATATCGGGGATGCTCACGCTCGGGTTCATGCTCCTCCCACTGGTGCTCATCACGAGTCGGGAGGCGATCCTCGCGGTCCCGGACGAGTACCGCGACGCGAGCGCGGCGCTGGGCGTCTCGAAGTGGCAGACCATCCGCAGCGTGGTCATTCCAGCGGCGCTACCCGGCGTCGTCACGGGCGTCATCCTCGGTGTCGGTCGGATCGCCGGCGAAACGGCCCCAATCCTGCTGACGATGACCGGTGGGACGTTCGTTCCCGGCGGACAAACCGTCGACATAATCGGCGGCTTCCAGTTCACGGCCAGTCCGCCGTTCGTCGCGAACCCGGAGCTCCTGCAGGCGACGACGGCGCTCCCGTTCCAGCTGTACGCCCTCATCACGGCCGGCGTCGGCCTGGGCGACAACGTCACCAACCCCGTCGACTTCCAGTGGGCGACGGCGCTTGTGCTGTTGATGGTAGTATTGTCCTTCTACGCGATTGGCATCGGCGCGCGGTACTACTTCCGGAGGCGGATTCAAACATGAGTGAAACGACACGGACGACGGAGCGGACGGATACAGCAACGGACCAGCCCCTCGAGACGACGAGCGGTGAGACCGACGAACAGGTCCGCGAGGAGTGGCGCGAGTACGAGTTCGACGGCCGGACCAAACTCGACGTCGAGGACCTCGACGTTCACTACGGCGACGACCACGCGCTGAAAAGCGTCTCCATCGAGATTCCGGAGAACAGCGTCACCGCACTCATCGGCCCCTCGGGCTGCGGGAAGTCGACGTTCCTTCGCTGTCTCAACCGGATGAACGACCGGATCCGGAGCGCCGACGTCGACGGGTCAGTCCGGATCGACAGCCAGGAGATCTACCAGGAGGGGGTGAACCTCGTCGAACTCCGCAAGCGCGTCGGGATGGTATTCCAGTCGCCGAACCCGTTCCCGAAGTCGATTCGGGAGAACATCTCGTACGGTCCCGAGAAGCACGGCGACCTGCAGACCGGGCTGCTGGCGCGGCTGCTCGACCGGAGCGACGAGGACGAGCGTGAACAGCTGGTCGAGCAGTGCCTCCGCGACGCGGCGCTGTGGGACGAGGTGAACGACCGGCTCGACGACAACGCCCTCGGGCTCTCCGGCGGCCAGCAACAGCGTCTCTGCATCGCCCGCTGTCTGTCGGTCGACCCGGAGGTGATCCTGATGGACGAGCCGGCCTCGGCGCTCGATCCCGTCGCCACCTCCAAGATCGAGGACCTCATCGACCAGCTGAGCGAGCAGTACACGGTCGTCATCGTCACCCACAACATGCAGCAGGCGGCCCGTATCTCCGACCAGACGGCCGTCTTCCTCACCGGCGGCGAGCTCGTCGAGTACGGGGATACGGACCAGGTGTTCGAGGACCCCCGGAGCGAACGGGTCGAGGACTACATCACCGGCAAGTTCGGGTGACCACGATGGCTCGGGAGCAGTACCAGGAGGACCTCGACGCCCTCCGCGACGACGTGCTCGCGATGGGGGACCTCGTGCTCGAACGGCTCGACGAGGCGCTGACGGCGCTCACGACCGGTGACGGACCGCGCGGCCGCGAGGTCGCCGAGGGCGATGCCGCGGTGAACGAGCGATATCTCGCGCTCGAATCACGGTGTATCGAACTGTTCGGGCTACAGCAGCCGGTCGCCGGCGACCTCCGGTTCGTCGCCGCCTCGTTCAAGATCCTGACTGATCTGGAGCGGGTCGCGGACCTCGCGGCGAACCTCGGCCGGTACGCCGCGGACACCGACGGTGAACTCACGCCGGAGGTCGCGGTCGCCGACATCGGGTCGGCGGCCCGATCGCTCGTCCGCCGGAGCCTCGACGCCTACGCCGACCGCGACGCCGCCGCGTGCCGGGCGGTCCACGCGGACGACGACGAGGTCGACGCCCTGTGTGCGCGGGCCTCCGAGACGGTCGCGCGCGACCTCATCGAGCGGGAAGCCGCGACCGACGCGTGGGAACTGGAACGGCTGCTCGACGATGTCTCGACACTCCTGCTGACGGTCCGTGACCTCGAACGGATCGCCGACCACGCGGTTAACGTCGCCGCCCGGACGCTGTACATGATCGAGAGCGACCCGGAGCTGATCTACTGATGGAGCAGCGCAAGGTCCAGCAGGTCGGCGGCGGGACGTACACGGTGTCGCTCCCGAAGCGGTGGGCGGAGCGGACCGGGATCACTGCCGGGAAGACCGTCCATATCGATGTCCACGGCGACGAGCAGCTCGTGATCGAGCCGGAGTCACCCGCCGATGACGCCACCTCGCGGGTCCAGCTCACTGTCGGCGACGAACCACCGAATCGCCTCGAACGAACAGTGAAGGCGGCGTACGCTGCTGGGTTCGAGGAACTGGTCCTCCAGGCGCCGGAGGGGTTCTCCAGCGCGCAGCGGCAGGCGGTCGAGCAGGTCGCCAGCGGGTTCGTCGGCGTCGCACTCACCACGGAGACGGAGACAGAACTGATCGTCCGGGCACTGCTTGACGCCACCGAGGTATCGGTCCGCCAGTCCGTTCGGCAGCTCCGGTTCACCGCCCTCTCGATGCACCGGGACGCGATGGCCGCCCTCGTCGACGACGAAGCGCCACCCGCCGCCGACCGCGAGGACGAGGCTGACCGGCTGTACGCGATGATCGACCGCCACTTCGGGCGCGGGCTCTCCCGGCTCGACGAGGTGGACGCGCTCGGGCTAAGCCGGTCGGAGCTGTTCGAGCTGCGGACCGCTGCCCGGGAGCTGGAGCGGGTCGCCGACAACGCGGAGACCATTGGGGCAGTCGCCGCAGCGGTCGACACGCTGCCCGACGCGCTCCCGGCTGATAAGCTTCGAGTGATCGGCCGGGACGCCCTGAGCGTCGTCGAGCGGGGGACCGCCGTCGTCGTCGGTGACGGGGACACCGACGTCGCGAACGACGCGCTCGAGACGCGCGAGGCGACACGGTCGGCGGTCGAGGCGCTGGACCGCGAGTTGGCCGACCCGGCTGGGGACTACAGGCTCGGGCGGGCGCTCGACGCACTCCGGCGGACCGTCGAGAGCGGCGGGACGATCGCCGAATTGGGGTTGCGGGCGGCCACGCGCCGCGGCGAGTTCACGCCACCCGAGAGTGCCGCGCCCGCCGGCGACGGGGAAGGCGACCGATAGTCATTCGATGTGAGGAGATCCGGTTCAACTGCTGCCGGATTTCAACTCCCGTATGCAGCAAACCGCTGGTAACCGACCCCTCCCTACTTCGCTCGGTCTTGCGACCTCGCTCGTTGAGGGAGGGGCTTTGATGTGGGACTCGCCCTCAGTTGTCGCCGGGGAGGAAGGTCGTTCCTCACCCGTACCGAACGACCTTCGGGGTCGGCGCCCCCACCATTCGGGGGCCGGGCTACTGCGGCCCGTGATACCGGCGACGTGTGCGACGGTATCACTGACTACTGATACGGTGGCCCCCGAAAAAACCCCTTCGGATAGCGAGTCTATCAGCGACAACACCGATGTTCGTTTCCCACCGTGTCGGCTTCCTCTCCGGCCTACTCGCTTCGTGCTTCCGACCAGTCGGAAGCCCTCGCTCCTTGGGGCCGGAGGCTCCGCCTCGGAAAATGCTGACAGTCTACAGGCAAATCTCTGCACCGTATTCCGACTCTCGTTCGGATTTTGCTCAGCATCGCTGCGAACAGATATCGTCGGAGTCGGTACTGTGGGTGGGGATTACCAATTCAATGAACCACGCGTGCCAACCGGCCCGAGCACCTCTCACGTTGCCAAGCGACTGGCTGACAGCCGTGAACACTGTGGATGGTCACCGCCAGAGACCATAACAGAATTATTATATTTATGGGCAACAGGCTGTTGGTGAATTTACCACCGAAATATACGTCAGCTAGTATGTGCCCAGTGATGGGGGAGTTCGTCCAGCAGCCGGTCGTGAGCCGCTGTCCTCGTACCGTCACAGAATCCGACGCGGGATACGTGGTAATCAGTCGCCGATCGATTCGCTTTTACCGAAACTGGCAGACCAGGCGCGAGGGTGTGTTATGTTCGTTCGCTTCGCGCTCGTGTCACTTCCCCGATTCCCGCATTGGTCGAACAGTTGGGACATGCATGGACCGTTCCCTCCCCATCGCCGAACACCCGAACGAATCCGTCCGAGACGTGCCCACCGCAGGTAGTGCATTCTGGCATGCCAGTCAGTAGAACTCTCGAACCAGGTCCATGGCGTCCTCAGGCGCGCCATCGGGGATGTCGGACATCGGTTCGCTCAGCCCCTCACGTTCCTCCCACGGAACCGACCCCTCATCCTGGTAGATGATGCCCTGGTACTCCTTGTCGGCGTCCAGGATGGCATCTTTGGCATCGTCGTAGTCGGTCGGGTCGTGGTCGCTCTCCTCCAGGTCGACGATGGTGTCCCGGAAGTAGTCGTAGGTGTCGACGTCGTTGAACGTCACACACGGGCTGTAGACGTTGACGAAGCCGAACCCGTCGTGTTCGATGGCTTTCTTGACGATCTCGGTGTGGCGCTGGCTGTCCGAACTGAACGACTGGGCGATGAAGGTGCCGCCGGCCGCCAGCGCCAGCGCGAGCGGATTCACTGGCGGCTGTTTCGGCCCGTCCGGCGAGGTCGACGTCTCGAAGTCCTCGCGACTGGTCGGGGAAGCCTGCCCCTTCGTCAGCCCGTAGATGCGGTTGTCCATGACGACGTAGGACATGTCGACGTTCCGGCGAACGGCGTGGATGAAGTGGCCGGCCCCGATGGAGTAGCCGTCGCCGTCGCCGCCGGCGACCATCACTTCGAGGTTGGGGTTTGCCAACTTCGTCCCGATGCCCACGGGCAGGGCGCGACCGTGGACACCGTGGAGCGCGTAGCTGTGCATGTAGGTCCCGATCTTCCCTGAACAGCCGATACCGGCGACCACGAACGTGTTGTCGGGGTCGTTGCCGGTGTTCGCCAGGGCTTTCATCATGCCGTTCATCGTCCCGAAGTCACCGCAGCCGGGACACCAGGTCGGTTGCTTGTCGGATTTGAAGTCCGTGAATCGAACGTCTGAGCTCATCGTGTTATGTCCTCTGTCCCGCGGTTTCGGCGGGCGTTCGCTGTCTCAGTTCGGCTGCGGTCGTGATCGCGAGTGGCGTGGATCGTGCTGTCATTGGTTCGAACGTTCGAGTGTAGTGGACTCGATATCGGCAATGCCGGCTTCTCCTCTTTCTTGAGGTTAAGCCGCTTCTCCGTGTCCGTCTCCTTGAGGTGGTCTTGATCCGAACTCATACGAGAGGTTTTGGGATTCGGGGTAAAATATTTTGGCCAACCTAAACAAACTTTGTAACTGATATCAGTTTCCTCCATTAATAAAAATGATTTTGTGATTCGTTTCGATGGCGGGCTTCGGTAGGGAGTCAGACTGGATCACGCCGCCGGTCTGTTGAGACAAGTCATAATCAGATGTAGCCTGTAATGGATATCGAGGGAATTCCCAGTGTTCATCGATAGGAAACTTCGGAAGCGGGCGGCCGGCCTCTCGTACGGCATTACAGCTGTCGTGAGTTTGGTCCTGGGAGGCGTCTACGTTTTCAAGCAATCGTTCATGCCGTACCACGCGGACGCACTCTCGATGAGGTGGAGTGAACTCGAGGCAGTCAATCAAGTGTTGATTTCGGCGTTGATGACCGTCTCCGGCGGCGGCTGGTTCACGGTTGGTGTAGTAATACTGATACTTCTGGTCTTCCCGTTCCGGAACGACCGCAGGTGGGCCGTGTACGCGCTTCCCGCAGTCATCCTGCTGTTCTACATCCCGAACCTCTCGGCGACACTCGCAGTGCTCCAGAACACACCTGGGAATCCGCCCTGGCAGGGCAACGCCTTCGCGTGTCTGTCCGCAGTCGTCGGGTTCGCGCTCTATCCGAAGCCGCTAGAAGGAGAGTCCTGACGACAAGGCTAGTCTCTGTACTCAGCAGACTGTTGCTGACAGTCCACAGGTGAATTACTGCGCTAGGCTCGCCAGTCTCTTTCCGGATCCCGTGTACCACAGTTACGGATCGGTATCCCCGGCGTGGGATTCGTGTAAAGTCGAGTGAGCATTCCGAACGAGCGTTGCGTACTGACCGGCGGTCTCAGCGACGCTGGCGCCGCCAAACGACTGGCTGACAGCCGTGAACATTGTGGGTGTTCTCCCCCAGGGCCCATCCATACTATTCGCGAACAGTTCTACGAGCGACTCGAAAACGAGGCTGTCAGCGAAGAAGTGAGTATGGAGTCCGCTCCGATCGCCCCCTAAATCGACCATGTGAGTCGTGGGATGGTGCCAACCACCGCCGATGACCAACCGATGGGCTTCGAGCGAGAAACTGGCTGACCTGCTGACCGACGGCGACGAGGGGATGACACTCCACCCGCGTGTATACACGCAGGTGGAAAAGAAACTCCGCGAACTCGGGGAGTAACTGCGCCGTTGTTCTGCCTATCTTAATTCAGCGAGAGAATCCTGGCGTTCACGGCGCGGAGGATGTCATCTGACCGAGGGGGTGATCCGATCAACTCCCAAGAGGCAATCCTCCGACGGTACCCGTGGGAGGTCAGAGGGTCGCGTCCTCGTCGGCTGCGAGTTTGAAGATATCCACCTGCTCGTGGAGATCGTCACTCATCGCAGTCAGTTGCTCTGCGCGTCCTGCGACTTCCTCCATCGCGTCGGCCTGTTCGTCGATACCGCTCGAAATCTGCTGGATGGAGGCCGTGATTTCCTCGCTCATCCCGGCCGTATCCTCGATGACGTTGCTGACAGCCTCGGCGTTGTCGGCCTGTGACTCGACGGCATCGGCGATTTCGTCGATTCCGTCACTGGTTTGCGTCGCTCGGTCTTCGACAGCTTCGAGTTGCTGAACGAGGGACTCAACTTCGTTGGCTCCCTCTTCGACGTTCTCGTTGGCGTCGGTGATGCTCTCGACCAGGTCCGCCGTCTGCTTCTGGACGTCCGTGATGATCGCCGCGATGTTGTCGGCCGACGTCTGGGACTCCTCGGCGAGGTTCTTGACTTCGTTCGCGACGACGGCGAACCCCTCGCCGGCCTCGCCCGCGCGAGCGGCTTCGATGTTTGCGTTCAGCGCGAGGATGTTCGTCTGCTCGGCGATGTCGGCGATGATGTCGATAATCTCACCGACCTCCTCCATGCTCTGTTCGAGCGAGTCGATACGTTGGGCGACCGAGGCGGTCGAATCCGTCGCATCCCGGATCTGCTCGACCGTCGTCGTCGCGCTGTCGACACCCGCCGAGGCGATGTCTGCGACCTTCTCCGACTGGGCGTCGATCTGTTGAATCGTGGCCGTGATCTCCTCGATGGAGGCCGAGAGATCGTCGACGTTCTGGTTGGCTCGCTGGGTTTCCTGAGCGAGATCGTCGGCCCCGTCTGCGAGTTCGGTTGAAGAGGCATCGATTTCTTGAATGGAAGCCGTCACCTCCTCACTGCTGGCACTGAGTGTCTCGCCCGTATCGTTGAGGTCGGCTGCGTTGGCAGTCAGTGAGTCGATGATCTCTCGAAGATTGTCAACGGCTGTGTTGAGATGGTCGTTCAGGCGAGTGTATTCGTCGTAGACGTCCATTGCCTCGTCGTAGTCCTGGTCGGGTTCCGGCACCGTCGGGTCGATCGTCAGGTCGCCCGCGGCGAACCGCTCGACCTTGTCCTGTAAATCGTCGAGAACGTCTCGCTGGTACTGTTCGAGGAACTGTTTTTTCCGGCGCTGGCGGTTGCGTTCGGTGACATCCTTTTCGACGAGCATCGCACCGGCGAAGGCGCCGTCATCGTCGTACAGTAGTGTCACCGTGCGTTCAAGTGGGGTTTCCTGACCAGTGACGAGCATCGTCTCCTCGCGTTGCTGGATGTCGTTATCGCGGCGTGTGGCCTCCTTTACGATGTCGCTGGCCTGGCTCCCGTCGGCCTGTAACACGTGTGGCTTGCGCCCGACTGCCTCCGACTCAGTGCAGTCATACAGCTCCAAGGCCTGGTCGTTGATGTGGGTGATCCGACCGTCGGTATCGACCACGATGGTAGGCTCCTGTAACCCATTAAGAATACTCCTGACGAATGCCTGTGCTTCGTCGGAACGAGCGGCTTCCTCATTGCCATCGTCGGTTTCGGCAGGCGGGGCTGGTTCAGTAGGTTCGGATGGGTCCGTCTCGGACTCGCTACCGAGTCCGCCGAGGAGTTTGTCTCGGAGCCTGTCCGAGTTGTCCGAGGCGTCTTCCCAGTCGACGGAGTCCGTCCGGTTTTTCGGCCGGTCAGTCCGCTCACTTTGGTTGCTCATGCTGGCGATTCTCAATACTGGTATTAGCGTGTTCCCCCCTATTTATCAGAAGAGATATTGTGAAAGCGGAGTTATAAATCGCGCACCGATTATATTCAGGTCGTCTACTAGTAGCTAATTCACGGCGTCACACGCAGCTTTACACTCATCAAGATCCAGTTTGCGGATACGTATCATTCGACGAAACATACGTTCTGTGAAGATACGTGAGAACGCTGTCGACGATCTTCGCATCGTAGGTCCAAGCCCCGTAGAACGAATTTTCATCGCGCTCTTTGGCGAGGAGAGCACTCTTCTGGGTTTCGTCACCGCCACCATCGAAGACGACAAACCAAATCCGTGCGATTTCGTCTGTTTCGGGCGTGTGTACCCTGACACCGTTAATAACTGGGGGCGTCACGTCAGGTATGCCGTACATATGTACCTCCAGCCCATGCTGTGAGAGGGGTGAGTAGATTTCCTGCTGGTCTGTCATGAGTGAACACTGCTGGAAGCCGGCATGGATCGTTCCGGAGCCAGTTCTGCGAGCACGGTCCTCGATTTCCCGCGACGCGTTGAGCATCTGTTCGGTATCGTAGGACGTGAACGTCGTTTCTTTGAGATGCTTGAGAATGTGTCCGTACTCCGCGTCCGGGATACCAAGGGCATCCGCAGTGGACGGTGGCCCGTTTACGAGGTCCCGCAACATGTCGACGGTGACGAGAGCGAGCACCTCCTGTTCAGTACTGAGGACTGCGACTTCACTCGGCGTTTTGGACGATGTCTGGTAGCTTGACACTCTGACGTTCTGTGTCTCCAAGAATATCTCGAGCCGTTCGTGGAGGGAATCCGAGGATCCGACGTTGAATACCGCTAACTCCTTTTCGAGGGACTTGATGAGATCGATCGTCTCCAGGAGATGCATATACTCCGATACGCAAAGACCATCGTATAAACACATATGCCACCCTATCATATTTGATATTTCACTGTTTGCATCCTCGATATGCAGATCGAAGCAGACTAGCATCCGCTGCTGTCCAGAACTCAGGGTCACATGAAGTATCGACCCTGCTGGGAACATCACCGGCAACGACGCCACTGCACTTCGTGGGGGTATCTCCGGTACGAGACTTCCGCTGGCTGTTGTTCCATTCGAAGCTTCTTGTCGATCGGAATCGTCCCATCGACCGCCTGATACCTGTGGCTGCCACCGGAAAACCGTTCCATCCTCTCCGTGTCCGAACGCCGGCTAACGTTTTTTCTCAGTGATCTTTGATTACGAACCAGGGTCCGGTCAGAAACGTGGATAACTCAAGCCATGAATTGAGTTCTATTATATACTTGGTATAACGAAAAACTGCACGAAGCTATTTACCCACTTAACGATAAAAAACTTATAATGGGAAATACATCTCGATTATCGACCGGTATCGCTGGTCTCGATACGATCCTCGACGGGGGGTTCCTCGAGGAACAGAACGTGATCATTCGCGGCCCGCCTGGTGCAGGCAAGACGATATTCGGCCTCCACTTTTTGGCAGCAGGCGGTAACGACGAGGTCAGTCTGTACATCAATCTCGGTGAGCCGACAGAGTACGTTCGACGGACGGCCGACCACTTCGGACTGAATTCGGATTCCCTCCGGTTTCTCGAACTCTCCCCCACCGGGGATCGATTCACGGAAGAGGGAACGTACACGCTGTTCTCGTCGGCGGAAGCCGAACAGCCGTCGCTCGTCAGCGAAGTCCGCGAGACTGTCGAGGAACTCCAGCCCGACCGCGTTCTCATCGATCCGATCACGGAGTTCCGCTTCATGACGACGGACGACCACCAGTTCCGAACACAGATCTTGGGCTTGCTGGATTTCCTCAAGTCAGCGAACGCCACGGTCGTCATGACATCCCAGGCCGCCGCCGACGTCTCCGATACGGACCTGCAGTTCCTGACCGATGCGGTCATCAACCTCGAACAGACGGAAGACACACATACCGTCGACGTACCGAAGTTCAGAGGGCCGTCCGCCAAACGCGGCCCCCACGCCTACGAGATCACCGAGGCAGGCGTCGAGGTGTGGCCGCGTCTGGAAATTCGCGAGACGCAAACTGACTTCCCACAGGAGAAACTCTCTTCCGGCGTTCCCGAACTCGATCAGTTGCTCAACGGCGGACTCGACCGGGGCACGGTCACGTTTTTCAGCGGGCCAACAGGTGTCGGGAAAACGACCACGAGCATGCAGTTCGTCCAGGCAGCAGCTGGGCGCGGCACCCAGTCGCTACTGCTCTCGTTTGAAGAATCACGACGAACCCTGATCCAGCGCTCCGAGGCACTGAACATGCCGATCAGCGAAATGGTCGAACAGGGGACACTCGACATAATCGAAGTTCGCCCACAGGAGTATACGGTGAACCAGCTCACGAATATGCTCCAAGAGGCCGTCGAAGACGCAGGCGTGGAGATCGTCCTCGTCGACGGGACACAGGGGTTCAAACAGAACCTACGCGGGCACGGCGACGACCCGGCAAAGAACCTGATCGACATCGGCCGATATCTCCGCGAGATGGGTGTCACCACGATCGTTACCAACGAAGTTCACGACATCACGGGTCAGTTCCGCGCCACCGAGGAAGGAGTGAGCAACCTCGCCGACAACATCGTGTTCATCCGCCACGTCGAATACAAGGGGCGGATACAGAAAGTCATCGGCGTGCTCAAGATGCGGACGAGTGACTTCGAACACACGCTCCGCAGGCTCGAATTCACCGAACACGGCATCAGTGTCGGTGACCCCCTCGAAGAACTACAGGGCGTTCTCACGGGCACGCCGGAGTGGAAGGACGAGGAATCGGCAGGCGGGACAGATGGCTAAGACTGGGGCGACGCGCCAGGGTGGCGACCAGGCGACGGTGCTCCCGCTGGTGGCTGACAGCGGGAACCGCCGCATGCTCACCGACTGGCTGACCGACCACGACCGATACGACCTGACGGAGGAGCCCCTCGAGACGGCGACGTTCGACATCTGTGTTCTCGACAGCGAGATACTCGAACGGGAAGAAGCCGCGATCCGACTCCGCAAACGGGAGACGTCCCAGATAGTGCCCGTTCTGTTGCTCGTGGAGGACACGGAAGGAGCGGTTCACAGGGAACTCCGTCAGGAGCGCCCGTCACTGTGGGATCTCGTAGACGGGATTCTTCGATTGCCAGTTCGAGAGTACGAACTGGAAGATCAGGTCGATACGCTGCTCCAACTCCGTGACCAGTCGGCGACACTGAGCCGCCAACAAGAACAACTCCGGACCATTCGGGACGAACACGCCGGTCACGGCGTTATTATCACCGACACTGATGGGACGATAGAGTACGTCAATACCGCCTTCGAGGTTCAATCAGGATACACGAGTGAGGAGGCCCTTGGCCAAACACCGGGCATCCTCAAATCTGGCGAACACGATGCGGCGTTCTACGAGGACTTGTGGGGGACGATCACCGCTGGAGACGTCTGGCGCGGCGAGGTCGTCAATGAACGGAAAGACGGCAAGCCGTACGTCATCGACCAGACGATTGCGCCAGTGACGGGACCTAACGGGGAGATCGAACAATTCATCGCCCTCAATCACGAAATCACTGAACTCAAAGAGCTGGAGGCTTCTCTCCGCGAGCGCTCCGAACAGCTCAACATCCTGAACCGGGTGCTCCGGCACGACATCCGTAACGACATGAACGTCGTGCTCGGCTGGCTCGAATACGTGGCCGACCAGACCGACGGGGAACTGACGGAGGAGCTTGACCAGATCAAGGCTTCCGCAGGCCACGTCGTGGAACTCACGACCGCCGCTGGCGACATCGCCGAAACGATGAGTTCCGGCGGGAGGCCCGAACTCGAACCGTCGAATCTCACCCAGTTTCTCATCGAGGAGGCGGAGAAGGGGCAGGAGACGTTCGAGGAAGCCACTATCAAACTTCCTGAGTCGCCACCGAGGGTGACGGTCGCTGCGAACGAACTGCTCTCGTCGGTGTTCCGGAACCTCATCAACAACGCGGTCCAGCACAACGATGCGGACGATCCGGTCGTCTCGATAACGATCCGTGAGACCGACGACCGCGTCCAGGTTCGCGTCGCCGACAACGGGCCGGGCGTTCCGGACGCCATCAAAGACGAGGTATTCGGTGACGAAGTGATGGGACTCGAGAGTTCGGGGACTGGCATGGGGCTGTATCTGGTGGCGACGCTCGTCGAGATGTACGGTGGCGAGGTCTGGGTCGAAGACAACGACCCCACCGGCGCAGTGTTCTGTGTCGAACTCGACACAGTGGCCGCCGCAGGCGCGGAACGAGGTGAGCAAAATGGCTGACAACGGCCCAGAATCGGCGAGTGACCTTCTGGATAGTGCAACCTCGGAGCATCACACTCCCGCAAGAATCTATCCGCTGGTCTCTGACCCGGGTAACGAGAAGTTACTCGTCGACTGGCTCGATTCTATCGACAAATACGAAGCTGTCGAGGGCTCGCCAGCTATCGAGGACGCGTCGTTCGACCTCTGTATCGTCGACGAGACAGCGCTCACGGAGCACTTCGAGGCACTCGAGCGACGCAAACAGTCGGAACACCCCGTCTTGTTACCCTACCTCTTCCTGCGGGAAGACGAAGGACCGGATTTCCTGCAGAACGGGCCTGGACACCTCCCTGATACGCTGATTCAGGAGGCGATTGACGAACTGCTCTCCCTGCCGGTTCGCCAGTTCGAACTGCGATGGCGGATCGAGTCGCTGCTTCGCATGCGCGGCCAGACGCGGGAGCTGGCGAACCGGGAAGGCGAGCTTCGGCATTTCAGGCGTGCTGTAAATGCCGCCGGCCACCCGATACACATCGCCGACACAGACGGCCAAATCAGGTTCGTCAACCCCGCGTTCGAACGACTCACGGGCTACTCTGAAGCCGACGCCATCGGCGAGACGCCGCACTTGCTCAATTCGGGAGCGATGCCCGACAGCTACTTTGAGGACCTGTGGGCGACGATCCAGAACGGCGACGTGTGGACCGAAGAAATAACCAACGAAAAAAAGAACGGAGACCGATACTACGCACAGGAGACTATCGCACCCATTCACGATGCAGCCGGCGATGTCACCGGATACGTCGCGATCCAGACGGACATTACCGAGGAGAAAGAACGGACGCGCCTGTTGCAGACACTCATCGACAACCTCCCCGGCATCGTTTATCGAGGGTACAACGAGCCTGGGTGGCCGATGGATTTCGTCGCCGGACAGGTAGCGGAACTCACCGGGTATGAGGAGTCGAAACTAGAGACTGGTGACGTGAGTTGGGGGTCCGACATCGTTCATCCGGCCGATAGAGACCACGTTACTGAGACGGTAGACGCGGCAGTTGAGGCAGGCGAGGCATTCGAGATCACGTACCGGATCCGGACCGCGACGGGAGAGACCAGATGGGTGTGGGAGCAAGGCCAGGAAGTCGATCCCTTCACCCGTGAGGAAATGATGCTGGAGGGGTTCATCACCGACATCACGGAGCGCAAGGAGCGCGAACTGGAACTCCACCAGAAGACGCGCGCGATCGACGAAGCCCCGATCGGGATCGTCCTGACTGACCCTGACCAAGCGGACAATCCGCTGATTTACGTCAACGACGCGTTCACCGACCTGACCGGGTATTCGAAATCGGACGCGGTCGGCCGGAATTGCCGGTTCCTCCAGGGCGATAACACCGATCCCGAGACAGTTGCCCGCATCCGTGCCGGAATCGACGCCGAGGAGCCAGTGTCGGTGACGATCAGGAACTACCGCAAGGACGGCAGCGGATTCTGGAACCGCCTCGAACTCGCGCCGGTCCGGAACACTGACGGCGAGATCATCAACTACGTCGGCTTCCAGCAGGACGTGACCGAACTCCGCGAACGCCAGCGCCACCTCCAGACCATCGACCGGGTGCTCCGCCACAACCTCAACAACGACCTGAACGTGGTCCAGGGAATGGCTGAACTGATCCAGGAGGAGGGAAGTGATCCGCTCACGGACTACGCCCAACGCATCATCGACACCGGTAATGCGCTTCTGAGAACGATGGACAAAGAGCGCAAAATTACGGCGTTGCTCGTAGACCAACCGGTGAGCGAAGCGGTGGACCTGACCGCGACGATCCAGTCGGTGGTCGACCTCGTTCGAGAGGACTACCCGTCAGCCACCGTCGAACTTTCCGTTCCGGACCAGGCAGTCGTACGAGCGACGTCAGAGATTCGAACCGCCATCGAGGAACTCCTCAGAAACGCACTCGAACACAACGACAGTGAGACACCACACGTCCACGTGGCAGTGTCGGAGACTGCTACCGGGGTCGCGGTTCGCGTTTGCGATAACGGTCCGGGCATCCCGGAGATGGAACGTGACATTCTCCTCGGGAGAGATGTGGAGATGACGCAACTGTACCACGGGAAAGGACTGGGGCTTTGGCTCGTTCACTTGATCGTCCGGCGGTGCAATGGCACGCTCGAATTTGCTGCGAATGAGCCCAGTGGCAGTGTCGTCACGGTACAGTTGCAGGCCGCAGATACTGTGTGACTGTCCCCCGTCCGGCGATTTTGCTACAGTCGACATTGCGGCAACAGAATCGGATTACGAGTCGCGGTGGGCGCGAACGAACGCACGACGCAGGACGGTCAGGAGCACGTACGTCTCGTATTTTTGGGTCCGACAGTGCTCGCAGGGCTGCATGTCCGCGACGATTTCCTCGAGTACGTCGTCGTGCTCGTCGGTGAGCGTGGCGAGCGCATCGGTGATCTGGGGCTGGATGGCTTCGATCATCCCCTCGACGGCGGCATCGGCCGAGTCCGGCAAGGAGTACGAGAGGACGATCGTGTTCGCGTGATAGTACTTCGTCGTCCCGCCGCGGCCCTCCTCGAACCGAACGACGTCGACGAGGCCGGCGTCCCGGAGCTCGTTGATGTGATGGCGAACCGTGTTCTCCGTCCGGTCGATCCCGCGATCAGCAAGTCGCTCGTGAACCTCCGCCGCAGTCAGGGCCTTCTCTGACAGAATGTCGAGGATCATCGCCCGCATCGGTTCGTCTATGGCGTCCGAGATTCGGGTATCGCGAACTGCGATGTCGTCGAGACGGTGGTCGGTACCGGGACTACTCATGCAAGAACCGAGAGTGAGCACGATGGAAAAGGTAGCGGGATACGAGCGAAGTAGTGTCCGCCGAGGACGCACCCGCGACGTGATCCGCCAGGGCGAAAGCCCTAGACGGCCCGTTTGACCGTTCCAACGATCTATTTCCGTATTCAAACATATCATTTGAAAAATTCTTATTGGGGGACGGGCACTACCTCAAACTGTAATGAGCGACACAACCCAGTTCCGCGTTCTCGACTTCGACTGCCCCAGCTGCGCAGGCACGGTCGAACGCGCCCTCTCGAACGTCGAGGGCGTCCGAGACGTCGAAGTCCACTACGCGACCGGCCGCGTCGAGATCGAGTACGACGAGGGCGTCGCTGATCCCGACGACTTCGCACAGACCATCGAAAACCAGGGCTACACGCCCCAGCCTGCCTGATATCATGAACAGACAAACAGTCACACAGTACTCCCGAAAACACCGGAAAGCCATCGTTACGGCGGCCAGCGGCCTGCTCTACGGCGGCGGCTGGAGTCTGGGCTACTTCACGAGTTTCGATACCGCAAGCGCAGTCATCCTCGTCCTCGCGACGGTCGTGGGTGGCTACGACATCGCCAAGACCGCCTACCACGAGGTCACAAACTGGACGCTCGGCATCAAGACGCTGGTGACGCTGGCTGCCATCGGTGCCATCGTCATCGGGGAGTACTGGGAGGCCGCCGCCGTGGTCTTCCTGTTCAGCCTCGGTAGCTACCTCGAGGGCCGGACGATGCGGAAGACCCGGACGGCTCTGCAGGAGCTGCTGGAGATGACCCCCGACACGGCGACTGTCCGCCGGGAGGCCGATGCGACCGACGGGAGTGAGGCCTCCGAACGAGCGGGCGGGGAACTCCAAGAGATCCCCGCCCGCGAAGTCGAGGAGGGCGAAGTCGTCGTCGTGAAGCCGGGCGGGAAGATTCCGGTCGACGGGACCGTCGTCGACGGCGAAAGCGCCGTCAATCAGGCGCCAGTCACTGGCGAGAGCGCGCCCGTCCACAAGGCCGACGGCGACGAGGTCTACGCCGGGACGGTCAACCAGGAGGGCGCGCTAGAAATCCGGACGACGGGTGCGGGCTCGGACACGACGCTCGAACGCATCATCCGCCGTGTCGAGGAAGCCCAGGAGGCCCAGTCACCGACCGAGAGTCTCATCGACCGGTTCGCGAAGTACTACACGCCCGCCGTCATCGTGCTCGCTATCGGCGCGTATGCAGTCACGCAGAACGCGATCCTGTCGCTGACGCTGCTCGTCATCGGCTGTCCCGGGGCGCTGGTCATCGGGCCGCCGGTCAGCATCGTCTCGGCCATCGGCAACGCCGCCCGCTCGGGCGTCCTCATGAAGGGCGGTGAACACCTCGAACGCGCCGGCAAGATCGACCTCATCGCCTTCGACAAGACCGGCACCCTCACGAAGGGCGAGACCACAGTCGCCGACGTCGAGGGGTTCGGCGTCGCTGACGACGAAGTGCTCTCGCTCGCCGCGACTGCCGAGAAAAAGAGCGAACACCACCTCGCCGACGCCATCGTCGACGCGGCCCGCGAGCGACCGACGGCTGCGACGGACGGTGGGGCGACGGTCGCCAAGGCGGACGATACGCACGCCAGCCTCCAGTCGGTCCCCGATCCGGACGATTTCGACGTTGTCGCCGGGAAGGGGGTCGTTGCCCGCTACGACGACAACGAGATCGTCGTCGGTAACCGCGCACTGCTGGACGACCGTGGCATCGACATTCCCAGTCAAGTCGCCGAGTACGTCCGCGAGCGTGAGGAGCGCGGCGAGACGGTCGTCCACGTCGTCCGGCGGGCGGTCGGACCGACCAGCGGGAGCGAGACCGCCGAACGCGCAAACGGGGAGCGGGGGCGACCCGTGAGCGGCGGCTGGGACATCATCGGCGCAATCGCGATGCGGGACGAACTCCGGGAGTCCGCCCCCGGCGTCGTCGCGGCGCTCCAGGACGCCGGCATCGAGACGGTGATGCTCACCGGCGACAACGAGCGGACGGCCGCTGCCGTTGCCGAGGAGGTCGGCATCGACGAGTACCGCGCCGAGCTCCTCCCCGAGGACAAGCAGTCCGTCATCGAGGCCGACCAGGCCGACGGCCACGTCGTCGCGATGGTCGGCGACGGCATCAACGACGCGCCCTCGCTGGCGACCGCCGACGTCGGCATCGCGATGGGTGCCGCGGGGACGGACACCGCCATCGAGACGGCGGACATGGCGCTGATGGCTGACGACCTCGAACGCATCCCGTACGCAGTGACACTCAGCAAGGCGACGCGCTGGAACGTCCTCGAGAACGTCGGACTCGCGGTGCTGACCGTGACCGTCCTCCTCGCGGGCGTGCTTACCAGCTACGTCACCCTCGCCGCCGGGATGCTGGTCCACGAGGCCAGCGTCCTCGCGGTCATCGGAAACGGTATGCGACTGCTTCGCTACTGACCACGAAACACTATCACCACACCCACTCATGACATCGAATCCAACTACGACTGACGAAACCCGGACTGGAACCAATTGGCAGGTCGATTACGAGGTCGATCAGATCGAAATTCGCGACCCCGTCGCGGAGGCCCTGGGCGTCCTCGAACCCGGCGACCCGTTCGTCATCACCTACACTGACGCGGTGAAAGAAGCCGGCCACTCCTGTCCGACCGCCTCGGGCGCCTACCGGATCGCCCAGTTCGGACTCGACACACTGTATCCCGATAGCTACCCGGTAAGAAGCGAAATCGAGGTACAAGCACCCCGCTCGCGAGACGACGCGACGTACGGCGTGATGAGTCGCATCATCTCGTACGTGACTGGCGCGACCGAAGACGACGGATTCAGGGGACTCGCTGGCGGCTACGGTGGGCGCAGCGATCTCCTCCACTTCGACGCCTTCGACCCGGACACGGCGGAGCCGACGTTTCGGTTTCGGCGAACCGATACGGACGAGACAGTGCAGGTGACCTACCACGTCAGCGAGGTTCCCGATGGCGGACCTGCAATCGGGAACCTCCAGCAGATTCTCGACGGGACAGCGAGTGACCAGCAACGGGAGGCCTTCGCTGACGCCTGGCACCGCCGCGTGCAGGTCGTGCTCAGCGACGACACGCTGTTCACCGTCGAATCGGTGTAGATGCGGCAGTATTATCCATCACTCAAAATGGGAGACTGAGAACAGTTCGATCCCCTCGGGTACCTCGGGAGCTCCGTTGCGGCGCGATGACGCCCCAGGAAGGCTAGCAGCGTCCCACTGCCGTTTTTCTGTCGACGGCCACACGTCCGTTCTCAAGACTACTGCCCACCATCGAACGCCGCGGGTTCGGAAAATATCCGGATCCCGAAGGAGTTCTCCGACACGAACGGGAGTGGATGCGGGGACAACAGGGCACGGTCACGAGCGGCTTGTCTGGTCCGTCGGTCCGGGAGCGCGAGACTGGGCGTCGCGTCAGTCGTCGGCCGGCGCGTCTTCGCTCGGGGCGTCGTCGGCAGTACCGTCCTCGGTCACGGACTCCCGTCCACCGTCAGCAATGGCGGCTTCGAGGCGGCGCTCGTGCCACCCCCACTCCCGCGTGAACAGGTTCGTCGTCCCTTCACGGAGGTTCCAGGGGTCGCCGTCCTCGACCTTCGGCCCTTCCAGCCAGGACTGGACGAGGTTCCAGACGAAGATCAGTTGCCCGATGGCGAGCACGAACGCACCCACGGTCGCGAGCTGGTGGAGCAGGCTGAACAGCTCTAGCGGCCCGATGGAGACGTCGTAGGTCGCGTACCGACGGGGCATCCCGGCGTAGCCCAGCAGGATCATCGGGAAGAAGGTGAGGTTGGTCCCGATCATCGTCAGCCAGAAGTGCCACTTCGCCAGCGTCCGCTGGTACATCCGGCCGGTGAAGAGCGGGAACCAGTAGTAGATGCCGGCGAAGATCGCGAAGGCGATCCCACCCATGATGACGTAGTGGAAGTGCGCGACCACGTGGTACGTGTCGTGGAGGACGAGGTCGATCGGAATCGCGGCCTCGAAGACGCCCGTGACGCCGCCGATGATGAAGTTCGCCACGAACCCCGCACAGAAGAGGAAGGGAACAGTCAACCGAATGTTCCCGTTCCACATCGTCGTGATCCAGTTGAACGTCTTGACCGCGGAGGGGATCGCGATGACGATGGAGACCGCCATGAACGACGCCCGCAGGCGCGGGTCCATCCCAGACGCGAACATGTGATGCGCCCAGACCCCGAAAGACAGGACGCCGAGCGCCAGCGTCGAGTAGACGACGAACTTGAACCCGAACAGTTTCCGCCCACAGAACCGCGGGAGGATGTAGCTGATCAGCCCCATCGGCGGGAGCACGAGGATGTACACCTCGGGGTGGCCGAAGAACCAGAACAGGTGTTGCCACAGTATGGGGCCGCCACCTTCGACCGCGAAGAACGTGGTCCCGAAGTTCCGGTCCAGCAGGAGCATAATGAGCGCACTGCCCAAAAGCGGGAACGCGAAGAGTATCTGCGCGGACTGGACCAGCACGGTCCAGGAGAAGATGTCGAGGTTGGCCCAGTTGACGTCCTCGCCGCGCTCGGAAAAGATGGTCGCGATGAAGTTGATCGCCCCCATCGTCGCCGAGACGCCCGTGAGATGCAACCCGAGCAGCATCAGGTCCACGCCAGGATTCGTCTGTTCGACCGACAGCGGCGTGTACATCGTCCAGGCGGTCTGGGCCGCGTCGATACCCGGGATGAAGAACCCGCCCCAGATGAGGACGGCACCGGGCGGGAGCAACCAGAACGCGATGGCGTTGATCCGCGGGAACGCCATGTCGTCGGCCCCGATCAAAAGCGGGATCAGGTAGTTCGAGAACGCCGCCAGCATCGGCGTCCCGAACAGGAACAGCATCGTGATCCCGTGACTCGTGAGGAAGGCGTTGTACAGCGCCGGGTCCATGATGTCCGACGCCGGCCAGAGCAGTTCCGTCCGCATCAACAGGACCGCGACACCACCCCAGGCGAACGAGAGCACCGCGAAGGTTCCGTACAGGAGGCCGATGTCCTTGTGGTCGACCGTCGTCAGCCAGCGGCTGATACCGCCCGGTTTCTCGCGGTGTTCGTACTCGGAACGGTCCAGCAGTCCGCCGTCACCCCCGACGACAGGGCCGTACGACCGCCAGTCTTCGACCCGGGAGAGCCACGCGGCGACGACGAGCAACAGTCCACCCATCACGACCGCACCAGTCCACGACGGCAGTGCCATTTTGCAGTCCGTTCTGGGGTTTCGCAGTTGGTGGTTGCCCCGAACACTTTCGGCTCAGAATAGACTCCGAGAGCTTCTACATCGAGCCCCGCAAAGACGAGAAGCACCACTCTCGGTCCGACGGGAGAGCGACCCACCAACCGGCATCTAGCTACACCGGTGTCCACGGTGTCGACCGGATTCCGAGGCCGCGCGTGCGGAACTGGCGTCCCTCCGGAACTCGGTGTCGAACCTCGACGGAGCCATCGCAGTACCATTCGATGGCGTCGACGGTTCGATCGTCCTGCATCGAGGCGTCGACGACGAACACGCCCACTTCGCCGGCGGCGGTAATCCGCCCCGTCAGCATGTGGAGGAACCACGAGACGGACTGCAGATCCGCGTGTGCCAACAGTGACGAGACGGAGAACACGGCCAGGTACACACGGTCGTACCCCCGTTCTACGAGCGTCTCGTACAGGACGGAGAATTCCATCTCGATATTCATGAGGTCACCCGGATCGTCGATCGGTTCGCCGTGTTCCCGGAACCGCGCTTGGTCGTCGTCGAGTCCCGAACAGTCGACCACACCGATCCGCGTGCGGTCGATGGGGCCGTCGATGTCCGCAGCTCGCTGTAGCAACGGGCGCCCGCCAACGTCGGCCGATATCAGAATGAGTGCCTCGTCGGGAGCCGATTCGGAGAGGACTAACTGCAACGCCACGTCACGGGCACCGTGCCCCGACGGCCCGCTAACCAGCACGTTGGTCCCCGGTTGCACAGCAGAGGGAATCCAGTCTGTGGATAGCATGAATTGCTCACCCGGTCGCTCGCTACCGCTCGCTCCTCGGTGGTTTCGATGACACTGTCGCTGCACTCTCCGTAGACCCGACGATCTCGTTCAGTCGTGATGTACTCGGCGATGGCATCAGCTAGTGATTGGACTGGAGTGGTATAATGTCTCGTTAGATATAGTATTATACTTTTGATAATTGTTAGTGCGAACGGGTGATCGATTGGCTTTTTCAAGCAAGTCGGGCTCACGGCCCCGACGAAGCCCCCCTCAATTGGTGGGTTCGTTGTCACGTTTCGGGTGAGGGAGTATCTGATGGACAGTAGTGAGCGATGCTTCGCTCTCGAGTGTCGTCGGAATCAGTTCCGTAACGGCCCCTCGACAGGACGAAATTCATCGCGTTGCCAGGCGTCTGCTACGTGGGACAATCTATACGCAGCCGTGTCCGGGCTGACTGCGCCCGTACCGGGGCACATCACGGTTCCGCAACCGTCCCGTACTCGGGTCGGCGTCCCTGCCTGCTGGAAGCCGGCTTCGGACACCCAGTTGTGGACGAGAGGTCGAACGCGCTGACCGCCAGGTATTAAAGATGTCTGATAGTAGTTTGGAATTGAAAATTGAGTGAGATATGGCTGGCTACCGGGTGTCATCGGTAGTCGCGGTCTCGCGCTGTGTCCAGAAACTCCTGCCCGATTCCGTCGGCGCAACTACTGAGGCCTACATCTCCGGGCAGGAACTGCACAGAAGACGCGACACATTGCTTTAGAGCGCACCCGGAGGCCGCAATTCGGTGTCCACCACCGTTTACCGGGAACAGTCAGTCTTCGTTGTGAACGAACACGCGGTGCCGAACCGAGACCAGATATCTCCGCGGCCGGACGGCTCCCACGCTTCTCGGGAGGGGATTGTACGCGACGTTTCCCCGAAAGCTAATGCACCGTGCTAACGAACGTCATGATATGGACGACCAGAACCGTGTCGACAGTGCGTCGATTGAACCGGGAAAGGCAGTGTACGACGGCAACGGCCGAGCGGTGGGGCGCGTGAGCGGACTCACCGACGATGGGTTCGAGGTGGAAACGATGGATCCCCACGAGAGCGAGGTCGAGGAGTTGCCGGGACAGGAGTTCGGGGAAGGGTACCTGATGTGGCAGTGTGGCGAGTGCGGAGAGATGGGTGAACTAGACGAGGAACTACCGGGACCGTGCCCGAACTGTAGTGCGCCACGAGAAGCGATCTCCGCCGTCCAAGAGGACTGACCGTGCACCGCCTACCGGCGAGCGGGCGCGTCGCAGAAGACCGCCGGGTGCCAGTGCCCGGGCGACGGTCGCACGACTGGTAGCGCATCGACACCTGGAATCGCTCCCGCTTAATTCTCGATTTCACATCTGCACGCGCCGCGTTCGAGTATGTCGCCAAGCCCGGTCCTGCGGCCACACCGTTCACAGAGGATCGCAACGTCGACGAGGACGTCGAACGACGGGAGGTCGATGTCGTCCTTCCGGTCGAGACGTTCGAGCGAGTCGACCGTCACCGCCTCGGTCCTGCTCTGGAGGGCCCGAATCCGATCCAGCTCGTCCGAGCGGCGCTCGGCGGAGGAGCGGTCATCGTCGGCACGTGACACGCCGAGACACTCCGTCAAGTGTGTATGGACAGTTTGGTGAGAGACGAATCGTGACTCGACGGCATCGAGTTCGACACCCTTCGATTCGAGCCGACTGCGGAGTTCGGTCCGTGTCCCGCTTCCGACCCCGTCGTCGGTCAGCCGGTGGTAGAGGTGCTCCGTATCTGCGTCGAGAGGCGTGACACCGGCGACGTCGAGGGCTCTCGAGAGGATCCGACGTTCACTCGGTCAGCGAGGTCGCGGACCCCGCTACGCTCGCCGCCTGCGCCACGCCACCGTTGCGTGAGTTCCTCGTCGAGGCCCCCGAGGCCGTACCGTTCGATGGCCCGCCCGAGCTTGCAACACGGCGGTTCCTCACCCTTACTGTCGTCTCGGGTCGTCACGAGGGAGACGTACGACCGTGTTCTCAAAACCGTTCCGAAGCTGACGGAAACCAATGCGCGATTCCCTCACCCGTTTTTTCGACTGTTTACGTGTTAAGTACGCGCATACAACGGCCGGACCGCTCGAAAGCGGCGGTCGACCTTGACTGGGGCATCCTCCCTCGCCACCCTCGCCGTCCCGGGCTCACTCCGGTGACTGTTCGGGAAAGCGGTCTTTCGAGAGCCGCCCGTCGCCACGCCGAACAGACCAATATCGACGATTCCGACGGGACGAGCTGGTCTGTCACTCTCTCGGTTGCTGCGTCCGCTTTCGACTGATCATAAAAAAGAATTGCAGTCGCAATCAAAAGAACCGTGTTTCAGAGAAAGACACTTCTAGCGTCGGCCGAGGAACGGTAAGCGTGCCATCTCATCGATCTCACTATCGCCCTTGACGCATGGCGTAGACACGTTCATCCCACCAGTCTGTCCTTCCCGGCCGACTCTCCGGAGTGGACCCGTGCTCGACGGATCCCTGTCGCCAGGTCGCCACCACCCACTCCACCGATTTCATCGGGGCCGGTCTCCGCCGCTCAGGAAACTGGCACGGCTCCCGAAACGATAGAAGCTGAGACAGTTTCGGCAGTCACTGGGCCTCCGTCGATGGAAGTGGCGGGCCGGAGAGCCGCTTCGTCGGTCGAATTACGGGGGTAAATAGCTCCTAATCCCCGGAGTAAGGCGGACGGAGAGTCGGCAGTCCGCACCGCTCCGCGGGTTCGTGGCCGAGAGAGTCGCTCGCCACGGGTTTCAGCCGTTCGCCGTCCCGAAGACCAGTGCTGTACCGCTGACTGGTGGAGTAGTAGAAGTATAACAAAGGGACCCACATGTCTGGAAGAAACCGTACATGGCATCGGAGATCGCCGGAGTTCACGACGATCGCGTGTCGGGGCGAGCCAGATGTTTACAGTGTGGTAGTTACGCCACCCAACGATTCGCCCGCGTGTTTGGTGACAACGACAACAATCTGTACGCCTGTCTCGAATGCACGACGATGCGTGCACTTCGCAACGGTGAGGGCGTCTGTGCTGATTGAGGGGCCGATTACGTCGACACCCATCTCCCGCTGACGCACGCCCTCACAGCCCCTCACGGTCCCGCTGCCACACCGACGCCGAGCGAGCCGTAGCCTCCCCGCTCACCGTCCGGACACCCAGCGTGGCGCTCCGCCACGTCGGGGGACCGGTCGGCGAAGATCCGGCCGGTCCGTCACTACCCGGTCGACTCCACATCCTCCGAGCGTGTCCTCCCGGATCGGGTCGTCACGCCTTCCGTATCGGATTCGTCCACCGTGTCGTCTTCGTCCTTCCCGAGCCAGTCCGGCGTGTCGAGGTGCCCCTTCCTGAAGTGGACCGCGCGGTACAGTCGGTGGACGAGACGATGAGGGAGTCAGTCGGAAACGTTGGCCTCCACGCGGCCTTCGCGGATGGCCTCCACGACCGCCGCTGGCGTCAGTCGGTCCGTGTCGACGCGCGTGAACGCGCGGCCCACCTCGGGCGGGTAGTGGGCGTCGCTTCCGCCGACGGTGGGGAGGTCCTGTTCGCGACGGGCAGCCTCGCGGCTCAGCTGGCCCTCGTCGGATGGCTCGCCTGCGGATCCGAGCCCACAGGACTTCTCCGTAGTCTGGTACGCACACCGCGCCCCGGCCGGCGGATCCCGAGCGAGCGCCTGAAGCGGCCCCCATCTGTTTACGTTCCGGGGTAGAATGGCCGCCATGACAAGACAGTGGGAGTACAAGACGATCAGTCCACCTCGTAACGCGACCCGGAAGGAGGCGACGGATCCGGAATCAGCCCTCACTGCGCTCGGTGCCGACGGCTGGGAAGTCACGGCCACGGTTGACTACGTCGGCGGCGGAACGAAGTTCATCGTTCTCAAACGGCCGAAGGACACACAGAATGGCTGAATCCACCACCGCGGACACGATGCGTGAGCGCAACGACGAGACCGGCCTCGTCGGCCGCCTGTTGTTCGACTGGAACCGGTTCGTCGTCACCGCACTCCTCGGGCTGGCCGCTTTCGTCGGGTTCATGCTGTTCAGCGTCGCCCTCGCGCCGCCGCTGTCGCTTCGCATCCAGTCTACGGACACCGTCGAGACGCTCTTTGCCGCCCTGATTGGCGTCCTCGTCACGGGGACGACGCTCGTCGTCACGATCAGCCAGCTCGTCCTCGCACAGGAGAACGGACCGCTCGGGGACCAGCGCCAGCGCATGGAGGGGGCGGTGGACTTCCGTGACTACACTGCCGACATGGTTGACGGCGTCGTCCCGGTCGAGCCCGCGGCCTTCCTCTCCGCCATCGTCGCCAGCGTGGAACGCCGTTCCGAGGCCGTTCACCGCCTCGCCGCCGAGAGCGACGACGACGGCCTCCGTGAGGACGCCGCGTCGCTCACCGACGACGTCCAGGAGAACACGGCATCGGTGAGAGGTGCCCTCGACGGTGCGGAGTTCGGGTCTTTCGACGTCCTCAGGGCGGCGCTGGACGTCGACTACTCGTGGAAGATCTACCGGATCGAACTATTAGAAGAAGAACACGGGGCGGCCATCGACGAGCCGCTGGGCGAAGCGCTCGCGGAGCTCCGGACCGCGGTCACGATGTACGGCCCCGCCCGCGAGCACATCAAGACGCTCTACTTCCAGTGGGCGCTGATCGATCTCTCGAAGTACATCCTCGGGCTAGCCGTGGTCGCGCTGGTCGTCGCCGGCGGGATGCTCACGTTCGTCGACGCGGCGACGTTCGGGCCGACGCGCTTTCTCGGACTCCCCGTCGTCACCTGGGTCGTCGGCATCACGTTCACCATCTGTTTGCTCCCGTTTTTCCTGTTTATCTCCTATATTTTCCGCATCGTCGTGGTAGCTAAACGGACGCTAGCCATCGGCCCGCTCGTCCTCCGGGCAACGGACCAGTAATCTGCGACCACCCGGTCCGGTTGGCGGATCATACCGACGGAGACACCGCAAGCCAATGTTCTTTGCCGCGTTGTAATCGGCGTGGTTCTCGTAGCTGCATTTCAGGCACTCAAAGTCCTCACCGTCACGGTTGTCCGGGTGCGTGAATCCACAAGTCGAACATCGCCGAGACGTGTTCTCCGGGTCTACCTGCTCCACATCGATACCGTGGAGTTCGGCCCTGTATTCGACGTACTCGTACAGCCGCTCAAAGGCCCATTTGTGGCCCCATGACGCGCCAGAAAGGCGGTCACGGATCCAGCCAACTCCTCGAAGGCGATGCCTGTACAACCGACCTCGGCGACTTCTTTGATGATGCCGTTCGCAATTCGGTGGAGCATCATCTTGAACCGACCGGCCTCTTTCCGTCCGACTGCCTGTATATTCTCGTGGGCGCGACGGTGAACGTCGTCCTCACGAACCGGGACACCCCGCCCGCACAAGGGAGCCCGCCGTGACGGGCCGGGCGAACCGTTTTCCACCCAGACACCATCATGAAAAAGGATATGTCCGAGTCCGAACGCTGGTCGCGCGAGCGGTGGAACCGACTGGCCTGGTGGGCCTTCGTTGCCGTACTGGGTCTCGCGGCCCTGTACATCGCCCACGTGTTCGTGGGGTTACTCGTCGTCGGCGTGTTCGGGTACTACGCCACGCGACCGATCTGTCGGCGCTTGAGCCGCGTCATCGACTCCGAACCGCTCGCCGCGAGCGCGACCGTGCTGTTGGTGCTGGTCCCGATACTCCTGGTCACGCTCATTGCAGGGGTCCGCATCGTGAGCCAGGTCGGGGCGGCGCTGGCCGACTCCGACGGTCTCCTCGGACTGGTCGGCGAGAACTTCGCGCTGGACGCACTGCCGGAAGAACAGCGGGAGGTCCTCCTCGAGATACTGGCCGACCCGGTCGGGGCGGTCACGAGCGGCGGTGGCATCGAACCGCTGATCGGCGCCGGCGTCGCGGCCTTCTCGGCGCTCGCCGGGACGCTCCTCTTTCTCGGACTCGCGATCTCGCTGTCCTTCTTCCTCCTCAAAACCGACGAGCAACTGGCCGCCGGCTTCCGGGACCTCGTCGGCGGCCCCGGGACGACGGCCCACGCCTACGCGGCGGCGGTCGACGAAGATCTCGAGTCCGTCTTCTTCGGGAACCTGCTGTTCGTCGTCGCCATGAGCCTCATCGCGGCGGTGGTCTACTGGGTGACGAACCTGGTCGCGCCCGCCGGCCTCGCGATCCCGATGGTGTTCATCCTCGCCTTCCTGACCGGCCTCGCCAGCCTGATCCCGGTCGTCGTCGGGAAACTGGTCTACCTGCCGGTGGTGGGACTGCTCGCGCTCCAGGCCACCGAGGCCGGGGGCGGCGCACTCGCGTTCGTCGGCGGCGTCCTCGTCGTCTACTTCCTCCTGCTCGATATCATGCCACAGACGTTCCTCCAGCCGTACCTCTCGGGTCGCCAGCTGGGCATGATGCTGTTGATGTTCGGGTACATCCTCGGCCCGATTCTCTTCGGCTGGTACGGCTTTTTCCTGTTGCCTATCGTCTTCGTCGTGATGGTCGAGGCCATCCGGATCCCGCTCCCGGAGCTGGTCCACGGCGAACGTCAGACACCGACCGTCTCGATGGCCGAATCCACCGGTTCGGACCCCGACCAGTTACCGGACGACGAACCGGGCGACGGCTCCGGGAGTGAGGGCGACACCGGCGAGTTCGTCGAAGGGGGCGATACCGCGGAGTCCGGCTGAGTTTGTGGGGGTCGAGACGTGAGGGGGCAACTGTGTGGAGCAGTGCCTGTTAAAGACAGCGGGCAGCCGCAAGCAGGACACGTTCGACGGTCAAATTGCTTTTGCTGAACGTGACGACACATTCCACGAGAAACCTGCTGAACGACGTCTCGTTCTTCTCCACGATTGTCGACGCCGCGATCGCGTTGACACGCGGGGAACGCTGGAGCGCCGCCATCCTGCTCGCGGCCGCTGCACTGTCGCGGCGCGTGCCCGGACTCGGCGTAGTCGCGTCCGTGCTCGCCCGACTCGCCCGTCGCCGGTGAGGCAGCGGTCATGGGATCGTCAGTCCCCCGCCGCCGGTGTGGACGTGAGCGGATCGAGTCCGGTGGAATCGCGTCCGCGGGTGAGCCCGTGACCCCTCGCCGGTCGGCTGGTCCGCGGCGAACCCGAGGGCGTCTAGGTCGTCTTGCACCTGTTGCTAGTTCTTGATGGAAGCAGTGTAGGTGCGGGTGACGACCTGTTCCGTCATAACCTATGTTGACAGACCTAGCTGAAGGTATGGATTCGACCTTTGAATATCCGGGTGTGCCATCGAACGGTGGGCTGTCACGGTCAGTGTCGGATTTATCCCCGCGCTAAACGGCGGGGCTTTCTCCTTGTATTTCCGTAAGTGATGATGGCCGGGTGAACTGGACAGCGCCCCCACCTCGAATCCTCTCACGTTCTGGTAGGAGCGAGTTCGTTTGTCCGCTTCAGCTGGCGCGGGAACCGACGGTAGATGTTTAACCAACAGAGTCATAGATAGGTGGCAGCCGTTGGTTAAAGCAAGCGGGCGAATCGAGGGATGGCGAGTGCAGAGGCTACATACATCCCCTGTTTTCCCACGTCTCCGATATCGCGTTTCACCACGATGACGAACTTCAGTTCGAAGTCACGGTCAATGAGCCGAACCCTCGGTTCGCGAAGATGCGACAGCAGGCCATCGGTGGTGCCGAGGGCGAAATGCGTATCGCCCTCCAGTACATGTTCCAAGCGTTTGCCATCCCCGCTGAGAAGGAAAAGATACGGCAGTTCCTGATGGAGACTGCAACGGAGGAACTGGGCCACATCGAGATGCTGGCTACCGCGGTCTCGAAGAATCTCGAGGGATCATCAGAGGAGACATGAGACGACACTCGCGAGGATGCCATCATTCACCGCATCACGTATGGGAACCGAACCAGCACGCGAGTCACACCAGGTATCCGGTGAATTGCGCCATCCTGGACTGACACACCAGGTTTCCGGTGAATTGAGCAACCCCGTATTGACACGCCGAATTTCCGGTGAATTGAGCCATTCTGGACTGACACACCAGGTTTCCGGTGAATCGAGCCACCTCGAGCTGACACACCGGGTTTCCGGTGAATCGAGCCATTCTAGACTGACACACCAGGTTTCCGGTGAATTGAGCAATCCTGAATTGACACGCCGGATTTCCGGTGAAATACGGTTGACCCCGTGTGAAATACGGTTGACCTGCGCTGGACGCGGTTGACCGCCGGTGAGCGCGGTTGGTTACTGGTGGAATCCGATTGGTTTCCGGTGAAACGCGGTTCGATAGCCAATATGACACACCGGGTTTCCGGTGAAAGGTATCGGTTCGGATCGCACACACCGCATTTCCGGTGAAATCGCCGAGCGAAACGGGAGCGTTCAATCGTGAAGCTACTGCTCGATAGTATCCTGCAGGACGTTCTTCACGACAGTCGGGTCTTCGAGTAGCTGGTGTTCGGTGTAGCTCCCCTCGGCACTCCCACCACTGTGTCGAGACTGCTCGATGACATCGAGGAACGCATGTTCTTTCAGGAGATCACGCACGCGACGCAGCGACAATGGATCGGACGCCTCCTGCCGGCAGATTTCTTTGTAGGTATCGAAGATTCGTGTCGTCCTGAAGCCGGTTTGAGAATAGCTATCTAGCGACAGAATAGTGAGTGCTTGCAGTACGTACCGGGAATGCGGCGTCGAACCACGGATCAACTCGCGGAACCGATCGGTTTCGGCCCGTTCCCGAGCTTCCGTGACGAACGACTCCTCGATCTGGTCGGCGTTTTTCGACTGTGCGATTTCGCCAGCGTAGCGGAGCATGTCGATCGCTTTCCGCGCATCACCGTGTTCACGGGCGGCAAGTGCAGCGACACGGGGAATGACTCCGTCGGAGAGAACCCCGGATTTGAATGCGTCATCGCGAGCGTGCATGATTTCCTGCAGTTGTGCAGCATTGTAGGGTGGGAAGACGAACTCCCGTTCACAGAGGCTGCTTTTGACGCGTTCGTCCATCCGCTCTTTGTATTTGATCTTGTTGCTGATCCCGATAACGCCGATCTTTGAGTTTTCGATCTTTCCGGCCTCACCGGCTCGGGACAACTGCATCAGGATATCGTCGTCGTCCAGTTTGTCGATCTCGTCGAGGATGATAAGGGTGACGTCGTAGAGGTCTTCGAGAATATCCCAGAGCCTCTTGTAGTAGTTCGAGGTACTGATCCCCTTATCAGGAATCCGGATGTCAGTCGACTCGTCGTTCAGTTCAGCCGCGACCGTCTGGATAGCTTGGGTTTCCGTCGAGTCCTGTGCACAGTCGACGTAGGCAAACGCCGCTTTCACGCCCTCGTCACTAGCCGTCTGTATCAGTCGCTGGGACACGTACTTCGCACAGAGGGATTTCCCGGTGCCCGTTTTCCCGAAGATAAGAACGTTGCTCGGGCTTTGGTTGAATATAGCTGGATTGACGGCGTTTGCGAGATTGGAGATTTCCTCATCGCGACCGACGATCCGTCCCTCGTCAGGAAGGTGATTGATCTCGAGAAGTTCCTTGTTCGCGAAGATGGCGTCTTCTCTGATGAAGAGGTCGTCGGAATCTGACATTCGATTATACACCACGTTTCCGGTGAAATGACTTGGCTTTTTCCCCGACACACACACACCACGTTTCCGGTGAAACAGTTAGAAAGAGAGGGTGAGGGCACAGGAAATGCGGGGGACCGATTCAGAAGAAACGCGGTTCTATCGAACGCAGCCCTCTTACTGGCAAGTAGCACGATGGACGAACAGCACAGAGAGCTCGAGAGAACACTGTTTTCGACTGGTTCAACTGGAGATACTCGCGAGCGAGCTCGCTTCTACTCTTCAGTTGCGAGTGACTTAATGGAGTATAACACTTCCATACCACTTATATCTTCGTCAGACATACATACCTAAACAGACACTTCCAGAGTATTTAGTACAGCCATTTTCAGGATGCGGGACCCCTCTGTCACCGATTTCACCGGAAACGTGGTGTGTGTGTCTCCACCTCTCGATAAGTTGATCGAGTGAACGGTCGTGACCGGTCTTCACATTCTCTCTATGCCTAAATCTCCAGTCGAATCGGTCGGTTCTTTCACCGGTTCGTACTCCCATGGACTCCGTTCCACTCCAGAGAAACCCCTTGAACGTCCGTTTCACCGGAAACCCGGTGTCCGATCCAGCTCGCAAATCAGTTCGCTCTTTCACCGGAAACGTGGTGTGTCCCCTCCATTCCGTTTCTCTCTCCACTCTCATTCTCCCCTTCGTCCTCCTTCTCCTCCCAAAATCGGATCTCGGTCCGAATAGCTTAACCAACAAACTTACTCTATCCCCGACTTTGTTGGTTAACCTCCAAACCAGCGACTTCGAACTCCAAGTCAGCGAGGGCTATTGGACGACGGTGTCTCATTCAAGACATGCACCAACACGCTCGAGTCGATGGATCCCGAGCGAGTAGGGTGGGGTCGTTGACTAGAGCACACCACTCAACAATTGAAGACAACGACGCCGGCCGTGCAAATGCTTAATACCGGCTAATTTAAAACAAGGTTGGCACGGACGACGAAGCCAGATGGGTATGAACGTAACTCTCGACGAATTCTACGCCAAGCTGTTCGACCGCTACGCGGACAGCATCGCAGTCCAGTCCGCACGAACCCGTTTGCAGTACGGTGAACTTGGGCAGGAGGCAGGAGCGTTCGGGAACGCGCTTCGTGAGATGCAGCTGGGGGTCGGCGACCGTGTCGGTCTCCTGATGCGCAACCGCTACGAGTACCTCGTCACGGAGGTGGCGACCACACAGGCGGGCGGCATCCTCGTTCCGCTGATCGCCAGCCTCGACGAGGAGAGCATCGGGTATATCGTCAATGATGCCGACGTTGACATCCTTGTCGTCGGGCCATCGTATTTTGACATCGCGAAGGAGATCCTGTCCGACTCCGAAACAGATCTCGAGTTCATAGTCGGCGTCGCCGACGGGGAGAGTCTCCCCATCGGGTTCCAGGCCTACGAGAGGGTGATTTCCAAGGCCGACGACGAGCCGCCCGACGTCGAGATCTCGCCGACTGATGGCGTTGTTGCACAGTACACGAGCGGGACGACAGGGACTCAGAAGGGTGCGTTACACACACACGAAGGGCTCGTATCGAACATCTACTCCCACATCTCCGAGCTGGATTTCCACCGCGACGAGCGTATGCTGTTGACGACGCCGCTTGGCCACTCGGCGGGGTACTGCGCCCGCGGTGTCCTCGCCCAGGGCGGAACGGTGCTCCTCCAAGACGGCTTTGATACGGAGCGTGTTCTCGAGACTATCGAAGAGGAGCGGGTCACGGCGACGTTCGCGGTCCCGACAATGATCGCCGAACTGCTTGAATCGCCGCAACTCGCGGAACACGAGACGGACTCGTTACGGACGTTGATTTACGGCGCGGCGCCGATCCCGACGACGACGCTCAAGGAGGGGCTCGAACAGCTCGGCGAGGTGTTCATTCAGCTCTACGGGCTTGCCGAGGTGCCGAACCTCGTCACGGTCCTGCCGAAACACGAACACGATCCGGCGAACGAAGCGGGACTCAATTCCGCCGGCTACCCCGTCCAGTTGGCGAACATCGAGGTGCTGTCGGACGAGTACGAGTGGGGGGATGATGTCGGCGAGATCGCGGTGAGGTCGCCGTACGCGATGGTGGAATATCTGAATGGGGACGGGGCGGCGGCCGAATCGGGGCCGATTCTGACGGGTGACCTGGGCCGGATCGACGATGCGGGGCGACTCGTCGTTCTGGACCGGGTCGACGACGTGATCCTGCGCGATGGGCAGCCGATCTACTCGACGGAGGTCGAAGATGTCGTCCAGCGCCATCCCGCCGTGTCCCAGGTCGCGGTTATCGGCGTTCCCCGGGACAAGGACGTCGCTCGACGCGGGACGTCGAAACCCCGCAGAGAAACCGATCAGCTCCCGAAGGCCGTGATCGTTCCGGCGTCGGGGAACCAGGTGGACAGGGATGGCCTTCTGGAGTTCTGCCGCGACAATCTGGCGGAGTACGAGGTGCCCGACTCCATCGACGAAGTTGCGAAACTCCCGGAGACACCGTACGGTAAGATCGACAAGAAGACGCTCCGCAAGCCGTACTGGTGAGGAATGGACGAGAGAGTCCTCCGGGTGAAGTTCGGGGTCAAACAATCGGGTGCGTTTACGACGCCGATTGACTGCATCCCCGGCGTCGACACCGTCGAATTGGACAACGCGATCTACAAGGGGGAGCGACACTGGATCGAGTTCATCACGATCAGCGGCGGGGCAGGTGAGTCGATCCATGACGAACTCGACGAAGTCGGGCACATCGACGTCATTGAACTCTGGAAACTCTCGCCCGCGTCCGAGACGCACCACCTCGTCGGCTTCGTGGAGGAGGAAGATCCTTTCATCCTGACGGCACTAGCGGAAAACGACGCGATTCCGTACCGGCTGGTCGCGGAGAACGGCCGACTGACCATCGTCGCGGTCGTCAGGGACTGGAACCACCTCAAGGACCTCGCCACGAGTATCGAAGACGGGTTCGAGGCGTTCGAACTCCTCGAAACGTCGCCGACGGAGAGCGCGGGCTATCCGCTCGGCCTCGATTCGATGAAACGCGTCTACCGGGGAAAACTCACCGAGAGCCAACTTGAATTGCTGGAGACGGCGTACCGGATGGGCTACTTCGAGGTGCCACAGCGGGCCACGAGCGAGGACGTCGCGGCGGAGCTGGGCATCAGCCAGCCGTCGTTCAGCGAGCAACTCCGCCGGACTGAGAGCAGCATGTTCGGCCTCCTCTTCGGAGAGTCAATCGACCAGTGAGACCATGTTCCAGCGTGTTCAGCGGTTGTAGCAGCCGTCACTGATACTCGGCGACTGTCGTGATCTCTCTGTCGCGCCGGTACCGAACGACTGTAATAAACGACCGATATATATGGCCTAATATAGTGGGAATACCTAACATGCGTGTTATCAACATTCAGGTGTATGCATGGATGCTAATGACCAGTTCGTGTCGGAAGTACCGACGTTGAACGCGCTTTTAGAACGCGCGTGTCGGAAGTACGGTGACGATCCCTTGGCGACGTTCGACGACGAGTCCATCAGCTACAGGGAGGCGTGGGATCGCGCCGGCGCGCTCGCAAATGCTCTCGCCGAGCGCGGGATCGAGAAGGGCGATCGTGTCGGTCTCATGATGTCGAACCAACTGGGCTACGTGCTGGCCGACCTCGCCTGTGTCCGCGGCGGGTACGCGAAGGTCGCGATGAACGACATGCTGACCGAAGACGAGTACGAACACATCATCTCGGACTCGGGGGCGCGAGCGGTCGTCGTCGGCGAGGAGTTCACGGAGACGATCGGGGGGCTGGCTGAGGAGATTCCGTCGCTCGAGGAAGTCGTCGTACTGGGCCAGGAGGCACCGGACGGGATGGCCGCGTCTGAGCGGCTCGTCGAGGCACACGCGGGGACCGCCCCCGACGTGGAAGTCGACCCAGATGATATCGCGCTCTTCCAGTACACCGGCGGGACGACCGGGAAGCCGAAGGGAGCCAAACACACCCACTACAGCCTTGCGACTGATCTCCTCGCCCACGTCATCGAGTTGGACATCAATCCCGACGAGCGGATGCTCCTGATGACGCCGCTGCCCCATTCGGCGGGGTACGCCCTCTCGGCAGGGATGATACGCGGCGCACACGCGACCATCACGCAGGGGTTCGACGCAGAGGATTTCCTGCGACACCTCGAGGAGGAAGAGATCACGTGGTCGTGGATGGTCCCGACGATGATTTATCGCGTGCTGGATCACGACCGCCTCGAGTCGACTGACGTGTCCTCGCTCGAGACGCTCGTCTACGGCGCCGCGCCGATCGCACGCGAGCGACTCGAGGAGGCACTCGACGTCTTCGGACAGGTTTTCGTCCAGTTGTACGGACAAAGCGAGGTTCCGAACGTCGGGACGACGCTCCCTAAGACGGACCACACGGTCGACGCCGGGCAGAAACTCGACTCCTGCGGACAGCCGACCGTGATGGTCGACGTCCAGATCGCGCCGATCGACGACAAGGCAGACACTGGACCGCTTCCGCCAGGCGAAGAGGGGGAGATCCTCCTGCGGGCACCGTACCGAATGGTCGGCTATCACGAACTGCCCGAGAAGACAGAAGAGACGCTCGTCGACGGCTGGGTCAGGACCGGCGACGTCGGGAAGATGGACGAGGACGGCTACGTCTACATCCTCGACCGGGACAGCGACATGATCGTCACCGGCGGGATGAACGTCTACACGACCAATGTGGAAGACGAACTGATCAAACATCCCGACGTCAACGACGTTGCGGTCATCGGCGTCCCTCACGACGACTGGGGCGAAGCCGTCCACGCCGTCGTCGTCACCGAGGGCGACAGCGACGTTACCGAATCGGACGTCAACTCATTCGCGGACGAGCGGCTTGCAGACTACAAGAAACCGAAGAGCGTCGAGTTCGTGGACGAACTACCGACCACACCCTACGGAAAGGTCGACAAGAAGGCGCTCCGCGAGCCGTACTGGGAAGAAGAAACACGACAGATTGCTTAACATTGAGCTCAATAATGGAAACGACGATCGACATCGACACTGGCGGAACGTTCACCGACGGGACCGTTCGTCGCGGCGACGAGGTGTGGACGCTCAAGACCTCGACGACGCCGCACGACCTGACTGTCTGTTTCTCAGAAATAATCGAGCAGGCCGCCGACCTGTTCGTGGAGGATCTCCGGAAGTTCCTCACGACGGTCGACTGCATTCGGTACTCGACGACGATCGGCACGAACGCGGTGATCGAACGGGAGGGAGCGAACGTCGGGGCACTGGCACCAGATGAACTACTCAGAGCTGTCGAAGACCGGGACGAGAGTCTCCTCCAGGACATCCTGGCACAGGGGGCGAGACGGGAGTTAGCGACCGCGTCAGACACGCGGGAAATCTCCCAGCGATACGGCGAACTCGCCGAGGAGTTGAGCGACAACATCGTGGTCGGGATGCACTCTCTCGACGACGAGCGCGCGGTTCGGACCGCCCTCCTCGAAGAACAGCCCCGTCATTATCTCGGGAGTGTCCCGCTACACCTCTCGCACGAATTGACGAGCGACACGGACGACGAGCGCCGACTCGTGACGACGTTGGTCGACGCGTACCTCAACCCGTCCGTCGGGAAGTTCCTCTACAAGGCCGAGGACTTCCTCCGAAACCAGGGCTACGAGAACCCACTCCTGATCTTCTGTAACGACGGCACGTCGAACCGCGTCGCCAAGACGACCGCAATCCGCACCTACAACTCCGGGCCGTCCGCGGGGCTTCAGGGCGCGGCGGAGATCGCGTCGCTCTACGAAGCACCCGACGCCGTCGCGCTGGACATCGGCGGGACGAGCGCCGATGTCGCCCTCATCCACGACGGCGACATCGCACAGGACGAGTTCGGAACCGTCGACGATGTCGAACTGTCATTCCCGATGCGGAAGCTCCACCCGGTCGGCGGGGGTGGCGGGACGGTCGCCAAAGTCGAGGATGGCGACCTGCAACTCGGGCCCGAGAGCGCGGGCGCAAACCCCGGCCCGGCCTGCTACGGTCTCGGGGGCCGGCGGGCGACGGTCACCGACGCCGATGTCGTCTCGGAGATTATGTCCCCGGGCTTTTTCGCAGGGGAGGAAATCTCGCTGGACGCCGACCGCGCGCATGCGGTCATTGAAGAGAACGTTGCCGACCCTCTCGGCGTCCCGCCCGAGGAGGCGGCGTTCATGATCCGGAACCGCCTCGAAGCCCAGATCGGCGATTTCATCGTCGACAAACTCGACGACGCGGGCGTCTCGCGGGAGGACGCATCCCTCGTTGTCTACGGGGGCGCGGGGCCGACACACGCTTGCGGGGTCGCACAGTCGGCCGGCATCGATCGCATTGTCGTGCCCTCCTATCCGTCGGTGTTCAGCGCCCACAGCGTCGGGTTCAGCGACGTCGTCCACGACTACCACGTCAGCGCTGCGGATCGATCCGATCTGGACGACCTCGACGAGGAGATCGGGCGATTGCGTCAGCGTGCACGCCGCGACATGGAGGGCGAGGGATTCGAGGACGACGAGGCCGACTTCGTCTGGACAATCACCGGCGTGACGGGTAACGAGGCGACGTCACACGTCGAGGTCAGTCCCGGCGACGCGGAGACGAAAATGGAGAACTACCTCGACGAGTACGACCAGGTCACGCTCCGACTGCGAGCGCGTGCACACCTTCCGACCCACTCCTTCAGCCCGCGCTTTGAGGACGGCTCGGGGATCGATCCGGCCGACGAGGCGACGATCCGCTGGCAGACGACAGAAGGACCGGTATCCGACGTGACCCCCCTCTACGACTACCGGGACGTCACCAGCCAGGTTACCGTCGACGGCCCCGCCGTCCTCCGGGACACGTCCACGACGTACGCGATCCCACCCGACTGGAGTGCTACAGTGAACGAATTCGGACACATGATCATCACGATGGAGGAATCATAATGGCTCAAAGCGAATCAGAATCAGAGACGAACGCTGATGGCATCGAAGCCGACGTCGGCGTCGAGGACGAAGCGGTCGTCCCCGTGACGCCGTACCTCGGCATCGACCTGGATGCCGAACAGTGGGTCTGCCGGCGCTGTGCCGAAACGCTCGAGGACGCGACGGAGAACTTCAAACACGGGCTCCTCGTCAACGAACGGGACCCGGAGGAGATCCACCGACCGCTCATCGGCGACGAGTACCAGTACACCTACACACCGGACTCGGACTGGTGTCGCATCCTCGAGTACTACTGTCCCGGCTGTGGCGTCCAGGTCGAGACGGAGTACCTGCCGCCGGGCCACCCGCCGGAAAACGAGATCCAGCCGGACCTGGACTGGCTCCGGAACCGATACCTGGAGGGAGAAGAATGAAACGCGTCAGCGTCGACATCGGTGGCACGTTCACCGACTGCGTCGTCGCGTGGGGTGACGACCGCGTCGAGACGAAGGCTCCGACTACCCATCACGACCTCACTGAGGGGTTCATGAACGCGCTCGAAGCCGCGGCCGAGCGACTCGGGGTCGGCGTGGAGACGGTCCTCGGGGAGGTCGACTCCGTTCGGTACGGGACGACTCTGGGGACGAACGCGCTCATCGAGCGCTCCGGCGAGCGGGTCGGGTTGATCACGACCGAGGGTCACGAGGACGCGATCCAGATCGGTCGGGGCCGACAGTACGGTGACGGCCTCCCGATCGAGGACCAGAACGATATCCCGGGCGCGGACCGGCCCGAGCCGATCGTGCCAGCAGAGCATCGCTACGGCCTCCGGGAACGCGTCGACTACAAGGGTGACGCGCTGATGGAACCGAGCCGCGAGGAGATCCGGGAAATCGTCAACGACCTCGTCGACGACGGTGTTCGCGCCATCGCTGTAGTCCTCCTGAACAGTACTGCTAACCCGGCACACGAACTCCTCGTCGAGGAGGTCATCCAGGAGGAGTACCCGAGCAATGTGCTCGGATCGACACCCGTGGTTCTCTCTCACCGGGTAACGGGGAAAAACGGCGAGTACATGCGGAGCAACGCGACGGTCATCAACGCCTACCTCCACCGCACCATGCGGGAGGGGCTCCAGGACATGCAGTCCGTGCTCCGCGAGAACGGCTACGAGAAGCCGCTCCAGTTGGTCCACAACACCTCTGGCATGGCACAACTGGGGAAGACCTACGCCATCCAGACGATGCACGCCGGGCCGGTTGCTGGGCTCGGAGCCGCCCAACAACTGGCCGAAGAACTCGAAGACGAGAACCTGATCACCACCGACATGGGCGGCACGAGCTTCGACATCGGGGCCGTCACGGAGGGCGAGGTCTCGCTGTACGAGTACGAGCCGATCATCGACCGGTGGCTGATCAACATCCCGATGGTCTATATGAAGACCATCGGCGCCGGTGGCGGCTCCGTCCTCAGCTACGACAACGCGGAGGACGTCGTCAGCGTGGGCCCCGAAAGCGCTGGCTCTGACCCAGGCCCAGCCTGCTACAACCGCGGCGGTCGCCGCGCGACGGTTACCGACGTCGACGTTGTCCTCGGATACATTAACCCCGACTACTTCTGGGGCGGAGAACTCGATCTTGAGCGCCGACTCGCCGAACGGGCCGTCCGCCGCGACCTCGCGGACCCGATGGACGTAAGCGTCGAGGAGGCGGCCGCGACCGCACGGCAAATCGTCGACACGAAGGCGGCCCAGACCATGTTCAACGAGATCTCGCTCAAAGGGTACGACCCGCGGAACTTCTCGGTACTGTCTTACGGCGGTGCCGGTCCGACCCACGCCTGCGGGTACGCCGAGGAACTCGACATCCAACAGGTGATCATCCCGCCATTCAGCCCCGTCCTGTCGGCCGCCGGCGCCGGCAACCTCGACCAGATGCACATGTACGAGCAATCGGTGTACATGAACATCTTCGACGGCGAGGCCCAGTCGTACTTCGACGACTACGACCGGTTCAACTCGATCGTCGAGGAACTCAAGACGGAGGGGAGGCAGGATCTCATCGACGAAGGGTACGCTCCCGACAGGGTCGAACACACTGTCGAGGTCGACATGCACTACGGCGTCCAGCTACAGACGACGACGACCGAAGTGCCGGTTGACACGCTCAGTAGCAAGGAGGACCTGCTGAGACTGATCAAGCAGTTCCGCGACTCCTACGGCGAGAACTTCGGCGAGGAGGCACACATGCCGTCCTCGGACGTCAACCTGCGGACGGTCCGAGTCCAGTCCCACGTCGAGCAACCCCGACTGGAGTACACTGGTGAGAGCAGCACTGCCGTCGCTGACGGCGGCGCCGAGTCGCCGGCGTCGACGCGATCGCGGGAGTGCTACTTCGACGGCGAGTTCGTCGAGACGCCGGTGTATCGCTTCTCCGAATTCGACCGTGGCACCATCGAGGGTCCTGCGATCGTCGAGCACCCGGAAACCAGTATCGTCGTCAACGACGGGTGGGAGTTCGAGCGGACACGCCACGACGTCACCTACCTTCGACAGCAATGATCGAAACGACAACCAGCCCGCTACGACACCCGACACAATCCGACACCTGATACCAATGAACGAGAACGACACCGACCCGACCGACTCCGAGCGAACCGAACCGGACGGCGGCGTTGCCGAAACGACCCCCCCGTCGGAAAAATCGAGCGAGCAGAGCCTCGAAGAAGAGATGACGGAGTTCCTCGAAGGCGAGGAAATGTTCGAGGGGCCCGACCTCGATATCATGGAGGACCACTCCATGGAACCCCGGACGGACTTAGAGGAGGCCGCGATGGAGGAGGTCGCCAACGACGACGTGACGAGGATGATCGTCCAGAATCGCCTCCAGGCGACGGCAAACGAGGCCCGGGAGATGGTGATGCACATTGCCTCGTCGCCGGGCGCCAAGTGGGGTGACCTCATCAACGGTATCTTTACGCGCGAGGGCGACATGGCCGTCGCGTCGTCCAGCGGCGTCCTGCTGTTCATCGCCCTCCAGTCACAGCCGATCAAACACATCATGAAGAAGTGGCGGGAGGACCCGGACTACGAGATCAACGAGGGGGACATCTTCCACCACAACGACGCCCGGTATGGAAACGTCCACAACACCGACCAGAGCACGTTCCTCCCCATCTTCGACGACGACGAACTCATCGCGTGGGCCAGTTGCGTCATCCACGAGGGGGAGAACGGCTCGACCGAACCAGGCGGGATGCCGGGCGACGCAGAGAGTCCCTACGACGAGGGGCTCAAGGTCCAGCCGATGAAGATTGGTACGGACTACGAACTCGATGAAGAACTCCTGACGTTCTTCCAGAACTCGGTCCGGGACAAGAAACTGGTCAAGAACGACCACCGCGCTCGCCTGGCGTCGACCAGACGGATGGTCGAACGCGTCGAGGACGCGGTCGACCAGTATGGCTCGAAGTACGTTGTCGGGGCATTGCGGCACTCGCTGGAGTCGACCGAGGCCGAGATGCGAAACCGCATCGAGTCCATCCCCGACGGAACGTATCGACAGACGACCTTCGCGGACAACACGCTGAAGGACGATTGTCTCATCAAGGTTCCCTGCGAAATAACGATCGACGGCGACGAACTGACCGCCGACTACCGTGGATCGGCCCCCGAGTTCGACGACCGGGCAAACAATACGATCCTCTCGTCGCTCAAGGGAATGTTGATCCCGGTCTTCCTCAACTTCATTTGGCCCGACCTGCCCCGGAACCAGGCCATCTTCGAGCCAGTTTCGATCGAGGCTGACCGCGGGTCGACGCTCCACTGCACGCGGGAAGTACCCAACGCTCAGAGCATGATGACGTTTTTCCCCTCGTTCTCGGCGATGGAACAGGGGATGATGAAGGCGATGTACCCCGACTTCGTGCAGGACAACGAGTCCGAAGCGACCGACATCCACGCCAACCAGTGGAACATGATTAACGGCTGGACCTATGGCGGATTCACCCAACACGATGATTTCGTCGGGAACATCGTGACCGACATCAACACCATGCCCGGCGGGGCCCGGTGGAACCGCGACGGCCTCCACTCCCAGGCGGCGGTCTTCTGTGCCATGGGCGACATGGGAGAGACCGAACACTACGAAGAGGAGTACCCGTTCGTGGCCCTCACTCGGACACGGCTAATGAAGGACCTACAGGGCTTCGGGCGGTATCGTGGTGGCCACGGCCACCAGCAAGTGTTCACACACAAGGACACGCCGGCATGGGCCTGGCTGGCTACCGGAATCGGATCCCGGTTCCCGTCGGTCAACGGCCTCTACGGCGGCTACGCGTCTCCGTCCATTCCCTGCGGCCGCATCAAGGGCACTAACGTCTTCGACGAAATGGACGAGAACCCGGAGGAACTGGAGTACGACATCTCCGAGTTGATGAAAAAGAAACCGCTCGACGGCGAGTACTCTACCTGGGATCTGGGACTCCAGCAGGAGTTCGCCGAGGAGGGCGAGGTTTACTGGCTCTCACACGGCGCCGGTGGCGGCCTCGGCGACCCGCTCGAACGCGATCCCGAGTCGGTGATCGAAGAGTATGACGACGAGCTCATCTCGGAGTGGGTCCTGGAAAACATCTACCACGTCTCGTTCGACGAGGAAACGATGTTGGTCGACGAAGAGGAAACCGAAGAGCGTCGAGCGGAACAGCGAGAGCAACGGCTTGAGGAGGGTGTTCCCTTCGACGAGTTCGTCGACGACTGGGAAACCGAGACGCCGCCCGAGGACATCCCCTTCTTCGGGCACTGGAACGATAAAGAGGAGATCTACGCCGGGACGCCCGAAGCCGTCATGACGCCGGAGACGCTCCAGCCGGTGCCGATGAACCTCTTCCGCGCCCAGAACCCGCACCTCTTCGACACGCCGATCTATCCGCCGAAACCCGAGTGCAAGGCCGACATCGAGGACGACTGACCCAGGCCAGGGGGAGCCTTTATCTCCCGTTCACACACAGACCGTCTCATGAATCTCAGTGCTATCGACGAAAATTACGTGCACGTGCCGCTGTTCGAAGCCTACGCCGCGCGAATCAGCGACGAGATGCCCGAGCCGAAGTGGAGTGATCCGATCGGGTGGTCGGCGGCGATCAGGCAGACCGCCGACCTCGTCTCGCCTGACCTGATCGCGGTCTCCAGCCGGGAGGTGCTCGAACAGGACCTCGAGGCGGCGACGACGGGCCCGATTACCGACGTCGACTTCTCCGATTCACTCGGCGAGCCGACGGACGCGTTCGTCGAGACTGTGAACATAACAGCGGACGTCCGCGACGAACCACTCCTCTCGCTCGTGCCGGACCCAGTCACTCTCTGCGTGGATTGCTTCGGCGACGAGTGGCTCGACCTGTTGGAGGATGACGAGTTCGCCGCTCTTGATACGCTCCATCACGTGAGCCAGTTGTTGACCGACCTGCTCCGGGCACAGGGCGGGTCGGTGGCGGGAATCGTCCTGGACTACCGCGGACTCGAGGCTGCACGCGACCGCGGCCTCCGACTCGACGACGCGCTCCTCGAGGCGGGAGCCATATTCAACGTCGCGGACCACCACGAACTGACCGTGGTCGGTCGACTCCCACGGGACCTCCAGGAATCAGCAGACCGAATCGCGGAGGACGTAGACGTGTTGGTCTTCGATGTCGTGCCGCGCGGCGACCTCACCACCCTGGACGTTCCCGTTCCGACCGGCGGCGGCTTCCCCGAATCGATCTGGGACCGCGACGAGGCGGTCTTCCGTGACGAACTCACTACGTACCTCGACGCACTCCCCGACTCGTTCGTTTTGATGCCCTCGCTCCCGGCCGCAGTCGACCCCGAACGAGTACAACTCTACCGGGACATTGTCACGGATCGCTGACGTCGCAACGTCCGCGTTCACGGTTTATCATCGTGAGTCGCAATGGTATCGCTCAGCAGTCGCCGGTGTACCTGCCGGTCGTCGAACCCGAGACAGGAGAAGACGTTCGTCATCAGCGTAGCCCGGTAGAGCGGGACGAGCGCTGGGTCACTCTCCCTGAGCGTAGATTCGATCCGGCGACCGACCTCGATCGCCGCTTCACACCGCGGATGGTGCGGATAGAAGTCCGCGGTGAAAAATGCATAGAAGAACTCTGGGAGCGGGTCTCGGGACTTCTGCTGGTAGAACTCGCTGAGTTCGTCCTCCGACCAGTCCTCGAAGTACCTGCCGATATTCACGTACTCGAGTTGCTGGACGATCCGGCTCTCGACATTCAGATCCTGGAGCGGGAGTCCCTGGGCCTCGAGTTCTGACTCGAACGCCGACTGCAACTGGCTACGGCTCTCACACTCAGCCTGGAGTTCCTCAATCCGTTCGGCCCCGATCTCGAGAAGAACGTCGAACCGGTCTTCCCGTTCTTCGAGGAACTGCTCTGTACAGCAGTCGGGATACCCGAACAGCTCGCTTTTCGCACGGATCTCGGCGAGTCTGTGTTCCGCAGTGCGCTCGGTCGGATACCTCCCGTCGCGGAGCGATCGGAGGGCTTTCTCCTTTGCCTCCCGGATCGCCTCGAGTTCGGCCGGTGGCTCTTCGGTAGTGAAGAGATACGCCTCGATCTTCCAGCGGGGGGAGAAGTCGGCGTGGATTGCGGACTCGAACGTGGTGTCTCGATACGGGGCCGCGACGAGCTCTGTACTGAATCCCGACAGTGCCGGATCGAGGACCTCTGTCCAGAGTTTGCCCGCGAAGAAGGCCTCAACGTCGTCGACATGGGCCAACAGTCGGTCGTTTTCCTCGCTGGCGGATTCGGTACCCTCGTGGCAGTGCGGGGAACTACCTTCGGCCCGGAACGCGTCCATCAGGTCCGGGAACGCAGCCTCGCTGAAGGGGATCATTACGCAGGGACGCACGTGGAGGTTGCACAGCTGATCGCCGACGAGTTCGGGATAGGGGTACGATTCGGTCAGCAGGGTCTCGACGCCGTGAACAGTCATACGTGATTGGATTGTCGGTGGCCGCAGTCGGGTCGTCGTCGGACGGTGTTCACTCGACCGGCTCGAACACGGGAGCGGGGCGGCCGTCGGGTGTGACGATGTCGCCAAACCGGACGCGGTCGCCGATCTCGACGGACCCGTCGATCTGCGCAGTGAGGAGCGTCCCGTCGAGGTCGACGATCGCGATTTGGTACGAGTCGTCGAACCCGGCCGGCGTCACGTTGATCGTCGTCTCGCTGTACACGTCGCCGGTCGTCGGCAAGGCGATGCCCTCAAGTTGCTCGTTTCCACACTCGCCACACCGCCGTTTCGGCGTCGCTGTGGTCCACCCGCAGGATTCGCACTCGGTGCCCAGGAGGACGCCCTCCTCTAGCAACTCGCGCCAGTCGTCGTACTCGGGCGGCCCCTGAACATCCGCCACGGGAGACAGTCGTTCTTCGCTCATCGTGCGGCCTCCATGACCGTAACCACGGCCGTAGCCGTGTCGCCACCGAGATTGTGTGCGATCCCCTTGTCCGCGCCAGCGACCTGTCGATCGCCCGCGCTGCCGCGGAGTTGCTCGGTCAACTCAACGATCTGTGCCGTCCCGGTCGCGCCGATCGGGTGCCCTTTGGCTTTCAGCCCCCCACTCGGGTTGACAGGCATCTCGCCCGAGAGGTACGTGTCGCCACGCATCGCGGCCGCCCCTCCCTCGCCCTCCGGAACGAGGCCGAGCGCTTCGATCGCGATGACCTCCGCCCCGGTGAAACAGTCGTGGACTTCGGCGAAGTCAACGTCGTCGGGCGAGATGTCCGCCTGCGCATAGGCCTCGTTCGCGGCCTCTTTTGCTGCCGTCGTTTCGACCGGCGCGGCCTTGTCCGCAATCGGCACGGCGTCCGTCCGGTGACCGATCCCTGAAACGGCAACTGGGTCGCCGTCGTACGTTTCGGCTACGTCCTCGGAGACGACGACGACCGCGGACGCGCCGTCCGAGAACGGACAGCAGTCCATGAGGTGGAACGGATCCGCGACGACGGGACTATCGAGAACCTCGGCTACGTCCGCCTCGCGGCCGAAGTGTGCCCTCGGATTGTACTGTCCGTGTGCGTGGTTCTTGACGGCGACTTCGGCGAGTTGTTCCTCAGTGGTCCCGTACTCGTGCATGTGCCGCTTCGTCAGGAGCGCGAACACGCCGGGGAACGTCAGTCCCGTCGGCTGTTCGTACTCGCGGTGCGACGCGCTCGCGAACGTCCGGGTCATCGCCTCCGTGTCCAGCCCGGTCTCGGCCGTACACCGCTCGACGCCCCCGACCAGGACCACATCGTGCACGCCAGCCTCGACGGACTGGACGGCGTGTTTGAAAGCGTTCGACGACGTCGCACAGGCATCCTCGAACCGCTGGCAAGGAATTCCCTGAAGCCCGAGATGGCTCGCTAGCTTCGGAGCCAGATGGGTGTCGTTCTCCGTGATGCCGCCCATCGCGTTACCGAAGTAGAGTCCCTCGATTTCATCGCCGTCGACACCGGCGTCGTGTATCGCCGATAGCGCGGCGTCCGCGAAGAGTTCCTCCAGTGGCTCGTCGTGGACTCCAAACTGGGTCATGCCGGCACCGACCACACATGCACGTGCCATGGTATCACGTATACTCCGGTCGCCGTGTTGAAGCTACCGCTTCCATCGAATCAGCCGGGAACCGACTGAAACCAATCCGCAGCGTGCTCGTCTCGTCGGGACGGTGTTCTTCTTGGAGGTAACTGCGGTGGTCTTGGAAGACCTCGCACAACAGGTCTCGACCGGTTTCTTCTGCGTACTCCATCAACCATCAGCGGAAACTAGTGAACGTCTTCGCACAGATATTGTCACCGAGCGTCTCTTTACCCAGCGCGTTTCTCTGGTGGTGGCCGTACAAGGAGTTCGTCAATATGGTTCGAAGGGCCGCGTGGACGGCCCTCGCGGTGCGTCGGACCGTCCCCACGAACCGACCACCTGAGGACCGGTTCCACCGACGAGAGCTCCGGAACACGTTCCGGTCACGGGTAGTTAGATCAGTATAGAGTGAACACTCATCTGTTAACAGCATCATAAATATAAATTGCAATTCCTTGCTAAAATAATAATGGACAAACAGTTTGAGGCGTTGACGAATATTCATCGCCGGCGGTTGCTCGTCGCCTTACTCAACCACAATTCACAGCGAGACAGTATAATCGTTCCAGAGGACATTCATGAGGGAGAGAAGACGTTAGAGAAGCTTCAAACAAAACTCTATCACTGGCATCTTCCCGTATTGGAAGAAGCGGGATTCATTCGCTGGAATCAAGATACTCATGAGGTAGTGAAAGGGCCGAAGTTCGACGATATCCGGCCACTTCTTGAGCTGTTACAGGACCATGCCGATGAGCTCCCCGACGACTGGCTGTAATTGCCCAGACCGCAAATCCACTGAACAGTTGGTTCGCTGACTTCAGCGTGAAAAATACGCGGACCGTGCTGAATGCACCCTCTATATCCAACAGCTGGTGAATCATCCGGTCTGGCAGCTATCGGACTCAAATCGGTGAACGAACCGTCCGTTCAGTACCCACGATGAAACCTGATAGATAGTAGACTGTCTTCATCGGTGGTGGACCTGCCGAAGAGCGTCTGCTGTGGCTCTCCCGGAGATGCGGATTTACTTCTGGGCCGTCGCCAGGTCACTCCAGCCCATCAGCGCCTGGAGTGAGACTGGCGCGACTCCCTGGTGGGCGTGGTAGCTGGCAGCGGTCGCGCGGAGACAATCCGGATACACCCGGCCGTCGATGTCTGCGGCCTCGGCGGCAGCCGTCACGCGTCTGTTGACAGCGGTGCGGGACCGTGGAAATGCGTCGTACTGGTCGGTGAACCGTTCCAGACACAACTCCACACGGAGCAGAGATCAACGGGAATCAACCGAGCAGAGGCGACCGTCTTCGGGTGCCAGCGAGCCTCCATTGCTTCTTCCTGCGTGAGGTCCTCATCGTGCGTCGTCTCCTGGGAGGCTTGCCGGCGACAGTAGCCACACTCGCAGGATTCATGTTGTGGAATGCGGAGTAACATCCGATCCCAATCGGGCCACTCGGCGCGGAAGTGTGCAATCTCACCAGCACCCAATCCAAGTCGGCCAGCAGCCAGACAGACGAACCGCGCCTGCAAGTCACGCGGCTCGGGAGGGAACGACACGCTTCCAGCAGTAATTCGAACTCCCGGTCGGTGAGGACATCCTCGTGTGTGGCGCGTGGTCAGTGATTGTCGATGCTGCTTTGCCCATTCGTTCGACTCATGGTAATCGTCCGTGATACACTACGAGAACGCCGCACGCTGTAATTGAACGACAATATATTTTGACCAGTCAAATTAGTGACCGATTAATATAGAGGTTGTATGCAGCAATTAAACCGATATCGATTCACCGGGTATGTGGCACGATTGGAAAAAGTCAGGAGAGTAACTCGAATGCACGGCAGGGGTCGTGCCCATGATGGCTCCCGGGAACGGCCCGAGATACTGGTACTGGTCGGTCACCTGCCGGAGCGAGGCGTGACGGCAGTCGTCGTCAACCAGCACGGGTTCGACCTGAGAGACCGTAGCGTCTGCGCCCCGGAGCACGTCGAGCAGCGCCTCCTCCTGTTCGAGTTGCCCGTCGTCTTTGAGGACCCGGTCTGCGAAAATTGCGTCGCCAGTAGCGGCGAACACGAATCTATCCGCTGGCATCTGTCGCTTTCGGCAACGGCGTGGAGATACATAGCATCTTTCAACGGCATCACCAGCCTGCATCCCGAGGCTTGGGCAGTCGCCAGCGGACGACTGCGGAGAACACACTCCTGATGTGTTAAACCCCTCGAGCATACTCCACAGAACCGCTACCCAGTGTCCACCCAATGGTAGACATGTGATGTCCGGCAGGAAGTCTACCCAACCTGACCCCCGACGCATCGACACGGAATCGGAACCCGCGGCTAGCGCCCACCTCACAAGCGAGGTGACCGAGGCATGAGGGCTGTCCGCTATCACGAGTACGGCGGTGGCGACGTCCTCGGCGTCGACGAGGTGGACCGGCCCAGTCCGGACGCCGACGAAGTGCTCGTCGAGATGCGCGCCGCGAGCGTCAACCCGGTCGACGTCATGTTCCGCTCCGGCGAGTATGGTGACGTCCCGCTCCCCTCCATTCCCGGCGGCGACGGTGCCGGTGTCGTCGCCGAAGTCGGAGAGGGTGTCGAACGGTTCGCGGTCGGTGACCGCGTCTTCGCCTCCGGGATGGACCGCGCCGAGGGCGGGACCTGCGCAGAGTACGCGGCGATTACGGAGACGAAACTGGCACACCTTCCCGAGGACGTTTCCTTCGAGGGCGGTGCCGCCATCGCGAACGTGGGCGCGACCGCCTGGACCGCACTCGAGGAGGTCGCTGGTATCCAAGCCGGTGATCGGGTGCTGATCCACGGCGGTGCAGGCGGCGTCGGTCACGCCGCTGTCCAGATTGCCAGTGCCAGTGGGGCCGAGGTGATCGCCACGGCTGGCTCCGAGACTGCCCGCGAGCGCGTCCGGGAACTCGGTGCCGACACGGTGCTGGACTACGACAGCGACACGCTGGCCGAAGACGTGCTGGCCGCGAGCGACGGCGAGAGCGTCGAGACCGTCCTCGACCACCGCCTCCAGGCGTACCTCGAACTCGACCTCGAAGTCCTTACCGAGAACGGCCAGCTGGTCTGTCTCATGGGCAACATTCCGGACGCGAGCGGCGTCCCGTTCTATACTAAGGAGATCACCGTCCAGGCACTCAGGATGGACAACCATCCTGTCAGAGCGCCAAAACTACGTCGGCTCGTCCGACTCATGGAGCGTGACGAACTGACGCCGGTGGTCGCCGACACCTACGACTTCGAGGACATCGCACAGGCACAGCAGGACGTTCTCGTCGGTGGCTACGTCGGAAAACTGGTCGTCACGCCGTAGTGCGTCCCCGAGACTAATTCAGAGAGTGATGTCGTCGGCGTCCAGACCTGCCCGGACGAGTTTCGCCTCGCCTTTCTGGAGGTGCTGACTCGCCGTGTTGGGCGCACAGCCCAGTTCGTCGGCCACGTCCTCGTGCGTGGCGCCCCTAGGCGTGTCGTAGTACCCCAGTTCAAGTGCCGTCTCGAGTGCCTCGCGCTGGCGCTCACTCAGCGCGGAGGATGGGTCGGCACGCCTCCCGGGGAACTGCCGGATCTCGTCGATCTGGACGTCCACAGCAGTGGGCGTCTCGTCGATGGTCGCCTGGAGGATATCCGGGTCGCCGATGATGTGGCCGGTGATCCGGCCGTCGCGGTAGACCAGCGGTCTACGAACTACAAGTCCGGCGCGGTCGATCGCTCGTGCGGAGCCCCCGAAGATGGGAACGTCCTCGTCACGAAGCTCGAGGATGGCATATGAGACGGAGCCCTCGGTTGCGGTGTGGGTCACCGACTCGACGCCGGCGGTGTCGGTTGCCAGATCCACGAACGTCTCACCGTCACCGTCGATAGCGTACAGGTGCGTCGAGGTCGCGGTCGCGCCCCGGTTCCAGTCAACGGCTCGCGCTTCGACCACGTCCGGCGAATCCAGCAGATACGCCAGAAACTGCGGGGATCGGTCGAGGTCCGGCCGCACCGTGATCCGGATACGCTTCATGCTTGCTGGTGGTTGCTGATCCGACATAAAATCCGCACGTAACTTAGTCAGGACCTCTGGTAGCCGTGGATCGGGTCAGTTTGCTGGTTCCACCAGCCTCGAAACGAGTGTATAGTCGTACCGGGCTCCCTCCGGCGCGGCCGTTACGTCGAATTCTACGTGGTACTGGTCGGCGGGCCGTCCGTCGACGACGTTGGCGCGGTGACCACCGGTCCCTCTGATTGCGGCAGTCTCATCGTCGGCAGTTGTCACAGTCACGTCGGTGACGACCAAGGCGTGACCAGCGGCAAACGAACCTGGGGCGGTGATCGGTCCCAGCGAGGAATGCGACTCGATCTCGGTGAGATCGCGTGTGATCGTCTCTGACCGGTAGCAAGCGTTACTCTCCGGTGTCGGAATCGGGGTGATCGTCGGCTTATACGGTCCTTCGTAGGTGTCTCGCAAACACGCCGATATCTCGTCCGCCTCGGTGACGAAGATGATTTGAAACATCATGCTCACAGACTGGAGCGCATCGGGCACTGAACCGGGCAGGACAACGTACTCGACGGAAACGTCGGACGACGCGTTCGTTCCAGTAGTGGTACTGGGAGACGGTCCTTCGCCAGTACTCCCCCCAGTCGGCGTTCCCCTGTCGTCGTCAACACTCGACTGACAGCCAGTTAGACCGGCGACGCACGTACTGCATGCTGCGAGGAGTGTTCGACGCTTCATACGAAGGTTTTCCGTGGCTACTGGAAAGTATCTTCAGAAAACTTCGAAACCCGTTTGAGTTTCTCCTATCAGTCCTCTCCTTCCGGAACGTCTGCAAGTCCTATCTTTTCGAGTGATATCCTGATCACTGTTCGGTGCCAAACTGACCAGCACCGGAAACCGAGAGGTTCCGGACGCGGAACGCGCCATTCCGGTAACACCATTCCAGTAGCACCACGTGAGGTTACCACTACAGTTGAGGTGTCACGTATGGTTTCCGTGGGTCGTTGCCGTATGCGGGTCGTCGGTCAGCAGTACCCGATCACCCTGAGATCGACAGACGGATCCTCGAAAAAACGACTGCCGAATTTCAGCCAGAGAAACGCGGTTACGTGGCTTATGACTGACCGAATCGTACGCACAGGTAGCGATACGCGTGGCCCGAAGAGACGTGCGCGGACTGCTGGGTGACACCGCGTCCGCTCTGACCAGCAGTGCCGAGGGAGAAACCAGTACTCCAACGTGGACACTCGACCAACGATGACGGACCTCCTGATTCGTGATGCGATCGTCGTCACGGTGAATCGAGACCACCAGATACTGACGAATGGCACCATCCGGGTCGAGGACGGGGTCATCAGGTCGGTCGAACCGACCGAGGCCGCCGATCGGAACGCATCGGCCGATTACGTGATCGATGCCGAGGGCAAGGTCGTGCTGCCGGGCCTCGTCGATGCGCACCGACACACGGATTTCACGCTCGTGCAGGGCCTGTTCAGTGAACTCGGCGGCGAGGAACTGCTCAAGGAGGCCCTGTCGCTGTACCAAACCGCCGAGACGAGACTCGGGGAGTCGTTTTTCGAGGCTGCCTGGGACCTCGCCTGCCTGCGGCAACTCACCCACGGCGTCACGACCGTCAACGCGATGGATTTCACACCAGCACTCGGCGCGGAGGCCATCGGGGACGCCGGCCTGCGCGCGGTGATCGGGCCGGAACTCGCGGACTTTCTCAACTCCGACCCGCCAGAGGCACAACTCGCGGCCGCTCGCGACTTCATCGAGACGTATCACGGGGCGTACGACGGGCGCGTCTGGGCGAGTATCGCGCCGGGCGGTGAAGCCGGCTGCTCGCGACGGCTCTGGGAAGGCGTCGCGGAACTTCGGGCGGAGTACCCCGATTTGCGACTGCACACGCATCTGTACGACTCTCCAGCGGCCGACACGATGGCGGCTGGCAGCGGCGCCAGCGACCCGCTCGCCCTCCTCGACCAGCTGGACCTCCTCGACGACCGCACGCTCCTGACGCACTTCCTTCACGCGGATCGGTCGGATGCACAACGGGTCGCTGACGCGGGCGCGCACGTGCTGCACTGCCCGACCGTCTACAGCTACTTCCAGGCCGGAAAGCGAGCGTGGTTCCCGCTCCCGGCGCTCCAGGAGTTCGGCGTGAACATTGCAATCGGCCTCGATGACCCGTTCTGGTTCGATTCCTGGGACCTCCTCCAGGAGGCCAGGCACGCGCGGCTGCTCTCGAACTACGAGTACGGCGCCCAGCAGTGGTCATCGTACGACCTCCTGCGGATGCTCACCATCGACGCTGCCCGCGCACTCGGCATGGACGACCAGCTCGGCAGTCTCGAACCGGACAAGCGGGCCGATCTCCTGATCGTCGACGTTGACACCGCACGCCACCGGCCGTTCAGTAACCTCCCCTCGCTGCTCACGAACACGGTCACGGCGGGTGACATCGAGACCGTCGTCGTCGACGGGGAGGTGCTCATGGAGGAGCACGAGGTACTGTCGATGGATGTGGACCGGGTCCAGGACGATGCAACCCGAGAGCGAGACCGCTTGCAGACCGAAACCGGTTGGGAGACCTCGCTGACCGGTAGCTCCCCGCCGGAGTCGTCGCTGCTCCGGCGTGTCGCTGGCCGACCACTCCTCCGCGCAGCGAAACAGTACGGCCGCGGGGTCGTCAGCGAACACCTCGGGTAGTCACAACCGCGCACGGATGGAGGGGCCGACGCCCCGGAGTGCCTGCCGGGCGTACCGGGCCATCACGACTGGGGAGAGCAGCCGCCACGGGGAAGTCTCCGGTGGGGAAACGCTGCCGAGCGTCGCCTGCCAGCCGGTCTTGTCGAGAAATCGGTCGAACTCGCGGCGGGCAGCCGCAGTGATCGCCGACGGGTAGACACTCCGGACCGTCCCCCCGTGAACCAGCACGTCACCATCCACGACGACGGTTTCGACATCGCCAGCAGTGACGGTGTTGACGATCCCTGCGGAGAGGTTGTACAGCGGCTGGTGGGTCGCTGACTCGACGTCAAGCAGGATGAAGTCGGCACGTTTGCCAGCTTCGAGGCTCCCGATTCGATCGTCGAGCCCGAGTGCCGTCGCGCCCTCGATGGTGAGCTTCCGGAGAAGGTCACGTGAGTGGTACTGGTGAGCGCCGTATTCGTAGTTGGCAAGCAACCGTGCCCGACTAGCTTCCCGGAACAGGTCCCAGGTGCCGAACCAGCCCGGGTCGGCCAGCCCCAGTCCGATCGAAACGCCGGCATCGCGCAACGCACCGAGGGGATACCAGTCGCGCTGCTCGGCCCGGTAGTAACTGAAGATACTCGCACAGTGGGCGACGCTCGCACCGCCCTCGGCGATCCGTCCCACGTCCTCGGTGTCCGCGTGGGTGCAATGTGCGAGTACCGTCCGCTCGTCGAGCAGTCACATCTCGGCGAGCGTGTCGAGGCGATCCTTCCCCAGGGTTCCTCGGGCGACGACGCCAAGGGGAAGATCGTCATCACCGGTGGCAAAGATCCCGGCGATGCGCATCAGGCTCTGGATACTGTCCGTGAGGAATTGGATGCACTCGGATTGCTGGGCTGAAAAAATTTCACCTGGTAGTCTCTTGTGACGTTTTGAGAGCCCATCGACGGCGTCGACAAGTTGTAATCGTGGAACGCTACCGACTGCGTGGACAGGGCTGACGAACCGGAGAGGCCGACTCCATAGTAGCCATCGGGACAGTCGGCGCGACGGTCACTCGTGCCCGACGAGAAACTGTTCGAGAACGCGGGCTGTCCCGCGGCGGATGGTTTCGCTCGCCGTCGATTTATCCACGTCTAGCACGTCGGCCAGTTCCGCCAGCGTACAGTCCCGTGGCACGTCGAAGTAGCCACGGCGCTGTGCGACGGTCAGACACTCGCGCTGGCGCTCGGTCAGCAGCGACTCCTCGTCGTCGGTGTGGATGACCGTCAGGAGTTCGTACTGGAGGCCGGTGGCGTCGAGTACCTCGCCGAACGCCTCGAACTGGGCCTGTGTCGCGGTCAGGTCGAACTCCATCGCGCCGTTCGCGACATCCAGCGGGAACTCCGGGGGCAGCGACGACTCCCAGAGGAACTGATAGAGGCGCTGTTCTTCGGCCTCGTACTGGGTGATGGCCCGCTGGTCGTCGGCGAGCAGTCGGTCGTAGGCGACGATGTCGGGATGGTCCCGGAGTGCAGCGGCCGCGAGTTCGGGATCGTCGGCCAGGATTTCGCCCAGTTCGATCGCCCGGTCACCTTTCGGGACGCCAGTGAGCAGTCGGAACGTCGCATCCGGAAACGACGTGGACACCTCTGCAACCCAGATATCCTCGGGCAGCGTCATCCGGAAGCGTGCGCGAAGCAAGGCTCTCTCCCCGTCCGGACTGGTTTCTGCTGAACCCACAACAGGTTGTGGGTCAGTCTCGGCCAGGTGCCGGGCCAGTCAGTCTCATCCGTGGGGGCCGCCGAGAAAGAGGACCCAGTGTGGGACAATTTAGTCACTTCCCGGATTCGGAGTAGCGGTCGACGCCTGGACATCGGCCGTCGTGACACGGACCACGCAGTAGCCGAGGAACCCGACTGGTCCCAGCAAGAGTGTCACGACCAGCAGCGGGGAAACGACGAGCCACGGGAGTCCACGGCGGCGTGCGTCGCGGTAGATCCACCGGCCCATGAAGAGGTCGAACCCGAGGAAGTGGGCCCAGGCGAGGGTAGTACCGGCGGCCGTCACGAGGAGTGACTGCATCCCAGCGAGCGACGGTGAGAGGACGCCGCTCACGACGGATCCGAACTGGGGCACGAGGACGAGCAGGTACAGGAGGGCTGCGGGAACGGCGAGCAGCGGCGAGGCGACGACTCGCTCGGTTACGCGCCAGGTCGGCGCGAGGATCATCAGCCCCCAGAATGGTGCCACGAAAAGAAAGCTTCCGGCGAAGATGCTCGCCATCGACGGGACGGGAACCGATGTCACGAGGGGATTCCCGAGCAGCGCCCAGACGAAGGTACCACCCACGAGACTGCTGTAGCAGATTGCGACGAGACCGACGACGCCGAGCGACTGGCGCGTCGACAGGGCGTCCCAGCGTGCCGCGACGTAGCCAGTCAGCGGGAGGACCTGCAACGCGTGGAGGCCGATGAAGTGTGCGATACGGAGGTCACCGCCGGTGAGACTCCAGTTCAACAGCGGGAGGCCGGGTCCGCCGGCGGATGCCCCGACGCTGTGGGAGCCGTGGGCGACCATCAGCCCGCCCTCGAAACTCGCGAGGACGAACAGGAACAGTCCGGTCCAGATACCCCACAGGTAGGCGGACGCAAGGTCTGGCGGGTCTCGGACGATGCGCCACAGGACATAGGCCACGGCAAGTGTGCTGATGGTGATGGTTGTGCCCATGACGGCGAAGATCCCGGTGTCGAGAGCGGTGGCCTTGTTGAAGTGAGACTGCACGCCGCGAGCAGCCTGGGTCGAGATGAGGGTAATCTCGACGAACATAGCCGCGCCGATGATTCTGGTCGCGAGGCGCTCGACGCGGTCGGACAGCGCCAGCGAGGGCAACAGCCAGCCCATCGTCGCCGTGAAGATGGCGATAGAGGTAGCGAACTTCCAGGGTTTGGTCCAGACGTTGCGGCCGAGGATGGTTCGCCCGTCGAGTTGCATCAACACGGTGAACACCACCGCGAGGACGAGGTTCAGGACCGCGACCGCGAACAGCTCGCGACTCCGCCGCCGGAGTTCTGTCGCCAGTTCCGATCCGGTTCTGATCGGTGATTCGAGATGTGCGTTCATTCTCAATGCCCCCGTTTCGTCGGTTCCACGATGCCGAAACCACCGGCCTGCAGTCCGACTGTGGCGGTGACCTCCCGCAAGAGCACGGGCAACCACCGGGTGACCTGTCTGGCCATCGAGTACGCGTCGCTCACGATTGTACCTCCAGTGGCCTCGGATTCCCGTTCGAGCCTGTCCTGTACTCCGGTCGGGGACACAGTCGGCGTCGCATCACACACAGATATGGGTGTGACTCCGAGGAGTGGATTTGTCCAACATGTTGGGCTCGGTGACCCTGCCATCCCTACTGATTTAGTGTTCATTGGCACATTTACACCCATGCTCGTCGCAGGCAGTGACGACGGCGTGTACCGATTGCACGGCGTCCGCGAACCGGGTGACCTCGACGTATGGAAGGTTCTGAATTCGGGACGAGTTAGACGCGTGCGGGCGTTCGAGGGCATCGACGGTGTGTTCGCGGCGACCGAGACCGGGTTGTATCACTCGCCGAATGGACGGGAGTGGATAGATCTGGACGCACCCCAGACCAAAGTGTATGCAGTGGGTGCGAGTCCGGACGGGAACCGACTGTACGCCGGGACGCGTCCCGCAAACGCCTACGTGGCCGAGTGGTCCGGTGGCGAGATCGACTACGGGCTCGCGTGGCGTGAACTCGACGGCTTTCAGGACCTGCCGTCACGCGACGAGTGGCGGCTCCCGCGTCACGAGAACCTCGCACAGGTCCGAGACGTCCACGTCACGTCGACTGCCCCCGACAGAGTGTACGTGGGGGTCGAGGTCGGTGGCGTCCATCACAGTCCCGACGGCGGCGACACTTGGACCGAACGCAGGAACGGCGTGCACGATGACATCCACGAACTGCGGGTGATCGGGTCGGACGAACTCGTCGCGGCGACGGGGTTCGGCCTCTTTCACTCTGCGGACGCTGGGCAATCCTGGACACGGCTGGACGAGGGGTACGACCAGCGGTACTTCCGGGCGGCGGTCGCCATCGAGGATGCCATCTACGCCGCCGGCGCGCTTGCGAACTCTTCGACGTGGAATGACGACGACACCGACCCGGAACTGTTCGTCACCCGGGACCGCGAGACGGTCGAGCCGGTCACCCACCCACGTCCCGACGAGATGGTCACCGGGATGGAAGCCGTCGACGGGACCCTGTTCGCGGCGACACATCACGGAACTCTACTCGTCAAGGATGACGAGTGGACCGTCACGGGTTCGTTCCCCGTTCCCGGTGACGTGACGGGTCGGTACACGCCGTTGCTGTGGCGAGAAGCGTAACGTCCCCGCAGCGATAGCCAGTCGCCGGCGTCTGGACACATTTTGCTCTCTCTGGCGATGAACCAGTAACCTATCGGCGAACCGGCATCGACGTATTCTCCGTCCTATTCCTCCGCGAAGTAACTGGTGAAAAAGCCGGAGAGGAACGCCGATACTGCGACTGCCAGCAGCATCTCTTGCATACTGTACCCCTCGTCGTCGCTGTCAGCCATTGCGACCGTCACGACGACGCTGATGAGCAGGGAGATGATTCCGTTGAGCGTGTGTTTCGTGAAACCCATGTCGATCAGGTCTCACCGGGAGTGTATATGTGATGGCCTGCGGGTAGTTCACTGTCACGTCCAGTTTGGGATACAGACGCTAACTCCCGGTAATCTGACCTTGGTTTCGGGGCTTGCTGGGCCGATCTTCATCTATTCTTCTCGAACGATAGCGACGTACCGCTTCAGGAACGTGGTATCGTCAGTCGTCCCCGCGCCAGCCTCAACGAGCGTGGCCTCCAGTTCGTTCCGCGGCTGGTGACTGTACTCCTTGTGACAGGGTTTGCAAAGAAACTCGAACTGCTTGTCCTCGCGCTCGAAACGGTTCCCGTGTTTGTCGTACTCGCGTGCGTCCGTCCGTGGCACGTCCGTCCCGCAGGCGATGCAGCACACCGTCTCGTCCGAATCCGTATGCCATCTGTTGCGTGTGCTCATATCCGCGCTTCGTTCTGTCAGTCAAAAATTCCGACTGCAATGTTTCTCTGACAGAGACACTGCATGGAGCGTTTTGAATTCAACGGTCACACACCCCCACATGTTCAATCACGAAATGCGGCAGTCGGCAGGGGTCGAAGAGTGGAGGGAGTGGCAGTGAGTCTCGAAGACCAGACCCCGCCCGTTCCGGAGGATGCTGGCGTCAACGACGACGACGAGGTCTCGACTGCGACGCGCTGGAAACGCTCCTCGAGGGCAAGATTCCAGAGCGTGACACCCACGTCAACGCCGAGGGGTCCGTCGTTCGGCCCGACGAGGTTCAGGAAGTCCTCGCGACACTGAAAGCGGACGCCGGCTTCGACCACTGTGCCTGTGTGACCGCCCAGGAGTGCCAGGACCGCTACGAGTCCATCTATCACCACCGAAAATACGACGACCCCACACAGGAACTGTCGGTCGTCGTCCCGACGGCCAAGGACGAACCAGTCAGCCAAAGCGCAAACGGCGTCTATCGAACCGCTGACTGGCACGAGCGGGAGGCCTACGACCTCGTCGGTATCGAGTACGAGGACCACCCCGACCTCCGCCGTATCCTCCTGCCCGAGACCTGGCAGGGCCACCCGCTCTCGCTGGATTACGACCAGACCCAGCCACAGATCGTCACCTTCCGTGAGCACGCCAACCCCCTCCAGGAGGACCACCGCGGCGAGGGAACCGACGCCGATACGATGTTCATCAACGTCGGGCCCCACCACCCCTTCGACCCACGGCGTGCTCCACCTGAAGACGGTGCTGGACGGGGAGACGGTCGTCGACGTCGAACCGGACATCGGCTACATCCACCGGAATGAGGAACAGATGTGCCAGCAGTGGACCTACCGCCACCAGATCATGCCGTTCCCCGACCGCTGGGACTGGCTCTCCTCGGGCCTGTTGGACGAGTGGGCCTACGCCCGCACTGCGGAGGATTTGGAGGACATCGAGGTGCCCGAGTACGCGCAGGTCATCCGCACGATGGGCGCGGAGCTCTCCCGGATTGCCAACCACCTGATTGCGGTGGGCACGTTCGCGCTGGATATCTTCGGAGAGTTCACCGTCGTCTTCATGTACGCGATGCGGGACCGCGAACTCGTGCTGGACTTACTGGAAGACCTCACCGGCCAGCGCATGATGTTCAACTACCTCCGCCCAGGTGGTGTCGTCTGGGACATTCCCGAACCCCGCGAGGAGTTCTTCGAGAAGGCCCGTGACTTCCTGAACGGCCTGCCCGAAAAGATCGAAGAGTACCACGATCTGCTGACCTCCAACGAAATCTTCCAGATGCGGTGTGTCGACACGGGCTATCTCGACCCCGAAACCGCGAAAGACTACGGCGTGACCGGCCCGGTCGCCCACGGTTCGGGCATCGACCACGACCTCCGCGGTGACGATCCCTACGGTTATTACCCGGAATTGGACTGGAACGTCGTCACCGAACCCGACGGGGACGTGTTCGCTCGCGTGCTCGTCCGCATGCGCGAGCTTGAGGAATCCGCGAAGATCGTCCGGCAGTGTCTCGATCTGCTTGAGGAGTGGCCCGAAGACGACCGCGAGATTCAGGCCAACGTCCCCCGGACGCTCAAGCCGGACCCCGACACGGAGATCTATCGCGCGGTCGAGGCCGCCAAAGGTGAACTCGGCATCTACATCCGCAGCGACGGCACGGACACGCCCGCCCGGTTCAAGATCCGCAGCCCGTGCTTTTCGAATCTCCGGGCGCTCGGCGAGATGGCCGGAGCCGCGTTCGTCCCCGATCTCATCGCGACGCTGGCCAGCCTCGACACAATCATGGGCGAGGTCGACCGGTGACAGATGCTGAACCGTATTGCCGGAGCAGTACCGGAGTCTGCACTGCAACGAGACACGTCACAGTTCGACGATAAATTCGCCTGGTGACATTCACCTGTTGCTACTGAAATATTGCCAGAGCCCACATCCCGAATGTAGTCTGTTCTGGACGGAGTGATCTTGACCGAAATGGTCGTATCTCTCTCGATCGTCGTACTAGCTATGATCAGTCCGAGCGCTTTCCGGTGGAGGAAACACCCCCAACCCGGGACTGGTTTGCGAGAAGCGTTTCAAGCTCCCTCTCAGTGATCGGTCGAGCACTCGAATCTAACCCTGCACCCCGAACCACGCGAACAGGACTTGGTGGATGCAGATTCGCTTCGTCTAACAGCGCATCGTCGTAGAACACCTCGCGCGGGGTGCCACCGCCGATTATATTTCCGTCGGCCATCACGCAGACGCGGTCGCTCACTTCGGCCGCGAATTCGAGGTCGTGCGTCGAAAGGACAACACTCACTCCCGCTTCGTGGACCTGTTCGATGCGGTCAGCGACCAGTCGTGAACGCTCGGGGTCCAATCCGGCCAGCGGTTCGTCGAGAACGATCACGCTCGGTTCCAGGACCAGCACTCCGGCCAACCCAACGAGTCGTTTCTCACCGCCGCTCAGATAGTGTGGGATCCGGTCTTCAAGATGGCCGGCGTCAACGGTGGCGAGGGCTTCACGAGCACGTTCCTCGGCCTCTTTCCCCGAGATACCATAGTTCTGAAGTCCGAACATCACGTCGTCCAGAACAGTCGGTGCGACGAGTTGCGTGTCGGCATCCTGGAAGACGAATCCGACTTCCTTTCTGGCGTGTGCTTTGTTGTCCTCGGTGATCGAAACCCCATCGACCACGAGGTCACCGTCGTCGGGTACGAGCGTCGCGTTCAGGTGTTCGAGCAGCGTCGATTTCCCCGCGCCGTTGCCACCGACAAGTGCGACTACCTCGTCAGGATAGACCTCGAACTCGACTTCGTGCATCCCGACAGTTCCATCAGGATAGGTGTGTGCCTCACATTGTAGAGAGACGAGTGGTGATGCGTTCCGGCTCATACGGCCACCCCGTACGCCACGACTGCTGCATAGCCGATGGTCGCTGCGTACGATCCAACGACGACGAGAACCTCGTGGATAGGCGGCCGCGGGACATCACCATAGAGGGTAATATCGCCATCGTAGCCGCGTGCTTCCATCGACTTGACGAGTCGCTCGGACTGCTCGATTGCAGACAACATCGTCATCCCGAGCATTCGAGCGTATAGACGCTTGTTCGACCGGAAATCCGAGAGGTTCGCACCACGGGCAAGTGCAGCCTTCACCAGGTCCTCCAGCACCTCGACCATCACGAAAGTGAAGCGGTACGTGAGCAGCGCGACTTGGTCAACTGGCCGTGGGAGTACACGGCCGAGAATGTAGGCGGATTCCGTGTACTTCGTCGTCATCGTGGCCGTCAAAGTGAACGTGACGACGATCAGCGACCTGAAACTAAGCTCGGCGAACAGCCCGAGACCCGTCCACGTGATCGAGACCTCACCGATGGGTGTCGTGAGAGCCCCGCCAATCGGTACTCCAGGTTCCAGGAACGCTAGCGGTCCTGCGACGGAGATAATGAACAGCAGCGGCAACGTGTACCAGCCCACCAGCCGTCTGAACGGGAGGTCGGCGAGTCCGTATACTAGCAGGACTACACCGTACAGGGCAGCCAGCAGTGCCACGTTATCGAGTACTGTGACTGCAAGGACGAGCGCACCGACGATGCCGAGTTTCGTCCACGGGTTCACGCGGTGCAGTAAGCTGCTGCGCTGCTCAGCGTAGGCCGTGATGAGTCGGGGGTCGGGAACGTGGTTCGAGAGCGTCGTCACGGTTATTTTGCCGCGCGTTCCTGCTCTTCGAGGCCTTTGTATCGGTCTGCGTAGACGTACAGTCCGACTCCGACGAGGGCGAGGAGGACGACGAGTCCGGTGAATTCGAGCATCATCCCGCCTTTTCGAATGGGGCCAGCGACGACGATTCCCCGACCAACATCTATGAGTGCCCCACTGCTCTCCTGGACCCCCCGTTGGAGTGTCTGTGCGGATCGCTTGGCCCACGGGAGCGCTCCGCCGGTCGAGGTGAACCCCCACAATCCCGCACCGAAGCAGACCGCCAGCAGTCCGAGGAGGCCGCCGTACTGCTTCCAGCGGTCCATCAGGCCGTCACCCCCGAGGATTCCCCACTCCCCACGCTGCCGACGAGTCCGACCAGGTCCGGCCGGACAGACACGAGGAATTGAACGATGAAGCCGGTGAGGATTCCCTCGATCACTGCGACGCCGAGATTCAGGCCGACGAGTCCGGCGACGGCGACCGTCAGGTCGGCTCGGGGGAGCGCGCTTCCGTTGACGCCGCTGATGACGATGATCGCGCCCATCAGGATTGCACCGGCCGACAGTCCGAGCGTCGCCGCACTCGCACCCGCCGGGAACACGTCCCAATCCATCCGGACCAGCGTCCGGAAGGCGTAGTAGGCGACGATCGCTTCCGAAGCGTTGACCAGGGTGTTCGCTCCGAGGAGTCCGACGGCACCGTGGCCGAGTGCTGCTGAGAAGATGTTCACGACCAGTGCGATGAGTGCCCCGAGTAGGGGACCAGCCAAGATACCGACGAGGCCGGTGAGATTCATGTGAATACCGCCCCACACGGGAATGTTCAGCTGAAATATTGCGAAACTCGCCGCTGCAGCGATTCCTGCAAGTGCGATCTGGTGGGTCTCGATACCGCCCTTCCGTACACGATATACGACCGTACTAATCAGTACGGTGCCGAGAGCAGTCCAGAGGGCCAGCGCCCACAGCGGAAACGAGCCTTCTCCAAGGTGTATGTGTGCCATCGGTTATTAAGACTATAGAGCAAGATAATAAATTTGGCTATTCGAATATACTCTGTTGTTAATACAATCGATGAAGAACCTCCACACTCTCAGGTGACGACACCGCAGGTCAACGGTCACTCCCACAATTTTGGTCGGGGAGTGAGGGCGGAATTCTCGCAGTTCAGAACGCTGAATTCGGCCGTTTCACGCCTCAAAAGACGACTCGTTCGACAGTCGAACCGGGGCCTGCAGAGGCACTACTGCATCTACTATACTAACAGCCAGAAGTCTTCACGCGGCATCTTGGTAGAATAACCGTCTCGACTCTTCTAAACGGGGCCTCTCTGGGTGAATATCCGATTACTTCTGGCCACCAGTATAGTAGTCTGAACGGGACCCCGTCAGCAGACACGTTCCCAAGGTGGACGGCGGGACAATACAGACAGTCGACACCTTCTGAGCGGCGTGCTGAATACAGGGCGCGAGTCGGTCAGGTGACCCACCCGGACTCGACGTCACGGACTGAGGGAGACTTAACACTCGCCCATGCGCTTGAGTTCGAATTCCGTCGTCTCTTGCTCATGAAACGCGTACTGAATACCGACACACGGCTCGGGTACGTCTGCATATTCCGAGGGGTGGAGGTGAACCACTTGATCGCCGATATCGAAATACACCGTGTAGTGTCCCGCTCCGTTCACGGGGTCGTCTATTCTGCGTGTTGATCGCTCACCGCTGGTCCCGAGTTGGTAGGTCTCTCTGAAGACCTCCCCGCCGTTTCGCTCGATACCGACAGTGACGTCACGGGCTTGGTCGCGATTATTCCTGAGGTGTATCCAGGCAATGTTCGTCGTCGGCTGGTCTGTCTGGCCGAGACACCCACTCGAAAGGACCCCAGCGCAGAGACCGAGACACGTACGACGCTTCATACGATTCCGACGTTCGTCCAACCCAAAAAATCGCGGAACGCTACAATCTTGGTTTGAGCCACACGCGCACTTACTGGACAGCTGTCTTGATACAGCGTAATTTCGCGTGAACGGGGGGCGCTGTTGACTCTCCGCTCTACATCCAACAGTTGGAGGATCATCAGATCAGATTACTATCTGATTGTCTCGTGCAAGACGGAACGCGCATATCAGTCACGGTTGAAACTGTTGAAACAGATACCGGACCGATAATTTGGGATATGAAACAATATGAGTGGCTGGACCAGATCCCACAGATACCGATGGCCCTCCGACGTCAAATCCTCGCCGCGATAGTCGCTACAGTAGCTGTGAGCACGGCTGGTTGCAGCCGATTACGATCTTCACAAGAACTCCGCATAGAGTTCATCGAAGTCGTTAATCTCGACGGGTCACGGCACGATGTCTCAGTTGAGGTCGAAAAAGACGGAGAAATCGTTGCGGACGAAACTGTCGAACTCGCGGCCCTCTCTGAGGGAGAGTACGATAGCGCTACGATCGAAGGACCGTGGCTCGACACAGCGGGTGACTTCGTCATTCGTGCGAGGCTCTCTCCGTCCGATACGTGGCATGCAGTCGATCTTCCTGGCTCTGATGATACCTCTGTGGGCGTGGAGGTGTTGATTGAAAACGATGGTAGCCTGGGGATATTTACCGCGCACTAAGCCGACAGCCGATATTCTACGCGACATTCCCAGTCGGCGAGAACGAATTCGGAGCGGAATGCCTTGCTACACCTGACGCGCGTATTGGACACCAGTTCGGCTAACGACTTCACCAACTTGAACTGCTCAGTGCAGACTGCCAACCTACCGCTGTAGCTTCTACCAGTTCGCGTTGATGTTATCAGAGCGCTGCTGCATACAGAAGATGTAGTCAGCAACTCTACCCAACCCCCACCGGTGTCAGAAATTTTGTAATCGACTCGGTTGGTTCAGCGAGTCTATGGAGCACTCAGCCACAGCTGGTTTCAAGCCGCTACCGGTGAATCACCTGCTCAGTGTGGATGCCAACGTACCGCTGTCGGTTCTGCCAATTTCCGTTGAGATCCAGGACCGCCGTGCTACATAGTGAAAATGTCGGCAGCAAAAGAAGTGGCTGGGACGTCAGAGAGTGTCCGCAGCAGTCATGCCAGGGGGGAGTGTCACTGTGCTGTATACCCTCCATCGACGGCCAGAGAGTGCCCAGTAATCCACTCGGCTCGAGGCCCAGCGAGGAACGTACACGCGTCTGCAACGTCGTCGGGCTCACCTAACCGTGGCCAGGGTGTCGCATCTTCGAGTTCTGCCATGAATTCCTGATCTTCCAGGTACTCCCGTGTCATCGCAGTCGATATCCAGCCAGGACAGACCGCATTGACATTGATTTCGTGCTCTGCACAGTCGAGTGCGGCTGCTCGGGTGAAGTTCACGACGCCGCCCTTCGAAGCCGAGTACGCGGGTTCGTTCTCCAGGCCGACGAGGCCCCCGACCGACGCGACGTTGATTACGCGCCCGCCGTGGCCCTGTTCGATCATCTGCTCGACCCCTTCCTTGGTCCCGTTCCAGACTCCGGTCAGATTGACACCGATGGTCTGGTCCCACTCCTCGTGCGTCGTCTCGGTGATGTCGACGTACCGGGTGAAAATCCCTGCGTTGTTCACGACGATATCGAGGTGTCCGAATTCCTCGACGGCGGCATCTATCACGGACCGCACCTGCTCCCGGTCGGTCACGTCACATTCAGCGAAGACCGCATCCCCGCCGCGCTCTTCGATCAGTTCGTGTGTCGCTGTGTCAATCTGGTCCTCGTATCCCTCGTCCCTCGGCTTCTCGATGAGGTCCGCACACACGACGGCAGCACCTTCGTCAGCGAACGATGTTGCGATTGCTCGCCCGTTGCCCGAGCTCGCGCCGGTCACTCGTGACGGTGTCTGTTTGTCCTGCATGGTTCTTCGTGTCGGCGTGTTGGCGGCGAACATCTGTGTGGGTTGGTGAGTCGGTGAGGGGGGTCGGTTGGGAGGGCGGGTCGGTGCTACTCAGAGGGCTGTTCCCGCGCTTACTCTGAGCCGAGCCGAGTCGTCACGAACCGCTTCGCTCGACTGGCTAGAGATTGCTGGCCGTGCTGGTCCGATTCCGATTCGTCGGCTGGGTCCGCATTCGCCGCTGCGTGCTCTGCGTCGCCCTGTTCAGAACTCGTCTGCTGCTCGTCGTCTTTCCCCGTCTCAGACTGTTCGGTCGTAGCGTCCTGGTCGGACTCAGTTGCAGAATCGTCCTGATCAGTTTCAGCGCTGTACTCGGTCCCGCGTTCTGTGGTCCCGGTTGCGGCGGTGTCCGCACCTGTCCTGGATTGTAGCGACTGGGCCTGGTGATCGATGGCCGCCTGAACTGGCGTCGCCGGCTCGGACTCGTCGCTGCCGAGTCCGTCGGTGCGTGCATCCGAACGCGATAACGGGGTCTCCAGCACGGACCCGATAGTCGCCTCAGGTGCCTCACTATTGGTAGCGTCCACGGGGCCGGAAGACTGGGCCTGTGGTGAGTGGCTGTCCGCATCGGCAGCAGCGCCATCGTCACTGTGACCGGTGCCGGCCGGCTGGGTGGGGAGGTCGAACGCGGTGGTCGCAACCTCGTGATAGGCGTGTGCGGCGTCGCTTTCAGGAGCGTGACGCGGAACGGGTTCGCCGGCATCCTGCGCGCGGGGCACGGCGTCATCGCGTGGCACGTGTCCCAGGAACTCGACGTCGAGAAACTCCGCGAGACGGGCCGGGGGCGGCGACGTGCCTGTGCCAGACCGCGTGAACACGACGCCGACGACGTCCGTGCCGGCGTCGGTGGCCAGTCGCTTGGTCTTTTTCGTGTCGCGCACGGCCGCAGCCCGCGGCGTCGAGACGAGAATGACCCCATCGGCCACGCTCAGCGGGAAGACCGTTTCCTCACTCACGCCTGCGCCCGTGTCCAGGAGGATCACATCGTACGGTGACTCAAGTGCGTCGAGGACCCATTCTAACCGGGTGACATCGACGTCTGCGAAGCCGTCGAGTTCAACACCGCTCGGGAGCAGGTCGAACCCGCCAGGGGCCTCACGAATCGCGTCGAAGACGGCCGTATCGTCGGCTAACACATCGTGAAGCGTGGGTTTGGCGGTGAGCTCTGTTTCCAAGTCAACGAAATCGACGATATTGGCCATCGCAAGATCCAATTCGATCACGATAACGTCACTCCCACCGCCCGCGAGCGTGGCCGCGAGGTTGATCGTGGTCGTCGTTTTGCCGACGCCACCCTTACTGCCTGCAACGGTGAACACACCGTTTTTCATATCACTCATTGACACGTTCTCCAGTATCAAGAAGGGGAACCACGTTTCAGAACCCGAAACCGCTGTAATCACGGCTTGCGCCGCGTCTGGATCCTCAATTACAAATTATATACACGGCTGTTAGAGGGGATTCGAAAACGGTCAGTGCCCGTTCTCCCATTACAGAGACCGATTTCCGGCGTAACAGCTGCTTGAGGGTGTCATAGAACTCTCCTCACACCGTGATGATCGTGCTTCCCGGATTGTCTCTACGTTCGTAGTTGGTGATAGCGACGACGAGGCGAAGGCACAGGACGAGGAACACCTGCGCTCGTGCGTGGACGCGGCCTCGGGCGTGCGTTCGCCCGAGGCCGCAGTCTTTCACTGATTCATTGGTTCGTTCGACTCCAGTACGGCGGTTGTACGTCTCATCCAACGTGGATTGTTTCAGCTGAACGTCTTCGCTGTGTTGTTCGATGCGGTCTTCGACCCTGTACTCGATGTCTTTCGGGTCGTCGGTGTTTCGCGCGTCGTAGGGAGTGACTGGCACGACCCCTGCGGCTAACAGGTGGTCGTGCCAGTCGAGCGTGTCGTAGGCGCTGTCACCGACCATCTATATCGGCTGGGCGACGGCGATGCGCGTCACGCGTGACGCGCTCGCCGTCTCCTCTGGCGCTTGCTTACTCTCTGTGAACTCTGCTGCTATCGGGATCTTTGATCCGGTCGAGACGATCGTACAGCCGTATTCGTGGTAGTACTCGTCGGCGGTTGGATCGTAGCACTTCGAGGCGTCTTGGTCGGCGGGCATCGCTCTCACGTCGGTTGAATCGATGCAGTAGGTCAAGTCGAGCAGGCCGCAGCGGGCGGCCTGCTCGACGAGTCGGTCGAAGACATTGTCAACGACGTGTTCGAGGTCGGTGAGGAAACGATCGACCGCGTCTCTCGACGGCGGTCGATCGAAGCCACAGCTCAGCCAGACGACCGTGTTCCGGAGCTCTCGTTCAACGGGACGGATGCCGTAGATGTCGTGGCAGTAGCAGTGGAGGAACCCACGCATCAGCTCTGGTGGTTCATGCTCTCGTGTTCGCCCCGTCTGCGCCGGGGCGAACACGTCGAACTCTTCGAGAAACTCGAGGGAGAGATGCTCAAACAACGCTAACGTCTCGGTCTCCGCGACATTGAAGAACGTCTCTACCGAAGGCTCATCTTACAGGGTCGCTGAACTCATACCACCTCAGCGTTCACCCTGCTTCTTGGTGTGATAACCGTTCTATGATACCCTCAAGCAAAGCTAGAGCGAAGGACTGCCCGTCGACAGTCGAATCGCACGACGGCGGATCATGAGGTGTCGTCTGCGAGCGCGTATAGGTCCCGACGTACTCGGATGCGATACCGTCTCACGATCGTTCAGTGAGGGCTCTCGACAGACCCTGGCGCCCGGCTCGGCATTCGCGGTCACCGTGCGCCGGGACGTTCGTGTGCTTCCGGGTACCGCCCGGGCTCCGTCGTGGCGGTCGCGACGACAGCACGCGTCCCGGAAAGGCAAGGGTTGAGACACTCGCAGCCGAAGTTGGTCTTATGAGTGAGACAGACCGAGTGCACGATATCGTCGTGTGGGGGGCGACCGGGGTCGCCGGCCGCCTCGTCACGGAGTTTCTCACCGAACAGTACACGCCCGAGGACCTCGCACTCGCCATCGGCGGGCGCAATCAGGCGAAACTCGACGGGGTCGCGGCCGACCTGACCGCCGACAGCGACGAGTGGGACGACCTCCCTATCGTCCTCGGCGACGCGACCGACCCCGAGAGTCTCCGGGACCTCGCGGCGAACACGGAGGTCGTCTGTACGACCGTCGGCCCGTACACGAAGTACGGGACGCCGCTGGTCGACGCCTGTGTCGAGCACGGCACCGACTACTGTGACCTGACCGGCGAGGTGAACTGGGCGCGGGAGATCGTCGACGAGTACCACGACGCCGCGGTCGACGCCGAGGCACGCATCGTCCACAGTTGCGGGTACGACTCCGTCCCCGCGGACCTGGGGACGCTGCTCGCACAGACGTTCGCAATCGAGGAGTTCGGGGGGCCGTGTCACGAGGCCCGTATCTACGTCGAGCGCGCCAGCGGCGGCGTGAGCGGTGGCACGCTCGCCAGCGCCGCCGAGCTGTTCGCGGCCGCCTCCGAAGACCCCGAGGTGCGAAAGGTGCTCGGGAACCCCTACTCGCTGGCCCCACCTGGCGAACGCGAGGGCGTCGACCCCGGCGAGCAGCGCCTCCCGCGGAAAGACCCGCTCCGCTCCAGTTGGACGGCGCCGTCGCCGATGGCGGCCATCAACGAGCGGGTGGTCCGGCGGAGCAACGCGCTGCTGGACTATCCCTGGGGCCGCGAGTTCCGCTGTTCCGAGGTCACGGTGACCGGCGACGGACTCGGCGGTGCCGCCACGGCGGGCCTGGTCGCCGGCGGCCTGGGCCTGTTCACGCTCGGGATGTCGCTCGAACCGACGCGGAACCTGCTCAGGAAGTACGTCTTCCCCGACCCCGGCGAGGGGCCGAGCGAGGAGCAGATGGAGACGGGTCACTTCCGAATCCGGACCCGCGGTCGCGGCGTGAACGAGGACGGGCCGTTCACCGTCGACGCCGTCGTCGGTGCCGACTACGACCCCGGCTACACCGGCACCGCGCGCATGCTCGGCGAGTCGGCGATGGCCCTGCTGGAAGACGACACCGACTCGCCGTTCGACGGCGGCGTCCTGACCCCCGCCTCCGCCATCGGCACGCCGCTGGCCGACCGACTCGAAGCCGTCGGGTTCACCGCGAGCGCCAGCGTGGCCGAAGACTGAGGCGCGTCGCCCTCCCGGAGTGAACGCAGTCCGACGGTCTGCCGTCGACTCCCGGCGGGATGGCCAAAGCCGGATAGCCGTCCGAATACCTGGCCTACGCCCAGTCGAGACTGGCGAAACGGACATTGTACTGGGGCCTGAATCTACACGCACCTGATGGGTACCTCGCTGCATCCGTTCGTCGAGTGTCGTGGCGACGACGGCTGGGAGTACATCGAGACCGACATCACACACCCCGGCGGCTACGCGATGATGGCCTGCCTCTTCGGGTGGCGCAACTACTGCAATTACGAGCCGATCGCCGGCGAGCGGGGCTTCCCGGACGACCTCAGCGACGAACTCGGGCGACTGCTGGAGTCGCCGCCGACCTGCAGTTGGATCGGCCTCTGGGAGATCGAACGGATCGACTGGAGCGAGACGGCCGAGGACATCGACTCCCGAACCAGTTTCTACGACGCCGAGGGGAACTACGTCAAGAAGGTCGGCGGATTCTCACTCCCGGTCGCGGCGGAAAACGAGGGGTACATGGACAGCGTCAATGCGGGCGAGGCGGTGACGGTCACGCTGACCGACGACTACTTCGAGTTCGATGCCGGTGACGAGGTGACGCTGGTGCGGGAGTTGCGGGACCGTGCCTACGCAAAGACCGACGGTTGGGAGGCGAACTTCGACACGATGCGGCGGCTCGCCGGCGAATACGGTGGCGAGGAGAACGTCCGGCTGATCGCCGTCGCGATGGGGTGACGAGCGAAACCGACACCGGTCGCTGTTTCGGGGCCTGTTCTGAAGCACGTGACGTTACCCGCCGTGTTTCCGGTACCAGACCCGCTCGCCGACGGGTGAGTCACCCTCTTCGATGTCCAACCGCCCCACGAACAGGTCGCGAACGGCGAGCGTCACGACGAGTTCGACCGTCTCCCCCGCATCGTCCGTGACCGTGACCACGCAGTGCCCGTCTCGCTGTTCGAGCGATTCGATGGTTCCGACCGACCAGCGGTCACGGTGGTGCGTCGGCTCCCGTGCGTGAATCCGGTCGTGATTCGTCATTGCGTGGCTTCGGGGCTCGAATCACGAACGTTGACAGGTGGAGGGCAACTGCAGAAACCCGAAACTAAACAGTGCCCACACTTCGGGTGTCTCCCTGGCGGTAGAGAACCTCGGCCCAGTACCGGTCGCCGTCGTCGTCGTGTATCGTCCCCTCGGTCGCTACCACCCGCCCGTTCCGGAGCGCCCGTCGAAAATCACGCCCCGTCACCGGCGTCGTCGGCGCCATCGGCGTTCGTGGCTCCGTCTTTGACCGCCTTGGCCTGTTTTTCCAGCTCCTCGATGTCCATCTCGGCGGCCCGGTCGATTTCGCCGAGAATCTCTTTGATGTCGTCGAGCCCGATGAGTTCGCGCGTCTCGGCGTCGAACTGCAGGCTGTCGAGCTGGTGTCCGTTCGTCTGGACGTCGCTCCCGGTGAGGTGCTTGCCGTAGCGGCCGACCAGCGAGGTGAGTTCCTGGGGGATGACGAACGTCGTCGACGCGCCCTGACCCATCGCTTCGAGCGTGTCCATCCCCTTGTCGATGACGGCGCGTTCGCCCATCGACTCGGCGGATTTCGCCCGCAGCACGGTGGAGATGGCGTCACCCTGGGCTTCCAGAATCTGTGACTGCTTCTCACCCTGTGCGCGGATGATGTTGGACTGTTTGTCACCCTCGGCTTTCTCGACCGCACTCCGGCGCTCTCCCTGGGCTTCGAGGATCGTGGCCCGGCGTCGTCGCTCCGCGCCGGTTTGCTGTTCCATCGCCTGCTGGACATCCTGGCTGGGGTTGACTTCGCGGACCTCGACGGACTCGACGCGAATCCCCCACTCGTCGGTGGGTTCGTCCAGTTCCTTGCGGATGCGGGCGTTGATCTCCTGGCGCTTGTTCAGCGTGTCGTCCAGTTCCATGTCGCCGATCACCGCCCGGAGCGTGGTCTGAGCGAGGTTCGAGACCGCCGTCTTGTAGTCTTCGACCTCGAGGAATGCCTTCTTGGCGTCCATCACACGGAGGTAGACGACTGCATCCGCCGTCACGGGTGAGTTGTCCCGCGTGATCGCCTCCTGTCTGGGCACGTCCATCGTCTGGGTGCGCATATCGAAGGTGTACGTGCGTGACACGAACGGTGGGACGAAACTGATCCCCGGTTCGAGCAAGCCCCGATACTCACCGAAGACGGTGAGCGCCTGTTTATCGTACGCGTCGACGATCCGCACCATCTGCCAGACCGTCACCACTGCCAGCACCAGTACCAGGAGGCCGACGAGCCCGAACGGGGAAGTACCAATCTGCAGTAAAATCGGGTGGATCATAGGTGTCACAGTTCGCCCCGAGACCGTATCAAACGAGGATATTTTCACCCAGACCTGAGTTTTTATTATCCGAGTGACAGTCCGGCAGTCACCATCCTGCCTAGCGTCGAAGGCGTGTGGGGTTCGGTGCTCTCGACCGGACACTGTCGGTCCGCACGGAGTGTCGGGACGGGTCGACGGGCCTGTGGAGGCGTTCAGTCGGTCCGACGCGCCGCTCGGCGTGAGGGCGTCGTGGAACCGGGCGTCCGCGGCGGTGATCGTCCGCTCGGCGGTCGTGAGCGCGCTCCCGCTCGACCACGTCGTCGACGTCCCCGAGGGTCACGTCCGTGAGCGTGTCGCTCGCCGTCTCCGCTGTAACGCTGTGTGGGCCGAGGGAGCCACAGAGCACCCGTGTCGGCCGAGTCGAGCCACTCGCCACGAGCAACGACAACGGAACGCTATCCGACGATGCGTCCCGACAGCTGGGACTTCAGGAGCAGTCCGGTACGAGGGGTGCCCCGAACGGCCGGTCCGCGGGTGCCTCGCGGTCGGGGTGCGAGCCACCGTCCGGGCGGACGAGCGTCGACTGTTCCGGTGGTTCGTCCGTTGTTTCCATCGACGGCACGATCGGAGGCGGTCCTTCGCCGGACATCACAGGCGTTCGAACGGCGGAGAAGTACAAAACCTTAACGATTGTTAATCACGAACGGGTGCGGTCGAGTCCGCGGCAGTCGATCCGGTACGGACTGCCTCGGAGTGGCAACGAAGTTCTGAGCGGACTCGCCGAGGGGACCGGTGAGCGTCCGTAACCAGCACAGTACGGTCGTCAGTCGTCGTTACGAGTGCGAGCGAGCGTCGAGAGCGGTGGTGAAGGTGAACGTCGTCACGTCGCCTTGTTCGAAATCCGCCAGTTCGGTCATAGGCCGGGATGGCCCCCTATTCGTATTTTACTCTCCGTGCCGGAAGACCGTGGCTGCCGGCCGCCCTGCGGTCGGCCGGCAGCGGATGATGGGGCGGTGGGCGTTGACAGGCGACACACAGCATCCAGCCGGACAGTCCGATTTGCCCCTGCGGACCGCTACCCACCGTGTCGCCGATACCAGACCCGCTCGCCGACAGGCGAATCTCCCTGCCCGATGTCCAACCGCCCCACGAACAGGTCGCGAACGGCGAGCGTCACGACGAGTTCGACCGCCTCGCCCGCTTCGTCCGTGACCGTGACCACGCAGTGCCCGTCGCGCTGTTCGAGCGATTCGACGGTCCCGACCGACCAGCGGTTACGGTGATGTGCCGGCTCCAGCGCGTGAATGCGGTCGTGATTCGTCATCACGTATCCTCGGGGCTCGACGGACAAAACACCTCCAGAAGCGGTCGCTCACGTCGATTCCCGAACACGTATCCAGATCCCACACCCCGGGCGTCCCGGCGCGTCCTCACGACCCCGATTGCTCCCCACCCCCGTGTTCGAGCGGGGCACTGGTCGACTCGAATGAGTATTCGGATTTTTATGATTTGCAACTATATAGGACACGTAATGCTCGGTGCAGGGGCGCTTCACGTCCTGTTACTCACGGTAGCGGCGGCCACGACGGCCGTGCTGGCCCGGTATGCCCTGCGTCACCGTGACCAGCCCGGTGCGATCCCGTTCTCGGCCGCCATGGTCTCGATGTCGATCTGGAGCGGGTGCTACGCCGTCTCGCTCACACAGACCGGCGCGAGTCGTCTCCTCTGGGAGCGGCTGCAGTGGCTCGGCGTCCCACTCGTCGCCGGCTTCCTGTTTCTGTTCATCCTCGAATACACCGGCTACGAGTCGGTCCTGACTCCGCTGACGACCGTGCTGGTATTCGTCATCCCCGTCAGCACGGTCGTCCTCGTGCAGACGAACCCCCTGCACCACCTCGTCTGGACCGAACACGAGGAGGTCGTCGCCAGCGGCGTCGTCACGCTCGTCCAGGAGTACGGGCCGTGGTTCTGGGTCCTCCTGCTGTACAACTACGTCCTCATCACGGTCGGCGGCGTCTTGCTCGTCCGGCTGGTCCTCGTCTCCGAGTACCTCTACATCGACCAGGCGGTGTTGCTAGTCCTCGGCATCGCCGCGCCGTTCGTCGGGAACGTCCTCTCGGTGCTCGGCACGGTCCCCATCCCGGGTCTCGACGTGACCCCATACGCGTTCACCGTCACGGGTATCGCCTTCGGGAACGCGCTCTTCCGGTATCGGTTGTTCGACATCCTGCCGGCGACCCGCCAGCTCGGGAAACAGGCCGCACTGGCCGGGCTGGACGACGGGGTCGTGATCGTCGGGGAAGAGGCGGACATCATCTATCTCAACGACGCGGCCGCGGACATCTTCGGCACCGACCCCGAAGCGTTGTTCGGCGACCGGTTGCAGGCCCATCTCGATACGGACGACCTGGCCCTGGACAGCGAGGACGCGTTCGCGGAACTGACGCTCGACCAGCGGACCTACGAGGTGACCACGGCGCCGATCACCGACCAGCAGGACCGGACCATCGGCTACACCATCCTCCTCCACGACGTGACCAGCCGAGTCTGGCGGGAGCGAACCCTGCGCCGACAGCGCGACGAACTCGCCAAACGCGAACGGACGCTGCGCCAGCAGCGCGACGAACTCGCGCGGCTCGAACGGCTGAACAGCGTCATCCGGAACGTGAACGCGACGCTCGTCAGTGCGACGTCACGCGAGGAGATCGCACGCACCGTCTGTGAGACGCTCGTCACCACGGACACGTGCGATGGGGCCTGGTTCGGTCTGGGCCCGCACCCGGCGACGAAGATCGTCGGGATGGCCGTCTCCGACGACGGCCCACGGCAACTCGACTCCGCGGAGAGCCTCCCCGACTCCGTCACCCTGTCCGTCGCCGAGGACGAGGCCTCGAATCCGACCGCCGCCGAGACGACGCGGCCGGCGTCACGGATGGACGGGGGCGCGGGAGCGACGATCCCGCTCGTGTACGGCCGGACCGTCTACGGCGTCCTCGCGCTCGAACCCGGGGCCGCGCGGGAGTTCACCGAGCGCGAACACGAGGTGCTCTCGGAGATGGGCGAGACCATCGGGCACGCCATCCATGCCGTCGAACAGGAACGGCTCCTCGTCTCGGACGTGGCGGTCGAACTGGAATTCCAGTCGACCGATCCTGCTGCCCTGTTCGTCGCGCTCTCGGAGGCGGTCGGTCCGTGTACGCTCGACGGCCTGGTTCCCGGTGGGAGGGAGATGCTGCTCGCGTACGTCACCGTCGACGACGCGACCACCGACGACGTGATGGCGTTCGTCTCGGACCACGACGGCGTGGCCGAGGTCGAATCGGTCGACGACGACGGCGATTCGGCCACGGTCGAAGTGACGCTGACCGGCGGATCACTGTGCTGCCCGCTCGTCGAGTTCGGTGCCAACGTCCGGTCGGCCGAGGCCACCGACGGGCGGTGCCGCCTCGTCGCTGAAGTGTCGCCAGATACCAGCGTCCGGACGGTCGTCGAACGCGTCACCGATGCCTTCCCCGCGACCGACCTCCGGTCGAAACGGGAGTTGACGCCCCCAGGGATGGACGACGAGTTGCTCACCGACGGGACCCTGGAGGGGCTCACCGAGCGCCAGCGAGCGACCCTCGAAGCCGCCTACCGGGCGGGCTACTTCGAGTGGCCCCGCGACAGTACCGCCGAGGAGGTGGCCGAGTCGATGGACGTCTCGTCGGCGACGGTCCACCAACACCTCCGGAAGGCCGAGAACCAGATCTTCTCCAGGTTCTTCCCCAGGAAGTGAGCGTTCCACACTGGACCAGCCGGTCACGTGGCCGCCACGATGGGGGTGTCCGGCGGGCCGGTGGCGTCGTTCGTTTCGGCGGAGACCAAACCGATATTCGTGTCCAGCCCCTCCTGATGATACACGATGTACGGTAACCGAGACCAGTCAGTGCTGGATGAGGGCGTGCCGGAGGTCGACACGGGCGGCTCGGCAACCGGAGCAGAGGGGCCCTCGCGGGAGGAACTCTCGCCGGCCGAACTCGGGCGCCTGCGCGAGGCGACCGACCGGCTCCGTCAGGCGGTCGATACCCTGGTCCCCGAGTTCGTCGACACCGGGACTGACTTGTCCGACACGCCGGATGGATTCACGGGTGTCGTCACCATCCAGTTCCCGGGGACACCACCGCTCGGGATGTCCATCGATCCCGAGCGGTTGGACCTGGACACGTCGCCGGCCATCTCTGAGGCCGACCTCGACGATCAGGTCACACAACTGGTCGCACAGGCCGTCGCCGTCGCCCGGCAGAGCCAGTTCGACCCCGCTTCGGCGCCCGCGTACTGACCCGCTCGGACCGTCTCGGCTCAACGACCCCGCGCCGCGCCGGTTCCGTCCTCGGAACCGACGTCCGGAACGCGCCGAGACGGACGGTCTATCGCCCGCGGACCGCGTTTTTTGTGCGTGGACTACTATCCGGGACGTGTGGAACTGACTGTGTACGGCCCGCTCCGGTCGGCGACCGGGACGAAGACCGTCGCGGTGTCCGTCGAGGGTGATGCCACGGTCGCGGACGTCCTGGACGCGTTCGTCGACGCGTATCCGGGCGCAGAGTCACATTTAGTCGACGACGCCGGCGAGCGCAGGCCGAGCGTCCGCGTAACCGTCGACGGCGACACCGCCGATTTCGACGACCACGTCCCGGCAGGGGCAGAACTCGGAATTTTCCCGGCGATGCGTGGCGGCTGACGTCAGAGGTCGTACTGGCGGCGGACGGTCTCGGCGAGGCCGCGGTCTTCGAGCAGTTCCATCGGGGCGAGCATCGACAACTGGACGACACCCGGGAGCCGCGCGATCTCGACGCCGCCGGTGAACGTACACCGGGCCCGGACCTCCCCCTCGGTCATGTCGAAGAGCGTGCCGGCACGGGCGAAGGCGTTCTCGGTCGCGTCGTTGATCGTCGCCCCGGAGCCGACGATCTGGATCGGCGCCGCGTCGACGACCTCGTCGACGTCGTGCTCGGCCGCGAGGTCCGCGCCGGCCTCGCGTTCAGCGTCCGTGTACGGTTTGGCGATGTCGGGCAGGTCCGACTCGTTGGGCAACAGCAGCGGCCCGTCGATGTCGAGGTCCTTGATAACCTCCACTTCGAGTTCGGTGTGGCCGCTCACGTCGGTCGTGTGCAGGGAGAGTTCACCGTCGCCCTGGTTGGCGTGCAGGTCGCCCACGTAGAGGCCAGCGCCCTCGATTTCGACCGGGCAGATGAGCGTCGCCCCGGGGCGCACGTCGTTCGAGTCCATATGGCCGTCAGTCCGGGCACCGAGCGCCGCTTCGTCGTCAAGGCCCCAGTCGTGGTCGGCGCCGATCAGGAACTGCCCGAAGTCGCCGGCGTTGTGCGAGTCCGGGAACTCGACCGACGGCGTCGTCCCGATGTTGCCGATGAACGGCCGGAGGTGCCCGAGTGTCCCCGGAATTTCGTCCGGCTTGTACAGCAAAATCGGGTGCTGTCGTGAGTTGTCCGGGAGTGCCATCGCCTCGTCGGCGCGCTCCGCGAGGGCGTCGGCACCCTCCGGACCGACGGTCAGCCCCACGGTGCGGTCGTCGTCGAACGCGACCGTGTAGCCGAACTCGAAACCGAAGGACGAGGCGTTGGCCCCACACTCCGCACACCGGATCGCGTCCTCGCCGGTACCCTCCACGACGGTCTCGGGCCATTCGGTGCCACACTCCGGACAGCGGTGGTCGACGAACGGGTCGCTCCCGAACGCATCCTCGCGTTCGGCCATGCTGCCCGTACTCGTCGCGACGCTGGTCACCTCGACGTCCCTGATGCGGACGGCCAGCGCGTCCCCGGGTTCGGCGTTCTCGACGCGAATCGGCCGCGTGACTTCGTGCCCACCACGGAATTCGGGTGTGATCATCGGCCCCCAGCACGCGGGCGGGGTGTGCGTGCGGACGGTCCCACCGTCCGCGACGGTTCCGGCCCACTCCTGGTCCGGTCCGACGAGTCCGAGTGTGAATCGGTCGACCGCCAGTTCCTGTTGCACCTGCTGTGACATATGCCAACATACGGCTTCCCGGAGCATAAACACACTGTCAGGCGATGGACACTACTGTGCGGTCGCCGGCGGGACGCCGCTCTCCCTCGCGCTGGACGGCGACACGCGGTCACTCGCCGGTCGGATCGTCGCCCAGTGATCCCTCGTATTTATCGCGATCCTCGTCGGGCAGATACTGGTCCTCCCAGGCGACGACTTCGGGGAACCCGGAGAACTCGTGGAGGCTGCCGGTCGGCTGGGCCGCGAACTCCTCGTCCACCTCGCGCATCGCGGCGACGGGATCGGACGCGAACGTGTCGAGGTCGGCGTGGACGTTCGCGATGGTCGACAGCGTCGACACGACGGGGAACAACACCACGTCGAACCCCCACTCCTCGAGCGAGGAGAGTTCGACGTACGGCGAGGAGCCGAGTTCGCCGACGAAATTGTACAGTACCGGTCCGTCGACCTCGCGCCCGACCCGTGCCAGTTCCGCGTCGTCGGCCGGGCCTTCGACGAACCCGATATCGGCGCCGGCCTCGAGGTAGGCGTTGACGCGGTCGATGGCGTCGTCGAGCGAGCCGTCACCCGTCCCGCGGGCGTCACTGCGCGCGATGATGACGAACTCCGGGGCGCGGTCGTCGCGAACGTCGGCCGCGGCCGCGACCTTGCCCACCGCCTCCGCCTTCGGGATCACCTGCCGCCCTTGCGTGTGGCCACAGCGCTTGGGGAAGGTCTGGTCCTCGATGTGGATCGCGCCGACGCCGGCCTTGATGTACTCGCGGACCGTCCGGATCACGTTGGTCGCGTTGCCGTACCCGTTGTCGGCGTCGGCGATCAGCGGGACACCGATGCGTTCCTGGATGTTCGCCGCGTTCTCGATCACCTCGGGCATGGTCATGAACCCGGCGTCCGGGTAGCCGATCTTCGAGAGGGAGGTCCCGTAGCCGGTCATGTAGATCGCGTCGAACCCGATCCGGTCGGCAACGGCAGCTGTCAGGGGATCGTGGACGCCGGGACAGACGAGCAACTCCTCACGCCCGAGGTGCTCGCGGAGTTCGGCCCCCGACGTAGTCGCGTTCATGTCCCCCCTCCGTTCTGCGATGCCGGTGTCGCTCGCTGTGCAGTGTCGGTTCGTCGGCCGCGGTATCGGTTTCGTGTCATGCAGTGTCGTCGTTGTTGTCGTCGGTCAAGTGGGCGATCACGTCGTCGGTTCCGACCACGTCACCGTACTTGGCGTCGATATCGACGAGGTTGGCACGGTGAGGCGGTTCCGCGCGGTCGCCGACCGCGTCGGCGGGTACGATGGTCCGGTACCCGTGCTGGAGGCTGTCGACCGCGGTCGCCCGGACACAGCCGCTCGTCGTGACGCCGGCGAGCACGAGCGTATCGACCCCGTTGGTCGTCAGTTCCGTCGCGAGGTCCGTCCCGAAGAACGCGCTCGCGTATTTCTTCAGGATGACCCGTTCGTCGTCGACGGGCGCGAGTCGGTCGTCGACGGCGACCGCGTCCGTCCCGAGGCGCAGCTCCCGGAGCGCGGGCACCTTCTCGATGAACCGTCCAGCATCGCCGTAGGACTCCTCGAACGCGACGGTCGTGAAGTATCGCGGGAGGTCCCGGTCGCGGAAGGTATCGAGGAGGCGACCGGTCTGCTCGACGACCCCGTTCACGTTCGAACCGAGGTCGGTCTCGGGGTCGGTGAACGCGTTGATCAGGTCGATGACGAGCAGTGCGGGCCGGTCGCCGATGCCAACGCTGTCGCCGAAGGCGTGTTCGTCGTAGTACGCCGAGGCGTCGGGATCGTTCATTGCCGTGGGTCGGTGAGGATGGTACCCGTATCCATCGTCAGTCGTGTCTGTTCTCGAAGTCGCTGCGCTCCGCCGCGATACGGGCTTCGAGTTCGTCGTCGTCCGGCAGGGGTCCGTAGTCGAACTCCGCGAGGTCGTCGCGGTTCGCCCGGAGTTCCTCGCGGCGGTCGGCCGTCGCCGCCTCGTCGACGGTGCCATCGTCGGCGAGGACGACGCCGTACTCCTCGCTGGCGGCCTCGGCCGAAACGAGCCCCCGGTGGACCTCGGTGGCGACCACCTCTGGGTCGCGGTCGAGGGGGTCGCCGAGTCCGCCGCCGCCGGCCGTCCGGAACACGAGTTTGTCGCCGGCCGCGACGGGGACGTTCTCGACTTTCGAGGGGAGTTCCTCCTCGGTCCCGTCGCTCCTGATCAGTTTCTTCTCGCTGGTCCGTGCGTGGTCGCCCCCGTCCACGCCCCACGGGTAGGTGTGGGCGCGGTCGTCCTGGAAGGTGATCGCGCCGTCTTCCTCGAACGTGTAGACCTTGGTGATGCCGTGACCGCCGCGGAACTCGCCGGCACCGCCGGTGTCCTCGCGGGTGCTATACTCGTCGATCGAGAGCGGGTAGTAGGCTTCCTGGTACTCGGCGGGGACGGTGCGGAACAGCGGCCACCACGAGTGGCCGTCCAGGCCGTCGCCGCCGGGGCGGGCCGGGATGCCGCCGTAGAGGATCTCGAGCATCTGGAACTGGTTCCCGTCCGAGTCGGTGCCGGCGTAGACGAGATTGGGCGAGGTGCCGTAACTGCCGGCGACCGAGAAGCCGTCGATGAGCTTCGAGAACGTGGCCTGCAGGACGTCGAACTGCCGGGCCATCAGCGGCAACCGGTTCCCGAGCGGTGCGGGGAACTCCGGCTGGACGACCGTCCCCGACGGCAGGTTGACCTCGAAGAGGTCGTAGTACCCGTCGTTGAACGTCAGGAGGGGATCGAACGCCATGATGAGAAAGACCCCGGTGAACATCTTGAACATCTTCTCGTTGAGGAGGAAGTTCACCGTTCCGGGCACCTGCTCGTCGGTTCCGTCCCAGTCGAGATAGACCGTGTCGCCCTCCCGGTAGATTTCGAGGTGGAGTTTGATCGGCCCGTTGCCCATGCCGTCGTCGTCGACGTAGTCCTCGAAGGTGTAGCGCTCACCCTCCGGGATGAACTCGCGGATGAGGTCGATCATCCCGTCACGGGTGCGGTCGAGGATGGCGTCACACCCTTCGAGGTACGTCTCCGTCCCGAAGCGGTCACAGAGGCCCTGGACGCGCTTCTCGGCGGCGGCCGTCCCGGCCGCGAGCGCCTTGATGTCCGCCTCGGCGTGGTCGGGCAGGCGGGTGTTGTGCGCGAACGTCTCCAGTAGCTCCTCGTCCAGGTCGCCACCCTTGTAGAGTTTGACCGGGGGGAGCCGGATGCCCTCCTCGAAGATGGAGGTGGCCTGCACGGGCATGCTTCCGGGGGTCTTCCCGCCGACGTCCATCAGGTTCCCCCACTGGCTGGAGAAGCCGACGCGCTCGCCCTCGGAGAAGATGGGGCGAAGCAGGAGCATATCGGGGGTGTGTGACATCGCCCCGGCACACATGTACGGGTCGTTCGTCGCGACGACGTCGCCGTCTTCGAGATCGTCCCAGCCGAAACTGGCGTTGTCGATGATCGTCTCGATGGCCGACCCGAACTGCCCCATTACCATCCGTCCCTGCGGGTCGGCGATGAGCGGGAACTGGTCGGACTGCTCGCGGATGACCGGGCTGATGGCCGTCGTCTCCAACACGCGGTCCATCTCGTCGCGCGTGTTCGAGAGCGTGCTCTCTATGATGTCGAGGGTCGTCTTGTCGATGTCGTGGTCGCCGACGAAGTCGGGTGTCTCAGTGCTCACGCGTCATCACCTCGGTTGATCTCGATGTTGGCATAGCGGTCGATAGTCGCGGTGTGGGCGGGCTGGACGACGATCGTCGCGTCGTCTTCGACGACGATCGCCGGCCCCGCGATCTCGTTGCCCGGCGTCAGCGCCGCGCGGTCGTAGACCGGCGTCTCGTGGTACGCGCCGTCGAAGTACACCTCAGTCGTGTCCCGCCTGGCGTCGCTCGGGTCGGCGCCGCCGACCGACTGCTCTTCGATCGTCACGCCCTGGACGCTCCCCTTGCCGATGACCCGGAGGTTGGCGATCTCCAGCGGGGCGTCCAGAGAGAAGCCAAAGCGCCTGTCGTGGCGCGCTTCGAAGTCCGCCTTGATCTCGTCGAGGCCCACGTCGGTCCGCAGTTTCTCGACGTCGATCGGGATGGACATCTGGATGTCCTGCCGGAAGTAGCGACACTCGGCGTAGTACTCGAAGGCGTGATCCTCCTCGGGGACGCCTTCGGAACGGAGCCAGTCGGCCGCGTCCGCTCTGAGCGTCTGGAGTTCCTCGTACACGTCCGCACCGTCGACGTCGAGGTCCGTCTCGAGGTAGGTCTCCGCGAACTCGTTTTGCACGTCGGAGGTGAGAAAGCCGAAGGCGGACATCACACCGGGACCGGGCGGGACGATGACCGGGTACGTCCCCATCACGTCGGCGAGACCGTTTGCGTGCATCGGGCCTGCGCCCCCGAAGCCGACCAGTCCGAAGTCCCGGGGGTCGTACCCGCGCTCGACGGAGACGACCCGGAGCGCCCCGTGCATGTTCTCGTTGACGATGTCGAGGATCGCCTGAGCCGCCTCCTCGACGGAGGTGTCGCGCTGGTCGGCGATGTCCGCGACCGCACTCCGGGCCGCGGCGCGGTCGAGGTCCATCGTGCCGCCAAGCTGGACCGTCGGGGGAATCCGACCCAGCACGACGTTCGCGTCCGTTACCGTCGGCTCCTCGCCGCCCTGCCCGTAGCAGGCCGGCCCCGGGTCCGCTCCGGAACTCTCCGGGCCGACCTGAAGCGACCCCGAGAGCTGGACGCGGGCGACCGAGCCGCCACCCGCACCGACGGTGTTCACGTCCACGGACCGGGACGTGAACTCCCGGTAGCCGACTTTCGTCTGCCGGGTCGTCTCCGGCTGGCCGTCCTCGACGAGCGATACGTCGGTCGAGGTCCCACCCATGTCCAGTGTCAACACGTCGGGAACGCCTTTCTTCGCGGCGATCGTGGCCGCGCCGACGACGCCGCCGCTGGGTCCCGAGAGCGCCAGTTCGACCGGGCGGTTCTTCGCGGCCTCGGAACTCATCAGCCCACCGTCGGATCGGACCACGTTCATCCTGGCCGTCGAACCCGCGTCCGCGAGCGAGGTGTCCAGATCCTCCAGATACGAGATGACCTCGGGCCGCGCGTAGTCGTTGATGACCGTCGTGAGCGTGCGTTCGTACTCCCCGTACTCCGAGACGATGTCCGAGGAGATCGACACCGGCAGGGCGTCGGTCTCCTCGTCGACGATCTCGCGGACGCGTTGCTCGTGGCTCGGGTTGAGATACGAGTTCAACAGCGCGACCGTCAGCGACTCGACGCCCGCGTCCGCGAGGTCCCTGACCGCCGTCCGCACGGCGTCCTCGTCGAGCGGTTCCGTCACCTCGCCGTCCGGGGAACTGATCTTGCCGGGGACACCGCGCGTATCGACGAGGTCCGCGAGCGGGTCCGGCTTGTCCATGTCCATCCAGCCGTACAGCGGCCCCGGCGTCCACGCCCGGGCGAGGTGCAGGATGTCCTCGTGGCCCGCCGAGGTGATGAGGCCGACGCGCGACCCGGTCTCCTCGAGGAGCATGTTCGTCACGACCGTCGTCCCGTGAAACAGCAACTCGAGGTCCGCAACCGACGTGCCGGCTTTCTCCGTCGCCTGCTCGACGCCCGCGAGAACGCCCTCGGACGGGTTCGACGGCGTCGTGAGTACCTTCTCGATCGTGATGTCGTGTGTCGTCTCGTCGACCACGATGACGTCGGTGAACGTTCCACCGACGTCGACACCCAGATTGTGTGTCATGCGATATCGTACACCAACAAGACTGGCTATCGGGAGGTAAGGCTTCTCCCAACATGTGTTGGCTATTTATTCTGGGGACAGCCCGACGCCACCGGCGCGTATCGACGGGATAACCGGCAGACTGCGGTCCGGTCGGGGGCAGGCCGCTGTCGTGTGGTGTCGGCCGCGGTCGGCGCCGGGCTTTTGCCGTCTCGCGTGGTATCTCTCCCGAGTCGGGGAGCATGTTCACCGCAACAGTACACTTCACACAGCACCGGGACTGCATCCTGCGGCGTCTCACCGACAGCGTTGAGACACCGGTTCCGATCGAGATCGAGGAAGTTCGGGACGGCGACGTGACGTTCGTCATCCGCGCCGACGAACACGCCGACACGTTCGAGACGGAACTCGCTGCAGCCGACCACGTCAAACACGTCGCAAGACTCGACGAGGAACACCTCCTCGTCACCAAACCCTCGTGTGGCGCGTACTCTGCGATCTACCGGAATCACGGCACGCTTCGGCGGTCGAACGCCATCTCCGGTCGCCAGCGCGAGTACAACGTGCTGGTGTTCCGTCGTGAGGACCTCAAGCGAATTATCGACGATCTCGAGGATTTCGGGACCGTCACGCTCGGGAAGTTCGAGGAGTTCCGCGCCTCCGGCGGCCCACCGCTCACCGACCGCCAACTGGACGTCGTGGTGACGGCCCTTGAGGAAGGCTACTACGACTGGCCCCGGAGCGTCGCTACCCGGGAACTGACCGATATGCTCGACATCAGCCGGGCGACGCTTCAGGAACACCTCCGCAAGGCCGAGCGGAAACTGCTCCGGTCGGCGCTTCCCGACGGAACGGTGTCCGACACTGAGGAGTTCGTGTAGTCGCGGGCTCTCGCTCCTGCTCCGAACTCCGCGTCGCATCGGCCCGGTCCCGCTCGCCCGCGGCGTCGGTGACGAGGCTCGATCGCTGCTTGCGGTCTCGGCGACGTACCCGGGTTTCGCCCGCTAGTTCCGACGCGATCTCGTCGAGGGAGTCCTCCGAGTCGTCCGTTTCCCCGGTGTCGGACGCCGCCGTATCTCGCTCGTTCCACTCCCGGACGTCCAGACCAATGGTCGACTGCACCGTCAGCCCGGATCACCTTCTCGACGCGTGCCGTCACCTCGGCCGGCGTCGCCTCGGGAAGGCCGTGCACGTCCGATTTGACTAGTACCGTGCAGTCGTCGGCCGCCGTTTCGAGTGCGAGCGAGCCGTTGTGATCGGTGATGACGATGCATGTCGTCACGTCGCCCTGTTCGAGGTCGTCGAGTGTAGTCACGGACCGGAGTGGTCCCGTTCTCGGATTTAAGCGTCGGTGGAAGGTGTCGTAGAACTGTTGGCACACCCGGTTTGGAACGGACGGTCCAGACACGACACGGTTCGGTGAGGCAGGGATGCTTTGTGCTGGCTGTTTCAGAGATCAACGTACGAAGCCACATTCCGAGCCCGATCCCCCGACTCGACGCCGACGGACCACTGCCGGGTGTTCGAGACCGTCCTCACGTCCGCCGGCGGGCACGAGACGCTGCTGGGGATGGCTAAGCGGGCCGGTGCGATCGGGGACGCGGTCGAGGAGTGACGAGCCCGGCGATGGGGTGGTAAATACACAAGTCGCTGGCTGACAAAATACCCACCATGTCACAGGCACTCGCGGAACAGGAGTGTGAGGCGTGTACGACCGAGGACGATCCGCTCACCGAGTCCGAGTACGCGGAGTACCTCGCCGAACTCGTGGACGGCGTCTGGGAGGTGGTCGAGGACCACCACCTCGAAGGTACCTACCCGTTCGAGGACTTCCGGGACGCCCTGGAGTTCACCTACGAGATCGGCGAACTCGCCGAGGAGGAGTGGCACCACCCGGACATTCACCTGCAGTGGGGCGAGGTCCGCGTCGAGATGTGGACCCACAAGATCGACGGCCTCCACAAGACCGACTTCGTCATGGCGGCACGCATGGACCGCATCCACGAGGAGTACGCGCCGGAGTAGACTACCCCACCCTACTTCGCTCGGGGGCAATCGCCCCGCTCGCTCGTTGAGGGTTCCGTCAGACGAGGTCTGACGACGTGCAGGCTGTGAGCCTGCACTAGGGCTTTCGCGTGAACTCCCTTCTACGCCGCATCAGCGGCGCGAAAGTCGCACTCTCCACTCAGGTTCAATGTCCCGCGATTCAAGCGCACGTCTACGGGTGTGCTACACTGAGCGAAGCTCAGTGGCATGACAAAAACACGATATGCGAACAGTCGTGTTCGACGGCTTCAGCCACGATCTCGTTAGCGACACGGTGCAGGAATATCTCGAAGCGTCCGTCCTCCTTGCGTTCGACACCTGCGATCGCATCGTGGGCGGCTCGTGTCCCACTTTGTTGCAGATCGCCCCCTCTATGAGATCGGTGAGATTGTCCGAGAGAGTGGCGGTAGTTCGGGACATACCCTGATCGAACGCAGTTTTTCAGAGCGTGTATGAATTTTGCCGAGTGCGTTTGCCGTACCGGCGCGGCAGAGGCATCGACACCGTGCTCATTCGCCAGCGGACGGCGACCTCGGCGCTCAGTGAACACGGCAACCGCCAGTGACCCCAGCCCGTGCGGAACCCCCATACGTGTCGCGACAGTATACAGTCCATGGAGCAACCCGAGCCCGCGGAGGGCTGGCCGGATCGCCCGCTCTCAGAGGCGGACGCCGAGGCCCTGCTGGAGGACGATGTCGTCGCCGTCTGGATGATGGACCCCGAGGCGGACGTCCGGTCGGTTGCCGTGCCCGCCGATGCACCCGAGAACCCCGTCGTCGACATCGTGCTGGAGACATCGACGGCCTTCGAAATGTACAGTTTCAGTCGGGGCCAGTGGATGGACTACGGAACACAGCGCAAAGACGACGCGGACGCCCCGTCGATGGCCGGGACGCTGGACAGCTACCGGGTGCTGGCCGGCGCGTCCGAATCGTTCTGAATGCGGTTCGGCGGCCGCAATTGCATCGCGAGAGTGCGAACGCGTGAGCAGAAGCTATGCCCGTTCGTTCTCCGGCGTCAGCCCCAGGCAGTGAAGAACGTGACCGGTGTACGACGCACACGCCACTCTATCGGGGTGGACCAGTTCATCTCCCGCCGGGATGTCGGTGAATGAGTGGCCTTTTCCACCGCTACCGCTGTGAGCACGCTCCGCTCGGATCGTCGGGGCTGCTGGGTCGGCGAGACTGCAGCAGCGAGGGAGCGGGAGAGCCGAGGGGGTTTACTGGTGCTCCTCGACCGCCCGTGCCAGTTCAGTGTAGGGCACCTTCCCGGCGAACACCTCGACGGGCTCCCCACGTTTGAAGAGGATCATCGTGGGGATGGACCGGACGCCGAACTCTTCCATCGTGGCCTCGTTCTCGTCGGCGTCGATCTTCGCGACCGTGAGTCGCTCGTGCTTCTCGACCAGTTCCTCGATGACTGGTTCGAGGGCCTTGCAGGGACCACACCACTCCGCCCAGAAGTCGAGGAGGACGAGGCCGTCACTGACCGCCGTCTCGTAGGTGTCGTCGTCGACGTGCGTGATGCGGTCGTGGTCGGTCGTACTCATGTCAGTCGTCAGAACCCGGCGCTTTCACGTCCTCGGGGTCCTCGAGCGGGTACTCGAGTCCCGTCGGGTACTGGCTCCCCTCTTCCGCATCGAGCGTCATCGTGATGTTGAACTTGTTGCCGAAGTTGAAGACGCTACAGGCGAACACCAGTTCGACGATCTCAGCGTCGGTGAACTCCTCGTGCAGTTCCTCGAAGAACTCGTCCGAGATATAGTTGGGGTCGCCCGCCATCTGCTCTGCGAGTTCGACGCCGAGTTCCTCGCGTCGGTTGAACTCGTCCTTGTCGATGTCGCCAAACAGCGCGTCCTCCTTGGGGCCAACCTCGTCGCGGACGCTCTGGGACCGGACCGACGCACAGTAGGCACAGCGGTTGATCTCGCCGGTCTTGAGCCGCATCATCTCGAAGAGATGCGGTTCGATGCGTCCACCCGCGAAGAAGGCCTCGAAGACCGGAATGATGCTCTTGAGGAGGGCCGGCTGGTGACCGATCGTCCCCATCATCGCCGTGTCTGCCCACCAGCCGTCCTCGAACTGTCGCAGTATCTCGTTGACCTCTTCGTCGTCCGATTCACCTGGTTCGAGTGGCTCGATTCTGCTTGGCATCTCAGAACACTCCACTCGAAATGTTCACCGCAGTGTGAATAGATGTGTTACCTATACTCATAGGGCGTGGGAAGTGATGGAAGCGGGCAACGGCACCGAGCGCCAGCGGCGCGGGTGTTCACAGCTGTCGCTCGATCGCTCGTTCGAGTTCCATGTAGGGGGGTTTGCCGCGAAAGCGAGCGACCGGCGTCCCATGTTCTACGAGGTGCGAGGTCAGGGGCGTGTCGATGTCGAACTGGTCGATAGCTGCCTGTCCGTTCGCGGCGTCGATGACTGCGACAGCGAGGTCATCTGCGTACGTCTCGGCGATATCCGTGAAGACAGGCTCGACGGCGTCGTTGCAGGGACCACACCAGTCGGCCCGGAAATGCGGCAAGACGAGTGGCGTCGTTGCGAGCGGCTGCTGGTAGCTCTCGTCGTCGACACGGACCAGCGGCGACTCAGTGGTGCTCATTCGTGTGGTCCGAACGAACTGTGACCCAGTTGTCGTCGAAGTCCTCACCGACTGTGGCTGCGTCGAACAGAGTCGCGGAGAGTTTCTCCTGTGCGGCGCGGAGATGCTGGGTGAAGGTGGGCTGTGAGATGCCCAGTGCGTCGGCACACTCCTCGGCGGTGCTTCCGCGAGGCCACGCGAAGTAGTCGCTCACATAGGCCGTTCGCAACGCCTCGAGCTGGCGGTCAGTGAGTGCGTCCGCGAGCGTCGCACGGAATGCCCGGCCGGTGAACTCGGGTGCGACCCGGTCCCGCTGCCGGCGCGCGATCAGCTCCGCATCGTGGCGGTCCGCGACTGTCTCGGCAACCTGCCGTGTGTCTGCGTGCGGTGGCACCTCGGCGACGACGCGGCCGACACCGTCGACCGCAACCACCTCCCGGATCAGCGCCCCGACGTCAGCCAGCGTCCCACCGATGCACGGCCCGGCGACGACGAACTCGTAGAGGCCCTCGTCGCCGTCCTCGCGGATGGCGCGTGCGTCGTCGATTGCAGCTGCCTTCCCGGCCGCCGTGAGCACCCGCTCCCGAGTCGTCCCTTCGACAGTGAAGTACTCCAGCAGTCGCCCGTCCGACCGGTGAACCATCTCCGCGAGGGCGACCCGACAGCTCGCCTCGCCGGACGCACGGACGAAAAACAGGTCACGGTCGCGCACCTGGAACTCGACCTCCACGCTCGTTCCGGATGGCTCCGCACGAGAGACGCCCATGATTTTTGGTAACGCTACGCAAGCATATATACTGACCCTATGAGTATAGGGTGCCGATCCCGTCAGTCGGGTCACAAACCGTGACTCTCACGCCCGTTTGACGCCACTCGACCGGAAAACGACGAGTTCAACGCGACCAACTCCCATTTCGACAGTCTCGCGCCTCCGGACCGGAGTACACTGTACACCACACAGTCTCCCTGTCCTCGCGACGGACAGTTGCTTGCCTCGGCATACGTCGACGCTGTCTCAACCAGACACGGGGGGATCCCTGACGGATTCACAGCCACGAGGATAACGGTCGATCCAGCGCTGCTTCGCCCGCTTCTTCAGAGGGAACCACGTCTTTATGGGTCGGCCGCCGCGAGTCGCGTCGCTAACGCCCGGAGTTCGTCCGAGCTATCGAGTGTCGATAGCCACCTCGCCGGCAGGGCCGACGCACCGAACCGCGCGCCGGCGATGGCACCCGTCACGGCTCCAACAGTGTCCGTGTCGTCGCCCATGGTGACTGCCCTGACGATGGCCGCCTCCGGGTTCGGTGCGGTCAGGCCATGATACAGCCCCGTCTGAAGCGTGTGGAGGACGTACCCGCTGGAGGCGAGCGTCGCCTCGTCGATGCCGTCGGGAACCGGCCGGCACGCATCGAGAAGTTCCGATGGTGCGTCCGGTTCGACGGCCGCCAGGGCGTCCCCGAGCGGGTCGTCGGCGTCGCGGAGCAGTCCGGCAATAGTCCGGTTGAGCACGACACAACCGTACGTACATCGTGAGTCGGCGTGTGTGATCGCCGAGGACTGGCGGCTGACCTCGGCCAGCCGCTTCAGTTCGTCTGCGAACGCGATGGCGTAGGGCACGCACCGCATCACGCTGCCGTTCCCGGCGTTTTGGCCTTCCGGCCGTTGTTCCCAGACCCGTCGGCCGGCCTCGTCCCATGGCACCCCGGACTGAATCTTTCCGAGTGCGTCGGCCGTCATCAGTCCGATATCGAAGGGGCCGGACTCGTACCACGCGACGAACCGCTCGGCTACATCAGCCGGCTCGAACCCGTCGTGGTCGGCCAGCGACCGGGCGATACAGAGTGCCATCTCCGTGTCGTCGGTGATCGTCCCCGCCGGCTGGTCGTGGGTGCCGTTCGCGAGCATCTCGGTCACGCGGCCGTGTTCGCGCTCGATCTGAGCGGCGGTCTCGAACTCGACGGGGCGACCGAGCGCGTCCCCACACGCCAATCCGAGGAGGACGCCTGCCGCGCGGTTTTCGTCTAGCATAGGAGGAGGTACAGCCAGTATGGCAGTTGTACGATGCCGTCACCGACCGTCCGGACCGGTTCGGCGCCGCGTCCGGTCTCGCCGACGACCCGGACGCCGAGCGGCGTCTCGTACGTCTCACGGAACGCTTCGAGCGCTGCGAGCGTGTCGTCGCGTTCACCGGCCCGGTAGGACAGCCCGACCGGGACGGGCGTGTCACCGACCTCGAAGACGAAATCGACCTCGCCCTGCCGGCCGCGCCAGTACTGGATCGGCGGCTCCCACGGGCGTTCCTGGGCTGCGTTGATCCCGTAGGCGAATCGCATCGTGTGGTCGAACGCGGCGATCCGGGCCAGGTCGGCCTCGCGGTCGAAATCGTTGCGGACGGTCGTCGCGTCGCCGTCGGCCAGTGCCGTCGCGAGGCCCGTATCCCGGAGGTAGAGGCGCACGGCGCGTGGCCGGCTGTTGTCGTACTCGGTGACGCCGTTCAAGAGGTACAGCTCCGCGAGTGCGGGGAGGTAACTGTCCGCGATGGTCCGGCGGTCCACGTCGAACAGTTCGACGAGGTCCTGATACCGGATGGACTCGGCGCCGCGGTTCCGGGCGGCGATGGCACAGAGCCGTTCGAGGTCGGCGATGGTCTGGATCGACTCGAAGCCGGGCACCTCCTGGTACAGTGCGTCGCGCACGTCGTTCCGGAGGCGGTCGTACGCACCCGCGGGCAACTCGGCCGCCGAGGCGACCGCGCCGTCGCGATCGTAGCTGATGATGCCGCCCATCGCCAGATAGTCGACGACCCGTGACTGGATGCGCCCCGCCACGTCGGCGACTTGGTCGTGTTTGCTACGGAGTTCCCCAACGAGTGGCTCGATCTCGCCCGTGTCGAGTGCCGCCGGGATGCTTCCGTCGCCGGTCCGCAGTGATGTCGGACTGACGCGTGTCTCACCGCTCTCGAGGTCCGGATAGAGGGTGAACAGGTAGTCACGGAACTTCTCGGGGAGGATCGGCTGAGTGTCGTAGGTCGCCGCGTCCAGGGGACTGGTCTCGAGTTCGCGCTCGATCTGGACGGCGGCACTGGCCGTCACGACGACGTGCCTGTTCGCGTCGTCGGTGTACAGGTCCGCGACCGGCCCACCCCAGCCCTCAGTAGAGGGTTTGTTCGGGTGTTCGACGTGGTGGACGTCGTCGAGGAGGACGAAGTGTGGGCTGTCCGTCTCAATGCGGCCGAGGATGCGACTCTCGTAGTAGCGAACGGCACGCCGGAGCTGTTCGGCGGACTGGAGCTGGTAGAGCGGGTCGGCGTCGAAAGGGAGATAGAGGAATCGTTCGGGTGCGTCCCCCGCGTCGATGCGGTGGCGCACGAACTCGTGGAGGAGCGTAGTCTTGCCCGCGCCCCGGCGACCGACGAGCGCGAGGAGGAACTGGTCCTCGAACTGACTCCCCTCGCCGTCCGGCCGCGCCAGGTGGTAGAAGTCGCTTTTCTGCCGCGCCGGGAGGTCGAAGGCCGCGAGGCCGTCCTCCCACCACGGATTGTGTTCGTGGAGGTCACGGAGCAGTGCCTCGCCTGCATCGAGCGTCATGAGTCGTTGTTCCGACCACGACCTCCGCCCCAATGACTGTTGCGGCTGCTCCAAGCACAGCCCAATGTAGGTTACGATTGCTATTACCGGGCTGAAACCGGGATTGCGTCGCTCGACAGTAGAAAAAGACATCGTAGTGCATCTAGTTTTGATTCCGCCCCCTCTTAGATGCACCTCTACGAAAGTCTTAAACCATCGAGACGCAAAGTAATGAGTGCGACCTCGGGAAAACATACATCGAAATGTGGTTTATCGCATTTCGCCGGGGGCCGGAGTTTGACACCGACGATCGCCCGCTGGCTGCCCGGGTACAGGGAGCCACGACAGACCGTATGCCCACGAACACTGACTTGCGCGACGGGGAGCGACACGACATCACGATCAGGCAGGTCTCGCTGCGTCCGCTGGAAATCGAGGGGACGACAGTCCACCGTCTGCTGGTCGAGGACGAGAACGGCGAGCAGTTCCCGATCCTCACCGCACCCGGGAGCGACACGCTCGTCCAACTGAAGACCGGCGACCCCTACCGGGTCACCGACCTGCTCGGTGCCGACCCGCCGGGCGACACCGATCCCGATACCACCTGTCCGTCCTGTGGGTCGGCGCTGCGCCCGGGACAGGCGATCGACGCTGTCGACGAGGCCGTCCTGCGTGCCGCCGAGGAACTCGGCATCGCGGAGGCCTTCGGCATCGTCGACGCCCGGACCGTGATCGCCCGGCTTCGCACGGACAAACGGGAGGTCGACGACTGGGAACCGATGACCAGCGGTAGCGAACTCGCAGTCCCGGATTTCGTCTGTGACGCGTGTGGCCGCGACGTGCCCGGTCACCTCGCCACCGACGGGGAAATCCACGCGGCGGAGGGGCAGATGGACCGGTCGGTCGACAACGCCGCACCGGCCATGGAGAGCCCGGCGACGACCACCGACTCTATCGGCCTCGCGACCGGCGGCGCCAAAGACGCCGAGAACTTCCGCGAGAACGTCGCCGCCGGCTACACGCCACAGCCCGAGGCCATCAGCGACGAGGGGCTGTTCTACGACTACTACTTCGAGACGGGCGAATCGTCGGGAGCGGACGCCGACGCCCTGTTCGCGCCGCGGTACGCGACGGCCATCAGCGACCACCCGCTGACCGGCGAAACCGAACACTACCTCTCGGTCGGGCTAGATTCGACGCTCTCGGCCGCCGACTTCGAGCGCCCGCGGCTCGACCTCGTGGCCGTACTGGACGTCTCCGGGTCGATGGACAGTCCCTTCGACCAGTACTACTACGACGAACACGGCCGCAAACGCGAGACGGAAGCCGACTCGACGACCAAGATCGAGGCCGCCACCCGCTCGCTCTGTGCGCTGACCGAGCAACTGCGGCCCGAGGACCGCCTCGGCGTCGTCCTCTACAACAACCGCGCGCACGTCGCCAAACCGCTCCGGGACGTGGCGTCGACGAACATGGTGGCCATCCGCCAGCACGTCCGTGAGGTGGCCGCTGGCGGTGGCACCAACCTCGCCGACGGGTTCGAGGCCGCCTGGGACATGCTCGCCGACGGCGAGACCACGACCGACGTCGAGCGCCGGGTTGTCTTCATGACCGACATGATGCCCAACACGGGCGCGACCGGCGAGCGGACGCTGACCCGGCTGTTCGCCGACGCGGCCGACCGCGGCATCCACACCACCTTCGTCGGCATGGGACTCGACGCCAACGCCGACCTGGCCGACGCGCTCTCGGGCATCCGCGGCGCGAACCACTACTTCGTCCACTCGGCCGCGGAGTTCGAGCGCCGGCTCGGCGCGGAGTTCGACTACATGGTCACGCCGCTGGTGTACGACCTGGAACTCGAACTCGGGGGCGCCGAGATCGCCGCCGTCCACGGCTCGCCCACCGCCGAGGACGCGACGGGGCGGCTCATGCACGTCGAGACGCTGTTTCCCTCCGCGAAGGAGGACGGCGAGGCACGCGGCGGCGTCGTGCTCGTCCGGCTCGACGGCGCGCCCGCAGACGGTGAGGTCGACCTCGTGGCCTCCTGGACCGAGCGCGACGGGAGCGACCACAGCGAACGCGCGACCGTCACGCTGTCGAGCGAACCCGAACAGTTCGACCACGACGGTATCCGCAAAGCGGTCGTGCTCTCCCGGTACGCTCGCGAACTGCGGTCCTGGGCGCGGGAGGTCCACCAGCGAGCCACCGGTGGCGAGGGCGTCGACGACTGGCTGTTGCCCGACCAGCGCGGCGAGCACGAACGCGAATCCATCCCGCTGGCCGTCTCCGACGACTGGGCGGCCCGGTTCGCGGACCTGCGTGCCGCCCTCCGTCGCGAGCGCGAGGCCGTCGGCGACGACGACCTGCAACAGGAGGTGACGCTGCTGGCGCGACTGCTCGAGGGGAGCGCCGAGTCCCGAAACGGAGTGAGTAAGTGATGCACGTCTTCGCGTTCGACCGCGACTGGACCGTCGACGTGAATCCACACCCGCACCACGAGGCCGTCCCGCTGGCGTGGGTGCGCCAGCTCGCCCACGAGACCGACCACGCGGTGTACGCAATCGGCAATCAGGACCTCGCCGCGGAGGCTGCCATCCCGGGCGTCGTCGACATCGTCGGCCGTCACGGGGACGACTGGGACGACTGGCTCGGCGGCAAACAGCCCGACGGCCGCTACGAGCGGTTCCCGAGCCGGCGCGAGCGCCTGGGGCTGATCGCCGACCTGCATCCCGACGCCGAGGGGTACGTCGTCGTCGACGACCTCGACCTGAGCGATATCGACGGCTGGGAGCATTATCACGCCTGGGAATTCGTGCCCGCAGTGAAACGTGGTGACATCGACCCCGCGCTCCCGTGGGCACGCGACCCGGTCGCCGACGGTGGCTCCCCGACGAGCGCGGGTATCGCGCCGATAGGGCCGGACCACCTCGAGTCGTTCCTCGACGAGCACGAGGACGCCCCTGGCTACGAACTCACCGACGCTGGCGACTGCGAGACGCGAACGCGACTGCTCGCAGCGATCGAACTCGTCCCACAGTCGCTCGACCGGCCCGCTGCGGCCCCGGCCGTCCGGTGTCAGCCGCTCGCGCCGGCAGGGGAGTCGTTCACCGTGCGCGTGGCCGACATCGAACAGCTCTCGGTCGTCGACCCGCCAGCCGACCTGTACACGGCCGGTGCCGACACGCCCAGCGAGAAAGCGCTCGGCCTTCGTCGGCTGGCGCAGGCCGACCCCGAGAGCGTCCCGGTCTCGAAGGTCCTGACGCTGCTTGACAGTCCAGCCCGTGATGCCCGAGACGACGCGCTTCGAGCGCTCCACGCGGTCGCCAGAGTGCGGCCCGAGGACTGTACGCCAGCGCTGCCGATTCTGCGGTCGATACTGGACAGCGGCGACCTCGAGACGCCGGCCGGCACGCTCGCGACGCTTCGCCTGCTCGCGGCTGCCGACCCGGCCGACGTCGCGCCCCTGGTCGACGTGATCGGGCCGTACCTGACCGACAGCGCGGGTCCGGCCCGGCGCGAAGCCGCCAGGACCCTCGGCGAAATCGCGGCAGAGGCGCCCGAAGACGTGCTCGATGCGGTCCCGGCGCTGGCGACGATCCTCGAAGACGATGCCCCGGGACAGTCGTACGCGCTCTACGCGCTATCGTGTGTCTCCCGCGACTATCCGGAGGCCATCAAGCCGGTCGCGGAGCCCATTGCGACGCGTGTCGTCGACGAGGACCTCCCATCGAACACGCGGCTGAACGCGACGGCCGCGCTCGGTCGCGTCGTCGACGAGTATCCGGACGTCGGCCCCGAGATCGTTGACGACGTTGCCGTCCTGCTGGACGCCGACGACGTGAAACTCCGCGCGAACGCGGCCGGACTCCTGAGCGACCTGACGAAGCACGATCCGCTCGCCGCCGAGCCGAATCTCGACCGTCTGGTCGAACTGGTGACCGCCGATGACGACTACACGCGGATCAACGCCTCGGCGGCGGTCTCGCGGCTGGCCGAGGTCGCACCCCATGTCGTCGCGCCCCACGCCGACACGTTCGTCACGTTGCTTGAAGACGGCCGCGAGCTAGTCCGGCTGAACGCCTGCTGGGCGCTCGGCCATCTCGGCGACCACGCCACGGAGGCGCTCCCGGACCTGGAGGCACTCCGGAAGCGTGAAGGCGACAGTGACGTCCTCACGCGAGCGCAGTGGGCGATTACGGAGATCGAAGAGTGATGAACGGCGTGGACTCCAACACGAATACGGCGGGCGGCACGACAGAGGCCACAGGGTATACTGGCGGTCGTGAAACGTGGCAGAGGTTTTTGTCGTCCCTCCAAAACTATAGGAACCCATGACATCGGGGATGGAACCGACCGAGACGACCGACAGTCAGATTACTGTGGTCGTACTCGAAGAGTCGGGCGGCCGCGACAGAGTCACGTGTTCCTCTTTTCGGGAGGCGATCAACGTCGTGAAAGACACGGTCGATGCAGAGACGGTCGCCAAAATCGAGAACCGGGAGGGTGAGATCGTCTTCGACTCACAGGAGGCGGACATCGAAAACTGGGAGAACGAATGGGAGAGGGCGAAACGTCGGCTCAGCGTCGACGTCGAGGAGTACGACTGTCCGTACGACAACGTCGGTTGCGTGGCCGACGACCTCTGTGTCCAGTGCAAGATGGACGCCGTCCAGAACCAGTATCACGAAAGTTGACTACCGAAGTGGGCCACGGGGACACGACCGGCCGCTGTGCCGACCCACAGACCGACTCGAAGAGGACACTAAGAGATGACACACACCACCACAGAACCGACACGATACTGGTTGACGACGGCCAGTCCGACCATCGAAGCGGTCGTGAATCCGCTGGCCGCGGCCTGTACTGAACGTGACTTCGTCCCCGATTACGTCCGTATTCTCCGGAACCCGGACGTCCACGAAGACAGCGAACGGGCTATCGACCTCGTCGAGGCCGTCGTCGATGCCCATGGTGGCAATGTCGACGTCGAGCCAGTCACCATCGACTCCGAGCGCGATTTTCAGGCCATCGTTGATTTCCATCGGGCTGGCGTCGAGGCCGCCCGGGAAGAGGACGCGACGGTTGGCATCGACGTCACGCCGGGCCGAAAGTTCATGTCGGCTATCGCCTTCCAAGCCGGGATTCAGTTCGACGCCGACCGGGTGTTCTACCTGTATCTGGACTCCAGCGACTACTACGACCGTGTCTACCCGGACATCCCACGTCCCGGTGTGGACCTGATCGACTTCGCGGAGGTGTTCGCATGATCCTCGGCGAACGGCATCTGATGCCGCTGTTGAACGGGCTAGCCGATCTCGACACGACGACGATTTCGGTCGCGCATCCCGCCGAGGAGATCGGCGAGTTGCTCCGGGTTCGGCTGGACGACAGCACCGAGGCGACGGTTAGTGTCTCGACGGGGCGGTACACCTACGAGGACGCTCGGGACGAGGTCGAGCGACGGTACGGCGAGGCCGCCTACGAGGACCTTCCGGACCCCCAGTCCTACGTCCGGACGCTCATCGCCGGCGGCCTGTTCGACGTGGCGAACCGCGACGACATCGACCGGTTCCTCCGTCGGCACGGCCATCCCGACCTCGAAGCCGGCCACGATCCCGTGATGGCCGGACTGGATACCAACCTGTTCGGCTGGCGAATGCCGGCCGTCCTGGGACTCGATCCCGCGTGGGGCTCACAGCAAGACGAGGGTGATGACGAACGGCCACCAGTGACCGGGTTCGTGCTCTCGTCGGGTGTCAAGGAGGAACTCGACTGGTACTACAAGCACCACGACACCCGCGAGTTGACCGACGCTTTCGGCGATGCTTTCGAGCGGTTGACGAACCAGCCGGCCGGGAAGAATCGGAGTGGCTTCCTCGGCCTCTACGAATTTCGCGACCTGATGGGGCAGCGCCAGACCGACTTCACGGACAGCGACACCGGCGACGAAGCGATCGTCGAAGGGTATCGCGAGTACGCGGCCGACCACCGGAAGGAGGTGGTGCTGTTCAGCAACGACACCGGATTCGTCGAGCGCGCGACCGACGCCGGCCTGCGGGCACAGAAGGTCGCGTTCCCGCCGGACGTGCCGAAGCGGGCGACGGTCTCCTGGGAGACACTGTGCTCGCTGGTGTACATGCTCGCAGTCGTGTTCGGTGTCGTCACGCTGCCGAAAGCGACGCTGTACGGCGTCTGGAACGGGAAAGACGGGAAGCACTGGGAGGGGCGTGAACTGGCCCTGGAGGTGCGGAGTCCGAAACTGGCAGAGCGACTGGAGCGAGATCAGCAGATCGTTGGCGCGTATCAGGAAATGTAGCTCACGGTGCCAACAGCGGCGAGCGACCACGTACGGATACACGATGCGGGCCTCCGGTAGGCTACCGGAGACGCTCTTGCTGTGCAGCGAGAAAATCGCGGACGCGTTCGATCGTCGCATCGGGCACCGTTTGCTGCTGGAATTCACCCTTGAACGCGTCGAGGAACGACTCGTCTGCTAGTTGGTCACTGATGCCGGCAAACTGCTCGGAAAGGGCCTGCGGATCGCCGCGATGGAGGTGTGTTTCGACACGATCGAAATCGGCATCCGTCGCGGCTGCAACCACGTCACGGGCGTCCGTGAACCGGCCGCTGTGGAGTTTGATCGCAAGGAGCAGTTCCCGCTCCGGAATACGCGTGTCTACCGACAGCGTCCGACCGACTGTGACGGACCGGGCGTGTTGATCGAGATAGCGATACGACCATTCTCCCTCAGTCTGTCGACAGCGGAGCGCGTTTACCATCAGGTCGATACTCACCGGATTTCCGACATTTTTCGAATACTGAATAAACTGGCCGTCATAGATCCCGCTCGTGTCGTACTCGTTCGTTCGCTCGTACTCGTGGTCGCGGAGAAACGAGTCGTACGCCTCGACCGCTTCCTCGGGGACGACGAGGTCGACGTCCGTGGAGAAACGCTGATTGAACGCGGTGACAGCCCAGCCGCCGACGAGCACGTACGGCAGATTGGAATCGGTGATTGCTTCGAGCGTGGTCAACAGTTCCTGTTCGCGGTCGGGGAGACTCATTGTGCGGGGGCGTAGTCGGGGCCGTCCACGTCGATGGCAACGTCGTACTCGTCGGCGACCATCTCCAAGGCTGGCTCGAAGTTCCACCGATACTCCTGCATGTACGCTACCGTCTCCGTCAATGGAATGACGGGATTCCCGTCGACCCACTCGGGGTCGAGGGGATCACTTGTCGGAAACAGACTGTAATAGATTGCTCCACCGGCATCGTCGACGATTGCATCGTCGCGCTCACCGATCACAGCGGGAATATCGTACCGATCGAAGAACGATTGCCATTGCTCAACATCGGCCTCGTCGACCCGCATGAAGACGGGATAGGCATCGCCGCCACGAGCGATCTGGTAGCCGCCGTGTGTCCAGACGTAGACGGCGTCGATTTTGGTGTATGCGAAGTCCATCTCCGCGAAGTGTGGAATCACGTATGCCTCGTCGACGCTCGGCGACGTCTGCCGGGCAATCGTCTCTATTAACTGCGCAAACCCGTCCCGGACCTCCGGTGCAGTCACGCGGACCCCGTCCGCTCGCTCGACGACGTTGATCGCCTCCAGACGTTCGATCCAAGTGTGGACCCACGAATACGTACCGTCGATCTTCTGGGCGACCCGACGGATCGAATCCCCATCACTCGCGGCCAAGACGATCTTCGCCGCAGTGGTGTCGACGTAGTCCATCATTGGTTATCTCTATACAGATAACAGTAATAAAGATTCGTATCACAACGTGCTCGTCCCCCGATTCGGAAATACAGTAATCGGCGTTCAGACCCCGACCCGCTCAGTCCGCTGACTGTCCTGCCCGAATACTCGGCGGCTGAGTTACTCGCGTGTGCCCTCCTGCTCAAGTGCTTCGTCACTGGAGGGGAGGCTTCGGTGCGGACGGAACTCGCAATAGTCGTCCGCCGTGTTCTCCGCGAACGTCGACGCCTCGCTCTCGGCGAGGGGAGAGAGCCCCGATACAGGAGACTGGCCCCGCTCAGCTACCGTACGCGTCGAGGAGGTCCCACTCCTCACGCATCAGTTCGCGGACGCCGTGTTCGAGAATGCCTTCACCGAGTGAGGTCGCCCGGTAATAGGAGTAGAGCCCGCTGCTCGTCGGTTCGTTCCGTTTCCGGTTCTCGACGAGTCCGACATCGACGAGTGCATCCAGGTGGTAGTGGAGCGTGTTCGACTCCATATCGAGTGCCTCACGGAGCGTTTTCGCGCTGTGGGAGCCCTCGTCGACGAGATACGTGAGGATTCGGAACCGGTTCTCGTTCCCGATCGCCCGCTGCATATCGAGATACTGCTCGAGGGTCAGCAGACTGTCCTCCGGGAGCAGTCCACCGCGATCGTCAGCGCCAGGCGATGAGCCACCTGTTTCGGCCATGCGTGTGTCTTCGCCAGTGCAACGAATAAGTGTTCGCTGACTCAATATCGACAGAAAACAGTGTCTTTTATATACTGCGCCGGCGCAGGGAGTGTATGCGCGACCGGGTTCTCGAGACCCTGGGGAGTCTCTCACACGAGCGGTTTCTCGTGTACCTGATGGGGCCCTACAAATCGTTCGACCTCGAACCGCTGCTCGACGCAGCAGCGACCGAGGATACGATCGATCTGGATTCCATCCCCGAGTCTGTCGATTTCGGCACCCTCGTCGGATCGGACGTCGACCTGGATCGACACGAGGCCGTACTCGATCTCCTGTTGTTCGTCCGCGATCGGCTCCGGACCGACCCCGGTGTGAACGCGTTTCTGGCGATCGATGTAGATGTCCCACTCGAGGAGATGGACGCGGGAACACAGAGCATCGAGTTCGCCCTCGCGAGCAATGCAGTAATCTACATCGTCCCGAAAATCGGGGACAATCTCGGCGTCGGTATCGAAACCGGTTCTGTGCTCGAGGCGATCTATCGAAAGAGCGAACGCCAGGAGGCGACCTCGCAAACGAACCACCAGGAGCGAGTGCTATTCGTCCACGAATCGGGCGTTCGTAGTGCGATGATCGCGTCGATCCAGGACCGCTGGGATGCCCGTGTGTATTCCTACGACGACCGGAACGACCTCGTCGAGCAAGTACGGCTGTTCATACGTGACATCGCCCGCAGAGAACAGCACGGTTCGTTGCCGACACTCGACCAGGAGTGACGCAGCCGCCGATAGATCACCCACGTCGACGACGAGATACCAGGGTCAGTCGTTGTCGAACCGGTACGGAGTCACGGAGAAGGTGGCGTCAGTCGAGTGCTTCGTCACTGCATGGCAGGCTTCGATGCGGACAGAACTGACAGTGCTCACCGGCAGTGTACTCCTCGAACGTCGCGGCCTCGATCTCGGCAAGTTGGTCGGTGACAGCCGACCGGACATCGTCGAGCTCGGCCTCACTGAACGACCGCGTTTTCAGGTCGGGTCCGTTCGGACCGACGTACAGGTAGCCCGCCGTGTCCACGTTCTCATCGAGTAGTTCCCGACAGGCCAGCAGGTAGAGCGGGAGTTGGCGATTGTCTTCGAGCGAGCGGGTTCGCTCGGTCGCCTTGTAGTCGATAACCCGGAGATCGCCGTCGGGCGTGCGATAGATCGCGTCGATGTAGCCGATGATCGTCTCCCCGTCAATTTCGAGCGAGAACTCGCGTTCGGCGCTGACGACCTCCCAGTCGCTGACCTGTGAGTCGAAGTAATCCTCGATGCAGGCACGAGCATCCTCGAGGGCGGCCGTCCAGCCGTGTCGTTCGGCGAGGTCTACACACAGGTCGTCCCACTCGGATTCGGAGGCCAGGCCACGGTTGGCCGCGACCTCAGCCGTCTCGTGGAAGAGTAATCCGATCTCGCGCTGTGACGGCCCCGTAGTCACGTCAGTATCGGGCTCGTAATCATCGAAGGCTCGCGTGACGTAGTCGAGGTAGTGTTTCCGTGAGCACTCGCTGAATGACTCGAGCGAGGTGTAGCTGTGCCGTAGCGAGTGCCCGACATCCGGCGTCGAATCGAGTGATTCGACGGTCAGCGGCGAGTCGGCGGCGCCGTCCAATGACTCGTCGAGCATCTCGCGAGCCAGCGCGAGCACGCGGTCGCGTGCAGTCCGCGCGTCGATGGCGATTCCGTCGTGTGTGATTTCTGAATCGTGACCGTCGTATCGGTCTGCGGCGAGCGTGTCCGTCCAGTCGGCGTGGTCGGCGAGACTCTCGTGGACGTCCCTCCAGATCGGAAACGAGGCACCCTCGACGGCCCACGGGACTGTCTCATCGAGCAGGCTCCCGACGAACTCGAGCAGCGGGTCCTCGTCGTCATCATCCGCGTCGTCCTCCGTGCGACCCTGCAGGACGAGGATATCCTCGGCCCGCGTGATGGCGACGTGGAGCAGGCGACGCGCCTCGAGGAGGTCGCGCTGCTCGAGGTCGGTTTCGACAGGTGCCTCGGGTGAGCGCGTGAGTGCGTGGTTCACTGCGGTAAACGTTCGTTCGCTGGGCCCCCACTCGTCGGCGGTGAGTTCCGGGATGACGACGACCGGGAAGTCCAGCCCCTTGCTCTTGTGGATGGTCATGATGTTGACCGCGTCGTCGGCCGTCTCGGGCTGGTCGATGGCGCTCGCGCCGCTTGCCTGCGTGAGCGAGCTGTGGTACTCGATGGCTTCGAGGAACTGCTCGTCGAGTTCGGGCTGAACCGGGCCGTCACCGAAGTCCGTAATGAAGCTCTCGACCTGCTTGAGGTCGCGCTGTTCCTGCTCGGAGAGGTACCACTCGATGTTCGTCCGTTCTTTCAGCTCCCGGTAGAGGCGGGCAATCGACACCCGCTCTTTCAACTCCAGCAGGGCCTCGATATCGGCGCGGGCTGCCTCCACCCGGTCGGGTTCGCGGAAGTCCTCGAGCGGTGCCTCCCTGAGGACCGTAACAAGGGCATCATCCTGCGTATTGAGATACCGTAGGTCCGCATCGTGGAGCCGGTAGCGCATCGTGAGGACGCGGTTCCAGGAGACGGGGTCCTCCTGTGGCCGGGCGAGGGCCTTCAAATATGCCACGACAGTCTCGACACCTACCGACTCGGCCGTGAGATCGCCAGCCAACTGGTAGGGAATCCCCGCCTGCTCGAAGGCCTCGATGATCGGGGTGGCATGCCGGTTCTTCCGAACGAGGATCGCGATATCACCAGGCGTGTATGCCTCGTCGGTCTCGTCGGCGTCGCCGGCCAGCAGGTGTGAGATAGTGTTGACCAGCTGTGTGGCTTGGGCTTTCTCGTCGTCGGGTGCAGTGATCGTGGCAACCGAATCACCTTCGTAGGCAGGTTCGTCGTAGCGGTCGAGTTCCTTGTCGCTCGCGCGGTCGTCCACGAGGTCGAGGGCGTTGTTCGCCAGATCGAGGATGGGCTGGCGCGACCGGAAGTTCTCCTCGAGTGGGCTGTCCACGAGGGCGTCGCCGAATCGTTCATCGAGTTCGCTGCGGATGTTCTCGACGTTGGCGCCCCGCCACTCGTAGATAGCCTGGTCGTCGTCACCGACGACGAACAGTTGATCGTCGGTCGTCAACTGCTCGACGAGGTCGAACTGCAGACGGTCGGTGTCCTGGAACTCGTCACAGAAGACGTACTCCCACTGGTCGGCGATATCGGCCTGGAGATCGTCGTCGCCAAGCAGAGCCGTCGCCCGAACAACGAGGTCGTCGAAATCGAGCAGGCCGTGCTCGGCCATCGCCGCCTCGTAGGCGTCGTAGCCCTCAGTGAGATCACGCGCCTCCGTGCAGGTGTCGAGAAAGTCCGCCAGCCGCTCGGTCAAGACGAGATCGAACGCACCAGGAATGCCCGACGGGTTACTGCTGTAGGTGCCGAAGACGACACCTGGGAGCTTGTACGCACTCTCGAGGTCGCCCTCGAGGATTTCGTCGCGATTATTGTTTAGCCCGGTTTCGAGGTCGTCACAGACGGCCTGCATCCGTGCGAGGAACGCATCGACCGTTTGCTCGACACCCGCCGCATTCGGATCGAGAGTATCCCGCTCCGTGCCGATGTCCCCTCTGAGCGCCTCGAGGCCAGCACACAGCTCGTCGAGGCGCTCGTCGGTGATCTTCCGCCAGCTGACACGGACGTGTTCGTTTGCCCGCGCCTCGATGCGGCCCGGCATGGCTTCGAGATCGGCCAGCCGGTGTGAATCACCGAGGTAGGCATCCAGATCCGCGGGCATAACCGCCGACCGTTTCATCGACCCGATGAAGCCCTGGAGCGTCTGGACAACGCCGCTGCCATAGTCCATCGAGAGCTGGACGTCCGGGTCGATGAACCGGTAGGGGATTTCGTCCAGGATGTCGAGGATTAGCGCGAGTTTGTCGCCGTCGCGGGCGATCTCGAAGCCCTGATCGACACCGGCGTAGTAGCCGTACTCCGAGAGCAGTTCCCGGCAAATGGAGTGATAGGTGTAGGCGTCGACATCGTAGCCGGCCGCGCCGAGTTTCGCGTTGAGTTTCGCCCGCATCGAGTCGGCGGCCTTGTTGGTGAACGTCAACGCGAGAATGTCGTCCGGCGCAACGCCCTCCTCGCGGATCAGGTGCTCGATCTTCCGGACCATCGTGTAGGTTTTGCCCGTCCCCGCACCAGCGAGGACGCGCATCGGGTACTCGCTGGACGTGATGATGTCCGCTTGATCCGGGCGCGGGTCGATGCCGTGGTCGCCCTCGGGCAGCCAGTCCGGCTGCTCGTCATCGGCGTTGCCGTCGACGTGGTCTTCAGCGTCGCTCATAGCTCCACCTCCCAGCCAAGGTAGTCCGGACACATCGACTGGTACCGACAGTCCCCACACCCCTCCTCGTAAATGAGATCACGTGGCTCAGGTTCGTACTGCTCGCCTCTGATACCCTCGTAGGCATTCGCGATTAGCTCCCAGATTGTGTCGTAATACTCGTCGTAGAGTTCGGTCATCTCGCGGCCGTACCCGCTGGCGGTAACCGAGTACCCGTCCGGACTCGATTCGATATCACGATTGTTGAGCAGGCCGTAGAAGGTGAACTGGACGTCCATCCCCGGTTCGTAGAACGTGGTGTCTTTGACACCCTCGATGTAGGCCGCCGTCTGCATCGCGTTCTTGACGCGACCCGGTTCGTGTTCCTCGCCGGCGAGGTGCTGTTCGAGGCGCTCCGCAGTCCCACTGGTCAGCATTCCCCGCGTGTTGCGCTTGTAGTCGACGACGTGCAGGCCGTCGTCGGTGCGGATGATGTTGTCGGCATACCCCTTCAGTGGGACACCCTCGTGTTCGCAGGTGAGCCGTTTCTCGACGGCGACCGACTGACGGGCGTGGTCGATCCCAGCACCGTCTGCCGGGTCGAACACCGACGCGAGGCCGGCCTTCGCCAGTCGCCGGTAGTAGTCGTGCTGCGCGTCGGAGGCGAACTCGTCGGGGTCGACTTCCTCGGCCCAGGCATCCGGGAAATGGCTGTGCATCCGGTCGTGAATCTCCTGGGGTGTGTCCGTCTCGCTCGTCTCCTCACAGGTCCATTCGATGGTCGTGTGCATCGCCAGCCCTTGCTGGAGGTAGCGTTTCGTGTCGTCGACCGTGTCGATGCGCTGGGCCTTCGCGAAGTCGTACTGGCGCGGGCAGTACGCGTAGGTCGCCAGACTGCTCGGCGAGACGTGTTCGCGGCCCGCGTCGGTGTCGCTGGTCGACTCGCTACTCATCGCGACGCACCTCCCCGGCCGCGAAGTCGACGCGCGCCCGGACGGCCTCGCAGAGCTGGTCGCCCCGCTGCCCGCTCGCTGCGAGGAGGTCCTGGATGGCCGCCAGATCGCGTTCCGTCTCGTCGAGGTCGATCGTCTCGCCGCGAACGTCGGCACCCTTCACGCGCGTCAGCGCCCGGTCCACACGCGAGAGCGCGAAGTCGATCGCCCCGCTCTCGCCGTGGATACCGTCGTGATCGAGCGAGTCAAGCCACGGAAACGCCTCGTAGATGGCAATGAGATACCGTGACGGCTGGCACTTCCGGTCGAGTTCGCCCGCCGCCTCGTCGAACAGGCCGAGGTAGAGCCGGTCGGTCGCGGCCCGTGCGCCGACCGCGAGCTGGCGCCGGGAGAGTTCCTGATAGTAGCGCCGGAACGGGTCGTGGATGCGGTCGGCATTCGGACCATCCGCGGTCGGGAACGTCTCGCGAACGTCGGCGGCCGTGAGGTCAGTCACACCGGGATAGCCGGGCATCTCTGCGACCTCCGTGGTCGGGAACAGTCCCGTGAGGTTCGGGTCCGTTGGATAGGTTCCCTCGACGAGATTGCACATGAACACTGCCTCCCAGGAGGCGTTTTTCATTACCCGCACTGCATCGACGAGGACGCCGTCGTCTTTCACGTCAGTTTCCGCGGTCTGTGTCTCCGTAGCCGCCGTGCGGACCGCGCGATCTAACGCGTCTTGTAGTGAGTCCCACGTCGCGTCCAGCAGCGGTGACTCGTCGAGGAAGGCCGCCAACTCGAAGACATCTCGGACGTGGCTGAACTGCGCTTTCGCCTCCAGGGAATCGTCTTCACGCGCGATGCGTTCCTTGAGGTCCGTTTCGAGTGCCCACCGTCGGAGCGTCCCCTCAAGTGTGGATTCCTCGGAGTCGAGCGTCTCAAAGAGGGCAACGTCGATGTCGATGCCGCGGCCGGCCAGTCGCTCGCGCTGGGCCTCGTCGTCAGTTGCGAGGTACGTTATCAGGGATCGCAACTCCCGGACAGCAGGGTCGTCACCGAAGCCACTCACGGAGGTCGAGGCCGTAGGGATACCAGCCTGATGGAGCAGGCGGATCGTCTCCGCGATCGGTTCGTTCGAGTCCCGGAACCCGATAGCGAAGTCGTCGTACCGCCAGTCGTGGTCGCGGCGCAGGCGCTCGATCTCGTCGGCGATGCGTCGGATCTGATCGGCGAAGGTCGGCTCGTGGACGACTGCGACCGCCCCGTCGTCGGGGTCCGGTGGAACGTCACCGGTCGCGAGCAGATTCGCGACCGCGTCCGGACGTGACTCTGGGTCCGGTTCGCCGGCCGCGTCGTCCGGTTCGTGGGCGACGGTCCCCCCGACCGTGCCGGGTTCGTTCCAGACGCGCTGGATGCTGCTCTCGCGTTCGGCCACACAGGTCAGGTCGCAGTCGGCGTGGGTCACGAGCCGGTCGAGATACGCGCGGTCGATGCTCGCGAACTCCTCGTACTCGACGACGAGTAGTGCCTCGAAATCGAGGGTGTCGGCATCGATGTTATCGGCGTCGAACTGATCGATGACGTGCGAAAGGAGGTGTCCACGCTCGACGTACCCGTTCTCCGCGAGCCACGCCTGGAAGCGCTGGTGGTGGTCGCCGATCTCGTTCAGTGCGGGGTGGGTGGCGTCGATCGGTTCACCGCGCCAGGATGCGATGTTCATGAGCCGGCCGACATCCCGGGTGAACCGTTCGTGGTCGGCCGCGGTGGCGAGGTACGGCGTCGTCCAGTCGATATCCTGGATGTACTGGTAAGCGAGTTCGCTTCGTTCGGTGTCGGTGAGGATCGTGGGCGACTCGGGCGTCGCTTGGAGGAGTGTCCGAGCGTGGCCGCCCACCGCGTCGACGCGTGGCCGTTCGATGCTGTCGGTTTCGTGTGCGAGTCGGTCGGTGAACGTCTCGATGCCTGTTGGGAATCGCTTGAGGACGAGTACGTCCGCGGCGGTGTGGGCGGCCACGAGCTCCGCGTATAGCGGTGCGACTCGGGTGGCCGGGTCATCGCCGAGAAAGGGAACGTGGTGGAGGGTTCCGGAGAGTGGTGAGGATGGCGTCCGGGAGGACATGGCACTACCAGTCACCGTATAGTGATTAAATTGGGGTCTGTTTTCGCTCCCGCAGAGGCAGCGCCACCGGATACGGCTGCCCACTCATAGCAGCCTTCGAAGTCGTCTGTTGTTGGATTGAAATGAACGGATCACGCTGGTTCTGTGTTTGCAGAGTCCGACTGATCTGGGTGACAGCCACCCCCATTCGGATACCGCTGTTTCGGCATGTTCGCCCCAAGTTCGCAGGAGGGCACGGCGACGTGGGCCGAACGGATCTCGTGACACGTGTTTGTACGCAGAGAGAGCACCGGTTTACTGCGTCCCGTTTTCGACGGTCTAGTCGCGTCGCCGCGAGCGGGCACCACAGTCAGGAGTCATCATCTTCGATTCGGTCGATGTCGCCGAGCAAGTCCTCGATGAGTGTGTCTACATCGTCGTCAACAGCCGGATCATTGTCTTCCGTCGCAGTGTTGCTGGCATCAACGTCTATGTCGGCAGCCGAAGCCTCCTGGGCCGTTTCGTCCGGCGGTTCTGTTGCCGACAGCTCTGCTTCTTGCGGGTCTACTCGGTCAGCCGAAGGCGTATGGGCATCCTCCCACTGCCAGCGACTGCGTACGTGACGATCACCTTTGTCCGAGAGTCGGTACCCATTCGAGCGGTTGTCAATATCGAACTTTTCGACGAATCCCCGTTCGACGAGCGTATCTAGGTTGGGGTAGAGGCGGCCGTGGTTGATCTGGTCGTCGTAGTACGTCTCGAGTTCCTCCTTGATGCGGAGTCCCTTTGGTCCCTCGAGGCCGGCGAGGATCACGAGGAGATCGCGCTGGAAGTCCGTGAGATCCGCAAATTCGCCGGTATCGACGTCCGCCGAAGCACCCGGTGGGATCGTCGGCCCTGAGTCTGCTTCGGTCGATTCACCAGCCGAGTGCTCTCCGGAGCTAGTTCCCTGAGCGTCTGTTGGCTCCGCCGTATCGGACTCCGGTTCGCTCTTAACGGGTTCTGACTGGTCTGTGGAAGTGCTCTTTGCGTCTGTCCCGCTCGCCTCGGTGTCTCGTTGTACCTCCCCGGTTGCGTCGCCGGATCCTGCAATCTCCCGGACAGCGTCGAGTGTCGGCTCCGTTTCGAGCCCTGTGAGCCGAATTGCTGTCTCCCACGATTCGAACCGTTTCTCCACAGTCGCCGTCGAGACAGCGCCCCTGTCGTTCATCTGGTCTGGCGTCGGGACAGCGCCGACCTCCTCGGCCAGGTCGACGATGGCGTCCAGAATATCCACTCGGGAATACACGCGGCGTTCCCGTGCCTGCTCGTCGATCGGTGCGAGATTCGCCTCGTCGAGGGCCGCGTCCCAGGAACCGAAGACTTCGAGATATGCTTCGGCGGGATAGACGCCGTATGCGTCGATGAGGTCCCGTCTTGGCGATTCGCCGAAGATGACGGAGAGTTCCTGGAGGTACGTGATCAGCTCTCGCTTGCTCGCAGTCACTGTGGCCCCCTCCATTCGAACCGCCTCCGGGAGCTCTGCCGCGATAGTTTCGATTCGCTCCTCGATCTCCGAAGCCCGTCGTTCAATTTCGGACGTGTCCGCAGCGGTCCCGGTCAGCAGCTCGAACGCGTCGTCGACGACGTCCCGGGCCTGCTGGATGTCTTCCCAGGCTGCGACCGAGTCGTCGACCTCGACGTGTTGCTCTGCCGTCTCGGCGAGGCGTGTGGCTCGGTCGAGTCGCTGCGTGGCTGTTTCGAGACGGTTTTCGTCCGCTCTGTCCCGCTGCTCTGCCGCGTTGTCGAGATAGGTCGTGATGGTTTCCTGTCGCTGATCGAGTTCCCACGTCTGCGGGAGGTCGTGGTCTCTCGCGACACCGGTTGCCAGCCGGCACTTCGAGAGTGCGTTCTCGTAAGCCTCTACAGCCGCCGCGAAGTCACGGTCTTCGAGCGCATCGTGCCCATCCGCAACTAACTGCTCGGCTCGCTGCATCTCGACGTAGACCTGCCCGCGGGCGGTCTCAGCAGCGATCGTATCCGGTGTCTTCTCGACGGAGAGGTCCGTAACGCTGACTGAAATATCCTGAGCGGTCTCGAGATGCTCCGGGACCGTCTCGAAGTTCGACGCTGCTGTCGCAAGGTCCCCGTCTGCGTACGCACCGTATCCCGTGCTCATCGCGTCGACAGCCGCGGTAAGGGCATTTTCGGCCTCCACTCGCTGTCGTTCCGTCTCGATTGTCTCACCCATCGACGTACAGCGAGATCGGAGCGTCTCGAGGCGTTCGGGGAGAGGAATGTCCAACTGCTCGAGTTCGTTTTCCGCCTTCGTGAGTCGTCCCTTCGCCGTGGACAGCTGCGTCTTCGCTGCCTCGAACTCCCGTTCGTTGAGATGGGTCGTCGCCGATTCGAGACACTCCGTCGCAGTCTCGAACCGAGACTGAGCAGTCACCAGGCTGTCGATCGAGCGCCCGAACGACTCACAGCGCGTCTGCAACTCTTCGTGACGAGGTGGCGGTGTGACGCTCAGGCCTTCGAAATCGGCTTCGATCTGCGAGAGTCGTTCTCTCGCCGTCGATAGGTGTTCGCTGGCCGTTTCGAGATCGCCGTCCGGAAGGTGCGACGAAACACTATCGAGGTGCTCCGCAACCGTCTCCAGTCGCGATACGATGTCCTCTGGCCGGTGGATTAGCTCGCCCAGTGCCTCGGAGTGAGCGCGGAGTTGCTCGTAGCCGTCCGGGGGCGCAACGTCAGCGGCCTCGATCCGCTCGAGGTGGTCCTCCGTCGTCGCGAGCAGAGTCCGTGCCGCGTCGATATCTCCACTGGAGAGGTGGGATTCGCACGCATCGACACTCGTCTCGGCCGCTTCGAGTGGTTCCTCGATCTCCCGTGCCCGCTCGATGGACGCTTCGACTGTGGTACACCGTTCCTGAAGCGACTCGTATCGAGCAGGGAGATCGACGTCCGAGTCCCCAGCGACGTTTTCGGCCCGGGTGAGTCGTCCCTTCGCGGTCGCGAGTTGTGTTTTCGCCGCGTCGGCGTCGCCGGCAGCGAGGTGAGATGACGCGGATTCGAGACAGTCCGCGGCAGTGTCGAGCTGTGAGGTGATCTGTTCCAGTCCCTCGATCGAAGCCTGAAGGTCGGTGTGTCGAGTCCGGAGCTGTTCGTACCGATCGGGAGCACGATCGGTCTTTTCTTCGACTTCGTCGAGGTGGGAGCCCGCCTTTGCCAACTGCCCTCGTGCCGTGTCGAAATCGTCATCGGAGAGGGCCGATTCACAGTCGTCCAGCTGCTCGGTCGCGAGTTCGAGCGGCCGGCCGATCTGTGCGTCCGCGATCGAGTCCTCGACCGACTCACACCGGTCGCGGAGCGATCGATAGCGGTCCGGAAGTGGTAGCTCCGTGTCTTCGAGGAGACCGTCCACGCGAGTGAGTCGCCCCTTCGCCGTGGCTACTTGCCGCTTCGCCGCGAGGAAATCGTTGTGCGACAGATTGGCGGACGCCTCATCGAGACAGTCTTCGGCCGTGTCCAGGTTCGATGTGACCTTGTCGGAGTTGTCGATCAGTGATCGCAGCGACTTGGCGCGATCACGAAGTTGGTGGTATCGGTCGGGGAACGTGGACTCGTTGTTTTCGGCCCGCGTGAAATGGTTTTCAGCCCTCGATAACTGTGTCATGGCCGTCTCGAGATCACCGGCCGAAATACGCGATTCAGTCTTCCCAAGGTAGGCTGCAGCCATGTCGAGCTGTTTCTCGAGGTCGTGTGTCGACTCGGACGAGTGTGACTCTTCAATAGCGGAAGAAGCCGAAGAATCTGCACGCGACTCACCCGGCCCAATCATTTAAATACCAGAACGGGACCACCCCACCGCATGCGGGCTCTCCGCACTAGCACTGACAGAGATGAATCGGGTGGACGGATAGCTGACCGAATGAGGACCTGGATTGCTGGGCGAACGCAATCACAGGCTCGGGCACTCGCGGCCAGTATCGGGAGTATCTCTGCGGTCCTCGTTGCACTCGCACTCACCCGGCTGAGCACACTGCTGGTAACGGTCACCACCTGGGGTATCTACGCCCAGACGACGACTAGCAGCGGTGGCGCAGGCGGCAACACCCAGCAGGTGCAGGACGCGGTCTGTGGTTCGGGCCTCGGACCGCTACTGGGGATTATCCTCGTGTTGATCGCACTCTACCTGCTAATCAAAGCCGTCCTCCGGGGGATGATGGCCTTCGACAAACTCGGGAGTTCACAGACCGAGGAAGTCCAGCGGGGGCAACGTCTCCTGCGGGGGTCGGTCATGACGGTCGTCGGGGCGATGGTGCCCGGGATCTTCCTGGCGATGATGGAGGTCATCGGCTACCCGACGGTCTCCTGTATCTCTCAAAACGTGGATATCCTGCTCATCGTCCCGCTGTGATCGACCTGAACGGATGCGAACGAGACTGACCAGCGGACTCGTCTGTGGCGCCCTCGTCGTTGTGCTCCTCGTTGCTGTTGGAGCCGGAGCTGGGGTCGCCGTCGCACAGGAGGACGACGACTCGTCGGACGATGGTGGCGATAGCGGCGGTGGCGGTGGGTGGCAGCCACCGGATCCGATCGGCGGGATCGTCGACGACATCCTTGGCGGTGGCAACGGTGGCGGTGGTGGAGGAGCAGATGGCGGCCAGTCGGAGGACGAAAACGATGCGAACGCGCCCGGAAGCGAGGACGACGAAGAAAATGAAGACGATGATGAGGAGGAGGAGGATGATGACGACGACAACGAGGACGAAGACCAGACCGTCGACCTCCCCGAAGATTGCGAGAACGCCGACGAACTCCAGAACCTCGCCGGGCCGTGGGGCTACAGCGAGCAGATGTGGCCGAACGCCGCCGACACGATCGATACGGAGTGTGCCACGGGGCTGTTCATCTACCTGAACACGAACTGTGCCACGCTGGCCTGCCTCGGCGGGACGGACTTACAGTCCTACATGGAAGCGGAGGTCTGCGATCTCGACCCCGGGAGCACCTTCCTGAACGAAACCGCGGGCGTCGGAGCGGACCCGACTGACCACTCGGATTCGCTGACCGAGGCAGAGCGCCAGGCCCGCGAGGACTGCGAGGACTTCCAGCACACGTTCATTAACAAACTCGAGAGCAGCATCCGCGGCGGAGGGTTGATCCCGTGGTGGCTCACCCATCCCGGGCGAGCGCTGGCCGATTTCGCGGCCGATATTGCCCACGGTATCGAGGACCTCCTCGACCAGTTCTCCGATATCGTCTACGGCGTGCCTGCTCCCGGATCCGCGACCGATCCGACGAGTTGGGCCACGCCGAGCAGTGACTGGTGGCAGGGCCTGCAGGTCGCCTACGGCCTGATCGCGTTTGTCTCCCTGCTGTTGTTGATGCCCGCAGGGATGGCCGCGTTCGATACGAGCGATCCGCGACGGCGACGGCAGTCGATTCGCCGCGTCGTCCAGTCGGTCGTGATGATCGCCTTCGGCTGGCTGCTCTTCCCGGTTGGCTTCCACGGGGCGACGGTCGTCGCGGACGTCCTTGCCCCCTCCGGCGGCGAGTTCATCCGGACGCCAGTCAATTTCTCGCGGTTCGGGATTGGGGTCGTCCTGGTCGCTATCCTGCTGCTCATCGAATCGGGGATCGTCCTGCTCGGACTGCTCGTGATGTTCGTCCAGTGGGCACTCGCCTACCTCACGGCGGGGATGTGGCCGCTGTTCTGGAGCCTGCGCGGGCAGCCGAACTTCTACCTGCGGTCGATCGGGCGGATGGGACTGGCGGCGTACTTTGCGTTGATCGTCCTGAAGATTATCCAGGCCGCCCTCGCACGGATCCTGTTCAACCTGCCCGTCGACGGGTCGGATTTCCTGCTGACGCTGCTGGTGACAGCTGTCGGTCTCCTGCTGATCTTCGTCGTCCTACCGCATATGCTGTTGCGCCTCGGGCTCCCCCGGGTGACGACGATCCGCCGGTCGCGGCGCCTCCAGAGCAAACTCCCCGACAGGCCGAATCTCGACGGGATTCGCGACAAACTGTCCGCGTTCGGGGCCGGGCGTGGAAGTCGGGGCCCCGGCCAGCAGGGGACACCGTCGCGTGCAACGGCACTCTCGGGGGGAACGAACAAGGCAGCGTTGCCCAGTGGGACGACGAGCACCCCCGCGCTCCAGAGCGGCTCCAGTGAAGGGGCTGGCCCACAGGCCGGCCTCCCCGCTGGCGAGGGTGCTGAGACACCGAGCGCACTCCCGCCCGGGAGAGCAGAGCAGGGGGCACGGCCCGAGCAGTCGCGACTGGTGCGAAGAGCTGCGGAGATCGACCGTGAGACGACGACTGACTAAATCCCATGACTGACACCAAGCAGAGACGCGATCCGCGACGAGTCGTTCCACCGCGGATCGATACGGACGTTCGGCTGTATCGGGAGCTAACCATCCAGGATGCCATCGTGTACCTGCCGGCCGCCCTCACTGGAGTGGTCTGTCTCGGGGGCCTGCTGTTCGACCACGGCCTCCTTGCCATCGGCGCTGGAATGCTGACCGTGCCGCTGGCACTGGTGGGGACGTATCTCCGGATCTCGACCCGGCAGTTCACCAGCCCTGCGGAACGCGTCCGCGACCTCGTGGCTGACTGGCGACTGCGGCGAACGCTCCCGTGGGACCACGATGAAGGCGTGGTACGCTCGCCACACGGGATCCGGTCGATCATGGAGGACGGCACCGTCGAGCGCGAGGACGGAACCTACGTAGGATTGGTGCGAGTCACGCCGACGAACACGGCCCTCCAGTCGCCGACCGACGCCGAGGCGCTCACCCAGCAACTGACCACAGCACTGGACGAGGAGATCGACGAGATCCCGCTCACGTTCTGGTCGACGACGACCGGTGCCGAGAGCGGGGTTGCGACCACGCATGCCGACCGTGGCGCGCGTGACCGGGTCGAGATCGATTCCAATCCACAGCAGGCGGCGCTCACCCGGGAGTACCACCAACAACTGGCCGCATGGTACGACCGCGAGGATCGACCGCTGTGGGAGCCAAACGGCTGGCAGCACTACGTCGTCGTTGAAGCCGCACCCGGCACCAGCAGCGGGCTGAAGCGTCACTCTCGGCTGGATATCCTCCTCCCGTGGCGCGATGCCGAACTCGATACGGAGTTGAGCCGCACACAACGTCAACAGACGCTGGCGAATCGACTGGCGACGGTCGAACAAGCCATCGGTGGGATCGAAGGGCTCGCCACGTTCCGCGTCCGGTAGGTCCGGTTGGGCCCGCTCCCGTACGCTTCGACGAGATTGTAGTGCGCCAGCTTCTGGAGCCAGGATCGAACCGTCCACTTGGTCCGGGGGTCCTCGACGCGGTCGGTGTAGCGGTCATAGAGATCACTGGGCGAAAGCTCCCCCGCCTCGGCGAGGATATCGAGCAGGTGGCGCTGTTCCTGCCGGAGCGAATCGAGGTTCTTCGAGCGGACCTCGCGTTTCGCCTCCGGGATCGCAGCTTCGATGTGCTCGGCGGTGATCCGCGCCGCGCTCTGGCAGTCGGCACGCCGTGCCGCACTCCGGAGGATACTCAGCTCCACGCGGGCGTCACCCGCCGCCGCGTCGGCAATCCGCCGTAGCTGTTCGCGGTCGATCGCCTCCGGGGCGAGACCGTGCGTCGCCCGATCGGAGAGGATGTCGGTGAGTTCGTCGACGGTGTAGCGGTCGAAGTGGATCGTTTCGGCAGTCTGGAGGCGCGACCGGACGCGCTCGTCGAGTCCCGACAGGAGTTCCTCCTCGCTGTTCGTGACGAGGATGAACGAAAAGGCGTCCAGCCGGTACAGGTCGTAGATGACCCTGGCCTCCTCCAGTTGGTCGGCTTCGTCCAGCGTCACGATGACCGGCGGCCCGTCGTAGGCAGCCAGTCGGTTGAGGAGTTCGTCCTGTGGCGTCGACTGCCGGTGCACGTCGATTGTCTTGCCCAGCCCTTCGAGGATCTTGTAGACGACCCGGAAGTGCGAGTAGGACTGCCAGCAGTTGACGTGGACCGATTCGACATCGAGTGCCGTCTCCCGGAGCCGGTCGACGACGAACTTGGTCAGCGTCGTTTTGCCGGCTCCCGAAGGGCCGGTCACGAGCACTGGATCGGCAGCCGTCCCTGCTGTGACGGGATCGAGGACACGCGTCAGCGCGTTCGTCTCCCCATCCCGGTGGATGATGTCGCTGGGGACGAACCCTTCCCGCAGGACGCGGGCGTCCTCGATCATGGCCGAGGTGTTCAGCCGGGATGCTGATAAACGACAGGGGGGCGGTTCCGGATTTCCGAGTTCGGGGATTGCCGGCGGCAGTATACGAGTGGCTGGTTGAGACGGACGGTCACTACTGTCTGCGGACGGGTACTGATGCG